>JACPQY010000062.1 GCA_016190245.1 Nitrospirota bacterium | reverse complement strand
GGTTTCGTGCAGCCGTGAAGGGTGAACAGTAAACAGTGAGCAGTGAGTAAAAAGACGGGCGGGAGAGTGAACGGGGATCCGCCACGGGCGGAGTGCACGGTGACCGGGGAGAATGGAAGAGTCGCGAGGCGAAACCGGTCAGGAGTGGTGGGGGAGGCCTGGTCCGGTCCGGTCAGGCGGTCCGCCGGGTTCGGACGGTCCGAAATTGAACCCCTCATACGTGCGCCATGGGCCTGCATTTAAGATTAGACTCACGGGGCTTACCTTCTCTTCCGGGCCGGTTTTGGGGCACACTCCCGAAGCCTGTGCGGCGCGGGCATGAAGCCCGCGGCTACCACCGAGGACGCTCCCGGCAGGTAGCCGCACCCTTTGATGGGTGCGCCCAAAAATGCAGCTTGGAACAAAACAGGGGTCTCAGGAGTCTAATTAAGTATGGGGGTACAGTTTGTGCACTCGTCAGAAAAAACTGGGGTAAGCATGAGAATACGTATAAAGCGTATAATACGCATATCGCCTTCACGTACTAGGCTTTGTTCACTCCCATTTCACGGAACTGGAGGCCAGAGCGTGCTTATTAGATATATCGTCCATGAGACATAAGTCCCTATACGAACGCTTATATATGCCTATTCTTGCGGACCAATACCAGTGCATGTTTGGGCATGAGGTAGTGAATTGACAGACGAGGTGCGCCCACCTCTGATTCGGGCCAACGGAGGGCCGAGGTCAGAAACCGGTGCGGGGCAAGGGTCTGCGCCATTGGGTGACATGCCTTTTTCAGAGCGCGCTCTGATCTTCTTCCGCGCTGTGAATCATCTCGATCCGCGTCAGGTGTACCTCACGCTCAGAAGTCAACTCTCTCAGGTTCTCCATGTGAAACTATTTTCTCTGTTTATTTACGATTCCGACACGAGCAGGCTCAGTCTTGGGGTTCACAATCACCCGGATCTGGCGGAGGGGCTGAGTGTGGACTCCACGCAGGCAGCCGTGATGTTCCAAGCGATGGTGGGCCAGGAAAGCGTGCTCTTGGCGGATGCGCACGAGTATCGGCCGATAGGGGAAGCCCGTGGGAAGTACGAGACGCCCGATGCCCTGATCGTACCGCTCAGGCTCGGCGGGCAGCCGGTGGGTGTGCTCAACCTGAACAACCCGCGCGCGGGGCGGTTCAGCGAGGCGGACAGACAGAGGGCCGATCTGATCGGGCAGGTGTTGGCGACGGTCCTCATGAACGCCCATCTCCACCAGCGGGTGCGCGAGCTGTCCACGCGCGACCCCTTGACCGGCTTGGTGAACCATCTCCACCTTCACCGCGCGCTCTATTTCGAACTCATGCGGTCGCTTCGGTACGCCCGGCCGTTCTCCTGCGTCATGATGGACTTGGATCATTTCAAGCGGGTCAACGACACGTACGGCCACGTCGTGGGGGATGCCGTGCTGAGGCAGGTGTCGGGAATCATCAGGGAGACCGTGCGGGACACGGACGTGGCCGCGCGCTATGGTGGGGAGGAGTTCGCTCTCATCCTGCCGGAGACGGGCCTCGAAGGGGCCATGGTGCTCTCGGAGAGGCTCCGGGTCCGGATTGCGGCCCATCCCGTGGCGCTCGACGAGCGAAACCTTGTGGTCACCGCTTCCTTCGGCGTCGCCTCGTTCCCGCTCTCGAAGATCGTGCACATGAGCCAGCTTCTCCGGCACGCGGACCAGGCGCTGTACGAGGCCAAGCGGCGGGGCCGGAACCGGGTAGAGTTTTACCAGGAGCGGCGGATCGCTCAACGCTGCCCGGCGGAGTGGTCGGTTCTCTACTACGCCGTCGGTTCCGCGCAAGGCCCGCGCGAGGGTAGGCTATGCGAGATCTCTTCGTCGGGGGCCAGGTTGCTGGTGGGGGAACAGGTCCCCCCGGGCAGCCGGTTGAAGCTTGACGTGCCCGGCGGGCAGGGGGGGGAGCAGACGGGCGTTCAGGCCGAGGGGTCCGCCATCTGGTGCAGAAGGGATGAAGGAGGTGGGAGCGGGCATCTGGTCGGGATCCGGTTCGAGGGGGTCACGCCGCAGGGGCGGCGAACCCTGGCTGGGATCGTGTCCCGTCTGCTGGTGAAGGAACTATCGCGCGTGATGGTGACGGACATGGGTGAGATGGACAAGGTGGCGACGGCGTAGGGGGGGGGCATGCCTGTGAAGGGTGGTAGGCGCACCTTTCAAGGAGCGTGACCAGCGCGGCCTAAGGGCTGCGGCTACCTGTTCCCGCGGTGGAACTTCCGATGGACGTCGCGGAGTTGGGGATTGGTGAGGTGGGTGTAGATCTGAGTGGTGGCGACGTTCTTGTGGCCGAGGAGTTCCTGCACCGACCTCAAATCCGCTCCGTGGCTCAACAGATCCATGGCGAAGTCGGAGACTCTATCACATCGGCCACTTGTGTGGCCGAAATTCATGGAGTGATTTCAGGAATCCTGCGTACGCAAGGACCCGGAAAGACTCCGGTACTTTCCTCTCTTTTGCCGCCAGAATTGCCTCGATCCTGTCGTCTGAGAGAGCCTGGTTCATGCATACCAGCAAGAGAGGGACCTCGGAGGGAAAGTCTTCGTACCGCCTGAGCTTAATATTCAGATGGACAATGAAGGAGTGGATGTCATCCGAATCGAATACATCCACGGCGAATGGCCCATCGGCAGTGAATACGAAAAAATCCACGCGCTTGCGAGTGGCACCGATCCGTTTCTCACCATGCACGAAGACCTCCCCGAATCGCTCGATGAGTTTTCCTTCAATTCTGAGTTCATGCTCGAGCCCCCGTGATCCCGTGCGTGATGCGATGGCGGACCGGTGAGTTCCTGTACCAAATGATACATCCGCGTACCCGAGTTTCTTTTTCAGGCCCGTCAAGCCACCAAATCGGTCCTGGATTTGGCGTGTACTTGGGAGGTAGCTGCAAGCGTTCACTTCTTTCCAGTCCGGGAGTCGTCCGTGCTCCCTCATGAATCTCTTAAAGCCATCATCGAGATGCGCCATCGTCCATCCTCGAAAACGCTTGGACGCATCTTTGCCTCGAATCTTGGCCATGTCCCTAGCTCGATCTCCCCCCACGATGGAATTTCCTGTGAACATCCCGAAGTTGAGGATTGGTAAGATGCGTGTATATCTGCGTCGTCGCCACGTTCTTGTGGCCGAGAAGCTCCTGGACGCTCCTCAGGTCGGCGCCGTGGCCGAGGAGGTCGGTCGCGAAGCTGTGGCGTAGCGTGTGCGGACTCGCCGGCAATGTTATCCCAGCTCTTCGGCAATAGAGCTTGACCAGATGTTGGACCGAGCGTACGGACAGGCGCTTGGCCCATTGCGATGATCCCGGATGCCCCCGGCTTGTGACGAAAAGCGGCTTTTCATTATCCTTTCGACCCGCGACATATTTGGCCAACCATTGACGCGCCGGATCCGACAAATAAACCACCCGAGTCCTCCCGCCCTTGCCAATCACCGAGAACTCGCCGTCCGTCAGATTCACTCGATCGCGATCCAGTGCGACCAATTCGGAGACACGCAAACCGGTTGAAAACAGGACCTCAAGCAGAGCACGGTCGCGAAGACCCCGTGGCCTCCGCGTCTCTGGCGCGGCGAGCAGGCGCTCGACGGCCTGTCCGTCCAGCACCTTGACGCGGGCTGGGTTCGGCCTCGGCAAGTCGACCTGCTCGGGACCTATGGCTTGGACGCCGCGCTTCGCCAGGTATCGGAGCATGGCTCTCATCACAATCAAGAAGTACCTCTGGGTCGTCCGACTTACAGGTCCACGACCGTGCCCCTTAGCCTTCGGACGACCCGCCAGAAACAGCCGGTATTTCCATACCGTATCTGGCGTGAGGGCGCTGACAAGAATGTCCCCGGGACCCTTCGACTTGAGCCAAGACATCAAGTGATCCAGCCAGCGACGGTAGTTCTCTAGCGTATGGGGAGACAGGCCTTTCTCAACCTGAACGTAGTCCAGGAATTGCTCAATCGCCGCGGACACATTCATTATCTTCTCTGCACTTCAAGATCTTACTTGAAACATCTATTATGCGCAAGATATGCAGGCATCGCGCTAGCGACTCCAACCTGATGATTCACGGTTTACGAGCCGAGTAGTCACCCTGCCCCTGCGCAACGGGCGCCTCCGCCTCCCGGCCAACGATCGTAGCCACGCCAGACGCGCCCGCTCGAGCCCGAGGCCATGCGATAGGACCCATCGCAACCGCGAATCGCGCCCACCCATAGCGCTGACGAGAGCCTTTCCGTATGCCTTGATGCGTTCTTCGGTCTGCGCGAGCTGCTGCAGGGCCTTTCGCCGCCTCGCGGACGGCTCGGCGGCTCCCAGAGCGTAGACCTTGGCCGCGAACGGGTCCCAAGCGGCCATCGCCAAGGTGGCCGAGGGAGATTCATCCGTCGGGGCCTTCAGCCATTCCTTGAGGTGGCGACGGCCTGCCGCCGTGATCCAGTACCGCCGCTTTTCGGGAAACCGACCGCTGCGGGCGGACCGATGGCGCACGAGTCGGTCCTCCTCCAAAGAGCGCAGCGCGGCATAGATGTGGGGCTTCGTCACGCCGAAGTCCGTGTGCAGGGGCTGGAGAGGCCTGCGGTTCAACTCGTACCCGTGGGCGGGCCCTCGCGTCAGTTCGGACAGGATGAGGTGCTTGATGGCCATATAGATAAAAGTAATCTAGAGTATATTATACCACAACACCTGTGTGTGTCCAGCGCGGCCTTTCCGGCACGGATGTGACCAATCGCGCACCTCCGAGGAGCACACTATCACCTGTCTGGTGAGGCAGGTCGTCACCCCCGCGGACGCGGGGGTCCAGGGCTCTCCTTCTGGATTCCCGCTTCCCCCTCCGCAGCAGTCCGCCTGAGGCGGACGGAGGACGGGTGGGAATGACGGAAACCTGCCCCGACCTTGCCAGCGGATTCTGATGTGCGGATGCGCCAGGGCGCGAGACCAAGGCGCCCCGGACCAGGGGGCACCAGACTCCACGCCTCACTCGCAATCGGCTCGGCGATGCCGTAGATTCTCTGTCGTGACCCGCCGTCGCCGGCTCGGGTGGTGCACAGGGCCACCGACATTCCTGCCGATCCTTGCAGCAGCTCTGATTGTTCACCTCTCCTCTCCACATTCGGCCGCCACACCGGAAATCAAGGATGCGGCCGACGCTCTCATTCAGCTCGTGGACCCCGAGGATCCGGCCGCTCGGCGAGCCGCGGCGGAGTGGCTGGGACGAACGGGAGAAGCCCGCTTCGCGAAGCCGCTCTCCTCGGCCCTGCGCGACTCGGATCCCAAGGTGCGCGCGGCGGTGGCAACGGCTCTGGGGCAACTCCCCATGGACGCGGCCCTCGCCTCCCTCACGAGGATGTTCTCCTCCGAGCGCGCTGCGGAGGTGCTCCTCGCCGGACTCGATGCCCTGACGCGCTTCAAGTCCGAAGAAGTGAATCTCCTTCTGGAGGACCTGATCCTTGACACGACAGCAATCGAACCCGTGCGCGCCCACGCCATCGAGGTCTACGCGAAGCGGGCCCCACCGGGAGCCGAGCGGTTCCTCGATGCCGCGCGCGAACGGCTGCCCGACGAGCTCGACCGCGTTGTGGAGAGGGTGCTTCGCGAGCAGTTCGAGAAGCCGCCGCCAACCTCGCCGGAGGCCCAGCCCAAGCCCTCGGCAGGCACCTCGGAGGAAAAGCCTCCGACGACGCCGGCCGCCCCCCCCTCCCCTGCGCCCCTGCCGGAGCCCACGCAGCCGACCGGTCCCAAGCTCGAAATGCCCGAGCTCCCTCCCATCCCCGAAGTCCCCGAGATGCCGGATGCGCCCCGAATGAGGGGGCGGTGGCTCGTGGTTTCGAGTGCCGCCATCTACAGCGCCTCGTTCATGGAGCTGATGCGCGAGGCGTCGAGGTCCGAGGTCTCGCCCGGCTGGACCTACCCGATCGGTCTGACCGTGGGCGGCGGCACGGCGTATCTCCTGACCCATTTTTCCGAGGGCGTGCCCACCGGCAAGGCGTACTGGTGGGGCTCCTCCACCATCTGGGGGATCGGCGCCTCCCACTTCGCGGCCAACGGGATGGAGGAAGACCGAGCCCACGTCCGCCGCCTGTACAACCTCCTGGGCGAAGGAGTGGGGATCAGCGTCGGCGCGATCTCGGCGTATCGGCTGGACTGGGGTGTGGGTGACACGATGTTCGTGAACTTCGGCGGCATGGCGGGTGGCATCTTCGGCTGGGGACTGGAGGCGATGGCCGGCCCCGGCGATCACACGGCCAAGGCCTCGTGGCTGGCGCTCGGGGGAACGACGACGGGTCTGGCGGCGGCGGCCCTGGCCACCTCTCGCGTCTCCGTCCGATCCGCGAACGTCTCCCGGATCTTCCTCGGAACCGGATACGGGATGTGGGTGGGAGTTTGGGCGCCCGAAATGTTCCGAAAAGACCCGCCGCGAACGTCTCGGCTCGGTGCCGCGATGGTGGGCGCATCGAGTGGCTACCTGGCCGGATTGGTGACGAACCAGTACATGCGCGATGCGCCTACGACTTCCTTCCGGACCGCCGCATGGACGGGTCTCGGCGCGCAGTTCGGGACCGGGCTCGGCTGGTTCCTGTACGAGGACTTCGACCGCGCCTCGGCCGCGCTCCTCGAATCGTTCAGCGGGGCCGGGCTTCTCATCGGGTCGAATTACGCCCGGATCTTTCCCACCACCCGCAGGCAACCGGGGTTCAAGTCGTGGGTGTTCCTCTCCGCGGCCTACTATGGCGCGCTCGCCCCGCTCGCGTTCCAAGGGGTGCCGGGACGCGTCGCCGCGCCACCCCCCCCCGCCGGC
>JACPQY010000005.1 GCA_016190245.1 Nitrospirota bacterium | reverse complement strand
TTTCGGAACGCCCGGACCGTTGTCCGCTATCTGAATGCCGATCCTGTTCTCCTGATGCGCAAAGTTGACTTCGACCATGCCTCCGCTCGGAACCGCGTGAATGGCATTGAGGAGAACGTTCATGCAGGCCTGGCGAAGCTGCCCGCGGTCGGCAAGAACGGAATATCCGTTCCTCCCATCCGGCGGGTTTCCCCAAAGTTTGCGTACCTTGATGGCTTTCTCCTTGACCGCCGGTGCGAGCAGGTCGAGGCAGTCGTCAATCAAGGCCGGAAGACTCACGTCGGTCGGGTGGAGAGTGTCCGGGTGGCTGAATCGAAGGAGTCCTTTGATGGTGTCGGCCATCCTTTCCAGGCACTCATGCATGATTCTCATGTAGCGTTCACGTCGCGCCGGGTTCGGATCATCCTGCTCCAGGGCCTTCAGGGCATTCATCAGGCCGGAGAGGGGGTTGTTGATCTCGTGGGCCACGCCCGAGGCCAGCAGGCCGACGGCGGAAAGTCGTTCAGTCAAGGCCCTTCCCCGCTGTTCGGCATCTTTCCTTGCGCTGATGTCTCGCGCCAGCCCGAGGGTGGATACGAATCGCCCCTCCGGGTCCTTGATAGCTATGGCGCTGACGTCCATCGGAACGCGGCGTCCGTCTTTGGTGAGAATGGCGGTCTCGTGGGCCGAGGAACCCTCGGCCTTTACGCGATCGTGCGCGGCGACGTTCGTCTTGACGGAGTCCGGCGCCAGGATGTCGGCAAAGTTCTTCCCAATGAGTTCCTCCCTAGTGTAGCCTGTGATGTCCAACGCCTTCTGGTTGACGCGGGTGATTCGACGCTCAGCATCGCTGCACCCCACCATGTCGGGGAGCAGTTCGATGAGCTGGTCGATGATTCCCTCGGAGGTGCTCCATCGATCGGCGGTCTCGCTGCGTTGATGTTCAACTTTCCGGAGGAGAGCCCGGTCGTGGTCCGAGAGGTTGCCCATGAGAAAGCTGAGAGTACCGATTATGCCGACCGGAAGAATGGCGTCGAACCAGGTGGGGCCACCGCCAACCCGTGAGGCCTCCAGCAGAAAGAAGATCAAGACGGCAGCCGCGCCGAGGGCGAAAACGCTGCCCTCCCGTCTTCCGAAGTAATAGCTGTGGAACGCGCAGAAGAGGTACAGGGCCGGTAGAAAGTCACTGCGGAATTCCCCGGTGAACCGGATGAGCACGAAGAGAACCAGGAGATCGATCCAACCCGCCAAAAAGTAGAAGTGCTTCTTGTTCTTCAATAAGGGCCAGGCCGTGATGTAGAGGACGAGGCTTACGGCGGCAAACGACACAAAGAGGGCGAGGACGGTTCGGATGGACGGGAAGCTTGCACGTGAAGACAAAACGAACAGGAGCCCTCCCCCGAACGCCAGAACGCGCAAGACGAGAAAGACGACGTCCTGGCGGTCGCTATCTTTTCTGCCTGGAAGTTTCATCCTTGTAAGCGTTCAGCCATCAGCGCTCAGCTTTCAGCTTCCAGACAAGGCCTTGGAAGTTCCGCCATGCACGGTTGCCTCTGTATCCGAGGCTGATTGCTGACCGCTGAACGCTTACTCATCCTTTTCCTCTTCTTCGGCCGGTGGATTCAGCCCGTGCTCGCGCAGTTTCTCCCAGAGCGTCTTGCGCGAGATGCCGAGCAAGTCGGCGGTCTCCTGCCTGCGCCATCCCGTGGACTGCAGAGTTCTGGAAAGGTACTCGCGTTCGAACGATTTCAAGGCGTCCTCCAAACCGCGCGATCCCGGCGCCATGTGATCCGAGAGCAAGGTGTTCGAGCTAGTGCCGCGAACCGCTTCGGGAAGGTGCGCGGCGTCAATCTCACCGCCGCGGGCCAGGATGGAGGCGTGTTCGATCGCGTGTTCAAGTTCTCTGACATTGCCGGGCCAGGCGTAGGAGGTGAGGGCCGCCCACGCCGCCGGCGCAATGTCTTGCCGGGTTGAACCCTGTCTTGACGCCAGTCGCCCGAGGAAGGCGGCGGCGAGGATCGGGATGTCGTCTTTCCGATCCCGGAGAGGAGGCACCTCCAAGCCGACCACATTCAGCCGGTAATAGAGATCCTCCCGGAAGCGGCCCTCCTTGCCTCGCTGGAGGAGGTCTACGTTGGTGGTGGAAATGATCCGAACATCTACTTGAACGCTTGCATTGGTCCCGAGAGGTTCGAAGGTCCCCTCTTGGATGACGCGGAGAAGCTTGGCTTGCGCCGGAAGAGGTATCTCCGACACGTCATCCAGGAGCAGGGTGCCCCTGTCCGCGGCCTTGAACCTCCCGTCGCGCCTCTTCACGGCGCCGGTGAAGGCGCCTTTTTCGTATCCGAAGAGCTCCGCCTCGAGGAGGGTTTCTGGAAAAGCGGCGCAGTTCACGGCCACGAAGGGCTTGGCTTCGCGCGAACTGAGCCGGTGAACTTCCCTCGCCAGCAATTCCTTTCCCACCCCCGTTTCTCCCATGATCAGGACGTTGGATTCGGAGGCCGCCACGACGCCCACTTGATCCAGGAGAGTGAGCATTCGCGGCGAGCCGCCCAGGATCCTGCGCGAAGCATCCAGTTCACTCAGGCGCCGCCGGGCTTCCTGGAGTTCGGCACGAAGTCGGCTCTCCTCCTGGACTCGCCGGACTCGGATGAGAAGCTCATCGCGGTCGAAGGGCTTGGTGAGATAGTCGTAAGCACCCTGTTTGACGGCCTGCACGGCGTCGACCACCGAGGCGAACGCGGTCATGAGAATCACCTCCGTGCCTCGGCCGTCCTGCTTGATTTGACGGAACAACGTGAGACCGTCCACCTTCGGCAGGCGGATATCCAATATCGCCAGATTGTAGAATTGAGATCGGAGCTTGAGTTGGGCTTGCGTGCCGTCGGCTGCGCTGTCTACAACGAAACCGAGGTCGCTCAGGTAATCCGAAAGGGTCAGCCGGAGGGAAGGCTCATCTTCGGCAATCAACACCCGGAATCCGGAACCTTCGTCTCGTTTCGATCCGGCACCACCCTTGAACGGTCTCTTGGTTGCCAAGTCTCCAACCTCTCCCAAGAGCAATTCCCGTTCCAACAAAGCCACCATGTCCTGGATAGGGTGGCTCCACATTAGATTCTGCGATATGACCGAAATCAATCATCGAGCGGCATTAGAGGCTGACGGCCGATCGGCCCGAGGCGGACTGACCGCTGAACGCCTGCGCTCTGTTCTAGCCAGGTTTGCAGCACCGGGAGTCGCCGGGGCGATAGGGGGGTGATAAGATCGCGACCGGAGATGGCCACCGTCCTCCTCGCGCCGGAGAAACTGGAGAGGCTGCGTTCGTACGTGCTTCGAACGCGCCGTCGCGTCACGGGGACGCTCACGGGGATTCACCCCAGCCCTCACTACGGCGCCTCGATCGAATTTAGGGAGCACAAGACCTACTCGCCGGGCGACGATCTCCGCTACCTCGATTGGAAGCTGCTCGCCAAGACGGACAAGCACTACGTGAAGCAGTTCGAAAAAGAAACGAACCTGCGCGCGTACTTCCTCGTGGACGCGAGCGGTTCGATGGATTTCGGGACGGCGGGGGCGACGAAGTTCGAATGTGCCGCCACGTTGGCGTCGGCCCTCTCGTTCCTTCTTCTAAATCAGGGCGACGCCGCGGGCGTGGCCGCCTTTCGCGAGGGTTCCCGTTCCGTGGTGCTGCCCCGTGCGCGCTCGGGTCAGCTCCGCATCCTTCACGAGCTGCTGAGCGCCGTCCGGCCGCAGGGTGGAACCGGGCTCCTGCCGACGCTCCAGGAGCTTCTGCCTCGCATCCACCGGCGAAGTCTCGTGGTGCTCATATCGGATTTCCTGGATCTCACACCTGAGGACCTCGATCGTGCGCTGGCGATGATGCGCCAGGTTCGCGCGGAGAGCGCGGTCTTCCACGTCATTGACCCGGTGGAGCGGAGTCTGTCATTCAAGGGGCGCACGGAATTCGTAGGGCCGGAGACCGCGGCCCGCGTGCTGGCCTACCCGGAAGCGATTCGGGCCCGCTATCGAGAAGCTTTTGCCCGGTTTGTCGCGGACGTGAAGGCGGCCTGCCTGGCCAACGGCGTGGAGCATGCCGAACTCTCGACCGACGAGCCCGTCGATCGCTTCCTCTTCCGATACTTGGAGCAGAGAGCGGTCCACCAGGGCGTGACGGCGAGCCGCTGATGGGTTTCTTGCAGCCGCTTTTGTTGCCCTTCGCGGCCCTCGCCGCGGCGCCGATCGTCATTCACCTGTTGACGCGGAGCCGGGCCCGGCAGCAGCTCTTTCCACCCATCGCGTTGCTCCTGCGGATTCAGCAGAACACGGCGCGCTTCAACCGGTGGAGAGAGCGGGCGCTCCTCGCGGTGCGAACGGCCCTGGTGGTGGCGCTTGCGCTGGCCCTCGCGGGTCCGTTCCTCTCAGGGGTAGGGGCAGCGCCGGATACGGGAGGGAATGAGCCCACCGCCTTCGTGATCGACAACTCCGCGAGCATGCTGGCGCGGTCCGGAGGCTCGAACCTTCTGGAACTGGCGACGGAGTGGGTACAGGCCAGACTGGCGGGGCTGGAGGGACGCGTCCACCTGCTCCGCCTGGGTGCACTCGAACCCGATGAGGCCTCTCTCGCGTCATCGGATCTCGATGCGCTGTCTCGATTTCTGAAGGACACACGTCCCTACTTCGGCGCTGTGCGGGCGCTCCACGGGATCAAGGAGGCGCTGGGGAAGCTTCCGGAAGGCGGCCACATCTACGTGCTCAGCGATCTGCGCAAGACGTCGTGGGAGAGCGAAGGGGGTGCCATCAAGTTGCCGGATAACGTGGGGGTGGACGTGGTGGACATGGCGGCGGTCTGGGAAGGCGCGAGCGACGGTGTGGTGGAGATGAGGGCGCGGCCCACGCGACACGGCACGGAGTGGGATCTGAACGCAACGGTGGCCTTGGGGCCCGGCAACGGGAAGCCCGACGCGGTGGTGACGCTGCGCGCGGGATCCACAACCGTCGGGCGGATCGTTCTCAATCGGACCGAGGGGAACCTCCTGAACGCCGTGGCGCAGGTGGCCCCGCCCGTGCAGGGCGAAGCCCTGCTTGCCGAGGCACGGCTCGCAGCCGATGATCTTCCCCACGACGACATCCGCTATTTCGCGGCCGATACCCGAACGGCGTTGCGCGTCACGCTGGTGGAGGGCGAGTTCGGCAGCGTGCCTCTCGAAGGCGAGGCGTTCTACCTCAGCAAGGCGTTTCTGAAGGTCCCCCGGGGCGGAACGGAACTTCAGCCCGCCATCATCCGACCCCATATGCTCGAAGCCAATACGCTCAAGGCCACCGATGTCTTGATCCTCGCGAACGTGGCTCTCGCGTCGCTCCCCAAGGAGAGCTTGGCGGGGATTCCCGATGCCGTGCGGCGCGGCATGGGGCTCATCCTCTTCATGGGGAAGCGGGCGGAAAGCGCGGAGTACAACGAGCGACTCGGCGCGATTCTGCCCGTCGTCTTCGGCGGAGAGCAGGCAGTCGATCCGGTCCCGGGGCAGGCCGGCATCGGCCTGACCGCCGTGAACTGGGGGCATCCGCTGCTGGAGCCCTTCGCGGGCGGGACGCAGGGCGGGCCGAGTCTCGTCCGGGTGGAACGGTACGCGCGTCTTCAGCCGATATCGGGCCGGGGTGCCGTGATCCTGCGACTCGGGAACGGGGACGCCTACCTCGTCGAAGGACGCGCCGGCGCGGGGGGCACGCTCGTCTTCGCTTCCACGGCCGACCGCGAGTGGAACGATCTGCCCGTGCACCCCGCGTTCGTGGCCCTCGTGCAACAAGCCGTTTTCTACCTCGCGGTCCAAGGATCGCCCGCTGGGCCCCGCAACGTCCTCGCAGGAGAGAGAGTGCGGCTGGCGTGGCCCGATCCCGCGGCGCGTCGCGTGGCGGTACGCCCACCGGAGGGCGAGTCCTTCGATCTGCCCGTGCAGACGGAGGGCAGCCGGGCGTGGGTTGAGTTTGCCGTGCCGGGACCTCCGGGCTTCTATCGGTTGGGCGGTGTGCCGAGGGACGGAGATCGGCAGCTTGTAGTCGCCGTGAACCCCGATCCACGCGAGTCGGTCCTCGAACGGGTGGGGGAGGCTGAGATCAAGGAACGAATTGTGGGAGACGTGCAGTTGCGCACCGCCGATCGGGCGCTCATGGGATGGACGACTGGGACCGGCCGGCAGGATCTCACGCCGATCGTCCTCCTCCTCGTGGCCGGTCTCGTGGCCGGGGAGTTGCTCCTGGGGAACCCGAGGTGAAGCCGGCGTGAGGGTTCTCCCGTTCGGCCTGGCATTGTGTGCGGTCGCCGTTCTCGGCCCGGCCTTCGTGAGACCGGACGCCCTCGCCGTCGGACCCCGAAGCCGGTTCGCGGTGGCGCAACTCAAGTATGAGGGCGGGCGGTGGGATCCATACCCGAGCGCGCTGCCCAGCCTGGTGGCCGCCCTGATGGGCAGGACGAGCGTGGATGCAAACCCGGATCGTGTGGTGGTGGTGCCGACGAATCCAAACCTCTCCGAGTACCCGCTGCTGTACATGGCCGGAGACCAGGCCTTCCTTCCGTTCAGTGATGATGCCGTTCGCCGCCTCCGGCTTCATTTCGACGGAGGAGGGCTTCTCTTGATGGATGACGCGCTGGGCGTCGAGAATCAGGGGTTCCACGCCTCGGCCGTCAGCCTGGTCCGACGCCTCTATCCGGATCGTTCGCTCCAGCCCATCACGGAGGATCACGCGGTGTACGTGACGTTTCACCTCCTCAGGCGACTGGATGGGGGACGCCGACTCGTGAAGCCGGCGCTCTACTCCGTGCAGGAAGGGAATCGGGCGGTCATTCTCTACAGTTTCAACGATCTCGGCGGGGCGTGGGCAAGAGATGAACTCGGCAACTTCATCTACCCTTGCTTCCCCGGCGGCGACTACCAGCGGGAGATGGCGTTTCGAATGGGGATCAACATCCTGATGTACGGACTCACGCTGGACTACAAGAAAGACCTCATCCACCAGCCGTATATTCTGAGAAGGAAGACCTGAGCGCCGGTCAGGGAGCGGTGTCCATCGCGATCTCTGCGGATCCCTTCGCGACGACCTCGCCCTTCGAGTTAAGAACCTGGAGGTCGCACTTCGCCACGCCACCCTGAACGGCCGAGACGCGCCCCTTGCATGTGAGTACCTCGCCCGGCCACACGATGGAGCTGAATCGGGTCGAGAAAGACCGGATCCGCCCCTGGTCTCCCGCCCAGCCGACCAGTGCCCGGCCGAGAATGCCCATGGTGAGCATCCCCTGGGCGAACACGGTGGGATAGCCGGCGGCCTTGGCAAACGTCTCGTCCACGTGGATGGGGTTGAAGTCGCCGGACGCGCCGGCGTACCGAACGAGTTGGATGCGCTCTATGGGCCCCTGGGTGTGGACGGGGAATGCGTGGCCGGGCGTGAGGGACATGACTCTCAGCCTCGCATGATCACCGTCGAGCGGGAGGCGAAGACGAGTGTGCCGCTCACTGTCTCGTGGCCGGCGATTTCGATGACGTAGAACTCCATGGATCCGCTCTTGCCGGGTTTCTCGTAGGCGTCCGCCAGCTTGGCGCGGCACCGAAGCTTCATCCCCGCCACGATCGGTTGGTGATACTCGAAGGCCATCTCCCCGTGCAGGATGCGCTTGAAATCGAGCGGGAGCCTGGCGCGCAGCGAGTAGGCCGTGTCGTTGAAGGTGGTGGCAAAAGTCGGTGGCGCGACGAGGCCCGAGTATCCCGCGCGGCGGGCCGCAGCTTCGTCGGTGTAGACAGGATTCGGGTCGCCGATGGCTTGAGCGAACCGACGAATCGCTCCTTTCTCGACCTCGAACTCGACGCTGTCCCCCTCCATCCCGATGAGGCTACGATCCACCATGAGCGTCTTGTACCCGAAGTGCCCGCGGAGTGCAAAGCAAAGGGGTTGTGCGGCAGCTTGACGTACAGGGTGCGTTTGTTATGAGCCTACTCTAGGGCCGAAGGCATCCGCGGGGTGGGGGTGGGAGCGCCAGATCCGCTTCGGCGGCCTCGCGCTGGACCCGGACGGCCGGCTCTTCCTCGATCCGCCCTTGCCGGAACAGTAGCCTCTCGATATTCCCCTCTTGCTATTCCCGATTCACGCTTTACGATTCATGTATCAAGGAGAGGTGCGTGAGCGGCCAGCCATGGAAGGCGCGGCCCCGTGCGTTGGGAGCCAGGACGGCATCCCAGTGGGTCGCACGGGGTTGAAACGGCGCGCCTCGACCGGGAGAGTATTCGGAGGCCAGGAGGGCCGACCACTTTGCCGGATGAGGCGCCCGGGATGGAACCGATAGCCGGGGCCGCGGGGTTGCGATAGGATCGGCATGTGTCCGGAGAGGTGCGTGAGCGGTTGAAACGGCGCGCCTCGAAAGCGCGTGTACCCTTGTTGGTACCGTGGGTTCGAATCCCACCCTCTCCGATGCGCGCAGCGCAGCGGAGAGTTCCCCATCGCAGGTCAGGATGACGTGCCGACTTTGGGGATGCCGGAGTCGAAGGAGAGCGACCACGGAATCCCCCCCTCACCGCCCTGCCCCGCGGGCACGACACGGCCATGGCAGCCAAGCCGTCCTTGCAACCTGCGCGTGATCGCGCAAGAATGCGCCGCAACAACTGGAAGGAGGCCGGAAAAGTGGCGGCTGAAAATCACAGACTCGATCTCGAAAAGATCATCGGTGGGGAAGGGGCCCAGTACCTCCTCAGCCATGTGTGCACGACCATCCCGAAGGTGTCTCTCCACCTCCCGGGGCCCGACAGCATTGACCGAATCTGGTATCACAGCGATCGGAGCCCGCGTGTCCTGCGGAGCCTGAGGGCCATCCAGACGAGCGGCCGTCTCGCGGGGACCGGTTACGTTTCGATTCTCCCCGTGGACCAGGGGATCGAGCATTCCGGCGGGGCCTCGTTCGCGAAGGAACCGACCTACTTCGATCCCGAATCCATCGTGCGGCTGGCCATCGAGGGTGGCTGCAACGCCGTGGCCTCGACGCTCGGCGTGCTGGGCGCCGTCTCGCGCAAGTTCGCCCACAGGATCCCGTTCATCCTAAAGATCAACCATAACGAACTGCTCACATATCCCAACAAGTTCGACCAGATCATGTTCGCGCGGGTCCGGCAGGCTTACGATATGGGGGCCGTCGCCGTGGGCGCGACGATCTATTTCGGTTCGGACGAATCCGCCCGCCAAATCCAGGAGGTTGGAGAAGCGTTCGCCCAGGCCCACGACCTGGGCATGGCCACCGTGCTGTGGTGCTACCTGCGCAACAGCGCCTTCAAAGTGGGTGACAAGGACTACCACGCCTCCGCCGATCTCACGGGCCAGGCCAACCACCTCGGCGTGACCTTGGCGGCGGACATCATCAAGCAGAAGCTCCCGGAGAACAACGGCGGCTACAACGCGCTCAAGTTCGGAAAGACCGACAAGCGCGTGTACGAGAAGCTGACCACGGAGCACCCGATTGATCTGTGCCGCTACCAGGTGGCGAATTGCTACATGGGCCGCGTCGGTCTCATCAATTCCGGCGGCGCCAGCGGAGCGAACGACCTCGCGGAGGCGGTGAAGACGGCCGTCGTCAACAAGCGGGCAGGGGGCATGGGGCTCATCTCGGGTCGCAAGGCATTCCAGCGGCCAATGAAGGACGGGGTGCAGATCCTCAACGCGATCCAGGACGTGTACCTGGATTCCTCGATCACGGTCGCCTGACGCCGCGACGCGAGTGGGGTCCCTCGAGGTTCTTCGCACACCGGACGAGCGGTTCGCAAACCTCCCCGGCTATCCCTTCGCGCCGCACTATGCCGAAGTGGACGGCCTGAGGATGCACTACGTGGATGAGGGGCCGCGCGAGGCCGATCCGATCCTGCTCCTCCATGGTGAACCGTCGTGGTCGTATCTCTATCGCAAGATGGTCCCGGTCCTGGCGGCGCGGGGGCACCGTGTGATCGCCCCCGATCTGATCGGATTCGGGCGATCGGACAAGCCCGTCCGCCGAGAGGACTACACCTACCAGCGTCACGTGGACTGGGTTGTTGCGCTTATCCAACGCCTTCCCCTCACCCGGATCACGCTGTTCGGTCAGGACTGGGGCGGGCTGATCGGTCTGCGGATCCTCGGTGTACACCCGGATCTCTTCTCGCGAGCCGTGGCGTCCAACACCTTTCTCCCAACCGGCGACATGGACCCCGGCGATGCCTTCCGGCGATGGCAGGAATACTCGCAGACCACCCCCGAATTCCACGTGGGCGGCATCGTGAAGGGGGGATGCGTGAGCGAGCTCCCGCCCGAGGTGATTGCCGCCTACGATGCGCCGTTTCCCGATGACCGCTACAAGGCCGGCGCGCGCCAGTTCCCGATGCTTGTTCCCACGCGCCCCGACGATCCCGCATCCGAGCCGAACCGCAAGGCCTGGCAGGTCTTGGTGAAGTGGACGAAGCCGTTTCTCACGGCATTCGCGGACTCCGATCCCATCACGCGCGGGGCCGATCGTTTTCTGCAGATGGCGATTCCCGGGGCGCGCGGGCAGAAACACACGACGATCCGCGGGGCGGGGCACTTTGTCCAGGAGGACAAAGGCGAGGAACTGGCGGGCGTCATCGCGGATTTCATCTCCAGCTCCCCGGTCTCGTGAGGGTCGCGCCGCTCGTCTTGGCGGCTCTAGCGACCGCCCTTGGCGCTGTCCCCGTCGCCCAAGCTCTCACGCTCGCCGGGCAGGTTCGCACGGCCTCGGGTTCGCCGCTCTTCGGCGCGATGGTCACGATTCGGCACGTCGGCCAGAAAAAAGAAACCACGGTCTACACGGGTGCCAAGGGCCGCTACATCCTTAGAGGCCTCGATTCGGGTCTCTACGACCTGCGTGCCCGGCGCGAAGGGTACGCCGACCGGGTTCTATCCGGATTCTCGCTCACTCGAGATGGTCGAGAGGATTTCGTCCTCCAGCCGCTTGGCTGGGAGGATTGGCTTCACCAGCTCCCCGCAAACATCTGGCTCAGGCGAGTCGGGTTTCCTTCAAACGAGTTGCGGGGCGAGTTCATGATCCAGTGCGGCATGTGCCACCAGCAGGGCAGCGCGGCGACGCGGCAGCCGAGGACGGACGGCGACTGGGACCGTGTCTTCGATTCCATGTTCCAGATGGGTGCGATGATCACCAAGGATCTGCGAGAGACGGTTCCTAAGGTGCTCAACGCAGCTTACACCGTACACGGCCCGGACGATGTCCCCGCGATCGAGCCGCGGGTAACGCGGGGGGCCATCGGGGCGACGGTCGAGGAGTGGGAGGTTGGCTCGCCTGTCTCGATGCTGCACGACGTCGCCGTGGGGCGAGATGGCCGCGTGTACGCCGTGGATTGGATCCTCGACAAGGTGTACGCCCTCGATCCGGAAACCGGCAAGCGCGACGTGTGGGAAGTGCCGCGGTCCGACGCGCCGCCCGGCGGAATCATGGGCGTACTCGCCCGCCGAAGCCTCCGCTACACGCACGCGATCCCCTACGTCGCGCCGCACAGCGTCCAAGTGGCCCCCGATGGGAAGCTGTGGATCACCTTGAGCCTGGGGCGTGGACTCGTAAAGCTGGATCCCGCAACGGGGACTTTCACCGACTACCGGCAGCCGCGAAGGGGTCTCTATCCCCACACGCTCCGCTTCGATGCGCTCGGGAGAATCTGGTACACGCTGGCGATGAGCAATCACGTCGCGCGCCTGGACCCCGCGTCGGGCAGGTTCGATCTCGTCTCGCTGCCCACGCGGCCGGGCACGCAGTGGTTCGTCCAATCCACCGTGGGGTTCTGGCTCCGGCTCGCCCAGTTCCTTCCCTTCGAGGGCGTGACCGTCGCCAACCCCGAGATGCTTCCGATCCCGTACGGGCTGGACGTGGCGCCGGACGGAACGGTCTGGTTCAGCCAGTTCAACAGCCGTCGGATCGGTCGGATCGATCCAAACAGCCTGGAGGTCCGTACCTACGACACACCTTTCTTCGGCCCACGCCGCCTGCGCTGCGATGCGGACGGCGACGTCTGGATCCCGGCGTACGGCGAAGGGGCGCTCTACAAGTTCGATCCCAGCACGGAGACCTTCTCGGCTTTCCCGCTGCCGACCGGTGTCGGCGAGATGCCGTACGCGCTCAACGTGCATCGCGCGAAGAAGGAGGTCTGGATCTGTGGATCGAACTCCGACAGCCTCATTCGGTTCGATATCCCGACGGAGCGTTTCACGGTGTTCCCGTTGCCGACTCGCGTCACCTTCTGCCGCGAGGTTGACTTCGACGAGGCGGGCCGCGTGTGGACGAGCAACTCCAACATGCCCGGGTGGCATGTCGAGGGCGGCCAGCCCAAGGTGATCCGGCTCACTCCGCCGAGGGCCGTTGCAGCGGTTGAACCGGGGGGCGCGGAATCAGGGGAGGTCGGAGACGACTAAGGCCTGACCGGCGGGAATCCGGGTGGGAGTCTCCGCTACGGTGCCGATCAACGTATTCGTTCCCGCGTCGTCCACGCGGACCTTCACGAAATCGCCTGGCCGGGCAGCGGGAGCGGAGAAAACGACACCCTTGTTGTGCTCGGTTCGGCCGAGCCACTGGGATGGGTCCTTGCGGCTCGGTTCCTCAACTAACACATCGTAAACATTTCCTATCTCATTGATATTACGCTCTTGTGAGATCATGCGCTGTAGCTCGTTCAAGGCGACGACGCGTTCGGTCTTGAGAGTGTCAGGGACGTCGTCCTTGAGCCTCCGCTCGGCGAGGGTGTGCGGTCGCTGGCTGTACTTGAAGATGAACGCCGAATCGAACCTCACCCGTTCCAGGATTTCCACAGTCCGACGGAAGTCGTCGTCGCTTTCCCCGCAGAAGCCGCAGATCACATCCGTCGTCAGTCCTACGCCAGGGAGGGTCTCGCGGATCGTATTCACCAAGCGCAGGAAGTCGTCCCCCGTGTAGGTGCGGTTCATCCGGGCGAGCACGCCGTCGCTCCCGGCCTGGAGTGGCAGGTGGATGTGTTTGCAGACGTTCCCGTGGCGGGCCATGACCTCTAGGAGGCGGGGCGGGAAGTCCTTGGGGTGGGGGGAGGTGAACCGGAGGCGGCGAAGTCCGGGAAGGCCCGCCATACGGTCCACGAGTGCTGCGAAGTCCGTACCATCGTGATGGTAGGAGTTCACATTCTGGCCGAGGAGCGTCACCTGCGGGATCCCGCGCTCGACCGCGATTCGAGCCTCCTCAATGACATCATCGGGGTCGCGGCTGCGCTCGCGACCGCGCGTGAACGGAACGAGGCAGAACGAGCACATATTGTCGCAACCCCGCATGATGGCGATCCAGGCATTGAAGGGGGATGCCCGGTGGGGCGCGATGCCGGAATAGGTCTCAGTGCGGGAGAGGCTGAAGTCGTGCGAAGGCTCGCTCGTGGCCAGAACGGAACGGAGCATCCGGGGCAGGCGACGGTAGCTGTCCGGACCGGCCGCGAGGTCCACGTGCGGCGCGCGTCGCGCCAGGGAGCGGCGGAGGCTCTGGGCCATGCAGCCCAGGAGGCCGATGGCGCGCAGTCGGCCTTCGGTCTTCAGCCGTGCAAGGGCTTGCAGCCGCTGCCAGACCTTCTCTTGCGCGCTTTCTCGGATGGCGCACGTGTTGAGAAGAGC
>JACPQY010000069.1 GCA_016190245.1 Nitrospirota bacterium | reverse complement strand
GGCGGCAAGGGCCTGGCGGGGGCGAGGCAGAACTTGCACGACCGCGAGGAAGGCAACGGCAGCGCCCAACAGGACCAAGGCGACCCCGACGGCGAGGAATCCGCTGTCCCGCGTCCGTGCGGGGGTCATGTCGATGCGGTCTAGCTCGGTTTCTTGAGTGTCTTGGAGAAGATTTCCCAGCTCTTGAGGAGCGCAAGGGCCTGTTTGACCATGGGGTCCTGGCCCGGATCGTAGCGGCGGGGCGCCTGGAGCTTGGCCTCGCCTTGCTCGGTCTGCGGGGCCGGTCGGCTGTAGAGTTCCTTCTCGTCCACGGGAACATCGGGGAGCACTCCGTTGTCCTGCAGGGAGACTTCCTTGGGCGTGTAATAGTACGCGGTGGTGACGCGGATGGCCGAGCCGTCCGAGAGGGGCACGATCGTCTGCACGGAGCCCTTGCCGAAGGTTCGGGCACCCATCAGGAGCGCCCGATCGTGATCCCGCAGGGCGGTCGCCACGATCTCGGATGCGCTGGCTGTACCCTTGTTCACCAGCACGATCATGAGAAAAGGCGGGTGCGTCCCCTCCTGTTTGGCGGTGAAGACCTTGCGGCTCACCCGACGGCCTTTGATGCTCACGATGTCGCCCGATTCGAGGAAGAGATCGCTGACGGACACGGCCTCCTCGAGGAGTCCCCCGGGGTTGTTCCGAAGGTCGAGGATCACGCCTTCGGGCTGGGGATGAGCTTTCTCCAGTTCCTTGAGGGCCTTGTCCAGATCCTCCGCCGTCGCATCCTGGAACGAGCGGATGCGCAGGTAGCCGTAGCCCTCGCCCAAGTCTGCCCAGCGCACGCTCTGCAGGTGGATGAGGTCGCGCGTGATGGCGACGGTCTCGGGTTCCTCCAGCCCCTCCCGGTGAATGACGAGCGTGACCTTCGATCCCTTGGGGCCGCGCAGTTTCTTCAGGGCCTCGGCCAAGGACATGTTGGCGGTGCTCTCGCCGTCGATCTGAAGGATCCGGTCACCCGCCTGGATGCCCGCGCGGTGGGCGGGCGTGTCCTCGATCGGGGAGACCACGGTGAGGACGCCGTCCTGCATCGTGATCTCCATGCCCAGTCCGCCGAACTGGCCCGAGGTCTCGATCTGGACTTCCTGGTAGACGTCCTTGCTCATGAAGGAGCTGTGCGCGTCGAGGGAGTTGAGCATGCCGCCGATCGCCCCGTGCACGAGATCCGAGAGGTCTACCTCCTTCACGTAGTTCTTCTCGACGTAGTCCAGGGCCTCGCTGAAGATGCGGAGTTTCTGGATCTGCAGGTCCTCCTTCGCGCTGAGCAGGCCCCGGCCGAGGAGTACCTGGACCGCGGCGAGGGCGGCCACGAGGAGGCCGACGAGAAGCCAGGTCTGGCGGCGTCGAAGCATCATGGGGCGATGAGCCATTCGAGGGGGTCGAGAGGCGTATTCCGGTGGCGGATCTCGAAGTAGAGGCCGCTGCCGCCGGCCGCCCCCGTCTCTCCGGTGAGCGCGACGGGCTCCCCCGCCGCGACCGGCTCGCCTTTCCGTTTGAGAAGCTCCGAGGCGTGGCCGTAGATCGAGTAGTAGTGATCGCCGTGGGAGACGATGAGGATCTGTCCGTAGCTCCGGAACCAGTCCGCGAAGATTGCGACGCCGTCGCAGACGGCCCGGGCGGGCACCCCGGGCTGGGCCTCGATGACGATCCCGTTGGAGTAGAGCCGGGCCCCGAGGCCGGCATCGAACCGCGGGCCGAAACTGGTCGCCAACCGGCCGCGGACCGGCCACGGCAACCGTCCCTTTTCCTGCTCGATCCGGCAGGCGCCCGCGTCCTCGGGGCGAGTGTCGGTGTCGAGGCGGGAAAGGAGTTGCTGGAGTTCCCCGGCCGCGCGCTCGAGCTCCTTGAGGAGTCCGATGTTGAACTCCCTGCGGCCATGAAGCTCAGTGAGGAGTGTTTGCTTCTGCGAGCTTCGGCTTTCGAGCGCCGCCCTCTCGCGATCGAGTCGGGCCAGTCTCACCTGGATGGCTTTCTTGGCCTCCTGGATTCTTTTCTCCTTGCGCTTTAGATGGTCCAGACTGGAGGTGAACGTGCGAAGGCGCTGGAGATCGTACCCCCCCAGCGAGGACAGGTACTTCACGTGGCGGGGCAGGGACTGCAAGTCGGCGGGGCTGAAGAGCATCTTGAGCCAAGCCAATCTACCAAACTTGTAGAAGGCGCGCAATCGCGCGTTCATCTCGCCCTTTTTCTCCTCCACTTCGCGACGGAGTCGCGTTTCATCGTCGCGCAGGCTCGAAAGCTGCCGGTTCTGGAGCTTGAGGTCGGATTCGAGGCGTTCCACCGACCTCCGGGCCTGCTGCACCGAGCGATCGATGTTCTCGAGCTCCTTGAGCGCATCGGACTCGTTCCGGCCGATGCGATCGAGTTGCGCCTCGACGTCCCTCATCTGCGTCCTGAGCCGTTCCAGTTCCATTTTCAGGGCCGGGCGGGAGGATGCGGTTGCCGTGTCAGCCGGGGCGCCGGAGAGGATCAACAGGGCCGAGAGCGCGGCGATCATGTTTGTCGGAGGGCGCGGGTAAGGGAGAAGACGCTCCCGAGGAGGCCGAGAGCGGACGCGAGGGCGATGAGGCCCAGCGATTCCGCCGTCGAGAAGAAGTGGAAGCGTTCGCCGCCCAGGAGGAGGAAGAGCGACACGTCGATCCGTTGGCTCACCGCGAGGTAGAAGGCATAGGCGAGCGCCAGGCCCAGGACGCCGGAGGCGGCGCCCATCAGGATGCCTTCGATGTAGAACGGGACCTTGATGAATGTGTTGGTCGCCCCCACGAGCCGCATGACGTTCACCTCCTCCTGGCGGGCCAGGAAGGACAGACGGATGGTGTTGGAGACGATGAAGACGACGCCCACGAAGAGCGCGAAACCCAGGAGATAGCCGCCGACGCGCACGATGGAGAGGATGGAGGCGAACTTGCGCACCCACGCCTCGCCGTACTCGACGTCCTCCACGCCCGGCAACGATCGGACGTTTTCGGCGATCTCGCGGATGTGATCCGGGTGGCGGTAGCGGGGTTCGAGGGAGATTTCGAGGGATGCCGGAAAGGGGTTCGAGTCAAGACCCTCGAGAAAATCTGCGGAGTCGCCGAGCGTTCGCCGCACGTCGCGGAGGGCCTCATCTTTCGAGATGTACCGCACCTCGCGCACGCCCGGCAGGGCTTCCACGCGGTGGGTTAGTTCCTGCACCTCCGGATGGCCGAGGCGATCCACGAGGAAGGCGTGGACCTCGATGCGACGGTTCCAGGCCTGGGTGAGGTCGCGGACGTTCCCGAAGAGGAGGGCGTAGACGGCGAAGATGGTCATGGAGACCGAGCAGGTGAGCAGGCTCAGGGTGCTGAGCGCGGAGGCGCCCCGCAGTTGACGGGTGGTCCGGCGCAGGAAGTAGGTCAGGCGATCCATATGCGGGTCGAACGGTCCGGGGGACACGTCGTGGCCGAGATTGCTTCGGTCGTCCCCGCCGGGTGGCGGGGACTCCCTCGCGATGACGACGACCGCCTGTCATGCGAGCGACTCGTGCTACACAGCGCTTCGCAGAGTAGCAAGCGAAGCAATCTCATCAACGCGTGACGGGGCCGGCTCAGGTGTCTCCCACGAGACGGCCGTGTTCGAGGGTGAGGGTGCGACGGGGGTATTGCTGGAGGAGCCAGCGGTTGTGCGTGGCCACGACCACGGTCGCGCCCTTGAAATTGATCCGGTCGAGCAGTTCCATGATCTCGCCGGCCAGGGCGTCGTCCAGGTTCCCCGTGGGCTCATCGGCAAGGACGAGCGCAGGCTCGCCCACGATCGCCCGCGCGATGGCCGTGCGCTGCTGCTCGCCGCCGGAGAGCTGCTCTGCACGGGCCTGGCTGCGGTGACCGAGCCCGACGAGCTTCAAGATGGAGGCGACGCGGCGGTGGACCTCCCTCTTCGGGAAACCGCGGATCTCGAGTGGGAGGGCGACATTCTCGAAGACCGTCTGCCGGGAGAGCAGGTGGAAGTCCTGGAACACGACACCGATCATCCGACGGAGGTAGGGGATTTCGGATTGTCGGATTCTTGCGAGATTTCGTCCGCCGACGAGGACTTGGCCCGAGGCCGGCCGGAGCGCGGCGTAGAGGATGCGGAGCAGGGTCGTCTTGCCCGCCCCGCTCGGGCCGGTCAGGAAGGCGAACTCACCTTTGTCCAGGCTGAAGGAGATCTCGGAAAGGGCGGGGGTGTCTTTCCCGTAGCCGGCGGAGACGTGGAAGAGCTGGACCATGCCCGCGCAGCCTCCCGGCTACGCGGGGGTGGCCTTCAGGAATTTTCGCGTCTCGTCCGCGATCTTCTGCGGCGTGAACCCGAAGTAGTCGAGCAACTCGTCCGCGGTGCCGGAGAGCCCGAACCGATCCTGCACGGCGATCGCGTGCAGGGGGGCGGGGTGCGTTTCCACGAGGGCACGGGCCACGGCCTCCGCCAGCCCGCCATAGATGTTGTGCTCTTCCAGCGTGACGATCCGGCCGGTCTCCTGCGCGCAGGCCTGCACGGCCTCGCGATCGAGCGGCTTGAGCGTGGACATGTTCAGCACTCGGGCCCGGATGCCGTCTCGTTGCAGCAGATCGGCCGCAAGCAGGGCCGGGTACACGAGTTGGCCGCAGGCGATGAGGCTGACGTCCGAGCCGTCGCGCAGCACGGTTGCACGGCCCAAGCGAAACTCGTAGGAGTCCGGTAGGAACACGGGCGTCTTGTTCCGGCTCAGGCGGATGTAGACGGGTCCGGGCACGTCTACGGTGCCCAGCACGGCCTGGCGCGTCTCCGCCGCGTCCGCGGGGACGATTACGGTCATGCCAGGAAGGGCCCTCATCAGGGCGAGGTCCTCCAGCATCTGGTGGGAGGCGCCGTCCTCCCCGACCGTGACGCCGGCATGGCTGAGGACGATCCGCACGCGAAGGCCGGGATAGGCGATGGCCTGGCGGATCATCTCCCACGCCTTCCCGGCGCCGAACACGGCGAAGGTGCTCGCGTAAGGAATCTTGCCGGAGCGGGCGAGGCCCGACGCCGTGCACATCAAGTCGGCCTCCGAGACGCCGACGTTGAAGAATCGTTCCGGGAACTTCTTGCCGAAGACAGAGGTCTTGGTGGACCCGGAGAGATCAGCATCCAACACGACCACCTCCGGCCGCCGGGCCCCGAGTTCGGCGAGGGCGTCGCCGTACGCGTCCCTTGTGAAGGCTTGGCGATCAGAAGGAACGGATAGCTGCATCGAGTTCCTCCATCGCTTTCGAGTACTGATCCGGCGTGGGCGACCCGTGGTGCCACTTGTAGTCGTTCTCCATGAAGGAGACGCCCCGGCCTGGGATGACACGTGCGATGACGATCTGGGGGCGTCCGCGGACCTTGCGGCAGCGGACGAAGGCGTCGTGGATTCTTGCGATGTCGTGGCCGTCCACCTCGAACACTTCCCAGCCGAAGGCCCGGTACTTGTCCGCGAGCGGTTCGATCTCCTTGATTTTCGGCAGGGGGCCGTCGATCTGGATCCGGTTGTAGTCGATGATGCCGCAGAGGTTGTCGAGTTTGAAATGGGCCGCGCCCATCGCGGCCTCCCAGGGTTGCCCTTCCTGCTGTTCGCCATCGCTCATGAGCACGTACACGCGCGTGGGGCGGCCGTCGAGTCGGGCGGCCAGCGCCATGCCCTTGCCCTGCGAGAGGCCGAGGCCGAGCGAGCCTCCGTCCGTTTCCACGCCCGGCGTGTGCTTGCTCGAAGTGTGACCCTGGAGGTGGCTTCCGAGTTTTCGGAAGGTCCAGAGGTCCTCGCGGGGGAAGTAGCCGCAGCGGGCAAGGACGGAATAGAGGCCCGGACAGGTGTGGCCGTTGGACAGGACGAAGCGGTCGCGGTCCGGCCATTTCGGGTTTTTCGGATCGTGCCTGAGAACCCGCGCGAAGAGGGTCCAGAGCACGTCGAGGTGGCCGAGGGCCCCGCCGGGGTGGCCCGACTTGGCCTTGTAGACCATGGTGACGACGTCTTTGCGCAGTTCATAGGCGCCGCGACGGAGCTCGCGTATGTCTTCCGCGGACAGGGCGTCTGCAGCGCGGCTCGGCGCGGTGTCCACGGGTTGGGGAGCGCGAAGGTTCATTTTTCCGGCTGGGTGGGGACCGTCATGGGAGGGATCACCTGCGGTCAGAATGCCTGAACAAGCCGGAGGATCGCGGCCATGAAGGCGGGCAGGTCCTCGGGCTTGCGTGAGGTCACCAGGTTCTTGTCCACCACCACCTCTTCATCCGTGTACTGGGCGCCGGCGTTCGTGACATCGTCCTTGATGGCCGAGAAGCAGGTCATCCGCCGCCCGTGGAGCGTTCCCGCGCTGCACAGGACCCAGGGGCCGTGGCAGATGGCGCCGATGATTCGCCCTTCGCGGTCGGCCTCTCGCACGAATTTCAGGACAGGCTCGTAGCGCCGAAGGATGTCCGGGGCGTAGCCGCCGGGGACGATGACGCAGTGGAAGTCCCGGGCCCGAACGTCGGCCGCGGCTCGATCGGCCTGGATGGGATACCCATGCTTGCTCGCGTAGCTGATCTTGGACCCCGTCCCCACGACGGTGACCGAGGCGCCGGCCTCTTTGAACCGGAGGAGGGGATACCAGACTTCCTGGTCCTGGTAGAGATCCTCAACCAAAATTGCGGCATGGCACTGCTCAACGTTCATGAATGGGTGGCAACCTGCGCCCCGCGCGCCCTCCGGCGTCGCCGTGGCCGGCGGTGACTGCCTACTCTTATGGTGTTCTCCCTCGGATGTCAACTCTAGGCGAGCGCGGCTCGTGCGCGCCGACACCCTGTGGTAGCATCTCCTGCCGGGATGTGGAGAATCTCCTTGACCTGACGCTCGACGACTTGACGCGCGAACTCAACCGCGCGCAGGAGGCGCCCTATCGCGCGCGCCAGATCTTCCACTGGACCTACGTGCAGAGGGTCCCGCGCTTCGATGCAATGGCGAACCTCCCGACCTCACTTCGCGAGTCGCTCTCCAGCCGCTTCGAAATCCTCCGTCCGGAGGTGCGGGCGTACGTTCGATCCGCGGACGGAACGCAGAAGTGGGCGCTGGGTTTGGCCGACGGGCTGGCGATAGAGACCGTTCTCATTCCGGATGGGACGCGGCGCACGCTGTGTCTCTCCAGCCAGGTGGGCTGCGCCTTCGGATGTGTCTTCTGCAGCACGGCCACGATGAAGTGGCGCAGGAACTTGTCGCCGGGTGAGATTGTGGCCCAGTTGCTCACCGTGCTGGAGGGGCCTGGCAGAGACGCGGCCGCGGGGCTCAATCTGGTCTTCATGGGTATGGGCGAACCGACCGCGAACCTGGAGGCCGTCGGCAGGGCGATCCGGATTCTCACCGATCGAAGCGGACTGGGTTTCTCGCCGCGGCGGATCACGGTTTCCACGGTCGGGGTGCCCGCGGGCATCGCTGCGCTCGCGCGGTGGGGTGTGGGGCTGGCCATCTCCCTCAACGCCGTGAGGGATGACCTCCGGACGAGGCTTATGCCGGTGAACAAGACGCACTCACTGGCGGACGTGCTGGTGGCGGCCAAGAGGTTCGGCGAATCGTCGAAGGGGCGGTTGACTTTCGAGTACGTGCTGCTTGGCGGGCTGAACGATGGAGAGGATGAGGCGCGTCTCCTGGCGGGGATGGGACGGGATGCGAACGCGCGCGTGAACGTGATCCCCTTCAATCCACCGGCGGGGGGCGCAGAGCCTCTCGCGCCGGGGCTCCGTCGGCCCACGGACGTCGAGGTGGATCGTTTTGCAGCGGTGCTGGCGAGGGAGGGCGCCACCGTGATGGTGCGCCGGAGCCGTGGAGCCGACATCGGGGCGGCCTGTGGTCAGTTGGCGGTGCGATTGCCTGAGCCGGCAACGCGCGGGGCGGCAGCCTGAGAGATGGATCGGGCGCGGATCGAGAAGCTCCTCCGTCGCGTCCGGGCGGGGCGCACGCCCGTGCGGCTGGCCCTCGAGGAACTGAGGAGCCTACCTTTCGAAGACGTCGGTTTCGCCAAGGTGGACACGCATCGCGCCCTCCGCAAGGGGTTCCCGGAGGTGATCTGGGGCGCCGGCAAGACGGCCGAGCAGATCGTGGGATTGATTCGGGTCTATCGCCGGCACGGTCATGCGGTGCTCGCCACGCGTGTGGATCCGGACAAGGCGGGCGCGGTGCGACGGCAGGTGCCGGAGATGAAGTACGACCCCGTGGCGAGGATGCTTACGCTGCGGCCCGGCCCTTGGAAGCGTGTGGGGAGGGGCGTCGTGGCTGTGGTTGCCGCAGGGACGTCAGACCTGCCCGTGGCGGAGGAGGCCCGACTGACGGCGTGGTTGATGGGGAGCCCAGTCCGCACCTTCTACGATGTCGGCGTGGCCGGAATCCACCGGCTGTTTCGATCCGGGCCCGATCTTCAGCGCGCGCGGGTGGTCATCGTTGTGGCCGGCATGGAAGGCGCGCTGGCCAGCGTGGTTGGAGGGGTGGTGGAGGCGCCGGTGATCGCGGTTCCGACGAGCGTGGGCTACGGGGCGAATTACGGCGGCCTCTCGGCGCTCCTGGCGATGCTGACGTGCTGCGCGCCGGGCGTGGCCGTTGTCAACATAGACAACGGCTTCGGCGCGGGCTATCTCGCGGCGGTGATCAACCGGTTGTAGCTGTCAGCTATCGGTGGTCGGCGTTCAGCAAGAGAAGATACAGAGTGGTCGGTTCCAGGACCTGGCGGATGGGATCGGGTTTGAGGCCGAGACCCTCCATGGTTGTCGCGCCGAAGAGCACCGGTGCGTCCGGCGGGCCGAGTACGATCAAGACGGGTGTGTGCCTTTCGTCCAGCTTGATGACGGCGCCCGCGAGCTCGCGTTCCGTTGTGCTCCCATCGGCCAAGCGAAACGATCGCTTCTCGGATGCGTGCAGCCCCAAGCGGTCGGCCAGGGGACGCGGAATCTGAGTGTAGAGGGCGCCGGTGTCCACAATTCCGCGTACCGTTTCACGCGGCGCGCCTTCGGCCAGCCCGCTGATCTCGAACTCGACGGAGAAGATTCCCACCTTCGGATTAGACTAGCACGGGTCCGCACTCGACTCAACGGACTGCTCCGTCTGCCGCCTGCGCTCCGGCAGGTCCGGTTCCAGATTCTCGGTTCGCGGGTTCGCGCCTAAAGCGCCAGCCGGAACACGTACCGGCGATCGGCCCGATCGCCGGCGACGGGGCCGATCTCCTCGGCGTACGTAGCCACGCCGATCTGAATGAGACGCCAGATATTCATGCTGATGCCGCCGCCCAGGTAAACTTGGTTCACGCCGCCCTGGAGGGCGAGGAACGGCACCTCCTTGCGCTTGCGCTGCTTGAAGAAGGGCGGGATCTGAAGCTCGGCGCCCAGGTGGAATCGCTTGAGCAGAGACGTGTCGTCCGTTGTGTTGAAAAAGATGTCCTCCACATCGAGGCCGCTCTTCACGCGGAAGGGTCCGAGCTTGGGGGCGATGGCGGCGCCGACCGCTACCGACCAGGGGATGATGGGAGTATCTTCCGACGAGAGCTTGAGCTTGGCTTGGTCCTCAATGCTGATGCCGAACAAATCGGCGAAGTCGGAGGCGCCCATGTCGAAAACCGGCAGGTCCCGCAGCACGAGCGCAACCGTCGGCCGCAACGACTGGAGTGTATCATTCGAAGCGGGGAGATTGTACAACCCGCCCACATCCACGTTCGCCGCAACACCGCCCTGCATGTCCGGATAGGCGCTCTTGGGGACGCCGCTGTCTCCGGTCAACGCAGGCGAAAGATCCTCCCGGTCGTCCTCCGAGGCGAAGACAAAACCGAGCAATCGGTTGATTTTCATTCCGGCGTTACCGGTGACACGAGCGAACACCTTGGGCACGACGCCCACCCGGAGAGACCGATCAAGGAAGCTGTGCGCGTACCCCAAGGCCAAGCCCGCTTGGAAGACCTCGACGAGGTCGAGCTGCGTGATGGCCGGGTTGACGACGCCAAGCCTCAGGTTCTCATCGATGAGGAAGCCGAACCCGAAACCGCCGGCGATGACATTGATCAGAGACAGGCGAAGGCCACCCCCGAACTTCCTACCGAAGGCTTGATCGAATAAGTTCGCTGACTGCTCCGTCTTGTCCCCTTTGGAGCCGAACGTGTCGATGGCGTCCTGAACGGTTCCGACGGTGTCCTGGTTCGTCTCGAGTTCCAGGGTGACGATGTCGAGGCTTCGGGCGTCGTGGAGACCCGCCGGGTTCATGAACAGGGTGGCGTCGTCATCGGCAATCGCCGCGTGCGCCCCGCCCATCGCGAGGACGCGCGTACTGCGGTAGGAGCGTGGGATCTCGCCGGCGCGGGCGGGTGTTCCCTGCGCCCACACGAGACCGGCCAAGGACAAGGCTGATAGGATGGCGTGTCTCTTCACGCTACCGCCTTTCTGTCTTCTTGGTTGTCGAGCTCGAAGACGAGGAGGTAGAGGACGATGAGACCTCGACCTTCCCGCAGCGTTGGACGGAGTCCCCAAACCCGTTGTCAATGGTCTGCGAAATCGTCTCGGTGCCCGTGCTGATCAGGGTATTGAACTTGGCCACGAGGTCCTTGTCGATGTCGAAGCCCGTAATCGTCTTTACCGCCGACTTGACTTCCACGCCGGCGATCGTGGTCGGTTCAATCTTGGTGGCTCCAATCACGGGCGTGACCGCAGAGAGCACCACGAATGAGCCGCCTGCATCGGTCACCTTGCAGAAGAGGTCATCCACAAACTCCTCGGTGCCCAGTTCATCAACGCACTCGAGTGTGGGGTCCCCCACGGTCACGGGCAGTTCGACCGTGATCTTCTGGCCCTGAATCGTGGACTCGAGCTTGCAGTTGATGTTGCCCGTCGAGAGCGTGCAGGCCGTGGTGGTGCCGGACGGGAGATTGGAGATGCCCGAGAGACCGCTCTGCAACGTGCTGGCCAAGGTATCAATGGCACCGCAAGCCACCTTGATTCCGTTTTCGCGCAGTTCCGTAATCTGGTTCTGAATGTCGGTGACCACCTTGCCGTAGCTCTCCCCCTCGAGCTTGGCCTTATCCACGTTGAAGCTGTTTACCATGAGGCTGAAGGCCCCGGTGATGTCGGTGACGGCTTGCTGGACGGTATAGGGCTTCTCCTTCCCAAAGGGATCGAAATCGGCGACATCGGCGGCGAACTCGCAGCACAACGGGGTTTTTGAGAGGTCCGTCTTGCCGCTGAGGGCCTGGTCCAGACCCATGAGTGTGGACTCGATAACCGTGCGCGCGATGAGAGTGATCGCGAGGACGAACTCCGAGTCGTCCACCAGGAAACGGGCCTCGGCCGCGAGCCCCTCGGGGAATGTGCGGCAATTGCTGGTCCCGGAGGTGGTTGTTCCCGTGGTGCCCGTTGTCCCGGTCGTTCCCGTCGTGCCGGTGGTTCCAGTGGTCCCCGTCTGTCCGGTTTGCTTCTTGGTTGTCGTGCCCGTCCCACCGGTGGTCCCCGTTCCGGTCTTGCCCCCCGTGGATCCCCCCGTGGAGCCCGTCTTTGTAGAAGTGGTGGTTTCCTTCGCTTTGCAATCGCTCGACCCGAGGTCCACCGCGCTGGTCGCGGTCTTTTTGTCGGGGCCCTTCCGTCCGTCCAGAGTTGACTTGGAGGTGTCGTAAAGGACCTCCTCGAACTGGCGCTGCGCGGCAAAAACGTCGAGGAGGGCGCGGTTGGCCTGGGCCACCCATGTGGACTCCGAGGCGGTGGTGCTGATCTGGAAGACGCTCTCTTTTATTTGATCGAAAATCCCAATGTCTTTGCCCTTGGCTTTCGCCTTGTCGAGTTCCACGGCCACATCGAGAAACCTGCGCGTATCGAAGCCGGCCCGGCCGATGTAGGCGGTGCCGGTGTTGAACTTCGCGAGGATCCACTTTTCGAGATCGGTGGCGTCCGTGGGGGCGGTGCTCCCGCCGAGATCGTTGGCGATGGTGCCGCAGATGTCGAGCGCGCATGCCCAATCGCCCTCGTCCACGCAGAGCTGGCACTTCTCCGTGTCCGGGCCGCTGCATGCGGCAACCGCAAAGGAGGAAAAGATAAGGGCGGCGCTGACGGCTACCTTGACCACTCGACGAGGTACGATACTCGCCGGCTGTGAATTGTCAAGTTGAAAAACGCGATTCGTGCTGTAGAATCCCACCGGCTCGGTGCGGCTCCGGTCGCGGTCAGCGGCCGCCGCCGATCGGGAAGGGAGGCACGCATGGCGAACGAACTTCAGGGGAAAACGATCCCCGCGATCTTCCGCGAGCGGGTGAACAAGTCCGGCCCGAAGACGGCCCAGCACTACAAGCGGGCAGGCGGCTGGGAGACGAAGACCTGGCTGGAGGTGCGGCAGATCGCGGACGAGATCGCGCTCGGGCTCATGGCCCTCGGTGTGAAAGAGCGCGAGGCCGTCGCGATCCTGAGCGCGAGCCGCGCCGAGTGGGTGTGGTGCGATGTGGCGATCATGTCGGCGGGCGGCGTGACCATCCCCATCTACCCCTCCAGCACGCCCGAGCAGGTGGCCTACATCTTGAATGATTCGGAGTCCGTGGCCGTGATCGCGGAGAACACAGCCCAACTCGAGAAACTGCAAGCGGTGAGGGATCAACTCAAGACCGTCAAACACGTCATCGCGATCGAGGACCGCAAGGGGAAGGGGGTCAAGTCCCTCGACGAGGTTCGCGAGGCCGGACGGAGCGGCGATCTGAAGGCCTTGGAGAAGCGCATCCAGGCGATCAAGCCGGACGATCTGGCGACCATCGTCTACACGTCGGGCACCACCGGGCTGCCCAAGGGCGTGATGCAGAGCCACACCAATCACGTGAGCATGGCGAAGATGCTGGCCACGATCGGCGATTTCCGCGAGGGGGATTCCAACCTGCTCTTCCTGCCCCTTGCGCACTCGTTCGCGCGCTCGGAGGAATACGCGGGGATCTACCTGGGCTACGAAACCTGGTTCGCGGAGAGCATCGACAAGGTGGCGGACAACCTCGGCGAGTCGCGGCCCACGATTTTTGCGAGCGTGCCGCGGGTGTATGAGAAAGTGTACGCGAAGGTCCAGGCCGGCGCCGCGGAATCACCTGTCAAGAAGAAGATTTTCGATTGGGCCCTCACGGTGGGGCGTCAGGTCAGCCAGAAGGTGCAGAAGAAGGAGTCCGTCCCCGTCGGGCTGGCCCTGCAGCAGAAGCTCGCCCACAAGCTCGTCTTCTCCAAGCTCCACGCAAGGCTCGGCGGTCGGATCCGGTTCTGCATCTCCGGCGGGGCACCGCTCAGCCGGGAGATCGCCGAGTTTTTCCACGCGGCGGGCATTCTCGTGATCGAGGGGTACGGGCTCACCGAGACCTGCCCCGCGCTGACGATCAACCGGCTGGAGGAGTTCCGATTCGGCAGTGTCGGAAAACCGATCCCGGGCGTGGAGATCAAGATCGCGGAAGACGGCGAAATCCTCGGCCGCGGCCCCAACATCGCGCTCGGCTACTACAAGCTCGCGGACGAAACGAAGCAGGCCTTTCTGGAGGACGGGTGGTTCGCAACCGGCGACATCGGCGAGTTCGATCCCGACGGTTTCCTGCGCATCACGGACCGGAAGAAGGACCTGATCAAGACCGCGGGAGGCAAGTACGTTGCGCCCCAGTACGTGGAGAATCTTTTGAAGGCCAAGGACCCTCTGATCAGCCAGGCCATGGTCCACGGCGACAAGCGGCCATTTTGTTCCGCCCTCATCGCGCTCAACGCCGAAGAGCTCAAGCCCTTTCTGAAGGGAGCCGGGCTCAACGATTCCGCGGGGCTGAGCGAGGCGGCGCGCGAACCGAAGGTGGTGGAGAGGATTCAGGCCTCGGTCAATGCCGTGAACGCCAAGCTCGGGAGCTGGGAGCAGGTGAAGAAGTTCGCCCTCGTCCCCGAGGATTTCACTCAGGAAAACGGAATGCTGACCCCCACCCTGAAGGTTCGGCGCAAAGAGGTGACGCGCAAGTACGAGTCCGTGCTGGACTCGATGTACGCCGGGAAGTAGCTCTTCCGGGCCGCGCTTCCGGGTCCCTCACCCTTCCCTCTCCCGCTTGCGGGACCTGCCCGTCCGTCCGCCGTGGCGGACTGGACAGGCGGGGAGGGTGACCGAAGGTCGGGTAAGGGTCCGGTAGGCCGCCCTCAGATCCGTCGCGGCCGTGTGCGACGCGTACCGCCGGCGCCACCCCGGCCCGGCCACTTCCCTGACGGGCATCACCTCGATGGTGGTGCTGGTCAGGAAGACCTCGTCCGCTGTTCGCAACTCCGCCACGGGGCATTCCCTCTCGACCGCGACGTAGCCATGGCGCCGAGCGAGTCGGATCACGACCGAGCGCGTGATGCCCTCGAGAATCCCCCGCAGGGGTGGTGTGGCGATCCGCCGGCCGCGAACGAGGAACACGTTGGACATGCTGCCCTCGAGGAGAAGGCCGGTGGAGCTGAACACGCTTTCGAAACACCCCCGGCGAACCGCGTGGAGGCGGGCGAGGATGTTCACCTGGAAGTTGGTGGTCTTCGCCTTCGGCCGTGGGGCGGGGGCCGAGGCAAGATTTTCGATGCGGACTCGAACTCCTGATTGATAGAAGGCCGGGGGGTAACCTCCGAAGCGCCGGAGGTAGACGAAGACCGTGGGCCGACCGAATCGCGGGGCCGGGGGGGGGGCGATCTGGATGCCCCTCGTGATCTGGACGCGGACGACGGCGTTCGGGGCACGGTTGAGCCGGATCAGGCGCGTGACGACCGAGACGAGGTCGGGTAGGCCGCGGAGTGGGAGATCGAGCCGCCGCAGGTTGTCCCGGAGTCGCGCGAGATGGTCGGTCAGACGGAAGGGGCGGCCCTCGTAGACGCGGAGCGTGTCGTACACGCCGTCGCCGTACAGGAAACCGGCATCGAGGGGGCTGAGGTGGGCCTCAGACAGACGGACGAACCGACCGTTGAGGAAGCAAACGAGATCCTTCCTCGCGGTCATCCGACACCGCCTTCCCAAAGAGCGCCTGGATGAGCACCTGTGTTTTCGACGAGCATTCCTCGTATTCGGACCGGGCGTCCGAATCGATCGTGATCCCCCCCCCCGTGCCGTAGACCGCATCCCCGTTGAGAAGCGTCAGCGTGCGAATGGCCATGCCCAGGTCCAGATCCCGGCGGCTGCCGATGATGCCGAGGGCGCCGGTGTAGATGCCGCGAGGCGAGTCCTCCATCTCATCGATGATCTCGGTGGCGCGGATCTTGGGGGCGCCGGTAATCGAGGCGCCGGGGAAGACCGCGCCCAGGATCTCCGAGATCGTAACCTCGGACCTGAGGGCACCCCTGACGGTGGAAACCATGTGGTGCACGGTCGGAAAGCTGTCAATCCGCATCGGTTCTTCGACGCTTACGGTGCCTGCCCGGCAGATCCGACCCAGGTCGTGGCGGACGACATCCACGATCATCACGTGCTCGGCCCGGTCTTTCTCGCTTGACGCGAGCTCGCGGCGTGCCCGCTCGTCTTCTTCGGCCTCTCCCGTGGCGGGCCGCGTGCCCTTGACCGGACGTGACCGGATGACTCCGTCCCTCGCCATGACGAAGTGTTCGGGCGAGGCCGAGAGGATGCACAAAGGGCCGTCCTGCATCCAGCAGGCCCAGGGAGCGTCGGAGCACTCGAGCAGCCGAGCAAAGAGTCGCGCGGGCTGCCCGGGGTACCTGAAGCGGAGGCGCTCGGTGAGGTTGGCCTGATAGAGATCGCCTGCCCTGAAGTATTCCTTCAGTCGGGCGATCTTCTTCGCGTAGACAGGGAAGGGAGGGAACTCGACGGAGGACGGTGCCGCCGGAACCATCTCGGAGGCGGACGGCGTGGCGGACAGCAGGTCCCTCAGGCGGTTGCGTTCGGCAGGCGAGGAGGTCCGGATGAGGATCTCGCCCTTGTGGAGGTCTGCGTAGAGTCCTTCCTCGAAGTGCAGAAAAGTCATTTCAGGATAGAGGGGCGTGTAGCCGGGACGTCTTCGAAAGTCGCCGAGCAGGTTTTTCAGGTCGTAGCTGATGTAGCCCGCGGCGAGGTGGGGGCCGAGTTCATCTGTGAATCGGCGGTCAACCCACTCTTGAAGGGCCTTCAGGGGATTCTCATCGGACAGGCGCGAATCGAACCGGAAGACGTCGGTGGCGTGGAATCCGGCAAAGACGAGTTCGGGACGCCGGACGAAGACCGCGGGGTTGAGCGGGGCGAGGCGTTCGAAGAGGTCGGCCGCGCTCCCGCGCCAGGGGATGGAATGCATGGCGCGGCATTATAGCACTTCCGTTCCGGCTCGATCTGCTCAGGAGGCGCGGATCGGAGCGGTGGGGCCGTATGGCGGCCGTGGAGGGCCGCGTACATAGCCGTGGCGATCAGGCTGGAGGCGCGGATCGGACCGGGGGATGACTTGATCGGCGACCACGGAAGGTCGCCCACTTTGCCGGCGGCGATCCGCCAAGGAGGCGCGGATCGGAATTGAACCGATGTGTAGCAGTTTTGCAGACTGCCGCCTTACCACTTGGCTACCGCGCCAAAGCCAGGTCTCCAGAGCGTAGCCCAGTTTCCAGCGAATCGCCAACTCGCACCGGCCGCGGAGTCCGTTGGAACGCGCAGGGGAGTCGTGCGAGTAGCTCCGCGAGGGCGAATTGGGCCTGGAGTTGAACGACCTCACGAGGCCCGAAATCGTCACGTTCTTGCGGCCGTGGCTTGGCTTGTGATGGGGATGACAGACGGTCGGAGGCAGCCGCGGTACCCTGATCTGATTTCTGCCTTGTAGTTGACGGGAGGATGCCCGATCGAGCAGCGCCAGAGGCCGGCCGCCAGGCGATCAGGAGACGAGCGGCGCGGGCCTGAGAATGGGGCGAGGGGCGGGGAAGGGGCGCTCGACCGATCGGTTCAACTCGCGCTCGATGCGGTCGGCCTCGGCCTGAATGCGAAGGTCTTCGAGTCTGGACACTTGGCGGCGGAGGAAGCATCGGACTCGGTATCGAAGCGGCCAATCACTCGTGCTCATGACGCTCCCTATCTAGATGTTCGGCCCCCCGTGCCGATTTCATGAGACGGGGCCCCCTGCAGGGAACACGGCCCGGAAGCCGGGGTTACGATCGGTTGAGCGAAGGGGGGCGTGTGCTATCATCCGCCGGCGATGCTCGACTTGAAACACGTCTACGAGCACTTGGACGAGGTGAGAGAGCGCCTGGGGCGTCGCGGGAACCTGGGCGGTCTGGAGGCCCTTCTGCCACTCTATGAACAGCGGCGCACGCTCATTCCCAAACTTGAAGGATTGAGGAGCCGGCGCAAGGTCCAGTCCGAGGCGATCGGCAAGGTTCAGAAGGCCGGGGGCGATGTCGAGGCCGAGAAAGCGAAGGTGCGGGAACTCGCGGGCGAGATCGCGCGGCTCGAGTCTGAACTGCAGGATGTCGAGGCCCGGCTCCATGCCGCGGCCCTCCTCGTGCCGAACCTCCCCCACGAGAGCGTTCCCAAGGGCATGGGCCCGGAAGACAACCCCGTGGTTCGCGTCTGGGGGGAGAAGCCGACCTGCAATTTCGAGCCCCGCGACCACTCGGATCTCGGGGAGACCCTCGGAATCCTCGACCCGAAGGCGGGGGCGAAACTCGCGGGCGCTCGTTTCGTGGTCAGTCGGGGCCTCGGCGCGCGTCTCGAACGCGCACTCATCAACTTCATGCTCGATCTCCAGACGCGCGAGCACGGCTACCTAGAGATCCTGCCGCCTTTCATGGTGAAGCGCGACTCGATGATCGGCACCGGCCAACTCCCGAAGTTCGAAGAGGACATGTTCAAAGTGGAGGGGTGGGACCACTTCCTTGTGCCCACCGCCGAGGTCCCCCTCACCAATCTCCTGCGCGAAGAGCTTCTGAGCGAGGAAGACCTCCCGATCAAGTACACCGCCTACACGCCGTGCTTCCGGAAAGAGGCCGGATCGTACGGGAAGGACGTGAAGGGAATCATCCGCCAGCATCAATTCAACAAGGTGGAGATCGTCCGGTTCTGCACGCCCGAAACTTCGTACGTTCACCTGGAGGAGTTGCTGGGCAACGCGGAGGAAGTGCTCCGGCGATTGGGCCTCCACTACCGAGTCGTCGCGCTGTGCACCGGCGACCTCGGCTTCTCCTCCGCGAAGACGTATGACCTCGAGGTCTGGCTGCCCGGTCAGAACGAATACAAAGAGATTTCCTCGTGCTCGAACTTCGAGGCCTTCCAGGCTCGGCGGGCGAACATCCGCTATCGGCGGAAGGCGGACCGAAAAACGGACTTCGTCCACACCCTCAACGGATCAGCCCTGGCCGTGGGGCGAACGGTAGTGGCCATCCTGGAGCAGTATCAACAGGCGGATGGGAGCGTCCGTGTGCCCGAGGCGCTGCGGCCTTATCTGGACGGCCTGGATCGCATCACGCGTTGCTGAGCAGTCGTCGCCGAAGATGAGCCATAAGGCTCCCCCACGGAGGCCTGTGATCTCCAAGCGAAGTCCGAGGGCACGGCGGCGTGTAGCGGAGCCCTAGGGTTCCGCTACGGAAGAGGACGGATCTGACCTATCGGCTGAGCTCCGCGGACCGCTCCAACCAGTCCAACCCGTCCGCGCTGCGCTCCCTCGTGTTGAGCTGGCAGTGCAGCGTCTCCGGGTTGTTCCAGAGCCGCCCGCGCTCGACCGGATAGCGTGACGGGTCTGAGAGCGCGCGCACAAGGGGACCCGAGATGGGGGGCGTGACGAGCGGATCCTTTTCGCTGTAGGCGAGGTAGATCGGAACCTCGATCCGCGCTTCTCCGATCCGGGTTCCGAGCGCCCAGCGTCCGGCCTCCTCGATCCCCCCGAAGAACCCGCCAAAGAAGTCAGTCACCAGTTGGTCATATTCCTTCGCCAGCACTTGCGAGGCCACCGCCAGCAGCGTCGGCTGCGGGGCTTCGAGCAAGCCCGGGAGGTAGTCGGCAGGGCTGTCCACCACAACGGCATCGAATACGGCGGGATCTCGAATCATCATCTCCGCCGTGCGATGGCCGCCCCCGGAGCATGAGAAGGCGATCTCCCCTTCGTGGGCGAGGTTCTCACGCGCCCATGCCCATGCGCCTGCGTCCAGAAGGGCGCCGTAGCGCGGGGCGGTATAGAACCCGTCCACGGTCTCGCCCTCGCCGTGGCCCCCGTCCCCCCAGCAGTTGGCGGGGAAGATCACGGTGTACCCGCGTTCCAAGGCCACCGCCAGAAACGGCTGCGCCTCGCTGCTCGCCAGCGTCTGGCGCGACCAGTCCTGCGTGGTCTGCTCCACATCCATCAAACTCGCCCCCTGTACGATCCCGAACTGCGCGGCGATGGCGGGGAACCGGCGCAACGCCGTGAGCGCGATCGCCTCCATGAACTCGAGCCCGCTCCCGTGCAGATGCATCAGAATCGGTCGGTTTCCCTCGGGTGCGCCTCCGGCCGGCAACACAACGTCGAAATACGAATACGTGCCAGGGACACGGGCCGCCTCAGGCAGAGTGGTCCAATCCGTTCCGCCCTCCCTCACACAGGCGTAGGCCGGCACGCGGTACCGGTGGATAGGCGAACGCCAGCCGGAGCCTAGGTGTGGATTGACGATGTCCCCAGGCAGCGCCGAATCCGTGGCGGCAAGGTAGAGCACGGACTCGAGCTCAGCCTCGAATTCGGTACCACCGCTGTCCGAGCAGCTACCGCAGAGGGCAAGCGGCAGGACGAGCGCGGGGACAAGCGTGGATCGGCGCATTCCACCCCCATATACCCTCTCTCCAGCGCAGAAGTCAAAAGACCTGTTCCAATACGGCCCACCTCGAATTCCCTCCTTTCGCCACGCCAAAATGGCGCGTCGAGCACGAAAACGCCGTTTTTTTGATGTTTCTCTCCCTTTTCATGGGTGAACTGAGAGGGTTTGGAACAAAACGACACTCTCAGGAGTCTAATCTATTTATGAGGCCAATTTCCGTGAGGATGGATGCAAGGGACGCCAGAGTAGACCCCGGCGAGATCCTGTGGATCTGGTGGGATTGCGTTCCCGCGTCCGATGGGGCTGCAAGATCGTGTGGCACCGCGGCCGACGGATGGGAACCGTGGCCATGAATGCCACCCTTGCCCTCCCGGTTTTGACTTTGCCGCCTTGGCGTGCTTTATCTTGGGGTGTGCGGTTCGGGGAGGCGGACGAGCGCGAGCTCGTGCGGGGCTGTGTCGAAGGGCGTCGGGATGCTTGGGATGCCTTTCTGAAACGGTATTGGCCCAAGATCCGGCAGATGGTCACGTGGAACCGGTGGGGTGTAGCGAACTCGCACTTCGAGGACATGGCCCAAGAGGTCTTCATGCGTCTCTTTGACAGCCTGCGGTATTTCGATTTCCGGAGCCGCCTCGACACGTTTGTCTTGGCCGTGGTCCTCAACACCTGCTCCAGCTATGCCCGTCACGAACGCCTGCGCACCGCCCATGACGGCGGTTCGAAGAACATCGAGCGGACCGAACTGTTCGAACCTCTCGCGGACCTTCAGTTTGACGAGCTTCGAGAGGACCTGAAGAACGACGTTCTCCGCTGCGTCGGCCGGTTGAATCCCTTCTATCGGCAGGTCGTCGAGTTGAGGTTCTACGGGCAACTCAGTTACGAAGAAATCTCGAAGGAACTCGACATTCCAACGGGTACGGTGTCTTCAACGCTTTATCGCGCACTCATCGAGTTGCGGAGTCTGCTCAAGGACTACCAAGGCCGGGAGGAGGGCCAGCCCGTCCCTCCGGGGCCTCCTGAGCAGCCCGAGGCCGCAATGCGTGAGTCGCCCCCACCTAACAAGGAGGAAAAACCATGACCGCCAATTCTCCCTCCACCGAACATCCCACGGAGGCCTTGCTGGCCTACGTCGAGAACGCCCTTGCCGCCACTGAGCGGCGGCGGGTCGAGTTGCACTTGAAAGGATGCGATCCCTGCCGGCGCGACGCTGAGTTCATCCGGCTGGCGGCCACGCATCTGGTCCTTGATGGAATGGAGAAGCGCCTCGAACAGGGGTTGCTGTCGCGCGAGGCCGCCGCGCCCGTGGCCTTGGATCCGGATGCGATTCTCCAGCGCGCCCGCGATCGGGCGGAGGGCGGCCTGGTGGCGTGGGCTCGGCGCCGGTGGGCGGAGTTGACCGAGCAGGCACGTGCCTTCGCTACGCCTGTGCATGTGGGCGCGGCCGTGGCCGTCTTGCTCGTGGCGCTCGCCGCGGGTGAGATGCTCCGGCGCGGCACCGGCCCGTCCGGTCCCTCCGTGGTGGCGTCCCTGCCGCCGGTCATCGAGGAAACTACCATCGTCCTGCGCGGCGGCGACTCTCCATCGGACCGCGACCGGGTGCGGCTGGAGGTCGAGCAGGCCATCCACGCGATGAAGATGGCCTCCATGCAGTCCCCTGGCGCCGCCCCTTGGTTCGGGCAGGAACCCGACGCCGCCTCCGTCCAAGCCATGCTTGCAGGGCGTGAGGAGTCCCGGTTCCTTCTCCCGATTGTCCGAATCGATGGCCCAACGCGGTACCGGGTATCCGCCCGGGTGGTGGATCGCTCGGGTGCGGTTCTGGCCGAAACGCAGGAATGGACGTCAACTCCCGAGGCTCTGTCGCGTGCCGTTCGCAAAGCGGCCGAGTCGGCGATCGAGGCCGCCGCGGCGAAGTAGGGGGGGTGAGTGTAGAAAGAATGCCGAGGTCACAATGAAACCGATGCGGCGGGTGCTCACGCTGGGTCTGGGTCTGGTGCTCGGGCTTCCCGTTCCGATTCTTGCCCGGGCGGACGCAAAGACCGCGGACTCCCTCTACCGCGAGGGACTGAAGCTCTACGAAAAAGGGGACCGCACGGGTGCGCTCGATACCTGGAAAAGGGCCTACATCGAGATGGAGCGGCGGATCGAGGAAGAGCGGAAGCGGGAGGCCGCCCCCTCTTCTGAACGCGAGATCCTCCTCGCCTCGAAGAAGCAACTGGTCGAGTCCGGACCCAGCCCGTGGGGCCTTCAGACGGCGATGGGTGCCGCCTCGTTGGATCTTGGCCGCCATGAACAGGCTGTGGACCACTTCACCACGGCCTTGGAACTGGCCCGGGAGTTTTCCAGCGCGCGGGGCGAGTCCGACGCCCGTCTCGGACTCTCGCTCGCCTATGTCCGATTGGCCGACTATCCAGCCTCGCGCCGCTCGGCGGAGTTGGCCCTGGCGGGCTACGACAAACTCGAAGAACGGCGAGGCGCTCTCGATTCGCTCATCGTGCTCGGCATCAGCGCCTTCTCCATGGGAGACCATCCCACTGCCGAGCGCGCGCAACTCGCCGCCCTCGAGCTCGCGGGGCGGCTCGATCACCCGCCCACTCTCGCGATCCTTCACAACAACCTGGGCGAGCTGGCCAAGGCCCGGGGCCAAGCCACACGCGCCGTCCGCGATCACCTCAAGGCGCTCGACCGCGCGGAGCAGGGCGATGCCGATCTCAGGGACGCCATCAGCATCAACCTGGCGGAAGACTACCTCGTGATGGGCCGGACGGAGCGGGCCCTCCAGATCGCCACCGGCGTGGAAGCCGGTGTCCGCGCCAGAGAGGCCGACCCGGACCTGTGCTGGCGCGCCGCCTACGTCCTGGCCGGGATCCTGGAGGCCGTGGGCGATGCCGAGGGCGCGATGGCTGCCTATGGGCGCGCCGCCGGCGAGGTGGATCGTCTCCGCATGAGCCTCCTCCTGCCCTCCAACAAAATCCGGTTCCACGACGACAAGCACAAGGTCTATGAAAGCGGAGCCGCGCTGGCCGCCAAACAAGGCCGATTCGACGAAAGCTTCGCCTTCCTCGAGCGGGGCCGGGCGCGAACGCTCCTCGATGTTCTCTACGGCGCCGGCTCCGCGACCGCCCCCGCTACCAGCGCCGTGCAGCGGGAATCCGATCCGCTTGACGAGCCTGAAGGCCTTTCGTACGGATTGGTGTACGCCGCCTTTGACTCGGGTGAGGGCGCGGCCCGTCCCAGGCTGAAGGCGGCTCCACGCGACGCCCGACCGGCCCTGTCGGCCGAGTCGGTGCCCGTCCTCTCGCCGGATCAAGTGCGGGCCCACCTGCCTCCCAAAACGGCTCTGATCGAATACGCCCAGATGGGCGGACGTTCGGTGGCCTACGTGGTGACCCCGGAACGATGGGTGCGGGTTGAACTGCCCGAGGCGCCCTTGGCCCTCGGCGCGCAAATCCGCCGATTCAGGGCGGACGTCGTCGAAGATGTATCCCTCGAGACGCTTCAAGGCAGAGCCTACGTGAAGGTGCTCGAACAGCTCTACGCCGCGCTGGTGGCCCCGCTCGAGGGCGCGATCGGCCCGGCCTCTCACCTCGTCATCGTGCCCACCCGCGAACTGTACTACCTGCCTTTTGCCGCCCTCGTGGACTCGGAGGGACGCTACCTCGTGGAGCGATGGTCCGTCTCCTATCTCCCTTCCGCCTCGGCGCTCCCGCTGTATCTGGAAGGCAAGCCCCGTCCGCTGAACCGCCTTCTGGCGTTGGGCAATCCCAAGACCGACCGGCCGCCCCTCCCGCAATCCGAGGCCGAGGTGCGCGCGGTGGCGCGGCACTTCCGCAAGGCCGATGTTCTGGTAGGGGAGTCCGCTTCTCGGGGCCGACTGCTAGCCATGGCCGATCAAGCCGATGCGCTGCTCATCTCCGCGCACGCGGAACTCCTGCCCGATTCGCCGCTCGACAGCCCCATGTATCTGGCATCAGGTCCGGGGGAAGAGGGGAAGCTCACGGTGGCCGACCTGTTCGGCCTCCGCCTCAAGCCGGATCTCGTCGTCATGAGCGGCTGTCAGACGGCGCTGGGAACCGGTCCCAGCGGAGCGGATCTCGGGCGAGGCGACGAATGGGTGAGTCTCGCGCGCGGATTCCTTCAAGCCGGTGTCCGCACGGTCGTGGGGACGCTCTGGCGTGTCCCGGACCAAGTCACCCCCGAGGTCGTGGCCGGTTTTTTCGAGCGCATCAATAATGGTGAGTCGCGCGCGGCCGCTCTCAGGGGCGCGCAAAAGGACTTGACAAACCCGCAAAAACGTGTTATCACCACCGCTAAGCGCGATCAGGATGAGATCGCCTTAAGGGGGACGGTAAGAGTGTCCGAGTTGAGGTCCCATCCTTTTTTCTGGGCGAGTATGATTCTGGTCGGCGACTGGCGGTGATGACGGGACTGAGTGGCACTCGCAGCACTGCTCGGAGGGCCTCGTGGCGGGCGGGTCTGTTTGTCAGTCTGCCGGCCGCGCTCCTCCTGAGCACGTTCGTACTGGCGGGATCAAGCTATGCCGTCGGCGAGCGATTCGCCGTCGTAATCGGCGTCGGGCGGTACAAGGATCCTCGTATTCCTGAGCTTCGCTTCGCCGCCGAGGACGCGCGTTCGTTTGCGAAGCTCCTCTCGGATCCGTTCGCGGGAGGCATTCCCGAGTCCAACCTCAAGGTCCTCGTGGATGAGGAGGCGACCCGCGGGGCGGTTCTCGCCGCGCTGGGGACATGGCTCTCCCGCAATGCGGGCGAGGATGACACGGTCATTATCTACTACGCCGGGCACGGGGCGCCCGAGATCGATCCCACCAGCACGTCCATTGACGGCTTCACCAAGTACATCGTGCCCCACGATGCGGATCCGGATGACCTGTTCTCGACCGCGATCCCCATGGCGGATCTCAACCGCATCTTCGCGCGCATCCCGTCCAAACGGCTCGTCCTGCTCGCGGACGCCTGCTACAGCGGCGTGGCGGGCGGCCGTACGTTCTACAACGGACCGACCGAACGAGCCCTCAACATCTCACGCGAGTTCATGCGCGACATCGCGCAAGGCGAGGGGAGGGTGGTGGTGACCTCCTCGGACTCAAACGAGGTTGCCATCGAGCTGCCCGAGACGGGCCATGGGCTTTTCACCCACTATCTCCTGCGCGGGATGCGGGGTGAAGCGGACCAGGATGCGGACGGGCGAATCACGGTGCAGGAAATCTACGACTATGTCTATGACCGCGTCGTTGGCCACTCCCGCCGGCGGGGGGGGAGTCAGCACCCCGTCCTGTGGGGCGCGATGCGGGGCGAAATCGTCCTGGCCATGGCGCCCGGAGCGGGCGACCTCATCCTGCGCTCGTCCCCCTCCGGAAAAATCAGCGTGGAAGTCAACATGCCCGACGTGGAGCTTTTCCTCAACGGCCGCTCGGTCTGGGTGTCCACCGCGGATGAGAAGACCTACACACGGGTCGTGCGTGAAGGGTCGTACAGCGTGGTCGCGCGGCGCGAGGACGGCGAAACGTACGACCGCCTGCTCAAGATCCACGACGGGGAGTCTGAGACGCTCTGGTTCGGGTTCGGGCCGCGGTTCAGGTACCCGCGGTGGGACCGCGCCTTCTGGGGCAGGTCACTGTTCGGCACGGGGCTTGCGGGTCTGGTCGGTTCCGCGGGGTACTACGGCGTCTCCTACAACGATCTCGCGCGACGGGATCTGTACACGGACGAAGACGTGTCTGCCGCGCGGCAGGACTACTCGGAAATTCGCAAGATGAGCCTCATCGGAGGAGGGGTGTCCGCTTTGACGATGGGTCTCGGGACCTACCTGTGGTTCACGCACGATCCGTTCCCTGCGCTGCCGCAGGGGATGGATCTCGGGTGGGGGCCCGCGGGCCGGGATGGCTGGGGTGTGACGCTCCAGCTCAACCGCTGACCGGACCCGCCCCGGCGGGGGGTCGCTTGCGCGGGCATTGCCGCGGTGTGGGGATGTTGAGGTGACTTCCCTCACCCCAGTCCTCCCCGCCTGTCCAGTCCGCCACGGCGGACGGACGGGCAGGTCCCGCGTATGGGAGAGGGTGGTCAGCTTGTCCGCCTGCCGGCGGAAAGACCGGGTGAGGGTGATCGGCGCGGCCGTCGCGGTACTTTCCTCTGCCTGTGGCCTCGATTTCGAAAAGAAGAACCTGTGCCCGGCAGCCAACGCTGGGGAGGACCGTTTTGCGCAGGTGGGCGAGATCAACGAACTCGATGCCGGGCACAGCTCGGATCGCAACGGGGACCCCATTGCCTACAAGTGGTCTCTCCTGACCAAGCCGGAAGGGAGCACCGCGGCCATTGACGACGCGGACGGGAGCCGCGTGGGCCTCATTCCGGACGTCGAAGGGCGCTACGTTTTCGCCTTGAAGGTGACCGACGGCCGATGCGACAGCCCCGAGGACAAGGTGGTCGTCACCGCCACCAAAAGGCCCTTCACCAACCCCGGCCAGTGCGACGCCAACACGCTGGGTCTCTATCACCTGGACGAGGACACTGGCTACGTGGCCGCCAACGAGTGCAAGCCGGGTCTCCCCGATGGCGCGATCGCCGGCCCTCAGCCGGAAGAGGGCGGAAGGTTCGGCCCGGCGCGTCGCTTCGACGGGCAGGACGATTTCATCGAGATTGCCGATTCCGTTCCAAGCCCCTTCGCGGGTTCCAACTCTCTGACTCTCGAGGCGTGGGTCCGCTTGGCCGCCGACCCAACTCAGTCCGTACAGCCCATCTTTTCGAGGCGTCACAACAAGGCTTCCGAGACGGGCCGGTTCGAGGTTGACGTCTGGGTGGAGCAGGCCGAAACGCTGGAGCTCAGGGCTGAGGTGCGGGCCGGTGGGATCGCCGAGTTGGCCGCCGGCGCGGAGGGGAGCACTCCCCTGCCTCTGGAGAAATGGACCCACATCGCCTTCACCTACGATCCGACCGACCTCTCCATCCGCCTCTACCAGGACGGTGTTCAACAGGCGCAGGCGGCGATCCCGCTGGATCTGGTGGGCGCGGTGGCGGCCGCAGGCCCGCTCCGGATCGGTCGCAGGGCCACGCCGCAAAACGACCCGGCCGTCTTCAGCGGCTGGATGGACGAGATCAGGATCTCGAGCGTCCTCCGCTCCCCGAGCGAGTTTCCCATTGACCTTCGGGACCCTGAAACGTTCCTCACCGCCCTCTCGGCCTCGGCGCCACTCTCCACCGGGGCCGTCATCACCCTGAATGACGTCAGCTTCATTCTGGATTGCGACGAGGTGGGCTGCTCGTTCGAATGCCAGCTCGACGCCCAGGCCTTCACCCCGTGCGTGTCCCCCGTCGCCTACACAGGGCTCTTCGACGGCCCGCACACCTTCTCCGTCCGGGCGATAGACCCCTCGGACAACGTGGACGAGACCCCCGCAGCCTTCACGTGGACGATAGATCGAACCGGGCCGAGCATCGGGTCCATTCTCCTCGCCACGGCCGCGGGGATCGACCGCGTCCATCTCCAGTGGTCCCCTGGCAAAGACAACCGATCGCCGCCCTCGATGCTCACCTACGAGCTCTGCTGGTCGAAAACGTCCGGCCAGTGCACATCCCAGTTCGCGGTTTCCCAATCGACCGGAGCGGGTGTTCTGGCACAGACGCTGAGCGGCTTGGAGGTGGTCATCCCCTACTATTTCGCCGTTCGGGCGGTGGACGAGTTGGGCAACCGGAGTGCGGCGTCCGCGGAGGTGTCGGCAAGGCCGGGGAGCTGCCCTGCCGGGGGGTGGACCCTGATCCAGCGTGTCCCCACCGTATTTGCCATCCGCGAGGTCCAGTTCCTCGGGTCGGTCGGTTTCGCAGTGGGAGATGGCGGCCTGATCATGAAAACCGATGACGGGGGAGCCACCTGGATCTGTCTGTCCTCAGGCGTGGCCGAGAACCTCAGTGCCATTGACTTCCCGCTGGATACCACCACCGGCTTCGTCGTGGGCGGGGCGGGCACCATCCTCAAGACCACGGACGGCGGGATTACGTGGACGAAGCTCACAACGCCAACGATGGCCGCCCTGGGGGACGTGGAATTCCCCTCGGACGCCACCACGGGGTTCGCCACAGGAACATCCGGCGTGATCCTCAAGACGTCCGACGGAGGAGCGACCTGGGGCGCGGTCACGTCGGGGACGAGCAAAACCATCCGTCGGATAGAGTTTCCCGGTGGAGGCTCGACAGGATTCATCGTCGGCGGCAACGGAACCCTTCTCAAGACCACCGATGGCGGCACCACGTGGGCCACTCCCACGACGTTCTTGGGAACCACCGAGGACCTGACGGACCTTTCTTTCCCATTGGATACGACCACAGGATACGTCTTGACTCTCGGAGGAAAGGTCCTCAAGACCACAGACGGAGGGGCGACGTGGACGATCTGGACCGTTTCGACCTCACTTAACTACAGCCTCACGGCCATGGAGTTCCCTTCGGACACGACCGCGGGATTCGTGGTGGGCGACATGGGGACCGCCTACAAGACCGTGGATGGAGGCCAAACGTGGACGCGACAGCCTACCGGCACGACGGCTCCGTTCCTGGATGTCGACTTCCCAGGTGGGGCCGACACAGGGTACCTCGTCGGCTGGGGCGGAGCCGTCCAGAGAACCACGGACGGCGGCACGACTTGGACCTCTCTGGCGGGCGGGTCCACCACCAACCTGAAGGCGGCCTATTTCTTCGCCGATGGGATGACCGGTTTCGCCGCTGGAGACCTCGGCACGATCCTCAAGACCACCGATGGGGGCGCCACGTGGTCGAGCGCGAACTCCACCACAACCGCCATGCTCCTCTCCATCCAGTTCCCGAACGATGGGTCCACGGGCTTCGCCGTCGGAACAAGCGGCACGATTCTGAAGACCTCGGACTCGGGTGCCTCTTGGAGTGCGCTGAACTCCGGGACCACCCAGACGCTCACGGGGGTGCGCTTCCCGCAGGACGCAACCACGGGCTACGTCTGCGGCGGTGGGGGCAACGTCCTGAAGACAGGGAATGGCGGGGCCAGTTGGACAAACATGGGGCCCACTGCGGGGGGGGGCGGAGGTGGGGCCGTACCGGGCCAGGGGCAGAATGGCGGCTCTATCCCTGTGGGTAACGAGTACGTCGGCCAGAGCTTCCCGACGGATTCGTCCACGGGCTACGTGATCTCTCGTGCCTACGTCTTCAAGACGACCAATGGCGGGGGATCGTGGACCCAGACCCAGCCGCTCAACTTGGACAACAGCGGGGCCTCGATCAATGGCATTCATTTCCCAAAATCGGCCACGCTCGGCTTCCTTGCCGGCAACAGCGGCCAGATCTTCAAGACGATAAACGGAGGATCGAACTGGACCCCACAGACCTCGGGGACAGGCTACAGCTTGATCGGTATCCGTTTCCTGCCCGATGAGCTGACAGGATACACGGTGGGCGGAAACGGCACTGTGCTCAAGACGACCGATGGCGGAAGCACGTGGTTCTCGCAGGCGAACCGGGCGAATGTCACCCTGTACTCCGTCGTCTTCCCCGGTGGAGGAACCACCGGATTCATCGTCGGTGATGCCGGGGCGATCCTGAAGACCACCACCGGCGGCCAGTAGGCCCCCCCTCCAGACCATCGTTCCCCGGTAGCCGCACCCCCTTGCCGAGGATGGCATGGGGCCATGATAGGTTGCGGCCCAGGAAGGGCCGCATGGAACATGGCCTTCACGGGTGCGCCGGCCATCGTCCGAGCCGATCGCGCGTCCCGATTGCGCATTCCCCGGTAGCCGCACCCCCTTGCCGAGGATGGCATGGGGCCATGATAGGTTGCGGCCCAGGAAGGGCCGCATGGAACATGGCCTTCACGGGTGCGCCGGCCCACCGATCCGCCACTCCTTTGGAACAAAACGGCCTTCTCAGGAGTCTAATATTAATAGGGGACCATATTCATGAGAACGAACGCAGTCAGAAAACAAGAGGCCGGCCAGTCCTTCGATTGGCTGGAAATAGCCATCCAGCGCCAAAATGCCGCACACGCAGCCTCGGACAAAGGGCCAGAAGTGTCCGCGATCAGATTCTTGGGGGTGTTTGGAACAAAACGACCTTCTCAGGAGTCTAATCTTAAGAGAGGCATGATTTTGGAAACAGCAGCAACGGAAGCAGACCCCGAGGGACACAGTGGGGGTGTGCCCGATGTTCCGCCGCCCTCTGAGGGTGGGGAGAAGGACTTGAGGGGCGCCTGGGCCAGGGTAACAGGTAGTTGGCCACTCGGACACCGCCACTGCCACCACACCCGGGCGCCCCTTCACACAACGTCGTGCGGGGAGTTCCAAGGCTTAGAGAGATCGGTCTTGCCGGGGGGAGGGTAGCGATGGAGACACAATTCGACGGTTTGGAGCAAGACATGATGGCGGACTCGACACGAGTGCTCTACGTGGGGACGGACCCCACGCTGGGTGGGGTGCTGGCCGGGTTCGGGAGAGTGATCAGCCGACCGCCCGCGGACACCGATGGATCGGACGATCACGGTGGTGAGGAGGCACCCGACCTCATTGTGCTCGACGAGTCCGAGCAACGGAAAGTGGATCTGAGGTGGTTGACCGGCCTCAAGAGACACACTTCCAAGGCCCCGCAGGTCGTCGTCTTGACTCACATCACCTCTCCTAGATATCGAGCCAAGTGGCTGGACATGGGAGCCGACCAGGTGCTGACCAAGCCCGTCCACCGCGTCGAGTTCATTTCCACCGTGCGGGCAGCCCTGCGGCGTCGCCGGGGCGCGGGGGTGGAAGCGGAGCCGGATGCTGCGGCGCCGGCGGTTCGGGCACCGGTGGAGGCGCATGGGACCAGGCAAGTCCGGACCGGGGTCCCGCACGAAAACCCGAATGCGACTCGGGACCATGCACTCGGCTCTGCAGCGGCCCCCGACGCATTGGCCGCGTTCCTTTCGGAGATCAGGAAAAAAGCGTCCGCCCGCATGATCAAGGCTTCTGGATCGGTAGGAGCAGGATCGGTGCGAGGGAGCAACGGCGTCGTGGCGCGACCCGCCGAACGTCCGCACCTCGCACCCGCCAAGGCCATCCCTGCCGCCGTCCCCGCCCCCCGGAAAGTTCTGGTGGTGGACGACAGCGGCACGGCCATCCTCCGGCTCCGCAAGATCGTTGAGGAGACCGGGCAGTACGAGGTGGTCGGCCAGGCGCTCAACGGGGCTGAAGCCGTCCGCCTCTACAAGGCCCTGCAGCCGGACGTCGTCCTGATGGACATCCTCATGCCGGTGATGAGCGGCCTCCAAGCGCTCAAAGTGATCCTCGACCACGACCCCGAGGCGAAGGTCATCATGGTCTCGACCATCGGTGCGATGGGCACGGCGGCGATCCAGGCGTTGCGTCTGGGGGCCCGTGCCGTCCTCGCGAAACCCTGCGAGTCCGAGGAAGTTCTGCGTAGCCTCGGAAAGCTGAGTTGAACATGAAGCCAGGAAAAAGTCTCTGGGCCGGCCCCAAAGCCGGTTCGGAAGGTTGCGGCGGTTCTGTGCACCCCGGGCCGTCAGGCAAGGCTACCGTAGCCCGCCACTCCCTGATCCGCCCCGGTGCTGGGGCCACGCAACCTGAACTTCACTGCGCCTCGGGCCGGGTCGTCTCGGACCGGGCCCGAGGCCGTGCCCCGCATGCAGTCTCGAATGCGGTTCGAGGCCATGCACGGGGCCGTTGCCCCGCGTGCCATTCACAGGAGGTGGATTGTGACCGCTGAGAGTGACCTCGGAGGATCGAAGACTCGTCCAGCCGCGGCAGGCCCGCTCGTTTTCTACCTCGGCCGCGACCAGAGGGTGGGCGATCTGCTCAACGGCCTCGGCTACCGCTGGGCCGGGCAGTCGCCGTCGGAAGCGGGGAATCCGGCAACCGTTCCCGGAGCGGCCGACGTCCTCGTGGTGGAACCAATGGAGGGCCATCAGGAGGACCTGAAGACGCTTCGTCATTTCCGTGTTGGGGGGGAGATGGCCCGCCTGCCGATGATCGTCCTCACCTCGGAGCGGTCGCCGCAGTATCATGCCCGCTGTCTGGACATGGGGGCGGATTTGGTGCTCCTCAAGCCGATTCACCCCGTGATGTTCGGGGCCGCCCTGCGCGCCGCCCTGCGCAGGGCCAAGGGTGGTCATGAGGTCTCGCATCCCGTCTCGGAGCCACTCGCGGCCTCTGAGGACCATCGCGAAACTGTTGTGGAACGGGGCGTTGAGGGGGTCGGCGTTGCACAGGGCGCTGCGCGCCCCACACCGCTCGAAATCGCCCCGGAGAGGCCGGAGGCCGGTGACGCCCACCCGGAAGAACCCTCGATCACGGAGCGCGCGGCGGCTTTCCGCGAACACGTCCATCGTGCCGACCCCCGCGAACTCCGGGAGCTGTTTCGGAAAGAGTTGCCGTCAGCCCTCCGCAGCCGCCTCTTCTCGATCTTCCTCCGCGATCCGGATTCGGGCCAACTCGAGTTGTTCGTGCACAACCACTCCGATCTCCCGGACGGTCTCGTCCTCGCCCCGGCCTCGGCGGGGCTGATGGTGGAGGCGCTGGGCCGAGAGTCAACCCTCTTGCTGCGTGGAGCCCGCGCCCGCAGGGGCGGTGAGATACGCCCCAAGTACCTGCACGACGAGGCCCTTCTAGCCCCGCTCAAGGTGGCGGGAGAGGTCGTCGGCGTCCTCAACCTCGCCAACGCGGACGAGGGGAAGTTCGAGGGTGTGGATGTCCGCGCGACCGATGCTGTGGAGCCGGCGATCGCCTTCGCGGTCTCCTACTCACGCCTGTACGAAAAAGTCCGCTCCATCTCGACCTTGGATCCCGGCACGGGGCTCCTCAATCACAAGCAGCTCTTCCTGCGGCTGCACCTCGAACTCTTGCGCTCTCTGCGCTACGCGCGCCCGCTTTCGTGCGTGCTGCTCGACATCGACTACTTCAAGCGCGTCAACGACACCTATGGGCATGGCGTGGGAGAGGCTCTCCTGCGGGAGCTGGCCGGAGTGGTGCGCGAGGCGGTGCGGGAAGTGGATGTCGTGGGCAGGTACGGAGGGGAGGAATTCGCCGCGATCCTTCCGGAAACGACGCTCGAAGGGGCCTCCATGCTAGCCGAGCGGATTCGCGCGCGGGTGGCGTCGCACGAGTTCGACGCGGCCGGGCGGCGGATCCGGCTCACGGTTTCGCTCGGAGTGGCCTCTTTCCCCTCGTCGAAAATCATGCACGCAAGCCAACTGGTGCGACACGCCGAACGCGCCATGGTCGAGGCCAAACGCCGCGGACGCAATCGGGTGTATTACTACCAGGAGCGAAGGAGCGCCCTGCGCTGCCGCATGACCATGGGCGTGCGCTACGGGATCCCGCCCGAGCCGTCCGTGCGGCAGGCGGTGCTTCAGGACATCTCGGTCGGCGGGGCCGCCCTGAGCGTGAAGGAGATCCTCGAACCGGGGGCCAGGGTGGACTTGGAGATTGGGCCCGCGACGGGAACGGGACCGACGCTCCTGCGGGCGGATTCCAGAGTGGTCTGGTGTCGCCCCGCGGGGGAGGACGGGTCTGGCTACAACGCCGGTGTCCAGTTCGAGGGCCTGCCCGATGAAACACGCGGGATGCTCTCCCGCGCGGTCTCACGCCTCCTGTTCCGCGAGCTCTATCCGGGTGCCCAACAGGCGGTCTCGGAGCATTGAAAGGTGGGGAAGGGTGTCACATTGGCGGAATGATTTCATTCCCCGTCATTCCTGCGACCTGCCCGCCGATCCGCCGTTGGGCGGACAGGCGGGAAGCAGGAATCCAGGACGGCGCCCCAGCGATTCACATGAAGGGCATCAAAGCGCCGGTGAGCTTCTCCGAATCAAGGGAGGTGGCTGCGGACCACTGAATAAGATCTAAGAACTGAGGCTGCCCTGTGTTCCCTGGAAGGTAGGTCACCAAGCCCTCCTAGTAGCTCTCACGATCTGCCCCCAGAGCATGGGGCAGCCGTTTTCTTAGGTTCCCTCTTCCTCGCACCATGATCTTCATCCCGCTGGGATGTACTCGCACCCTTCCAAGCGACCAGGACCGATCCCCCGCGCTGCGTGATTCCGGATGTCAATCCACAGGGTTTCATCACCCCGCCGTAGTGACCAAGAAAAGTCCAAAAGTTCTACTCGGACACAAGCCACGTCGGTATGAATATGTTGACAATAAATATTGCCAAACATCAAGCGCTGGCTTTCGTCTTACTTCGAGAACCAATTGACTTTTCGAAATAATCCGTGTGTGACATATGTCACATTTCTAGTGTATTGTGTGATCACAATCACTTGACACCACAACGTGAACATGGTACCAGCGTCATGTGGCGGGGAGTATGCGGGTAGTCCGAGTTGCTTCATCTCTATCTCTCCTCACCTTTCTCTCTCTCCTCGCCTCCTCCTGCGTTCGCCAGATG
>JACPQY010000072.1 GCA_016190245.1 Nitrospirota bacterium | reverse complement strand
GTCAACCCCGAAAGACCCGACGCAGGAGGCGGAGGGTTCACCGCGCCGGATGCGCGGTGCGTCCAGGATGGGACAGGAGGTCATCCGATCTCCCCAAAACCCATGTACTCAAACTGCAGAGGAACCTCCTTTGATAAAGTGCATGAATTGTTCGCCCTAGGGGGCCGCCCCGACGCAGGAAGCGTGGGGCGGGGCTGGCCCCCGCCTCCTTGGCCTCGCAGAGTTCATGAATAAAGGGGGCTAGCCCCAAGGCCTCGGCAGGCCCGTGCGGCCGATCCGGTCAGGGCGCCCGACGGTCGCGCTCGAGGATGAAGAAGTTCGTGCTCACCCAGACCGGGCCCGCGGCGATGTAGGCCTTGCCGAGATGGACGTCGGGGTTTTCGGGCGAGACCTGCACGAGGAAATCGCGGATGAAGCGGGTCGGGTCGTAGACGGCGTTTCCCCCACTCCCGTAGTCGAGGAAGAGGGACTCCATCTTCGGCGCGCGGTGGCCCGCCTCGGAGGCCGGGCGGACGCGGTAGAACCCGAAACGCTTGGGATGCTCGTCCGAGGGCTTGCAGATCCAGGGGGCGTCCGGCCCGTTCTGAACGATCGGGATGTTGTATCCGGCGGGCCATCGCCCGCCGCGCCCCTCCAGACGATAGAACCCCTTCTTGAATTTCTGGAATCCGAGCACTCGCGCGAAGAGCGGCGGATTGAAGCCGCGGAACTCCCAGCCATCGAGCTTGTCGAACTCCGGTTGCACCCCCCGAGCGAAGACCTGCTCCAATTCGCCGACGCTCAACCTCCGCAGATCGTCCAGCGTGGGACCTCGCGCCGGGGCCGATCTACTCCTCGCCATGCTGCTTCATCTTGTACATGAGCGTGCGCACGCTGATCTCGAGCATCTTCGCCGCCTTGCTCTTGTTCCCCTTCGTGAGCGCCAGCACCTTGTGGATCAGGTTCTTCTCCAAGATCTGGGTGGCCTTCTTGAGCGAGACAGTTTCGTGAAGTTGGGTGATGGCCTGATCGGGGTTGTAGTCGCGCACGGCGGTCGGCAGGTGCTGGGGATTGATGACCTTGCCATCCGACAGCACGATGGCCCTCTCCATGGCGTTTTCGAGCTCGCGCACGTTGCCGGGCCAGTGGTAGCTGAGAAGCATCTCCATGGCCTGCGAGCTGAGGTGTTTCTGGCGATCGCGCCCGAGATGGGCATACTTCTGAAGGAAATGATTCACGAGAAGGGGGATGTCCTCCCTGCGCTCGCGGAGAGGCGGGAGCGTGAGGGGGATGACGTTCAGGCGGTAGTACAGATCCTGGCGGAAACGGCCGGTGGTGACGTCTTCCGTGAGGTTGCGCAGCGTGGCGGCGATCACGCGGACATCCACGAAGACGGGAACGGTGTCGCCAACGCGCCGGATCTCTCCCTCTTGCAAGGCGCGCAGGAGCTTCACCTGGAGGAACGGAGGGATCTCGCCGATCTCGTCGAGAAACAGCGTTCCGCCGCTGGCCTCCTCAAAGAGTCCGATCTTGGACTTGACCGCGCCGGTGAACGCGCCCTTCACGTACCCGAACAACTCGCTCTCGAGCAGCGTTTCGGGAATCGCTCCGCAGTTCACCGCGACGAAGGTCCGGTTCGCGCGATCGCCGGCGATATGGATGGCCCGCGCGATCAGCTCCTTGCCGGTCCCGCTCTCTCCGTAGATGATGGCCGTGCTCTTGTAGACGGCGATTTTCTTGACCGTCTCCAAGAGGCGGACCATCTCCGGACTCTTGAAGATGATGTTGGCGATGGACGGCTCGCCCTCCACCTTGCGCGGGCGGCTCAGTTCACCCCGCAGGCGCTCCCGTTCCTGCGACTTCTTGAGGACCAGGAGGAGTTCCTCCGCGCGGAACGGCTTGGAGAGATAGTCGTACGCGCCCCGACGCATAGCGTCCATGGCCAGGTCCACGTTCCCGTAGGCGGTGGTGATAATGACGGTGGTGTGGTAGCCGCTGTCGCGCACGTGCTTGAGGAGATCGAAGCCATCGTGCTGCGGCATCCGCAAGTCGCAGAGCGTGAAATCGTAGACTTCCTCATCGAGGAGCTTGACCGCCTCGCGCACGGAGCCGGCGGTCGCCACCTCGAACCCGTGTGGCGTCAGCGTCTCGCGGATGAGGGAACGGTAGTTCTCCTCGTCGTCGATGACGAGAACTTTCATCGTGGCGGCTCGACCGAACCGATAGTCGGCATCCGAATCAGGCGGTGTTCAAGCGGAGGTGGAATGTGCTCCCTTTGCCCGGTGTGCTCGTGGCCCAGATGTCTCCATGCATCTGCTCCATGAGTCGCTTGCAGATGGCGAGTCCAAGGCCGGTCCCCTTCGACCCCGGCTTGGTAGTATAGAAGGGCTGGAACACAGCGTCAAGGCGGTCCGACGGGATGCCTTCACCCGTGTCGCTCACGTTGACGAGGACGTGGGGCCCCTCACGTTTCGTTTCGACCTCGAGCCTCCCGCCGCCGGGCATCGCATCGGCGGCGTTCAAGAACAGGTTCACCAGCACCTGCTTGAGCCGCCGGGGATCGGCCTCCGCCGTCAGCGAGGATTCCTCGGCATCGATCCTCCACTCCACGGCGCGGAACGAGGCCTGCCCCTGAACGAGACCCTTCGTCTCGCGCACCACGCGCCGGACGTCGGTGGGGCCCATCGTCGGAGGGGAGGGCCGCGCGAAATCCAGGAGTCCGCGCAGGAGACCCTGGATACGCATGGCCTCCGAGAGAATCTTCCCCTTGTATTCGCCGGCCCTGCCCTCTTGAGGGAGAAGGTCGGCGAATCCGATGATGATCCCGATCGGATTCCCCACCTCGTGGGCCAATGCGGAGGCGAGCTGGCCAGTGGTGGCGAGCCGTTCGGCCCGGGCGAGCTCGTCGTAGACACGGCGCAACTCCCGGCTGAGGCGCTCCACCTCGCCCTGCGCGGCCTTGCCTCCCCTCCGCTCGGGGAGCGCCCGAAGCTCGCCCAGGAGTTGTTGGAGGTGACTCTGGAGCATCTCGGGGTCCGCGGCCTCGCGGCGATCGCCTCCGCCCCCGCCACCGGCCAGAGCCGAGGGCGAAAGGATCCAGCGCCGAACGAGCAGGAAGGCAACGGCAGCGACGAACACGGCGTTCGCCAACCCGTAGGTAAGGAGCACGCGCAAGAGCCGGCCCGCCTCCGGATCGCCCGCGGCCCATGTGGCCCTCGATGCGAGGAGAACGGCGCCCAGCGTCAACGCCACCCAAACCAGAACGGAAAAGGCGAGGATCAGCCCAAGGAGCCAGCCGAGCCGGCCGGACGCTACCACGGCCACTCCCAGGCTGGAGGCAGCCCTCCCGCCGGCTGGAAAAGGTACGTCAAGGCACCCACCGAAAGGAACGGTCCGAAGGGCAGCGCCGTGCGGCGGTCGGCCTGCCGGAGGAGCATCAAGGCCACGCCCGTGAGCGACCCCAGCACGGAACCGACGAGCAACGAAGGGACCACGCCCTTCGCACCGAAAAACGCTCCGATCATCGCCAGCAGTTTCACGTCCCCCCCCCCCAACCCCTCGCGCCCCGTGAACTTCCGATAGCTCCAGGCAATGGCGAGCAGGATCAACCCGCCCGTGGCAAGGCCCACGAGGGAGTCCCTCCACCCCGCGGCCGACGAGGGCGCGCCGAGGGTCCAGCCGGAGGCGATGCCCACGATGGCTTCGCCCCAATCCGCCTCACTCTCGGTGGGGAGCGAGGCAAGGAAGAAAAGAAGCGTCCCTCCAAGGCTGATGCGATCGGGGATGATGAAGAAGTCAAGGTCAATGTACGCGACCACGAGGAGGGCGCAGGCGAACACAAAGGCCAGAGCCGCCTCCCGTGTCGCCCCGAGCCGCAGATAGAGGCCCGCGGCCAGGACGCCCGTGGTGAGTTCCACGAGGAAATATCGCAGAGGTATCTTCAGGCCGCATCTGCGGCAGCGCCCTCTCAGGATGAGATAGCTCAGGATCGGAACGTTTTCCCATGCCTCGATCTGCAGATGGCACCCCGGGCAGAACGAGCGCGGGGCGACGACGGAAAGCCCTCTCGGGATCCGGTAGATGCAGACGTTGAGGAAGCTTCCCACCAGAAGCCCGAAGACCAGAACGCCACCCCACTCGAGAAGAATGCTGAAGCGCGGATCGACGCCCGGGAGGAGGACCCCGAGGTACCCGATCATGCTCGGCGCAGGCGCACGCGCCGCCTCCGTGCGGCGGGCACCGCTAGCGGTGGTCCTGAACCAACTTGAGGTCCGACTCCACCATGAGCCGTACCCACTCCTCGAAGGGCACCGTGGGCTCCCAGCCCAGATTCTTCCGCGCAAGCGACGCATCTCCGATGAGATGATCCACGTCCGCCGGGCGGAAAAGCTTGGGGTCCTGCACCACGTACTTGCTCCAATCGAGTCCCGCCCCGGCAAAGGCGATCCTCACGAAGTCGCTCACGCTGTGCGAGCGGCCCGTGGACACCACGTAGTCAGCCGGCTTGGGTTGCTGAAGCATCAGCCAGATCGCGCGCACGTAGTCTCCGGCAAACCCCCAATCGCGCTTCGCCTCCAAGTTGCCCAGGGAAAGCTTGTCCGAAAGCCCCAGCTTGATGCGGGCCACGGCGTGGGTGATCTTGCGCGTGACGAACTCGAGGCCGCGGCGGGGCGACTCGTGGTTGAAAAGGATTCCGGAGCATGCGTACAGTCCGTAGCTCTCCCGGTAGTTGACCGTGATCCAGTGGGCATACAACTTCGCCACCGCATACGGACTTCGGGGATGGAACTGGGTCGTCTCGCGCTGAGGCACTTCCTTCGCGTTCCCGAACATCTCGCTCGAAGAGGCCTGGTAGAACTTCGTGTCCGGTTTGATTCTCCGGATGGACTCCAGAACCCGCACCGGACCGAGGGCCGTCACCTCGGCCGTATGGACGGGTTGGTTGAAGCTGGTGGGCACGAAGGACTGGGAAGCGAGATTGTACACTTCGTCAGGCTTGACCTCGCGGATGGCCTCGTCGAGCGAGCTCTGGTCCGTCAGGTCGCCCTGGACGAGGTGGACCTTGTCCAAGAGATGGCTGATGCGCTCGAATTTCTCCGTGCTCGTGCGGCGGACCATCCCGTATACGGCTACCCCCTTCTCGAGGAGGAGCTCCGCCAAGTAGGAGCCATCCTGACCCGTAATGCCCGTGATAAGCGCTTTCTTCAAGTTTCGGCCCGAGGTTTGATGCGATGCCCTGCCCGGTTGGGTTCCAGCGCGGAGTCCGGCTTCCTCAGTGGAGCATCTCGACGGTGAGGGCGATTCCCTCTCCGCCTCCGATGCACAGGCTGGCCAGGCCGCGCTTCTGACCCCGTTCTTTGAGGGCGTGCAGGAGCGTGGTCAGGATCCGGCAGCCGCTCGCCCCGATGGGATGGCCGAGCGAGACGGCGCCACCGTTCACGTTGACTTTCTTCAGGTCCAGGGAAAGCTGCTTGGCCACCACGAGGGTGACGACGGCAAAGGCCTCGTTGATTTCATACAGATCGACGTCGTTCTGGGAAAGGCCGCTGTTCTTAAGGGCGTTGCGGACCGCGGGGATCGGGGCGGTAGTGAACCACTTGGGTTCCTGCGCCGCGTACCCCCACCCGAGGATCCGCGCCACCGGCTTGAGGCCAAGCTCCTTAACCTTCTCCTTCGTCGCGAGCACCACGGCGGCCCCCCCATCGTTGATGCTGGACGCGTTCCCCGCCGTGACCGTCCCGCCCTCTTGAAACGCAGGACGCAGCGAGGTGAGCTTCGCGATGTCCCCACGACCGGGCTCTTCGTCCGTATCCACCGCGACCGTGTCTTTCTTGACTTTCACCTGAACCGGAACGATTTCCTGCTTGAACTTCCCGTCGGCGATGGCCTTCTGAGCCCGCCCGTAGGATTCCGCGGCAAAAGCGTCCTGCTCCGCGCGCGAGACCTCGTACTTGCGGCTGCATTCCTCGGCACAGTTCCCCATGTGAACGTTGTTGTAGGGATCCCAAAGGCCGTCCGAGATCATCGAGTCCAGCATCTGCCCGTGTCCCATCCGGTAGCCGGTCCGCCCCTCCTTGATGAGGTACGGCGCCAGGCTCATGTTCTCCATCCCGCCCGCCACCGCGATGGCGCAGTCCCCCGTCATCATCGCCCGTGACGCAAGGATGACCGCTTCGAGGCCCGAGCCGCATACCTTGTTGATCGTGAGGGCCGGCACACGGTCCGGAATCCCCGCTGCCAGCGCGGCTTGGCGCGCCGGCGCCTGCCCCTCGCCCGCGGAGAGGACGTTCCCCATGACGCACAACTCCACTTGGTCCGCCTTCACACCCGAACGATCCAGCGCCCCCTTGATGGCCGTGGAACCGAGCTTCGGTGCGGGAACGGACGCGAGTCTACCGAGGAAGCTTCCAATGGCAGTTCGAGCGGAGGAGGCGATGTAAACCTCGGGACGATCGGGCATGCACGCGGATTAGCAAATCGCCCCGGGGCTGTCAAGCTGCGCACGCGCCCGAGATGGGTTTCCAGGCCAGGTCATCCGCCACGCCATCAGGGCCAGCGCGATCACGCAAGCTGCCCCGTTGGCACGCCACCACAGGCCCGGCCCTTCGAGCACGCTCAGCCCCGACAGCCACGCGGGCGCCGCGCCCAGGAGAAAGATCGCTCGGCGATCGAAGCCGCCGAAGCGCAGGAGGCAGGCCAGAGCCAGGACGTCCGGCAGGACCGCGGTCGCGGTGTCCGCAACATGAAGGCCTGCCGAGGCGCCCGCGCGCCAGGCGTCGCAGGCCGCGACGAGGAAATAGAGCGCCACCCAGAGTGAGCGCCCACGCGGACGCCATTCCGCGAGGGTGGCGAACACGCCCACGACACCGATGAGACCGATCCCCCGCGAGACGGCATCGAGAGCGGCCGACCCGAGCGGCGAGTACGTGTTGTATTCCTGCGAGTAGGCGAAGAGTTGGAGGTAGTGGCCGGGCCATCGCTCGCCGAAAAGATATGCGGCGGTAAAGGTGAGCCCGATCGAGATGGCGATGCGTAGCGCGAGGGCAAGCGGGGCACCCCCCGCGCCCCTCCGACTCCACGGTCGTGCACGCCAGCCCGCTCCGATCAGAAGGAACGTGACGAACGCCGACCATCCGCCGGCCATCAGGTCGTCCGCTAGCGACTGGTAGAGATAGAGGAATGGCGAGGCGGCCGTGTCGTCCGCGTAGCCCGCCCAGAACACGGGCCACGCATTGGCCAGACCCAGCAGTCGGAGGACGAGCACCGCGCCCCCGAGAAGAAGCCCCATTCGCAAGTCAAATCGCCCCGCGCGGAGCTGGATCACCGCGGCTAGCATGGCCGCTCCGCTCTTGATCATTCCGCCCAGATCGCCCGTCAGACCCACCACGTGATCGATAGGTCCGACGCGCGACGCGTCATCGATGAACCTTTCCGGCGCCTCCACGTGCGAGTCGAGGCGGGCGATACGGTCGCCCGCCAACCCCACATGGAGATGGGCCTCGGCCTCCGCCAATTCCCCCCCCCTCCGCGTCCACCAGATGTCGTAGTCGGTGCGCGCGGGACGCACGTAGGACGTGTGGCTCTCCTCCCACTCGTCCGGCCGCAGGTCCGGCCGCCAGCGCTCCGCCGCCGCCCTGGCCAGGGCGCGCGCCTCGGTGAGGCTCAGCGATGCGCCCTGCTCATTTTCTGGCAGGCCCATCTCGAATCTTGTAATCCGCCCTTCCTGATCCACGGCGACCGCAAGCGCGTGCTCGTCCTGGGGACGGAACCAGCGAAAGAGCCAGACAGGCCGACCCGCTCCCGCGTCGTCGAGTATCCCCCGGGCTGTCCTCGCGCCGTTCATTCTCGACAGGTAGACGGCGTCCCATCCGTCGTCCGCGATTTCGAGCTCGTCCACACGCCGGTAATCCGCAGTGTCGAATCCTTCGGTCGCGAGCCACTCCTCCGCCCGTTGCAGGGCTTGCGCGCGCGTGAGCCGCACTTCGCCCACAGTGGCGCCGGGGTTCTCGAATCGAGTCCAGACGAAGGGTAGGGCCAGCGACGCGAGGCCGAGTGCGTACCCGAACCAGGCGAGGGGAGCGGGTGGGCGCTGCGCCGGCGGGGGAGACCACCCCGTCTCAGACGCAGCGAGCGGACCACCTTCCGGATGGCCGGCTTCGAGCCGACGACCGATCCATCGCCGCACTCCCGGCCAAGCGAGAAAGACCGGGGCGATCGCCAGTCCCACCACGGCCACCCCGGAGGCCAAGAAGGTCGGGTTGCCGCTCCGGAGCAGAAGTTGACCCACAAGGCCTGCGTCGTAGGCGTAGTGCCACACGAGACAGGGCAGCAGGCCAAAGCGCAGGTAGGCCCAGCCCAGGACCAATCCCATCCCTCCGACCTCGATCCCCCGGGCATAGACAGGCTCGACGTCATAGAACGTGTGGCCGAACCCCCAAGCCGCGGCTGGGAGGAGCACCGCGAGGACCGAACTCCGCGTGAGACGCCTTACGGCCTCGATCGCAAACAAGCGGTACATCAGCTCCTCCGTGAGTGAGGCGGAGACCCCGACCCCGAGCGGATATGCCCACGGCAAGCGCGTCGAAAGCGTATCGTCGTAGTTGACCGTGAGCGGGACGAAGAAGCCAAGCCACTCCTGCCCCGCGAGATAGAAGAGCGTGACGTAGCCGAACATCACGCCGGCCAAGCCGTAGCCGGTCGCGACCCCTCGTCCGACGGACGGAGGCGATCCCGGCCCCAGAAGAACCTCACCCAGCCCCCGTCCGTCGCCGGTCATGCGTGCCAACCCGAGGGCCGCACCGGCCAGCACGAGGCCGCCCAACCCCTCGTACGCGGCCGACGTCACGCCCTGCGTCGCGAAGCCGGTCAGGAAACTGCCGTAGGACTGCACGGGATCGTAGCTGTGCAGCCAGAGGCCCAGCGAGTTGGCGTGGGAAAGGATTTCGACCCCCGCGAGCGCAGCGCCGGCCGCCAGCGACATCTCCCACGGCACGCACCCGCGCCGCACCGCGACGAGAAACACAATCAGCATGGCGATCTCGAGCGCTGTGTGCGCGTAGTCGGCCACCGTCTGCACGGCCGAGCGCAGCGCATCGAGCGCCGCCCCATCGCGGGTGAACGCCTCCGGCACCTGGTAGTACTCGTTGAATCCCCCGAGTCGGTCGCCCAGGAACCACACGTCGAACCGATGCTCGGCCTCCGCGATCGCGCTGCCCCCATCCCGGAATGTGATCGTCACATCAGCCCGGCTGGGGCGTGCCGTGGAGCCGGACTCGATCCGTTCGAGAGCCCCCGCGTCCACCGGAGCGAAAGAGCGCAGGAACTCCCGCGCCCGGCCCTCGGCCTCCAGCTCCCCCAACGCCCCGCCGGGTTCGTCCTCCGGAACGATCTTCTCGTAGAGAACGAGCATCCCTCCCGGCGTCAAACCCACTGTGAACTCCGTCTTCTCGCCGGGCCTGAAAAACCGTACTTCCCAGCGGTGGAGACGCACCCCCCCCCGGAGGAGCCGGTTGGTTTCTTCAATCCCCAGCGTCTTCTCGACGTAGCGGAGCGTTTCCGAAGGCTCGACGAATCGGATGGCCGTCCGGTAGTCGTCGGTCTCCTCGCCAATGGCCGCCAGAAATGCAGCGGCGCGGCTCAGGACTTCGCCCCGGTCGAGGTCCAGGCGAATCGCTGCGCTCGGACTCGATCGGTCGAAGAGCACGACACCGACGATCAGCCCGGCGATGCCGCCCAGGACGAGCAGCCAAGCCCACGCCCGCCCCATACCCCGGTGGCGCAGGCCCGCCGTCTGCTCAGCCGTTCGACCGCTCGGAGTGGAACCGCTCACGCCGCGACTCTTTCACGCGCGGCCGGGCGTTTCAACGCGCCGGCGGCGCACAGCGCCTACGGGACCCCGTCTCCTACCACTCCTCTTGCCCCTTGCGCAGGATCCAGACCTCCACTCGACGGTTGCGCGGATCGTCCGCCAGGAGCCCTTCGATCGGCTCGAACTCGGCCCGGCCCGCCGCCATCAGCCGGTAGGGATCCACTCCCTGATCGATCATGTACCGGCCCACCGCCGATGCGCGAGCGGAAGACAGCTCCCAGTTGGTGGGATACCGCTCGCTTCGGATGGGAACGGGATCCGTGTGGCCGACGATTCGGATCTGGTTGGACAAGCCCCGCAGGAGCTCCGAAATCTTTTTCAGGACGCGGTGCGATTCAGGTCGCAAATCCGCGCTGGCCGCCTCGAAAAAGAGCGTCTCGTTGAAGATCTGAAGGATGAGCGCCTCGGGACGCGACTCGATCTTGATCTCTCCCTTCTTGAGCTCCTCGCTCAAACGCTCGTAGAACGCCTCGCGGATCGTCTTGTAGCGGGTCAGCTCGGGAATGACGTTTGTTTGAGACGGGATGGGCTCCTTTCCGATGATCGTGAAGGCCTCGTGCCACTGTTGAAGGAAGCTCGCCATCTTCGCCGTGTCCATCTGCGAGGCGGAGTAGAGGAAAATAAAGAGCGCGAGGAGGAGCGTGATGAGGTCGGCATAGGTGAGAAGCCAGCGCAAGCCTCCGGTGGCATCGTGACCGCCACCGCCCCCATCGTGCCCACCCTTCTTCTTTCTGGCCATTCAGCTCGGCATCCCGAGCGCCCGGCTATGCCGCCTTGCTCTCGGTGCTCACTTCCCGGGGCGCGCCCTCCGCCTCCTCCGTGAAGGCGAAGTAGGAATTCATGCGATCTTGAATGTACGTGGGGTGCTCGCCCTGCTGAAGCGCGAGGAGTCCGTCCACGGCGGCCTCGAGCATGAAGATCTCGTCATCGGACCGCGCCTTCAGCTTGCGCGCGATGGGGAGCAGAATCAGGTTGGCAATCCCCACGCCGTAGAAACTGGCGATGAACGCCGTGGCGATCGCGCCGACCACCTCGGCCGGATCCGAACCTTCCGCGCCCGCCTCGGAAAGGGCGCCGATGAGACCCACGATCGCACCCACCACGCCCATGGTGGGCGCGTAGCCGCCAAACTGGTTGTACACCTCCGCCCCCAGCGCGTGCCGCTGTCGCATGCGGTCAATGTTGTTCTCGAGCACCTCGCGCACGAGCTTGGGGTCCACACCGTCAATGATCATCCGGAGTCCCTTGTGAATGAACGGGTGATCCACCTCCGCGAGATCGGTCTCAAGCTGAAGAATGCCGCCCCGGCGGGCCTTCTGTGCCCACGTGGTCAGCGTGTTCGTCAGCTCCTGGCGGTCAATGGCTATCCTTGAAAAAGAGAGGAGAAACAGCCTCGGAGCCGCGAGGGCCGTAGCGGCGGGAAGCGACAACAGGACGGCACCGTACCCACCGGCAAAGATGATCAGGAGGGCCGAGATCTTGAGAAAAGGTGTGCCGAAATCCGGATTCAAGTGGCCCATCTCCAGCACGATGGCTACCATCATCCCGCCCACGCCCACGAGGAGTCCCAGGGGAGTGGAACTCTGCATGCCTCGAACGACCTTCATCGCCTACACCCTTCCCTTTAGCACAATGAATCGGCAGAAAATTGCGTTTACTCTAGCAGGACGGGATATACGCGTCAATTTAAAAATCACAGGTGAAAAAGCTGACCGCGGGCGTCGCATCCCTGTTGCGTATGACCGGGAGCTCCGCCTGCGGTGCCGGAGAGATCAGTTGTACCGGCCTGGCGCGGACCAGATCTCTCTCAATACGAAGCCGGCGTACAACCACAGGCAGAACGTAATGCCCACAGCCGAGGCCAGTACCAACAGCGTGCCTCCCGGCACGGCCAGGCGCGCGAGAAACGGCGAGATGAGATGGAGGAGGACGAAACCGTAGCCGGCCACAACCAGGCCCCCACGCCGGCGCGGACCGAGCTGCCCGGTGAGGCTGAACAGGAGCGACGCCAGGAACATCACCACCGCTTGGATCCACGTATGAAAGTGGGTGGTCTCCACCATTTCGAGAAAACTCTTGGGCGGAAGGTCGCCGTTTCCCTGGTAGTGAACCGTCCCGCTGTCCAGCCCCACCCCCACTTTGAGGATGTGGTACAGAGCGTTCACGAACGGGCCTGCGAGGCAGAACGCAAGAAAGAGGCTGATGGTGAGTCTGGTCTCAACGGGGAGCTTCCGTAGCATGTCAGAAGTCCTCGGGCGCGGCGAAGGCCAGCGCCACGCCGCGCAGGCGCTCCGCCACCGTGGGACACCGCGATCCCGTCAACAGGCACGCGGTCGAGAGCGCATCGCTCACCTCCGCGCTCGGATGCATGGCATAGGCCACACGCCGCCCGGTGAGGGGCCGGCCGTCCCGCGCGTCCACGATTCGGCTGTACTCCCCCGAAGCGGCCGAAACCGAGAGGCTACCGTCCCGTACCTCCAGTTCCCGCCCCCAGGCAAGAAACCGGCTACCCCCCCCCCGAACGAGGAAACTCGAATCGCCGTAGGCCAATTCGAAGCGGCCCATCCCTTCATCTTGCATCAATTCCGCCACGCGGTCGAGGATGAAACCCTTGTACACGCTGCCGAAGTCGATGCCCTGCCGGGCGGCCGGCTTGGCCCACCTGAGGTCGAACGCCCCGCCCGAGGCATCCCGGTAGGACCGCGCACGACGCTCCAAGTCCACCAGGGCCGGGTGAAAACAACCCTCCCTCCACTCCTCGAACCGACGAAACCAGCGCCGCGCCTCCCCTGCCACCTCATCCAGAACCACCGCGCAGGCCGCCGCGTCCCGGCCCCCGCACTCCACGTGCATCGTGAGCACGGCATCTCCCACAAAGAACGACCTGCGAAGGAACCGGCTCGACGCCAACTTGGTCGCCTCCCCCCGCTTCACCTCGACGCCCGGACTCCCGAGCGATCGCACCACGGCCAGCGCCTTCACCACCGCCCGCGTGGCTGAGTACGCCGAGAGCGTCGCCCCGCGGACGACCTTCACATCTCCGAACGAATCCGCCAGCGTTCGGCCACGGTACTGCTTGAGAAACGACTTCGCGCGGATCTCGCCGCCGCGCGTCTCCCGGTAGTGCACCACCTCCAGGGCCCTCACCTCGCCGGGCAGCGCAACGGAGACGAGGAATGTGATCGGCCGATCCTTCCCGATCTCGTCCACAAAAAAGGCATAGCCCACCGTGGAGCCGTCCCCCGACTCGGCGGCCTTCCGAAACTCGTAGCCCTCGAACACACGCTCCTCGATCGAAGGCTTCTTGGGCAGCGCTCTGAGCCATGCCTCGTAGCTCTCATCGGAGAACCGGACCTCGATCTTCGAAATCGTTTTCGCCTCAGGAAAGACCGGCGCCAGCGACCCGGAAGGGACCTCATAGCCCCGGGCAGTCCAAACCTGCCCGAACAGGACGAGGCAACAGAGCGAGATGCAGAGCACCGGTGGCGTGCCTTCCAGTATACGAAAAGGCGTCAGCGTCCGCACGCCCACGTCAAAACGCCACATCAATGACGAAGGAAAGACCGGTCTTCCCGCGGCTCCCGCCCGCACTCTCCGGCGCCAAGCTCACGTCCCCCGTTGGGGCCTTCGCGGCCTGGGAAACACGTCGAACAGGAGCATGCTGATGCGGGACTTCGGGGATCGGCTCGCCGCCCGCGCGGCCAGTGCGAATCTGCTGCCGCCATTCCACGCCCAGCCGGACATTCTCTGAGAGGAAGAACACCGGGCCGAAACCCAGAGTCTTTCTCCCCCTCGCGATGTCCGGCCGTGTGTAGATGGAATCCCACCGCAGCAGAATCCCATGCTCCCAGCCCGAAACATAGAGCGCGTCCAGAACGAAACCCGTGTAGGCCGCAGGCGCCGCACCCCCGGCCTTTCCATCGCGCCCCTGCACCATCACGGCCGTCAACTGGGCCCCATGCTTTCCCGAAAAATACTGGAATTGAGCATCCAGTCCCCAGCGTCGAACCGAGGTGTCGTACGTCAACGGGATTTCCGCGCCGGCGTCCGACGCTCCAGGCATGGTGCGATCGCGTTCCTTCCCGGTGTAGACGAAGGTCCCGAGCATCACACTCGCGTCGTCCCCCCAGTCCAATAGGTGGTCCACGGCACCCCGAGCGAAGAGATCCAATCCCTGGTCGGCCGTCGCCCAGGCGGAACTGCCGCGGAAGGGACCGGCAGCAAGGTAGATCTCGTCGAAAAGGTACACCTGGGCCACCGCGCCGAAGTTCCGGGTTGACACCAGCGGGAGCTCCCCCTCGCTCAGCGCCGGAGTGATCCACCGCATCAACAGCGCATTGTGGCGGATGGTATTGAACGGATCCGCGCCGCCGGGCTCCATCCGACCCACAACCAGACCACTCGCGTAGTTGGCCGAGGAAGGCCCCCTGAGGGCGAGCCGCGCGGCAGGGACCACCAACTGCCCCTCATACGAAAGCTCCGAGTGCGCGCCGACGCCGTCGGCCACTCTCCCGGAAAGAAAGACTGACAGACGATCGATCTGCGAGTTCGACCCCGCCGGTTCGCCCGGCCCGCTCGCGTAGGGCGCGGCCGCAAAGCGCGCGGAAAGGGGGAAGACCCGGAGAAGACTCAGCCGGTCCCCCTTCACCTCCCCGCCAGGGTATTCGGGCGCCGCATCCCCGTACTGGGCGAACTTGAAGACCCGTCCCGCCTTCCGCAGTTGCCCCGGCCAGATGACATGACAGGAGCTGCATGAGCGATCCGTCTGCCGCGAGAAGCTGGGCACGGCCGAGGCGAGGCCGGGCCGCAGACCGATGAACAAGGCGACGAGCAGCAGGCCCGCGACCCGGCTACTGTACATTGGACGGCCGGCCACTGTACAGTAGCGATGGAAAGAGCGACAAGCAACGGGTCCGGCGACCCGGTTCGGCACATCAACAGCTCTCCCCAACATGATCCCATCCCTCGGGGGGACCGACTCGGACCGATCCCCCCCCAGAACCTCTCAGACTAGAACCCCCACGCCCCGCCCACGAGGACGGAGTGCACCGCGGCGTCCTCGGTCGTCCCTTTCGCCGCTCCGGGGAAATCGTTCATCTGGGTGAGTTGGTAGACCGCCGAGAAGGTCACCAGCGGCGAAGGCCGGAGCGCGATCCCCGGAGTGAGCCGGAAGGCCGAGCGATCATCCTTGTCGTTGCCGTCCCAGTTCTGGTAGGCGACTTGTTCCACCCGTGCGAGCGGGATGAGCTTGGTGGAGTCGCCCCATACGTTGACGGGGATCGGCCACCGGAACTCGACCCAGCCCCCGTAGGACTTCTCCGGGAGGTTCGGGCCCTCGACCACGAGCACCAAGTCGGGATGAGCGTCCACCTTGGGGTCGATGTTGGTGATATTCCCCTGGGCGTCCACCGTCTGCATCGCCATGGCCTCCGCCTCCATGCCGACGGCATTCTTGACCTTCCCGACGTCCCCGAACGATGAATAGGCCACTTCGCCCTCCACCTCGAGGATGCCGAGCGTCCCCAGGCCGTCCGCGGCGACTGAATAGAGCGACTGCTGAGTCGGGAACTCCTCCGGCGTGTATCGGCCGCCGAAGGCCGAGAGAGCCAGTTCGGATCCGACTCCGGGCCACACGTACCCGCGCGCGCCCCCGAACTTGAGCGCCCCCTTCGGGTCCACATCGAACGTCCCCGTCATGAGCCGGGTGGCGATCTTCGTCTCCACGTCCACTGCCTTGTGGTCCGCGGTGAACTCCTTCTCGAACTCCGACTCGTACTCGAAATCGAGCGTCGGCCCGTTCATGTAGTAGGCCTCGAAGCCGAACGTGTCGTAGGTCCCCACGAGACCCACGCCCAGTTCGTCCCACGCCGCCTTGGAGGGGAGAACGGACCGGATCCCGAGCTCGCCGTCGCCGCGATCCACGAGCGGCCTCTTGGGAATGTCCCACTGGTTGTCGTCGTGCCGGATGTTGTACCGGCCCAGCGGCACGAGAATGCCGCCGAAGCGCAAGCCCAGTTCCTGCTCCACTAGATCCACCTGTCCCCACACCTGTTCCAGGCTGATCTCGGAGCCGGAGGTGTTCTCGATCTCCAGTTCCGCCTCGAGCTCATCGGCGCTCCCCACCTCGAGCTTCTTCTTGAGCTCGATGAGCCGGAACCGCTCCAGTTCGAATTCGAGGTACGACCGGAATCGGGGCACCGGCTGCGCGTCCGTTGTGAGAACGAACCGCCGGAGCGTGAACGTGTTGAGTTCTTCCGGGACGCCCTTGACGTCTTCGCTCCCCGCAGTGGTATTCCACCGGAACGAGCCGTAGCCGCCGATTTTCACATCGGAAGCCCGCGAGACGTCCGCGGCCAAAAGCGCGCCCGCCGCAGCGCCGAGCGCCCACCAAGTCTTTGCCAACCGTGTCTTCATTGGACTCTCCCTTCCTTTGATTGGTCCTTCCCGGCGGGGCTTATTCCCGTCCGCCTTGTTGCTAATGATTCTCAATATCATCTGTTCGGAAGGCCGAGATGATACGGGCTCCCACGGGGAAGACCATGACGGCCGTCAACCTTTTCGGTCGGAGAACCCCGGCCTGTGTCCCCCCGACGCGGCGATCGCCTTGGGCAGCATCCGGTCGCGCAGCGACGCCCACGCCAGCCAAGCCAGCGGAAGCATCACCATCGCGTAGGTCAGCCACTGCCCGTAGAGCCCCTCGGGGCCGAACGGCTCGGTGGCCCAATGGAGCCGATCGTTCAGCGTCCTTTCGATCGGAAGGACGCCCGCCTCCGTGATCTCGTGGAAGCCGTAGATCAGAAGCTGGACGAGAAAAACGAACAAGAAGACCGCGGTGACCTGGAAGAAGTGCGCCAGGTTCACGCGATGACCATATCGACTCCAGAGCCACGCGAGCCCCGCCGCCGCGAAGAGACCGAGAAGAGCGCCCGCCAGCACCGAAGTGGAGCCTTCCTGAACCAGCAAACTGCCGAGCAGGAGCGCCGTCTCCATGCCCTCGCGCGTGACCATCAGCACGGTGAAGAGGAAAAGGCCCGCGTAGGCGGCAGGGCCGGGCTTGCGCGTGGCCGCCTCCAATCGGCTCTCCACTCGCTTCTTGAGCGTCCGCGCGGCCACAGCCAGGTGGACGGTCATGGTGCCCACCAGCAGCGCGGCCGCCACGGCGAGAACACCCTCCCACAGCGGCTGATTCAAGGCCCGTTCGAGGAGAACCCCCGCCCCGACGCTCGCCAGAACGGAGGCGACCGCACCCCAGCCGACGGCCCGGACGAGCGACCCGCGGCCCGTCTTGCGCAGGTAGCCGACGCTGATGGCGACGATCAGAAATGCCTCCATACCTTCCCGAAGCGTGATCACGAAGGACTCGAACATTGTGGACCCCCTTGGTCCTAGATGATATTGACTTTCATTATCATTTACGCGGTCAGGATACAGGAGTTCCGCAAAGTGTCAAGTGGCGCGCCTCCTCCACGGCAAGAACTCGCGCGGGTTGACAACCGGGGGGCAATCCGAGGAAAATACCGCCGCCTTGCAACAGGACGCCTGCCGATGTTCAAGGGACTGAACTTCCGCTGGACTTGGGGATGGCTGCTCGTGCCATTCCTTGCCTCCCCTCACGCGGCACTCGCCGCGCCCGCGGCCGCACCCTCCGCCGAAATCGAGCAGGCGGATGAGCACCTGCGCCAAGCCGTGCATCTTCTGGGCGAACTCCTCGAGGCGGGCACCCTCCCGCAGGAGAAACACGCCCTCCTCAAGGCCCTCATCGAATCCCAGCCCGCCCAGCCGCTCTTCCAATACTACTCCGGCCTCCTCCTCAGGGCCGAGGGACGCTGGAACGACGCCGTCGCCCAGTTCAAGGCCGCCGCGCGCGGCCGGCCCGATCTCGGGGCTGACCGCTTCATCGAGCGCGGGACCCGACTTGAGAGCGCGGGGCGGGAAGGCCAGGCCATCGTCGAATACACCACCGCCCTTCAGCTCGACGAATCGATCGATACGCTCCGCCTGCGGCTTGCCCAACTCCTCATCCAGCGCCACGACCACGACTCGGCCGAACGGCACCTCGGCATCCTGCGAAGCCGCCGCTCGCTCGAACCCCAGGTCTACACGCTCCTCGGCCAGATCAGCCTGGAGCGAGGCCAGACCGAGCGGGCGATCGGTCACCTCGAGGTCGCTCTTGCGAAGGACCCCCGACTGTCGCCGGCTCTCGTCCTTCTCGCGCGCGCCTATAAAACCGCCGGCCGGCTGGAGCAGGCCCTGGATGCCTACGAACGGGCCCTCCCCGCCTTCCCCTCCGACCGCACCCTCCAGACCGAGGCCGATGAGATCCGCGGGGCCGTCGCCCGCCTCCGCGAGGAGCGTGAGAAGATCAACTACCCCAACGTCCTGGTGGACATCGGCGGGAGCCAGCCCTACGCGCTGGTCGTGGAGAAATCCACCCAGCGGCTCTTCCTTTACAAACAACACCTCTCCGGCGAGATCGAACGCGTCGCCGAATACCCAACCACCACCGGCCGGATGAGCGGGGACAAACGGACGCGGGGCGACGAGCGAACGCCCGAGGGCATTTACTTCTTCACCACCCGCATCCCGGGCGAGCGGCTCGAGCCTCGCTTCGGAGCCATGGCCTTCCCGATGAACTACCCCAACGAGATCGATACCTGGCTGGGCAAGTCCGGCGGCGGGATCTGGCTGCACGGGGTGGACCGGAAGGAGGAAGAGCGGCCGCCCTTCAATTCGCGAGGCTGTGTGGTGGTGCGCAACAGCACACTTTCCGCCCTCGCCCAGTTCCTGAGCATCCACATGACACCCATCGCCGTGACTGACCGCCTCACCTTCGCGGGACGAGAGAAAAGCCTGCGCGACCGCGCCCAACTGCGCCGCACGGTCGAGGGCTGGGCAAAGGCCTGGGAGAAGGGAGATCTCAATGCCTACATGGCGTTTTACTCCGATCGGTTCCAAGCCCTCGGGCGCAACAAGGCGCAGTGGCGCGCGTACAAGTCCCGCATCTTCGAAGCCAAGTCCGATGTGCGCATCGGCATGGAGGAACTCAAACTCCTGCGGTACGCGGAACCTCCCCCCCTAGGCGCACAGGAGATCGTCGTGGCACAATACGTGCAGAACTACCAGTCGGACGATCTGAGGGACGTGGGCGTGAAACGGATCTACTTGACGAAGGAAGGGGCGGAGTACCGGATCCTGACCGAATCGTGGATGCCCTACCGGCCGGTCGAGCCGTTCCCGCTCGTGGGGGCCGGGTTGCTGGAGCCGGAATGACCCCCCCACCTCATATGGAATCTCAAATCTCAGATTTCCAATCTCAGATCTCAGATCTCAAGTCTCCGCCAGCCGGGGGGATGACCCCCGCAACGCGGCCGCGCCCGCCCGACCGGCCGCGCCTCGCACCCCTGCTCCTCTCGGTTCTCCTCCTGGCTCTTGCCCATCCCTTTCCCTCTCGCGCGGACACGCAGCGCCTCACCTACTTCGAGAACACGGACTACCAGCTCGACGTCTACAAGATCTTCGGCCGTGAGCCCGGCCACACGATCATGATGATCGGTGGAATCCAGGGCGACGAGCCGGGCGGCTATCTCACCGCCGACCTCTATGTGGACCTCACGCTCAAGCGGGGGAACCTCATCGTCATCCCTCGCGCCAACTTCAAGACGATCATGCAGAACACCCGGGCCATCAACGCGGACATGAATCGGCAGTTCAACAAAGCCGCAAGGGACAACATCTACGAGGAGAGAGTGGTCCAGGTCCTCCAGTCCCTCATGCGCGAAAGTCAGCTCCTGCTCAATCTTCACGACGGATCCGGCTTCTACTCGCCCGAGGCGATGAACGACGAGGTCAGCCCGAAGCGGTGGGGTCAAAGCATCATCATCGATGCCGAGACCCACGAAACCGAGGAGAAGAAGATCATCCCGCTGCGCGACATCGCGGAGCAGGCGGCGGCGGGGGCCAACGCGGAGATCACGGAGGCGCGGCATCATTTCCACGTGAAGAACACCCGCACGGGAGACCCGGACTCGCCCCACCCCGAACAGCGCCTCTCGGCCACGTTCTTTGCGGTGACGAAGGTCGGGATCCCTGCCTTCGGCGTGGAGACCAGCAAGAGCATCCAGCCTCACTCGGCCCGGCTGCGCTACCAGTCCACGGTGATCAATGAGTTCTTCAAGCTGTTCGACGTGGTGCCGGATCTGCCCCCCGTGCGCTTCGATCCCCCGCGCCTGGAGTTCATGGTGATCCGCGTGGGACAGGGCCGACCTGTCGTGGCGCGGGACCGCGAGACCATCGCCGTGCCGCCGGGGTCCGAGATCGAGGTCGAGCACGTCCAGTCGAACTATGAACGCGGGCTCTCTGCGGACGTGGTGGGGCTCGGGGGCGACAACGACATGCACCGGCCGATCGTGATTGACCACGCCACGTCGGTCGTCGCCCGCAAAGACAGCCTCCCCTGCGGCGAGGTGCGCATCGAGGTGGCGGCCGAGCGATCCGAGCCCACGGAGGGGATTTCCCTGCGCGTCCGTCACGGCGAGAGGGACCAGTGGCTGCGGCCCAATGCCGTCCTCGATGTCCCGTTGGGGGAGACCCTCACCCTGCTGGAGCTCGCCTCCGGCAAAGAAGGCCCGTTCAAGGTGAACCTCCTGGGTTTCGTCCCGCCGGACCAGCGGAGGGAGAACCTGGGCCACGACCTCGCCTATGCCGTGAACACCGCCACGGATCTCCTGCCGCGGTGGTCGGTGGACCGCCGTGGTGAGACGTACAAGATTTCGGCCACGCAGGCCGGGCGGGAGGCCGCCGCGTGGTTCCTCCATCTCACGCGGCCGCGGCTGGAGCGGCTGCTCGTCCTTGCGGACGGTCAGCGAACTTGGCTCGAACCGGGCGAGACCCTTGAAGTGGAGCGCTCCCAGACCCTCGAAATCGTGGCTGCCGAGACGACGCCACCTGCCGGGGACGTGCGCATCAACTTCAAGGGCTACGCCAACGCCAGCGGTCGGGACGACCGCGGCATCCCGATTCGGGCGGAGGATCTTCTCGCCGAGCACGCGATGGACCGCGAGGGACGCCGCTGGCTCATCACGGTCTCCGTCGGCCGCGCTCGTGCCGGCGAGGTGTACGTGCTGTATCGCCCGTAGGCTGCGGGCGGCAGTGTCAGCCCGGCCGCTGGGCTTTGCGGGCCGACTCGCGGTCCCGGGACCTTGCCGACTTGCCCCCCCCACCCACGCGCTCAATCGCCTGCTCGAACCAGGACCTCGAAAGTACCCTCAGTTCGTACACCAGCCTTCCGTCCGGTCCCAGCACGTACGCGAGCGAAGGGTGCTCAACTTCTCCCGTTGAATTGTCCCGCCGGCGTCTCACGTTGAATGTGTCCAGAACGCTTTCGACCTCGGCGGGGGTTCCCGACAGGACATGCATATCCTCGCGAAGCCCCCACTCCCGGGCGATCGAAGGGAGGGATGGCGGCGTGTCCCGCGAGGGGTCCAGCGTGACGATCAGAAGGATCGGCCGGAGTGGGCGGGCGGACTCGACCGCCGCGATCGCATTCTTGACGATGGTGGGACAGGTCGTCTCGCAGTGAGCGAAGGCGAAGGTCAGGAGCGTGGGCCGACCTCGGCAATCTGCAAGGGACCACGTTCGGCCGGCCTCATCGATCAAGGAGAAATCCGGGGCTGGGCGATCCACCCGCGGATAGGAAGACGGCATTCCATCCACGGAGACGTGCGAACCGGGCAACGGAGGCATAACCTTCCAGGCCCGATGGATACGCTCGCCCGTCCAAGCGATGCCGGCCAACATCACACCGGCAAGACCCGCCCCCACCAGTCTCCTAAGCGTGCCTGACAGCGAAAAGCGAAACTGCGGGGACCAGATGACGATGAGCGCGGCCAACGTCGAAGCCGGGCCCAGGATCAGGCCGATCCATCCGAAGGTGTCCGGCAACCCACCGGGGGATGATCCGAAACAGATCTCGCGAACTCGATCCATCCACTCGGGGGCGCCCGCTGGAAGCGGCACAAGAGCCAAGGCCCACCAAGCCGCCGTTCCGATCAGCCAAAACGCAAAGACGACCAGTCCCAGCGCGTCCTCCTCTCAGTTCCCAGTGCCGGCCGTTTGGGAAAACTTGTCCTTCCGATTCAAGCTGCCCGAGGGGACCCCGGCTGGCCATGACGCCGGTCAATGTACGCTTGGCTCCAAAGTGCCGGCTGTTGCTTCGCCCGGTCGGAGCCCCGCGCCCTCCCCTCTCACGCCAGCGGGACCTGCCCGTTCGTCCGCCGTGGCGGACCGGACAGGCGGGGAGGGTGGTCGGCTTGTCCGCCGATCGGCGGAAAGACCGGGTGAGGGGGACCTACATCGCCGGCTCTAGAGCTTTTGTTGGATCGCGGGCAGGAGGCTACAACCTGCCAACGATCTCCCGGTAGTCCGCGAGCGAGATCTGGCCGGGAGCGGTGGGCGCGTCCAAGTAGGCGTAGGTCCAGCGCGAACCGAAAACGGGGGCGAGAATGCGCAGGCCACGGGAGGCATCCCCCATCGGCATGACCACGAGCGGCACCTTGGGGTTCTCACGCGGCAGGGCTAGAAGGCGCAATGCCTCCTCTGGTGATCGCGCCAGCGCCGAGATCTTGACGAAATCCGGTTTGAGAGAGATCGCCTTCTTCAGCAGGGACCGGAGCTGTGCATCGGTCGGTGTCTTCTTGAAATCATGGGCTGAGACGACCACCATCCGCCCGCGTGCGCGGCAGAGTCCCACGACCTGTTTCGCGATGGGGGCCGAAAGCTCGATGTCCACCCCGTCCACCGCGTCCACCAGCCCCTCGAAGAGTGAGCGTCTCTGTTCCTCCCGGAGCGTCGCGACCAGACCGCCGCCGCCCTCCTCCTTCGACCGGATAGTGAGGAGGAACGGACAGGGGAGCACCTTCTTGAGATCCTCGATCAGGCGCGGGTACTCTGGAAACGGGCGGGCCGGGAAGAGATCCAGGCGGATTTCCACCAGGTCGGGCCCAAGCGCCCTCCACGCTGCAAGATCCTTGGGCGTGCCCTTCCCCGTCCAGACGCCCGCTACGGGAAATTGGACATTGAACGCGAACCGCCCTAAGTTACCCGCCATGCGAGAGGAGATTAGTTTTCGGAACTCCAGAAATCAAGTTCTGCGCGGCGTTGCGCACATCGGGGACGCCGGCGAGAGGCGGCCGTGGCTCATCCTCTGCCACGGCATGTTCTCCAGCAAGAACGGTCGCAAAGTGACGCGGCTCGCGGAGGAAGCGGGGCGCGCGGGCCTGAACGCCTTCCGGTTCGATTTCACGGCCTGCGGCGAGTCCGAAGGAGAACCGGGACTCATCCTCTATTCACAACAGGTGCGCGATGTCTCCGGGGCGGTGGACGTCCTCGACGAGCGGTATCACGCCTCTCGGCTGTGCCTCGTCGGGTCGAGCATGGGGGCGGCCACCGTGATCCTCCACGCCGCCTCGCGCCCCTACAAGATCGCGAGCCTCGTCCTGATCGCGGCGCCGTCGGACACCCTGCTCTACGTCAAAGAGAACATGACACCCGAGCAGCGAGAGGAGTGGAAAGGTGCGGGCGTGATGCAGGGCGAGGGCGGGCCCGTCCGCTACGAGTTCTACGACGACGCGGCCGCGCTGGACGTGGTCGCCGCCGCCCGCCTCCTCCATTTCCCGACGCTGGTGGTCCACGGGGACCGAGACGAGCTGGTGCCCCTGCGCTGCGCGCGCGAGATCTTCGAGGCGTTGCCGTACACGAAGTCCCTCACCGTGATGCACAAGGCCGACCACCAGTTTTCGAATCCCGAGGACACCGACCGCCTCGTGCAGCTCACGCTCAACTGGAGCCGGCTGTTCAGCCGGCAGGGCTCTTTGGCCTCGCAGAGTTCATGAATAAAGGGGGCTAGCGGGGCGCGGTCGCCTCAGGCGGGGCCGGGTGGCCGTTGTCGGTCGGGCCGGGGAGGCCGTGCCTCCCTGCGGCGCCACCCCGCCGCAGGCCGCTGGGCTCGATTCGGATCATGCCCCGCTCAACGTCCTCGAACACGATGACATTCTCGTACGACCGGTCCGTGGTGAACCGGGTACGAGGGAACTGGAGCCGCACACGCGCCGCCAGAAAGCGGACCCGGATCCGCGCGAGCTCGGTGGCGGCGGGCGTGCGCATCAGATTCCCTCTCTGCTCCGCCAACTCGGACCGCTCCTCGCGCAACTTCCGCCAGGCGGCCACGGCCTTTCGCGCCCGGGGCCAGAGCCTCTCGGGGAGCCCTGAGATGTCGCCCGTCGTCAAAATGTCCACGCTCAGCACCCTCGAGAACCGGGCCATCTGGGCCTCCACCTCCTTGAGCCTCCGGCCGAGATCCCGAGTTTCCTCCTGCGACATGTGATCCACGCCCAGTTCCACCCGCGTGAAGCCCGCATGATCCGACCCCAGCCTGTTTGCCTCGATTCCGCGCCCCGCACGCACAGTCCCCCCTACGATGGCACCTCTCGCCTTGAGGGCCAGAACACGCCCGCCGACGGTCACATTGGAGTCGAGGAGCCCCATCTCGACCTCCAGGTCGCCCTTCACCCGAACGGTGGCACGCTCGATGTAGCGCGCTCGAAGGGTTCCACCGCACTCGATGACGGCGGAGGATTGGCCCTTCACGCCGCTCTTGAGCGTCACGTCCCCCCCCGCTCGGATCTCCGCTCCTTCCACGACGTCATGCACCATCAGGTGGCCGTCCGCCTGAACCTTGAACCCCGGGCCCACACCGCCGCGGATTTCCAGGTCGCCTTTGCACCGGATGTTGCCCGTGGAGTAGTCGATATCCCCCTCGATCACGGTTCGCTGGACCACTTCGACGAGCTGTGGACGGAGCCGCAGCGACCCGCCGACTTCCGCCCGATAGAGAAACGTGCCATCCGGGTTGGGGTCGAGTCTTACCCCCGCGCCGGTGGCCGGCGTTCGATCCAAGCCCGGCTTCGCCCGAAGCACCTTGCCCGTGACGGTGAAGCCATCCTCGCCCGGTGTGGCGGGGTGTCGCACGCCGATTACGTCGCCGGGGCCCACCGGAAGTACAGTGGCTTGCTCCCTGAAGTCGATCGAGCCGTCATCACGCTCGACCGGCCCCCTCCATGTGAACACCTCGTCCAGTTGGAATCGCGCATCGAGCCCATCCGTGGGTGGCCGCCCTCGCGCGACGATGGTTCCCCGAAACGCCTCTCTCTTCTTGATGTGCTCCAGACACGCGGCCACCGCCGCTCGTTCCACTCCGTGGTTCACGCCCTCCTTGCTCAGATACGCCAGGAGATCTCCTTCACCCTCCGGGAAATCGTCGGCCCCAGTGGAAGCCGGGATGTAATCGAGCGCCGCCATCATCTCCCCTCGCTCGATGAGCACCTTCAGTTCGGGCGGACTCCTCGGAGGGCGCGAGGGACGGGAGAGAACGTCCAAGATCGCCGCTTCGAGATCCTCGGCACGAAACGGTTTGGCCAGGAACCGATCGGCGCCCGCCTCCATCGCCTTGGCGCGGAACTGGTCCGGACTATGCCCTGAGATGGCGACGATCCGGACCCCCGCCGTCCTCGGCCGGGCCCTGAGGCGACGCACAACCTCGAAGCCGTCCAGAACCGGCAATGCGAGGTCGAGGACAAGGATCTCGGGGGGCTCCTGCCCAACCTCGAGCAGGGCGTCAATCCCGTTCGGCGCCGACCGGACGTTGCGGCCCTCCCGGCTCAGGTTTGCGGCGAGGGTCTCAACGATCCCCTCATCATCATCCACGAGAAGGATCCGAACAGTACCCTCCAAGCCGGAAGGTATCGGCTTGCCGTGCTGCTGGAGAAAGGCCCGGAGGGCCACCTCGGTTACCCTTCGGTGGCCCCCCGGGGTGCGGTATGCGGCGATCAGGCCACGGTCGATCCAGTTCAGGACCGAGCCGCGGCCTACGTGGCACAAACGAGCTAAGTCCAGTGGCGAATAGCTTTTCAATCGGCACCGCCAGCGAATCTAGCAGACATCATAGGGCAATACCTACTGCTTGTCAAGTACTATACATCTATATCAGGTATTGCGCACTTTACGCACTTAGAGGCGTGAAGGGTCCGTCGGGGGGAGCGCTTTTCTTGTGGGATCTGTCTTGGCTGAACTACGCCGCCGTGCCGGGCGGGCCGCTCGCGGGATCCTGGGTCTTCGCCTCTCGGGGCTGACCGGCTGCCGCCTCTTCCTGCTTCTCCGCCGCCTCGCTAGGCATGACCTGGGTGAGGAGCGTCTTGAGCCTGCGCTGGATGTCCTTGGCCACGGCGGAGGTCGGCCGGTTGGCGTTCATGATCTGGAACCCGTACACATCCCTCATGCCGATAAACTGCGCCCTGACCCGCCGCTGGTACATCATGAAGCTGCGGTAGAGATTCGGATCCAGACCCATGTCCATGCCGGACTCCCAATAGTCCAGCGAACCGTTCTTGGTCAGGTTGCGTTCGATAAGAGTTTGCGGACTCACGGAGAGGTAGAACACGATGTCCGGCACGATCGCCATCCCCAGCAGGTTCGTCAGCCACTCCAGGGACACCCCGCGCACCCGCTCGCGGGCGATAAGGGTGTAGATGTAGCGATCCGCCAGAACGACGAACCCCGCGCGAAGGGCGGGAATGACCTGGTTCTCCAACTGGTCTGCAAAATCCGTCGCATAGTAAAGCCCCATCGTGAGGCGGCCCATCATGTTCCCTTTCTTTGCCTCGCCGAGCGCCTCACCCACGAGGGTCGAACGCCGGATGCCGATGGTGGCGACGGGGTACCCCTGCCCCTCCAGCCATGGCTTGAGAGTCCCGATGAGCGTCGAACGGCCGCTCCCGTCCGCCCCTTCGATGACGATCAGACACCCGCCCAGCTCGTCGAGAGAGGCGCCCGGGAGGCCGTGGCCGTAGTAGCGCTTTTTCATCGGGGGGGGGAACCGCCCAGCGGTACGCGGCGAGGCCGATCCGCTCCTGCACCACCTGCCTCATCCGGCGCTGCTGCTTCTGCACGGGCTGGGTGGCGTCTATGACAACGAACTTGAATTCCTTTTCCATGCTCACGTAGGCATCATGGATCCTCGCCTGGAAGATCCGAAAGCTCTCCTCGGGGGTCGAGGCCAGTTCGAGGTCCATCCCCGCCTCGTGGTACTTGAGCTTTCCCCGGCCCTGGAGGATTCGGCCGGCCGCCGTCTCGGGAGGGAGTTTGAAAAAGAAGGTGATGTTCGGCGTGGTGGCGAACGAGTAGACGCGGCGCACCCACTGGGGATGGCACGCGCGCACGGTGTCACGGGCGAAGGCGGTGAAGACGTAGCGATCGCACAGGACCACATACCCCCCCTCCAGGAGGGGCAGGATCTGTCGCTCGTAACGGTCGGCAAAATCGGTCGCATGGATCAGCGAAAACGTGGTCGGGGTGAGAAGCTGCTTTTCCTTTCCGCGCTTCGTGGCCGGTTTGACGAGAACGGAGGAGTTCCACTCGGAGAAAAACACCTTGACCTTCTCCGACTCCAGCCACTGCTTGAGGAGCTGCATCTGGGTGCTCTTGCCCGATCCATCCAGACCCTCAACCGCGATCAGCTTGCCGGGGAAGGCATCCGAGGCGGCCACCGGGTGCTTGGACTCCGCGCGCGCTTGCGTCACAGTCCCCTTGGCCGCTGTCGGCGAACGATCCGGCTGCGCCTCGGAAGTGGGTTGGACGGAACTGAGCAAAATGGGGAGCCAAGCCTCCTTAGGGGCTCTATGGTATCCCAAGGCGACCCGGCTGGTCAACGGACTTCTTGGCAAGCCTACGCCTCCACCAGACGTCCGCTCCCCACACCAGACCAGCCAGCAAACCATTGACGACATAGTACGTCAACATATGGAAATCCGTAATGAAAGCCGCCGCCTCGGACCGGTCAATCCCGTAGAGTCGATCCATCACGATCATGCCCAATACATGGTATCCACCCGCAGAACCTGGCGTTGGGATCAGGGTGCTCAAGGCCGTAATCGTGAAGATCAAGAACGTCCCCCTCCAGCCAATGCTTTGGAACAGGCCGAACGACTCAAGGCCCAAGACGAGCATGAGGAAATAGAGCGACCAGAGTGGGACGGTCCAGGCAACGGTCCGCGCCCACGCCCTCGGGGAGCGCATGAACGAGAGCGCCTGCTCCATGGAGTGGAGAACGCGCGCGAGTCGCGACGCCCCCTCAGCCGGTTGGGTCTGCTGGGCCTGCGCCCGTCGCCTCCCGCGGACAGCCAGCCCCACCACCAGGGCGCCAAGGAGGACGAAACCGGTCACCATGGCGATCGCGCCGTAGCGCGTCACAACGCCCAACCCCTCCACCTTCTCCGTGGGGGCCCACAAGAGGGCGGCAAAGAACAGGATCCCCAGCGCCACAACATCCAGGAGCCGCTCCACGCCCACGGTGGCCGTCACGCCCGCGAGCGGCAACCCGGCCGCGCGGCCGACGTACCAGATCCGGAAGAGCTCGCCCCCGCGCGGCAGGACGTTGTTCACCACGTATCCGGCGCAGACCCCCGCAAAGGCCGTCAGCCTGGACACGGGTTGCGCCACAAAAACCCGCCACCGGAGCGCCCGCACGAGGTTGGCGACGAGGAGGAGCGCGCAGGCCAGGACGAGTTCCGTCTTCCCGGCCTTCTTGAGCATGGGGATCATGTGAGAGGCGGCATCCGTGCTCTTGAACATGTAGCCGAGCAGCCCCGCCGCCAGGGCGAAGCCGAGACCCGTCTGAATCACTCTCTTCACACCGGTGCGCATCCTATTCTTCCTCCAGCAGCACGGCCGGTTTGGGCCGCTCGACGTCCGGGCTCCAGACCATCAGCCGGCCCTTTCCGTTCAGGATCTCCAGGTAGGTGAACTGAATTCTCTCCCGCGGCTCGAGCCGGAAAGCCATGAACGTCGTGATCCATGTCCCCGTGTTGAAATACCAGGATAACGTGCCCGGCACCGGCCAGATATCTTCCATGTGGCTGTGGCCGAAGACGACATAACGCGCTCCGGTGAGCGCGGCGATCCTTGCCGCCGCCTGCCGGTAGGGCGTGGGCCGACGCTTCTTCATGGCGCGGAAGGCCCAATAGACGATGAGGCCCACGATACTCGCGAAGAGCGTCAGCGTGAGCAGGACGAAAAGGAACGGCTGGAGCCAGAGGGGGATCTCGGCGCGGTCGATCCACCGGGTGCCGAACCACCAAACCCAAAGTAGCGCGCTGATCAGCGCCACGCCCGAAAGGGCCCACGTGGCGCTCCGCTTCAGGAGTCGCTCCACCATCAACTGCGCGCGCCCGGCGACGATCTTGAGCCCATCGATCTCTTTCAGCCGTTCGCTGAGGCCGGACTCCTTCGCCAGTCCCTCCAACTCCGCGCGGTGGCGCTGCTCGATTCCGCTCTCCCAATCCTCGTGCCCTCGCAGGCACCGCCGGGCCATCTTGACGAACAGGGGGGCGTGCCAGAACGCCGCCTTGAAGATCACAGAGGGACGATTCACGAGGAGCCAGAGGAAATACTGTGCGCTCGATCGCAATCCCGGCACAACGAAGGTCACGGCCCCGAAGCGGTTGTAGAGGTAGCGCTGGAAGTACGAGCCGAAGGGGAAATCCACCTCGTCCTCGTGGCACGTGCAGGGCGTGGGCGGGAGCACGGGCTTTAGGAGGCTTCGGAAGGAGTTGTACGCGTCGTACTGGTGGCCGTGCTCCACCCACAGCAGACCGGGCGCGTAGTAGAACCACGATCGGAAGATCAGGCGATCGAGAACTTCGGGGCGATCCGCCGCGGTGGAGAGGCGGGTGGCCACGGCACCGCGGAGACGTTGGCGCACCGGTGCGAGCTGGGTCTCGTGATCGTGGTTTCCCGGGAGAATCACGACCGTGTGCTCCGCCTCGAGCAGCTCAGCCAGCGCCTGGAAGAAGACCGGATGGCCCGAGGTGATGGCCGCCGCCTTCGCTTCGAATTCCGCCTGGATGGACGGATAGCCGAGACGGGACAGCCCGCGCGCCTCT
>JACPQY010000064.1 GCA_016190245.1 Nitrospirota bacterium | reverse complement strand
CCAAACCCGAGCGCGAAAAGGCGTGGGCGCAGCCGGATATCGCCCACCCCGCCCCCAAGCCCCGATGGGGCCATTCCATGGTCTTCGATCGGGCGGGCCGTCGGATCGTGGTGTACGGCGGGACGGACGGGAAGGCGGTATTCGGCGATCTCTGGGAGTTCGACCTTGAGCAGAACCGCTGGATGGCGCTGGCGGCGGGCGGAGGGGATCCTGGCTCTCTGGCCTATCACTCGGCGGTGTATGACCCTGTGGCCAAGCGCATGGTCCTCTTCGGAGGTTCGCCGGATCGCCGCACCGTGACGGACGCGCAGTGGTCGTTGAGCCTGGAGCGCGGCCGCGAGGCGTGGGTCAAGATCGAGTCACCCGTCGCTCCCGGCCCCCGCGCGGCCCACAGCGCGGCGTACGACGCCGAAAAGAACCGCATGATGGTTTTCGGCGGCTGTGCTCGGACGCTGCGGTCCTGCCGATACACGAACGATGTGTGGGAGATGGATCTGACGTTGGGCGCCGAAAAGTGGACGGCGATCGCGCCGCTGAACGTCCCCCCCCCCGAGCGGGAGAGCGCCGCGATTTTCATTCGGCGCTCCGACCAGGCCCTGGTTGTGACCGGGGGGTTCAGCGCACGCGGCTACCATCGTGACACGTGGGTGTTCAACCGGCAGGAGCGGCAGTGGAAGGAGAGCGGCGAGTTTCCCGGCGGCGGCCGCTGCTGCGCGGCCTACCAGGCCGGCGAAAAGGGATTGATCATGTTCGGCGGCAACGACCGGCGCTCATTCTTTGACGAGACGTGGCTGTTCGGCGGCGCCAAGTACGCCCGGCGGGACGATCCCACGCACCCCCCCTCGCGGGCCTTTGCGACCATCGTCCCCACAGACGAGCCCAACCTTTACTTCCTATTCGGCGGGCGGGGCAACGCCGGTGCGCTTGGCGATTTCTGGGCGCTGAAGCTCAAGTAGCTTTCAGCGATCGGCTTTCAGAATTCAGTTCGCCTGCCGGGTGGCAGTCCTCCGCGAGGCCCTCTCTCGCTTCCTTCTGATCGCTGATCCGCCTGAGGCGGACTGACCGCTGATAGCTCAGCCTACCAGAAGTAGAAACGTAGCCCGATCGAGGAGTCGATCAGGATCTTCGTTTCCTTGGCAAGGCGCACGCCCGGCGCGGCTTCCACGAACAACTCGAGAGGATATCGGCGGAAGAGGAAGTCAACGCCAAGGGGGACTCGAAGCACGCCGCCATTGAGATCTTTCACGCTCTCGTCCTCGCCCGCGACGACCACGCTGAAGCCTAGGCCGGCATAGAGCGGGATGATGTTGCGCAGGAGGGGTGCGATGTCATGCGAGAGGTAGCTCATCCGGATCACGATGAGTTGGGCGTCACCCGTCTTGTAGCCCATGTCGAACTGGCCCGCGAAAGCGTCGCGGAACCAGTACTTGAACGTGGCGCCGGGCGGGAAACCGAAGGTCTGGCCGTAGACGCCGACGCCGAAGGTATGGTGCGTGAGTCCGTCCGCGGGTGTTTCGTCGTCTTCCGGAGCCGCGCTCGGTGCCGGAGCAGGACGACCGGCCTGGGCCCACGTCGAAGGAGGCGCGGAAACCATCCAGGCGAGGAGCGACAAGAGAAGGAGCGAGGGGACGAGTCCCTTGCGGATAATAGTCATTCTTGCTCCATTGGGAGTCATTTAAGGCTTTTCGCTCGGAATTGTCAAGCAGAAACAAGCCTTGCACAGGAGGGTTGACGGGACTCCTTGACGAGCCGGGGGCCGGGTGATAGGCGGGGACCATGGCAAAACCAACCCAGACCACCCGACCGGCCGCGGGTTTCCGCGTTGAATCCGATTCCATGGGGCAGGTGAACGTGCCGGCATCCGCCTACTACGGCGCCCAGACCCAGCGGGCCGTGGACAACTTCCCGATCAGCGGGCTTCGATTCCCGAGGCGTTTTATCAGGGCCATGGGCCTGATCAAGCGATCGGCGGCCGAGGTGAACCTGAAGGCTAGGCAGCTCGAACCCAAGCTGGCCGACGCCATCGTCCAAGCGGCCACCGAAGTGATGGACGGGAAATGGGACGGCGAGTTCGTGGTGGACATATTCCAGACCGGGTCCGGGACGTCCACGAACATGAACACCAACGAAGTCATCAGCAACCGCGCCATCGAGATCCTCGGCGGCGAGATCGGGTCGAAGAAGCCGGTCCATCCGAACGATCACGTGAACATGGGCCAATCCTCGAACGACGTGATCCCCACTGCCATCCACATTGCGGCGCTGGAGGCCATCGACAAGGATCTGGTTCCGGCTCTCGAGACCCTTCGGAAAGCCCTGGCGGACAAGGCCAAGGCCTTCGACAAGATCGTGAAGATCGGCCGGACGCACCTGCAGGACGCGGTGCCCGTCCGCCTGGGCCAGGAGTTCGGCGGCTACGCCACGATGGTGGCGCACGGAATCGACCGCGTGAAGGATGCGGAGAAGCGGCTGGCGGAGCTGGCGTTGGGAGGAACGGCTGTCGGAACGGGGCTGAACGCGGACCCCCAGTTTGTGAAACAGGTAGTGAAACGGATTTCCGAGGCGACGGGTCTTCCCTTCCGCGAGGCGGACAACAAGTTCGAGGCGCTGGCCACGAAGGATGCCGTGGTCGAGGCGAGCGGGGCGCTCAAGACGGTCGCGTGCAGCCTGATGAAGATCGCCAACGACATCCGGTGGCTCGGCTCCGGCCCGAGGTGCGGTATCGGCGAGATCAAACTGCCCGATCTCCAGCCCGGCAGTTCGATCATGCCCGGCAAGGTCAATCCCGTGTTGCCCGAAGCCCTGACCATGGTGGCGGCGCAGGTCATCGGGAACGATGTGACCGTCACCGTGGGTGGCCAGGCCGGGAATTTCGAGCTCAACGTGATGAAACCCGTCATGGCGTACAACCTTCTCCAGTCCATCGAGATCATGTCCAAGGCTTGCGTCGTGTTTACGGAGAGGTGCGTGAAGGGGATCGAGGCCGACGTGAAAAAGTGCGAAGAGTCGATCGAGAAGAGCCTAGCCATGTGCACGGCGCTCGCGCCGCACATCGGGTACGACGCGGCGGCGAAGATCGCCAAGGAGGCCTTCTCGACCGGGAAGACCGTGCGCGAGATCGCGACCGCGAAGAAGATCCTTCCTCCGGAGAGGCTCAAGGAAGTCCTGGACCCCATGGCCATGACGAACCCCGGCGTTCCGGGCGGGAAGAAGATTCCCCTCGGAGGGGGATAGCCTCTCAGGCTCGGAGATCGACGAGTTCCGTTGCGATCTGCTGGATTTTCAGGAAGTGATCGTCGGAGGTGACGACGACTAGGCCATGCTGCATGGCCGTGGCGGTGATCCAGAGATCGTGTGTTGGAATTGGGGGTCCAGCTTTTCTCAAGGAGTCGTGGATGAAGGCGTAGCGATGGGCTGTGTCCTCCGTCATGTCCAGAACTCCGACCCGCGGGGAAGAGAGTAAGGTGCTGAGTTCCTTCTCATTCGTCGCGCAGTGCATTCCCTTCCGAAAACCGGCCAGCAGTTCACCCAGTACGACGGGGTTGAGGAATATCGCTTCCGCTGCTTGGAGGCAAGACTTGGCGGCGGGCATTCCGAGCATGAAAGCGGAGTAGGCCGATGTGTCCAGGAGGACTCGGCTCACTTCAAGATATCCTTGTTGATTTTTCCGATGCCAGTGGAACTCCTGAGGGATGTCCGCTCGCAAGCGGGGGTTCAAGTTGATTTGCACACGGATCTGAGTAAAATGACTCATGATATTGAGTAATTCGTAAATGGAGCCGTACACGAGACCTTTCGAAGCATTGCTGCGCACCCGCTTGAAAGAGCCCCGGCGGTTCATCCCAGTGATCGCCGGACCGCGTCAGGTCGGCAAGACCACTCTTGTCCGCCAAGCCGTTGAGAGGAGCAGGCTTCCGGCCCGCTTCGCAAGCGCGGACGAGCCGACCTTACGCGGCAGCCATTGGATTGCCGAGCAGTGGGAAGCAGCGCGCCTCGAAGCCGAGAACCGCCCGGCGCTGCTGGTGCTGGATGAAATCCACAACATCTCCGGCTGGTCCGAGGCCGTGAAACGGCTGTGGGACGAGGACACCCGTGCCCGGCGCACACTCAAGGTGGTGCTGCTCGGTTCGGCGCCGCTGGTGTTTCAGCAGGGTCTCACGGAGAGCTTGGCGGGTCGGTTCGAGATGATCCACCTGCCACACTGGTCCCTCCGTGAGATGAAGAAGGCGTTCGGATTCGACATGGAACGCTACCTCTACTTCGGCGGGTACCCCGGCGCCGCCCCGCTCTCCAACGAGCCGGATCGGTGGGCCCGTTACATCAAGGATTCGCTCATCGAGACCACTATTTCTCGGGATGTTCTCCTCCTCAGCCGCGTGGACAAACCCGCGCTCCTGCGCCGCTTGTTCGATCTCGCATGTCGCTACTCAGGACAGATCGTCTCCTACCAGAAGCTCCTCGGCCAGCTCCATGACGCGGGGAACACCACGACCCTGGCCCACTACCTCGACCTGCTCGCGGCGGCGGGCATGGTCACGGGGTTGCAGAAGTATTGCGGCTCGGCCGTGCGCCGGCGCGGATCGAGTCCGAAGCTTCAAGTGCTCAATACGGCCCTCATCACGGCCCAATCGGGGAAGACGCCCGAGGAGGCGCGGGCGGATCGACCCTTCCGCGGGCGGCTGGTCGAGTCGGCCGTCGGGGCGCACCTCGCCTCCGCCGCCTTTGCCGGAGACTGTGAGCTTTTCTACTGGCGGGACCGGAACCGCGAGGTGGATTTCGTGATCCGGTACCGCGGCCATGTGACCGCCATCGAGGTCAAGAGCGGGCGAGCCCGTGAATCGCAGCCGGGCCTCGACGCATTTCGCACGGTCTTCCCAAAGTCCCGGCCACTCCTGGTGGGTGGCGACGGAATAGCGGTCGAGACTTTTCTTTCGATGCCGGCCGAACATTGGGCAAAATAGAAAAGTAGGAAAGTTACGATGGAACCACCTGAATCGCGCCGTCCGGAATACGTGGACGCAAGATCCGGAGCCGGGGGGACATTCAGCTTGGGCAGTGAAGGAAATGCAACGTAGGAAACAACGTCCCGTAGGCACGTAGGCAGTGGATGGACCTTTCCATCAGCCAGAGATTCCACGTGTTCCCCTTCCCCCCGCCGCCCCCTCCTTTTTCCAAGCCCGCGTGGCCTTGTGGCCTTGGGGTCGCTTCTGAACATTGAGAAACTCTTTCTGGTTGAGGGGCCAACCCGAAGGAGGTCGAATGAAACACCGGGGCCACACGGGGCGTGGGCCTCGTTTGTGTATGCGACAAGGGGGCAAGACGAATATTGCTGGCTGCGAAGGCATGTGCGCGCTCCGCGTGAGGCAGGACATCGCGCCGGATTGCGAGTCGTGAGGGAAGTGGGCGGGAAAAGGCTACTTCCCGGCGAGTTTGCGCCGGAGCCAGCCGAGGGGACTGTAGAACTCGCTCACAACGCGCTCCTTGAGAGGAATGATCGCGTTGTCGGTGATGTGAATGTCCTCTGGGCAGACCTCGGTGCAGCACTTGGTGATGTTGCAGTAGCCGAGGCCGGCCTCTTCCTTGAGGAAGCGCGTCCGGTTGAGGCCGTCCAGCGGGTGCATCTCGAGGCAGGCCGAGCGCACGAAGAAGCGAGGGCCCGCGAACTCGCCGAGCTTGTTGTGGTTGCGGATCACGTGGCAGACGTCCTGGCAGAGGAAGCACTCGATGCACTTGCGGAACTCTTGAACGCGGTCCACGTCCGGCTGCTGCATCCGCCACTCCGTTGAAGGTTTCGGCGCGAATGGGGGGATCCGCTTGTTCACCTCGAAGTTGCGCGAAACGTCCGTGACAAGATCCTTGATCAGCGGGAAAGACCGGAGGGGATAGACGGTGATGATCTCGCCCTCTGCGAACTCATCGAGCCGGGTCTTGCACATGAGCCGTGGTCGGCCATTCACCTCGGCGCTACACGAGCCGCACTTGGCCGCCTTGCAGTTCCAGCGGCAGGCGAGATCCGGAGCGAAATAGCCCTGGATGTGGTGGATCGCATCCAGCACCACCATGCCGGGGCCGACGGGGACCTTGTACTCCTTCGCCTCGCCGCCGCGCGGGTCGCCGCGGAAGACGCGCAGAATGGCTTCCCTCGATTCCCCCCCTGCTGCGCTCCGGGGATGGCGAGTGCTATCCTCATGGGGTCCTTGCGCCGCCACTACTTCTTCTCCTCCATCAGCTTCTTGATCTCCTCGGGCCACTCGGGGAGCGGCCGCCCTTCGACCTTGACCGTCTCGCCATCGCGGACGGCCACGAAATTTGTCTTCGCAAACGCATCCTCCAACTTGGGATAGTCCGTCCGCGCGTGCCCGCCCCGGCTCTCCTTGCGGAGCAGGGCGCTTCGGGCGATGGCTTCGGAGACGGTGATCATGGTGACAAGGTCCCGGGCGAGGTGCCACCCCGGGTTGTATTGCCGGCCGCCGTCCACCGAACCGGTCTTCGCCTTCTCGCGGAGATCCTGAAGTTTCCGGATTCCGGTCTGGAGGTCGATCTCGTTCCGGAAAATGCCGACGTGGCCCGTCATGATGTCCTGAAGTTCGCGGTGGACCTCGTAGGGGGTGGGACCTTTCTTCCGATCGAAAGGCGCGAGGAGTTTCTTTTGGGCCTCATCCACGGAGGCATCGGCGATCTTCCCTTCTTTGGCGCCCCGCGCGTACTCGGCGGCGTAGAGCCCGGCACGGCGTCCGAAGACGATCAAGTCTGAAAGCGAGTTTCCGCCCAGGCGGTTTGCCCCGTGCAGGCCGGCCGCGGCCTCGCCCGCCGCGTAGAGACCGGGAACATTCGTGCTCTGTGTGTCGCCATCCACGCGGATACCCCCCATCATGTAGTGCATCGTGGGGCCGATCTCCATGGGCTGCGCCGTGATGTCCACGTCGGCGAGTTCCTTGAATTGCATGTACATGCTGGGGAGTTTCCGCTTCACGTATTCGGCCGGCATGTGGGAAATGTCCAGATAGACGCCGTCGTGCTCGCTGCCTCGGCCTTCCTTCACTTCGTTGTAGATCGCGCGGGCGACGATGTCCCTCGGCAAGAGCTCCGGAGGTTTGCGGGCCGTGATGGGGCGGCCTTCGCGAATCTCGGTGAGCCATTTCTCGGCCTCGGCCTCCGTGTCCGCGATCTGTCCCTTGTAGCGTTCGGGGGTGTGCTTGAACATGAATCGCTCGCCCTTCGAGTTCTTCAAGAGGCCGCCGTCTCCGCGCACGCTCTCGGTGACGAGCAGGCCCCGAACGCCGGGCGGCCAGACCATGCCCGTGGGATGGAACTGGACAAACTCCATATCCATGAGCTCCGCGCCGATCTCGAAGGCTATGGCCTGCCCGTTGCCCGAGTACTCCCAGGAGTTAGAGGTGATCTTGTAGGACTTGCCGGCGCCGCCGGTGGCGATCACGATGGCTTTGGCCGGGAAGAGAACGAACCGGCCGCTTTCGCGCCAGTAGGCGAGGGCGCCTGCGATGCGACCGTCCTCCTTGAAGAGGTGGGTGACGGTGCATTCCATGTAGACGTCCACGCCGAGTTGGACGGCCCTGTCCTGCACAGTGCGGATCAGCTCCAGGCCGGTGCGGTCACCGACGTGCACGAGCCGCCGGTACTTATGGCCGCCGAAGGCCCGCTGGAGGATCCGGCCGTCGTCCGTTCGGTCGAACAGCGCGCCCCATTGTTCCAGTTCCCGCACGCGGTCGGGCGCTTCCTGCGCGTGGAGTTGGGCCATACGCCAGTTGTTCACGTAGACGCCGCCACGCAGCGTGTCGGCGCAGTGGGTTCGCCAGTCGTCCTGGGGATCGATATTCGCCATGGCCGCGGCGATCCCGCCCTCCGCCATGACGGTGTGGGCCTTGCCGAGGAGCGACTTGCAGACGAGTCCGACGCTCGCGCCCTGGGATTTCGCCTCGATGGCGGCCCGCAGGCCGGCGCCGCCGGCGCCGATCACGAGCACGTCGTGGCGATGGGTTTCGTAGTTTTCCATGCTGCCGGCGTCGTTCGCTGCGTCCTAGTCCCGCATTGAGGAATTCTTGGAGCAGATGGTCACCGACGCGGGACCATCGGAACGATGTTTGCGGAAGCAAACATCGTTCCGAAAGTACCATGTTGGAGGCACCGATCCGTTCCAAGAATTAGTCAACATGGTACTAGATGATCCTGATGTCCGTGAGGTAGCCCATCGAGCCGAGGCGTACGTAGAGGTCGGCGGCCACGACCGCGAAGAAACTGATCCAAGCGAACATCATGTGGTGTTCGTTGGACCGGCTCGACGCCTTCCAGACGGCATGGCGCTGTTTGCCGCACGTTGCCTTCGCGAAGCAGTCCACGTTCCCACCGATCACGTGGCGGAAGGCGTGGCACGAGAAGACATACAAGCTGATCGCCGCGACGTTCACGAAAAGCACGAGCGTGCCGACGCCGATCCCGAAACCGTCCTCGAATTTCGTGCCGAGGTAGACGTCGTACCACATGGTCGCGAGCGGGATGAAGCCCAGGTAGAGCAGGTAGCGGTGCATGTTCTGGAGAATGAAGGGGAACGCCGACTCGCCCCGGTAGGCGTTACGCGGCTCTTCCACCGTGCAGGCAGGCGGATCGAGGAAGAAGGATCGGTAGTACATCTTTCGATAGTAGTAGCAGGTCGCGCGGAAGCCGATCGGCACCCAGAGGATGAGAATGGCGGGCGAGAGGGGCCACCACGAGGGCTGGAGGAGCGGCGAGTACATGGGGGAGAGGTAGGGGCCGAATTCGTAGTGCTCCCCCTGGAAAGCGGCCCACGTGGAGTAGCCGGCCAGAATCAGGAACAGGGTGCCTTGGACGAGGGGTTCCACCCACCAGCGGTCTTTCCGCTGAGTGATTCCGTAGCCCGGAGCCTGGACGGATACCGTTACGGATGCCATTGGGTTACGCGGACCATATCACCGTGCTCGGGGCAATTCAAAGGATCTGCACCCGAACCGTAGTCCTCGCGCGCGCAGTGGAGATATGACCGCGATCAAGATTCCGGTGTCGACGGGGGCGATGACCGAACGCGTGGGAGATGTGACAATACTATGGCGATTCGTGTGGCAAGTCATTCCGGCGAAAGCCGGAATCCAGACTGGATACCGGCCTCCGCCGGCATGACGTGTCGCGCCCACGTGACGATCCCGTTGCCGGTTCCCCGGCTATTCCTTCAGTCAGCGTCACGATTCAGATTGAGTCCGAGCGACCTCTCTGGGAGGATTGCCGGGTGGGACTCGAGACGGAAAAGAGATCGGTGGGGGTGAACGCTTGCCTTAGGGTCTTCCTCTGCTCGACGGCGCTGCTGCTGGGCGCCTGCGGCGATTCGAAAGATGATTCACGGATCCGGCACGTGGTATTCATCGTCAAGGAGAACCGGACCTTCGACACGTACTTTGGTGGATACGTTTCGCCCTCCGGAGAATCCGTCGAGGGCACCCTTGTAGGGCAGACGAGTGGTGGGGAGGTGCCCCTCTTCCGCGGCAACGACCACGGCCCCTACGTGAAGCACGAACACGAGAACGCGTTGGTTGCCTGGAACGGCGGGGCCATGAACGGTTTCGATCGGCTTCCGGTCCAGTACGGCCCCGAGTCGGGATACGCCCCCTACGATTCGTATGTGCAATATGGACGGGACGACATCCCCAACTACTGGGCGCTGGCGGATCGTTTCGTGCTCGCCGACCACTACTTCACCTCCGCGATGGCCTCCACGCTTCCCAATCGGATCGGCACCGTGGCCGCGCAAACCGCGGGCGTGATCGAGCCGCCCGTGTGGTTCCAGTGGCATTGTGGGGCGAAGGGGATGGAAGCCGAGGTGTACGGCCCGGACTGCACCGTCGGCCGCGCGCCGGTTTGTTTCGACATTCCGGTCCTACCCGATCTTCTTGAAGGAAACGGCCTCACGTGGAGGATGTACGTCACGCCGCGCGACGGCGGAGGTTTTTTCAACCCGCTCTTTGCCGTCCGGAAAGTGTGGGATCGAGTCCAGTCCGATCCCGCGTACGCGGACGAGCATTTCCCCCCGGTGAGCCAACTGGCCCTGGATGCGGCGGCGGATTCACTCCCAAACGTGTCATGGGTGATCTATCCGATGGAGCAGAGCGAACACGCACCGGAAGGGACGGTGTGCTGCGGAGAGCAGGTCACCTCGGAGGACGTGTGGGCTTTGATGGAAAGCCCGGCTTGGCGCCGCACGCTGATCGTCCTGACATGGAACGATTGGGGCGGCTACTACGATCACGTCCCGCCGCCCCAGCCGCAGATGTGCGCCGGAGGGGAGGGGTTCTACGAACCCGGCTTCCGCGTGCCCGCCCTCGTGGTGTCCCCGTTCGTTCGCCGGAGTTCGGTGACCCACCGCGAGTACGAGCACGCGTCTGTGCTTAGGGCCGTGGAGGAACTGTTCGGGATTTCCTCTCGCCTCCACGACCGGGATTTCCGCGCACGCGATTCGACCGTCAATTCGATCCTGTCCGAGGTTTCCTACGACGCCCCAGACTTCTCAATCCCAACCCGAACCCCTCGCGCCTGTCCCTCCACCTGCCCCTGACTCTCCCGGAGGCGAGTCCCGTGGCTGACACCCTCCAATACCTCCCCCTTTCTCTGGGGCGACGCGCGCGTAGCGCGTCTTTTTGTGCTTCCCGAGGGGTGTGACCAGACGGGCGCTGATAAGGGGACGGAGCGCGTGGTGCGCGCCGAGCACGGTTAGCTCCGCCGCCCGGCCAGTGTCTTCAAGGAGAAGGGGGATCGAAAGCGGGGATGTCGGACCGGGCAAGACGGATTTCGACCGCTCCGGAGGGTCGGAGGCGAATACTCGCGACGCATCGAAAGAAGCCGGTTCGCCGGCGGAGACCGTGTCATGACTTCGATGCGCAGACCCCCACTTGACAAGCAATCCGCCAGGTGCCAATATCAGCCGCACCATTGGTGACCGCGGTAGTCACCAATAGGGGTATCACCAAGAGCTGCTAGGAGGGAGCCATGCGGGAACCGCCAAGGCTTCGCACTGAGAGCCCTCAGGTCGGGGGAGTATCATGAATCCGGTTCCATCAGCGGATGGACCTGCCTCTCCGAGAAACCCAGCCGGAAGGTTGCTGGTGGTAGACGATGACACCGAGATCCGAACCGCCGTCTGCGAACTACTCAGACCCCTCGGATTCGCGATCGAGGAGGAGGGGAGCGTTGAGGGCGCGTTGCGCCGAGTGCGCACCTCACCTCCCGATCTCATCTTGCTGGACCTTCATCTGCCGGATCGCTCGGGAAACGATGTCCTCCTTGAACTTCGGGCGGACCCACGCACACGCCTCCTCCCCATTATCATGCTCACCGGAGCCGGGACGCGCAAGGACAAGATTCGAGCGATCGAATCCGGGGCCACGGATTTCCTCTCCAAGCCTTTTTCCTCCGTGGAGCTGATCGCCCGTGTCCGATCCCTCATCCAGCTGAAATTCTTCACCGACGACCTCGACCAAGCCGAGCAAGTCATCATTTCACTGGCCCGAAGCATCGATGCGCGCGATGCGTACACGGCGAGGCACAGCGAACGGGTATCTGAACTGGCCAACCGCCTTGCGATACGGGTCGGGCTTGCGGAGGCGGCGCAGAGAAGCATCCGCAGAGGCGCCCTTCTGCACGACCTTGGAAAGATTTCCATTCGCGACAGCGTCCTCCTGAAGCCCGGACCCCTGACCCCCGACGAACTTGAGGAGATCCGGCAACATCCCTTGATGGGCCGGGATCTCATCCGTCCGATGAAATCATTCCAGGGAACGATTCCGGTCGTTCTCGCACACCACGAGAGACTGGACGGCTCGGGCTACCCGCAAGGCTTGTCCGACGGCGCCATTTCCATAGAGGCCCGTATCGTCACCATCGCAGACATCTACGATGCATTGACAAGCGGTCGTGTCTACCGGAAGGCGCTTTCGCATGAGGATGCCCTGGAGATCCTGACTTCCGAAGCCAACAAGGGATGGAGAGACGCACGCCTCCTGGATGAATTCAAGGGCGTATTGGACGCTGCGGATCTGAATGACGAATCACCCCACAGCACAACCCAAGGACCCACCCTGCTTGCGGGGCACGCGGCGCCATGATGGGTAGCGCCCCCCAGGCAGGCCAAGCCACTGAGGAAGCGCCGGCCCTGGCAGACCCTGTCCATTCACCCGGACTGAACACCGCCATGCCCGGCCCCACCTTTCACGCACGGACCCCGGATGTCTTCGATTCAGCCCTGGGCATGCGGGCACTCCTGGACGGGCTCGGAGAGGGCATCCTCACCGTGGACGCCACCGGAGTCGTTCTGATGCTCAATCTGGAAATCCAAAGGATGTGGGCCCTGCCCGCTCACACCTTCCTTGGCCGGCCTCTGGGGACATTCCTTGTTGGAGAAAACGGTTTCAGAATCCCGGTCGATCCGGTGGAGTTTGGGCGGACAACGGGGAACCTGCTGGGACGAAGAATCGCTCTGAATGCGATGAAATTCAATGGGGAGACTTTCCCTGTTGTGGTCCGATTGACGGAGAGCCTGCTTGGAAGCCGGCGCGTGTTCACGGCCATCGTCCAGAGGCCCGACGTTGGTGAACGTGCGGCCTTCGCCGTTGCCGCTCAGGCAACCGACGACGGTCTATGGGAATGGGATCTCCCGACAAACACGATCCAGTTTTCTCCTCGATGGAAAGCTATGGTCGGCTACGACGAGTCCCAGATCGGCAACAGCCCGGAGGAATGGTTCAGCCGGGTCCATCCGAATGACCTCTTCTCGGTGAGGGCCTCGGTGGACGCCCTCAGTAGGGGAACACAGCTCAACTTCGAAGAGGAATACCGCATGAAGCATCGGGATGGGACCTACCGCTGGGTTCTGAACCGGGGTCTGGGCGTGCTGGGCAGTGATGGTTCCCCTCGACTCATCGCCGGATCGGTGAGCGACGTCAGCAGGCGCCGCACGCACGACACCCTCACGGGTCTTCCCCATCGCGCGTTGTTCCTGGACCGCGCCGAGCGACTCTTGCTTCGAACCAAGCGCGATCCACAATACGCCTTGGCCGTGCTGTTCATGGACCTCGACCGTTTCAAGTTCATCAATGACAGCCTGGGGCACCCGGTTGGGGATCTGCTTCTGGTGGAGGTGGCCCGCCGATTGGAGGCCTGCCTCCGGCCGGGGGATGCCGTCACGCGACTTGGCGGTGACGAATTCGCCGTTCTGTTGGACGACGTTAAGGATGCGGTGGGTGCTCTTCGCATCGTGCAGCGCATTCAGCAGGAGATCGCCCTCCCTTTCCATCTGGACGCTCGTGAAGTGCAGACGTCGGCCTCCATCGGCGTCGCGATCAGCACGACCGGTTATGGCGGCGCTCACGAGATGCTTCGGGATGCGGATACGGCCATGTACCTCGCGAAGGCGGACGGCGGTGCCCGGCATGAGCTCTTCGACCTCGAAATGAGGGCTTGGGCCCACACGAGACTCAGCCTCGAGGTCGAGCTTCGCAGGGCCCTCGAACTGAACCAGCTGACGGTGGATTACCAGACCATTGTGGACCTGGTTTCGGGGAAGGACGTCGGCCTCGAGTGCCTCTTGCGGTGGAACCACCCCAGCGGCAAGGCAGTTGGGCCTGGAGAATTCCTTCCCATCGCGGAAGAAACAGGGCTGATCACCCCCATCAGCTTCTGGATGCTGAGCCACGCCTGCCGTCAGATGCGGCAGTGGCAACTGCAATTCAGACTCCCCCCGTCGTTTGCCCTCAATGTCAAACTCTCTGGGAAGCGGATCGCCAAGATTGATCTCGTCCGCCGGATCGACGAAATCCTCGGGGAGACTCAGATGGACCCCCGGAGTCTCCGCCTCGAAATAAGCGAGAGTATCACCACGGGAGACACGCTGGCCGTGACCGCCCTCCTTCTGCAATTGAAGGATCGCGGCATCCAGTTGGTGATTGACGACTTCGGGACCGGCTACTCCTCCCTGAGCTATCTCCATCGATTCAACTTCAATGCCCTGAAAGTGGACCGCACCTTCGTGAAACGGCTCGGTATCGACGAGGAGAGCTCCGAGGTCATTAAGACGATCTGCGTCCTCGCGACCAGCCTTTGCATGGATGTGGTCGCCGAGGGCATCGAAACAGCGGACCAGCTTCATCGCCTGAAATGCCTCGGTTGCCGCTTCGGACAGGGCTACCTTTTCAGCAAGCCGATGGATGCGAACGGCATCACCCGGTACTTCGAATCCAAACAAGAGGTGCCCGAGGGCTAGCTCGATGCGGGCCGTGCTCACGCGCCTCATCTGCCTCGCGCTGGGACTGACCTGGCTGGCGGCGCAGCCGGGGGATTCCATGGCCGCCGCGGCGGACAACACGACGTGGTCCGCCAGCGCGGTGACATCCCAGACCGTCCCGCGTGGAAAGGCCGGGGTCAAGATACTGGGGCTCATCGCCACCCAGGCCGGAAACTCTCACACCTTGAACAGCCTGATCATCACGCGTGTCAATGGCTCCAATGCAAACATCTCCAGTGTCCATCTCTGGGTGGATGCTAATGCGGACGGAATCTTTGAACCGGGTGCCGACACACAAATCGGCACGCCCGGCCCGTTCGTAAGCGGCAAGAAAACATTCTCGAGCCTGAACGTGCCGCTCACGCAGAATACGTCCAAGTATTTCTGGGTTACAGTGGACGTTTCAACCACCGCCACCAACGGCGCCCGGATGAGCGCTTCCCTGAATGCCAAGACGGATGTGGGCGAGACGGGAATCGTTCAGGGTACCTTCCCTGTCAGTTCCCTCGGGACAACCGGTTCCAGCGGCCACCTGGTGAACACCACCCTCACCTTTGTCAACACCGTGCCGCCCGCAGACGGCAGTGCCGGGGCTTCCATAAACGCCGACTTCCAGGTCACATTCTCCGACGGCTCTCCCGTGACCGGATTCTCCACCCTTCCCACCGTCTCCGTCCGGAAGGGAGGCGTCGTCCAGGCCTCCGCAGGATGGTCGACCCTCAATGCGGCGACTGGACAGTATCGGGCGACCTGGGTCGTACCGCCTGGGGCACCCTCGGGGAGCGACTATGATTTCTTCATACAGGCTCTTGCCGGCATTGCTCTGGGTAATTCCGGACCCGCGACAAACCAGGCCACCAACACGTTCACCGTATCCGCCGAGGCAGTACAGGCGGTGGTTTGGATTCGCCAACTCCTCTCCGCACAGTCGCAACCGAGGGGCAAACTTCTGGCTCCCGAGCTGGTCCTGTCGGCCACAAACAACAATACGCTGAACGACCAGATTTTGAGCAGCGTGAAAGTCACGCGCGTGAACGGAGCCGATTCCGACGTGGCCGCGGTGCACCTTTTTCTCGACACGGGTGACGGGCAGTTCACGCCGACGACAGACTTGGAAATAGGCAACGCGGGGCCTTTCCTGGCCGGGGTTTACACGTTCAGCGGCCTGAACCTCGCTGTTGCGAAGAACGGCGGCGCACGACAGCTATATCTTGCCTGCGACATCTCGGGGACGGCCACAGCCGGTGCCCGACTAAGTGCCAAGATCGACGTCGCAGACGATCTTACCCAAAGCCCGTACACGGGTTCCGGCGCCTTTCCTCTGAGCTCCCTTGGAACTGCTGTTGACAACGGGCATCTGATCGATCCCACCATCACCCTGACCATGACGGCCCAACCTGGCCCTGCGAAAGCCCGTGAAACGGTATCCGCGGACTACAGGGCTGTATACTCCGATGGGACCGTCGTCACGAGTTTTGGCGTGTCGCCTGCGGTAAGAGTGAAAGAGGGCGGCGCCGAAATCGCATCGGCCGCCTGGTCTCCCGTCAACCCTGAGCTCGGCACCTATCGCGCCACGTGGGTGGTGCCCGACTTCCAGACGACGTCCGGCAACTACGATCTCCTGGTTACGGCATCCTCCGGATCGGCTGGCGGCAATGCCGGTCCGCCCACCGGTGTCACCTCCAACAGTTTCACGGTGGATACCACCCTCACCTTTGTCAACACCGTGCCCCCCTTCGACGGCAGTCCCGGGGAATCTGTATTCGCCGATTTCCAGGTCACTTTCTCCGACGGTTCTCCCGTGACCGGATTCTCCACCCTTCCCACCGTCTCTGTCCGGAAGGGAGGCGTCGTCCAGGCCTCAGCAGGGTGGTCGACCCTCAATGCGGCGGCTGGACAGTATCGGACGTCTTGGGTCGTCCCGACCGGGGCAGCCTCGGGCAGCGACTATGATTTCTACATTCAGGCCCTCGTGGCGAGGGCTCTGGGCAATTCCGGACCCGCGACAGATCAGGCGACGATCGCGTTCACTGTATCCGGCGAGGTGATGCAGGCGGTGGTGTGGATACGCCAACTGCTCTCCGCGCAGTCGCAACCGAGGGGCAAGGCTCATGTCCCGGTGCTGGTCTTGTGGGGCATCAACAACAACACGGTGAACGACCAGGTCTTGAGCAGCGTGAAAGTCACGCGCGTGAACGGCGCCGATTCCGACATCGCCGTCGTGCACCTTTTTGCAGACACGGGCGACGGGCAATTCACTCCGACGACGGACTTGGAAATCGGCAACGCGGGTGCTTTCATGGGTGGGGTCTACACGT
>JACPQY010000063.1 GCA_016190245.1 Nitrospirota bacterium | reverse complement strand
GTTAAAGCCCGCGGCTACCGGGACCGAGAATGCGAGTGCCCTGAATGTGAGCGCAGAGGAGCTTCCTTTCAGCGGGTTAAAGCCCGCGGCTACCGGGACCGAGAATGCGAGTGCCCTGAATGTGAGCGCAGAGGAGCTTTCTTTCAGCGGGCTAAGGCCCGCGGCTACCCGGACCGAGAATGCGAGGTAGGCGCACCCGTGGAACGGGGCACAGCAGGCTTTGAGCCTGCGGGGCGCACCCGTGAAGGCCATGTTCCATGCGGCCCTTCCTGGGCCGCAACCTATCATGGCCCCATGCCATCCTGGGCAAGGGGGTGCGGCTACCTCGGTCGGAGGGCGTCGCGCATCTTGCGGATCGTGGCCGCGTAGGGCGGGTTCTTGAACACGCCCGAGCCCGAGACGAAGACATCGGCCCCCGCCGCCGCCACCGGGGCGATGTTGTCGAGTTTGATTCCGCCATCCACCTCGATCTCCAGGGCCTCGCCACGCCCGGCAGCCAGGCGCCGGAGTCGCGCGACCTTATCGAGCGTGCCCGGGATGAAGGCCTGACCGTAGAAGCCCGGGTTGACGCTCATCACGTTCACGAGGTCGAGGTCCGGGAGGATTTCCGCGAGGGTCTCCACGGGCGTCGAGGGGTTGATCGCCACGCCGACTTTGACGTTCCGCCTCTTCATCTCGTGGATCAGCCGGTGGAGATGGCGGACGGCCTCGATGTGGACTGTGACGATGGAAGCGCCGGCGCTGATGTAGTCCGCGAAGGTGTCTTCGGCGTTTTCGATCATGAGATGAACGTCGAGGGGCAGGGGCGTCCCTTTCTTGATGTACGAAATGACCTCGGGGCCGAAAGTGAGATTGGGCACGAAGTGGCCGTCCATCACGTCCACGTGGATGTAGTCGGCTCCCGCTTCCGTGACGGCGCGCAGCTCATCGCCCATTCGGAGGTAGTCCCCCGCCGCGATGGACGGGGCGATTTTCCCGGGACGATTCATGCGAAGAACGTTCCCGGGGCGATCGCGTGGCCGTGGAGGAAGTCGCCGGCGCTCATCGGGCGGCGGCTCTCGGGCTGCACGCGGGTGATGACCAGCCGGCCCTCCCCGCAAGCGACCTCGATTCCGTGGGGGTCCGTGCGCGTGATCGAACCGGGTGGGGCGGCGCCGGTCGAGTCGGCGCGTGTCGTGCCGGCGAGAATCCGGAGGTTGAGGGAGTCCAGCCGCGCGTAGGCCCCCGGCCAAGGGTGGAGAGCGCGGATTTTCCTCTCGATGACATCAGCGGGGTCCTTCCACGCGATCCGGCCGTCCTCTTTCGTGATTTTCGGGGCATAGGTGGCGCGGGCGTGGTCCTGCGGCCGCGGGCGGATCTTTCCGTCGGCCCACCGCGGGAGCGTTTCGCTCAGAAGCTCGGCACCCACCTCGGCGAGGCGGTCGTGCAGTGTGGCGGCGGTCTCCCCGGGCCGGATCGGCACGCGCGTCTTGGCGAGCACGGGCCCGTGGTCCACCTCGCGGTCGAGCAGAAAAAGGGTCACGCCGGTTTCCCGCTCTCCGTTGATGAGGGCCCACTGAATGGGCGCCGCGCCTCGATAAAGAGGAAGGAGAGAAGCGTGGATGTTGACCCAACCGAGGGCCGGCAGGGTGAGGGCGGGGGAAGGAATGATCTTGCCGTAGGCGACCACCACGCCCACCGCGGGGCTGAGCGTGCTGAGGGCTTCGAGGAAGGCCGGGTCGGACAATCGCTCCGGGGTGAATACGGCGATCCCGTACCGTTCGGCGGCGGATTTCACGGCGGAGGGTTCCGGGTGCAGGCCGCGGCCCCTCGGGCGATCCGGAGTGGTCACCACGGCAGCCACCGAGTCCGGTCCCTTCAGCAGTGCCTCGAGGACAGGGACCGAGAACGTACTGCTTCCCGCGAAGACGACGCGGAGCGGCGGGCCATCGTGTGTCATAACATGGCCCCCTGCCCGTCCAACAGTTTCTGCCGCTGGGCAGACGTCCCGTAAAACTCGGACTGCCATTTCTTGAGACGCTTGCGGTACAGGTCGCGCACGCTCCGGGCGACGCGATCGATGAAGAGGACGCCGTCGAGGTGATCCGTCTCGTGTTGGAGGGCGATGGCGTCCAGCTCTTCGGCTTCGAGTTCGAGGGGTGCGCCTTCGGCATCGAAGCCGCGCATCTTGATCCAGCGCGCGCGGGTGACTTTTGCCGTGTAGCCCGGGAGACTGAGGCAGCCTTCCTCGTAGGAGATGGACCCGCGTTTCTGCGCAATCACGGGATTTGCGACGACCCTCGGCCGCTCCTCCCCCTGGGGCCATCCGGTGTCGATGACGATCATTCGGCGGTGTACTCCGATCTGGGGGGCGGCCAGTCCGACGCCCGAGTGGGCGTACATCGTATCGAGTAACTCGCGGGCCAGTGCCTTGATCTCCGCATCGAAGCGCTCGATCGGAGCGGACTCTTTCTGGAGGCGCGGGTCCGGGAAGTACACCACATCCTTCACGATCTCTATTCTATCTTGTGGAGTGCCGGTGCGAAAGGTGTTCCGAGCGAAGCGCGCGGAGGAGATCCCGAACGGTCTGGGAGGCGTAATCGGGATAGGTCCACCGGAGTGGCCGGTATTCGCCGCTCTCGTACACGAGCGTGAGTTCCGCCCACACGCCGGAGGAGAGGAGGAGGCGGTGGGGTGCCGGCTTGTGGGAGGCGAGGATGAGCCGGGAGAGAGTGAGGAGGCCGGCATCGAGGTTGACACGACGGCGGTTAGCTTCCCGTGTCCCGTCCTCGATCTGCATGAGCGCAGCCTTGATCCGGACGAGGTCGGTTTCGGGGATCCAGCCCTCGAACAGCGCGAATCGCCGAACGATGCGGGGGCCGAATTCCTCCTCGTAGTATCGTGTGGGGCCGAAGGGGACAAGTTGGCTCACGAAAAGCGCCGGTCCGAGGGCCGCCTCCGCGCGTTCGAGCGCGGTGTGGATGGGGGGATCGGACGCGGCAAAGACGCTGATGAAGGGGCGTGCGAGGGGTTCTGGGGGGGCCGGATGGTCGCGTGCCACGGTCTGGGCGCCAGTGTATCCCGACGCACGCGGCTCCACAAAGCGGTGCTGTTGCAGGCGCCCCGGGGTGGCGAACCGGGCAGGGTCGAGTAGAATGGCTCGATGCGGGTTCTATTCTGCGTGCCGGCGCCTGCGGGCCATTTCTTTCCTGTGGTGCCGGTGGCCTTGGAGATGCGCCGCCGCGGACACGACGTGGCGTTCCTGAGCGAGGCCGACGTGGGCGTGCTCGAAACCGTCGCGCGCCTTGGCATGGACGGGTTCCTCGCAGGCCCGCGGGTTCGGTATCGCGATTGGCCTTCGCTGCATCCGGGCCTTCGCACCAAGCGGGGGATGTTCCAGACCCACTATCTGATGAAGCGCGTCGTGGGACCGCTCGTCGGGGAGATCGCCGAGCAGTCGCTGCGGATCATTTCCGAATACCGGCCGGACGTGGTGATCGTGGACACCATCACGTTCGGCAGCGCGATGGCGGCGGAGCGGCTCGGCATCCCCTGGGCCACGTCAGGACTCTTTCTCCCGCTCGTCGAGGGGAAGGGCTCGTGCCCGCCGGGCCTGGGCTTGGGTCCTCCCACGACCGCGTGGCAGTTCTGGCTGAACCGGTTCATCTGGTGGGGAGGGAAGATCTTCGCGCGGCAGTACGATCCGATTTTCAACGAGGTTCGGCGGCGGATCGGCCTGCCCTCCATCCGAGACGGTTTTTTCTCGAGCACCCATTCCCCCTACCTGTACCTCGCTTTTTCCACGCGCGAGTTCGAGTATCCGCGAGCGGATTTTCCCCCTCAGTTTCATTTTGTGGGCGTCAGCCAGTGGGATCACAGAATCGACCAGGTCCCTCCCTCCTGGCTGGAGACACTGGACGGCAGGCCTGTCGTTTATGTCACGCAAGGCACCGCGGTGGGACCGCTCCGGACCGAGTTTTTCAATTTCGCGATGGAGGCCCTTGCCGGAGAAGACGTCCAGTTGATCGTCACGACGGGCAACGCCGTGGATCTGGGGCGGCTCGGGACTCCGCCGCCGCATGTCATTTTGGAGCGTTTTGTGCCGCACAGTTTCTTCCTGAGCCGCGTTGGCGTGATGGTGCATCACGGCGGGTTCTCAACGTGCATGGGAGGGCTGTGCCACGGCGTGCCCATGGTGATCGTCCCCTTCAACTGGGATCAGCCGGACAACGCGCGCCGCGTGCAGGAGTTGGGCGCCGGGGTCATGCTCAGGCCCCACCTGCTCACGCGGGGGCGGTTGCGGCGTTGGGTGCGGCGGGTGCTCGGGGAGCCGAGCTATCGGGAGCGGGCGAGGGACGTTGGCGCGCGATTGGACCCCTCGGCCACCCCCGGTCGGGCCGCGGATCTCATCGAGGCCCTGGGAAAGACCGGGCGGCCCGTGTTGCGGGGGTGAGCGGCGCGGCGCGCTGGATTGTTCGGGCCCGGCGGCGTACACTGGAAGTTCCGCTGGTTCCATGCGTCTTCCACGACATCGACAAACCCGGTTCTGATGCGACTCGCGCGTTCCCCGAATAGGAGCCTTCCACGAGCTCGCGGCAGGGGTCCCGCGCGACGAGACGCGGGCGGTACCCATGCGGGGCATTTCCAGATGTCCGCGCCCGAGCTCAACGAAATGATCCGGGGGCTCATTCAAGCGGCGCATGTCGCGCGATCGAGCTCTCCGAACGCGACGGACGACTACGTCTTTCAGATGGTCGTCGCCGCCCTGAAGATGATGGAAGAGACCCACGACGTGCTGGACTTCAAGATCGCCACCGCGGCGATCAAGGAGATGCGCTACGCGTTCCGCGTGTTTGCCCCGTACCGAACGCAGCGGAAGGTCTCGATCTGGGGATCGGCCCGAACCGATCCCTCCGAGCCCATCTACGGGCTGGCCCGGGACCTCGGGCGGGCGATGGCGCGGCGCGGCTGGATGGTCATCACGGGAGCCGGCCAGGGCATCATGGCGGCCGGGCACGAAGGGGCGGGGCGGGATCAATCGTTCGGTCTCAAGATCATGCTCCCGATGGAGGACGAGCCCAACCGCTTCATCGAGGAGGATCCCAAGCTTATCCATTTCAAGTATTTTTTTGTGCGCAAGCTTTTCTTCGTGCGCGAGTCGAGCGCGATGGCGCTCTTTCCGGGAGGGATGGGAACGCTCGACGAGGGATTCGAGCTGTTCACGCTGCTGCAGACGGGGCGCTCGCCGGTCATGCCGCTCGTGCTCATGGACACGCCGGGCGGGACGTATTGGTCTCGCTTGGTCGAGTGGCTCCGAGCGGAGGTGCTCTCGCGCGGCATGATCGCCGCCGAGGATCTCCATCTCTTCAAGCTCGTGAGATCGGTGGACGAGGCGGTGAAGGAGATCACGTCCTTCTATGGGAACTTCCACTCGATGCGGTACGTGGGCCAGCGGCTCATCCTGAGGTACCTGAGGCCCCTTCCTGACGAGACGGTGCGGACGCTACCGTCGAGGTTCCCGCAGCTTTTCCGGGACGGCCCGCCCGAGCAGTTGGGTCCGTTGGCCGAGGAAAAGGACGAGCCGGAGCTTTCGGGCCTGCTTCGCCTGGCCTTTGCCTACGAGGGCGGGATGGGGCCGGTGCGGGTCCTGGTGGACGAGATCAATCGCTGTTGAGCGGTCAGCGGTCAGGTATCAGCGAAAGAGGGAGGCCAAGCCCATCCTGGGCCACAACTTATCATGGCCCCATACCCTCCTGGGCAAGGGGCTGCGGCTACCCGAATTGGGTCGAAACAACCTTGCCGCTTTGGCGGGTGCGCAAGACGCGCCCCGGCTCCGCTACGCCTCGTTCCAGACTGTTCCGTCGGACTCGAAGACCGCCCAGCCGGTGGATTCGTACCACCGGATCACGTCCTCGAGGGCGTCCAAGATGCTCGGGTACTCAAAGGTGTAGCCGGTGGCCTTCAACTTCTCGTTGGAGAGGCCGTGGCCGCAGGTGATGTAGTCGATCGAATCCACCTCGAACCAGGGGCGCTTGCGGATCAGGCGCGCTCCGGTTTCAACGGCATGGGCCGAGAGCTTCAGGATCCAGGCGGGGATGCGGACGTTGAAGAAGCCGAGGAGTCCCTTCTCGGGCATCAGCGCGCTGGCGCGTTCGAGGAGGGCCCCGTTGAAGGTGGGTGAGTTGTCGCAGAGGTTGTAGGCCACCTCGTGAAGGTCCCGCGCGGCGGGTTGCCAGCACGCCTCGTGGCGGGCGAGGTGGAGGCTTGCACGGGCGACATCGTGGACGTGGACGTGTGAGGAAATCATCTCCCGCAGGCCCGGTTTGCCGAAGAGGAGGCCGCGCTTGAGGAGATAGAGCGCCTTCGCGTCGCCGTAGCGGCTGCCCGGGCCATAGATCGCGCCGGGGCGGACGCTGAGGACGGCGAGTCCATCTTTCCCGTTGGCCTCGAACACCACCTGCTCGCCTGCCCACTTGGTTTGGGCGTACTTGTCGGTGGGGAGGGGCGGATCCTTCTCCGCCACCAGGCGGTTCTCGTAGCCCGTGCCGTAGATCGCCCCGCTGGAGATGTAGAGGAACTTTTTCGCGCCGGCTCTTCGCGCGGTCTCCACCAGTCGCCGAGTGCCCTCCACGTTGGTCGTTTCCAAGTCTTTTCGACTGGCAAAGAAGTCGAACAGCGCGCCGGCATGGAACACGGTCCCCTGGCCCGCCGCCGCGTCACCGAGTCCGTCACTGGTGTTGAGGTCTCCGGCCACATAGCGCACGCCCGCGTATTTCTGCCTGCTCAGATAGGACGGACGTCGGCGGCAGGTTGCGGTGACGGCCCAGCCGGCGTCCACGAGAGCGTCCACGAGATGGGAGCCCACGAAGCCGCTGGCGCCGGTGACAAGTGCAGACTCCTGTGGCGCGTTGGAGGTCACGGTCGGCGCATGATAGCGTGCGGGCTTTCGCGTTGCAATGAAAGACTCACTGTGGCTTCGGTTTGGTCTCGCCGTGGGGCTGATTTTCGCCGGCACACAGACCGCCTGGGCCAAGTGGAATCCGAAGGCGCAATGGCGGACGGTGGAGACGGAGCATTTCCTCGTCCACTACGAGCACACGCTCGATCCGTTGGCCGGGCGGATCGCTCGGATCGCGGAGGAAGCGCATGCCCAGGTGACTGAGCGCCTTGGGTGGGTCCCCAGGGGGAAGACGCATCTGGTGATCGGAGACCGTTTGGACGTGCCGGCGGGGCTTGCCACGCCGTTCCCCTACAATCTCATCGTCCTCAACGTCGCGCCTCCAGTGGCGATCCGCTTCATGAACGATTTCACCGACTGGCTCCGGGAGTTGATCGGGCACGAGTACGCGCACATCGTGCATACGGACAAGATCGGCGGCGCGCCTGCGGTCCTCCGCAACATTTTCGGCCGGTGGTGGGTCCCGAACGCGATGGCGCCTCAGTGGTTGGTGGAGGGCTACGCCGTCATGGAAGAGAGCCTCCTCACGGAGGGGGGGCGAGGGAACGCCCCGTACACGGACATGGTGCTCCGGACCGCGGTTCTCTATGATCGCTTCCCGCGGATCGACCAGGTCGGCGGCGGACTCCTCCAGGGCCTCGCCGGGAATGCGGGCTACCTGTTTGGGGGGAAGTTCCTCGACCATCTTCGCACCAGCCGCGGGGAGGGAGAGTTCCGCGCCTTTACTGATTCGTTCGGGACGAACGTGATCCCGTATCGCGTGAAGAGCACCGGTCGGAAGGTGTACGGGCGCTCCTTCGAGTCCCTCTGGAGGGAGTGGGAGTTCGAGGTGCGGGAGGAGGTGGGGTCGCGGGTAGAGGCAGTTCGCCGCGAGGGCCTGCGAGAGGGGAGAGCGGTCTACCGGAGCACGGAGGCGGCCCTGCTCCTGAGCAGGGGAGCGAGTCCCGGCGAGTTGCTGGTCGCCACGCGCTCGCTCGAGGATCCCCCACGCCTGTTCAGGATGGCGCTCGATGCGGAGACCGGTGGGACGGATCCCGGCCTGCGGGCACTCGCCCGGGACTTCAGCGCCAGCGCACTGGCCGCGCACCCGTCGAAACCGATTCTTGTCTACTCCGATGAGGACACGCACGATCGGTTCGACACGGTTTCGGAGCTGTTTGAAATGGACCTGGAGACGGGCAAGGCCCGCAGGCGCACCCGCGGCGGCCGGCTGTGCTTCCCCACCTTCGAGCCCAATGGGGACCGGGTGATTGCCGTCCAGTATCGGGATCGGGTCTGGCGGCTGGTGGAATTCGAGGTCGAGTCGGGTACGATCACCTCCCTGCCGGGTTCCGCCGTCACCGACGCCTACTACGGTCCCTCGGCCGTTTCACCCGACGGCAGGGAGATCGCCGTCTCCAGGTGGAAGGACGGGCGATGGGACGTGGTTCGCCTCGACCGCGAGGGTCGGGAGATCGGCAGGGTCACCGCGGACCGAGCGGTGGACTTCAACCCGTCCTACTCGCCGGATGGCCGGTGGCTTCTGTTCGATTCGGATCGAACCGGGATTCCCAACATCTTTGCATGGGACCGGAGCACGGGTGAGATCAGGCAGGTGACCAACGTTGAGACGGGGGCGTTTCAGGCCGTGGTGGTCGCGAATCGCGAATCGAGAATCGGGAATCGAGAAGAGGGATGGAAAATTGCGTATCTGAGGTATCAGCCGGAGGGGCACGATGTGTACGTGGTCGAGTGGGCGCCGGAATCCTGGCCCCTGGCACCCCCGCAAGCGGCGGAGCGTCAAGTGCACACGGGGCCCGCGGCAGAGTCTGCGGCGGCGAGCGAGCCGGTCTCCCGGCCGTACTCGCCCCTGCCGACGCTCTTGATCCCCCGATTCTGGATTCCCGAGATATTCTTCAACGAGCGAGGGGCGCAGTACGGCGTGGTCACGTTCAGCGTGGATCCGATCTTGCAGCACGCCTGGATGGTGGAGGCCAACTACAGGCCGGACGTCGGGCGGGCCGGCGGCTTGGCGACCTATCAGACGGATCTTTTCGAGCCGACCCTTCTCGCTGAAGTGCGGCGATCCATTTTCTCGGCGGGCCCGCTGGAGCGCGAGTTCTACCAACGCCGGCACCGCGGAGAAGTGGACGCCCTTTTCGAGGATGGGTCGTACACGGTCTCGACCGGCTATTTCTTTGAGGATCGCGACAATTTCGGAAAGGACAAGGCGGAGGAGTATCTCGCGGCGGGGCACCGGGCGGGACTTCGGGTCGGCCTGGGGTACGGCAATCGCAAGTTCTATCGCTATTCGATCAGCCCGGAACGCGGCGCGTTCTTTCATTCGTCATGGGAGATCGCGCACGGTGTCTTCGGGGGTGACCTGGACCAGCAGGTGCTTCGAGCGGACTACAGGCGCTTCCACCGGATTGCACCCCTGCCGCACCACGTGGTGGCCTGGCGTCTCGCCGGGGGGGCGGCCCTGGGCGAGGGATCGAGACGCGCTTTCGCGCTGGGCGGGTTTCTCGACGAGAGTCCGATCGTGAGCCTTCCCGATCGCAACTACATGCTGCGCGGGCTGCCGTTCAACTACCTCGAAGGCCGGCGGTTCACCCTGGGGAGTCTGGAGTATCGTTTCCCTGTCGCCCGCATCGAACGCGGCGTGCGTCTCTGGCCCGTTTTTGTCCAGCAATTGCACGCACTGGCCTTCCTGGACGGCGGGCTGGCCCACGACGAACGCTATGCCCTTGATCTGGTGGAGATTGGGGCGGGGGCCGAACTCGGGACCGACGTCGTGCTGTTCTACGGCGTCCCGACGGCGTTCCACCTGGGGTATGCCAAGGCGGTCACCGAGCGGGACCTCTGGGATCTCTATCTCCGGATCGGGGCGAGTTTCTGAAGCCTCTCCCTGTCCGGCATTCCGGGCGCATGTCCTGCGATCGAGCGCATGTTGCATCGCAAGACCTGACCCCGAAGCGCGGGTGGCCGGTCGCTTGTCGACAGCGCGCGCTACTATGGGTAGGGAACCAAGAGGCGGATGTCGTAGCTGGCGTAGTCCATGTGAACAATGTGCGGAGTCCGGTTGCCTTCAAGAGCGAGGCTCGTCCAGTTGCCGTTCCACGACGCGCCCGTCACTCCGGAACTGAAGCTGGTGGTGGTCCAGGATCCACCCGTGTCGTTCGCATAGCCCAGGCTGCCGCCGCTGCCGTAGTAGCTCACGTGATTCTTGTCGTTGGAGTCCAGCGCATAGCCGAGATGTCCGCACCGGTCGGTGAAATCGCAGGTCTCCACCGTCGTGGGCGCGCTCCAGTTCGCGGGGTTTGTGCATGTGCCCGAGCAGGTGGTGTAGCGCAACTCCCGCGTCGGCACGCCGTCTTCGAACTGGTAGACCACCCGCAGGACTCCGCCGGTCGTGCGCTGGATTTTTGGCCACCGTCCCGAGTTGTTCGAGGTCTGGATGGCGGCGGTCGTCCAGTTGCCGCCCGTGGTGCAGGTGGCGGTGCACTCTGAGTAGAGCAGATCCTGTGAGGTGGAATCGTAGTGCACCGCGTGGTGGACGCCGCCCGCCGTGACCAGGAGATCGGGGTACAGGCCGACCGGGTTCGCCACGTCGTTCACGGTGGCGCAGGTCCAGTTGGTATTCGTGGTGCAGGTCCCGGCGCAGGTGGCGTACTTGAGGGAGGCGTTGGTGGCATCGCGGTACGCGGCGTACATCGTGGTCCCCTGGAACACGACATGGGGGTAGTCGCCGATGCTCCCTGTAGCCGAACAGCCCGTGCCGGGGCTTGAGTTGCCGTCTATCAAGACGTCATTCGTCCAGCCGGGGTCCGAGCCGCACCCGGAGGTGCACGTCGCGTAGCGCAGATCGTAGTTCGTCTTGTCCTTGTAAAGCACGTGGAAAGAGCCGTCGCTGCTCTTGCGGGCCAGGGAGGAATACTCGCCCACGGAGTTCGTGGAGGCCGCGGAGGCGATCGCCCATGAGCCGCCCGAGTCGGTGGCGAACTTGAGATCCCAGTCGCTGGTGGATGTGTCGTACTGTCCAAAGAGGACGTTGTCGCGGCCGCTGGAGTCGAGGACCACGGTGGCGTCCTGGCCCGCTTGATAGGAGGACTGGATGAGCCGGTCGACCAGCAGATAACCATCCGACGATGAGCAAACCGTCCGGCCGACCTGATCGTAGAACTTCACGTTGAAGTAGTACGTGTTCCAAGCGGTGGGCGACAGGCCGGTGACGGCGACGGAGGTCGCCGTGCCTATGTTGGTCCAGCCCTTCAGATTGTTGGGGTTGCCGCCCGTGCAGATGGTCGTCCCCATGGCGTATTCGTAGTAGCTCAGGCCGCTCACGGCGTCGGTGAACCCACTCCAGTTCGCCTTGAACTCGCTGGGGTGCGTCCAGAGGTCCACGTCCACCGCGGTGGTCGGACCGTCAAACACGTTGCCGGCCGACGGATCGGTGGCGTCGCAGGTGTAGTTGACCTGACTGAATTCGGTGTAGCCGTTGTTGACGGTGTCCTTGGCGCGGATCTTAAAGTAGTAGAGCTGGTTGTTCGTGCAGGAGAGGCCCGTGCTCGAGCACTGGGTACCGATGACGGAGGCCACGGCAGTCCAGCCCGGGCCGCAAGACCCGGCACCCTGTGAAGAGGTCGCCGCGCAGTAGTCGCACGTGGAGGTGGAGATGCCCGAGCCGGACTCCGTGAAGGTGGCCTGGATCGTGTAGCTCGTGCCCATGTAGGAGCCGCCCACCGGTGAGATCGAGACGGAGCCCGATGTGGTGGGCGCCTGCTTGTCGATTCGGATCACCACGCTCGTCCGCACCGTTTCCACGTTGCCCACGTTGTCCGTGGATTGATATCGCACGTACTGCTGGCAGGTGTTCCCGGAGGCGCAGGTGACATTGACCGAGGTGCCCGATGTGCCGGGCGTGCACGAGGCCGAGGTATCCACGCAGTAGACGGTGCTCGCCACTCCCGAGCCGCCGCCGTTGTCCGTGGGCGAGAGAGTGACGACCGTGTCGCTCGCCGTCCACGTGGTGGAGGCATTGTCCGTGGTCGTGGGGGCCGTCGCGTCGCACGTGCGCGACACGGGCGTTCCGGTGCCGACATTTCCGAACGTGTCTGTAGCCCGGATGTTGAGCGTGAGGGAATCGCTCGTGGTGCAGGTGATGCCCGTTTTCTCGCAGTTCGAGCCGTTGATGGTGGCGGAGGCCCACTCGGTATTGCAGGCGCCGTCGGTGGCCTTGCAATACTCGCAGGTGCCCAACCCGGCGGCATCCGAGAACGAGGCCTGGAGCGTGAAGCTGTTCGGGACGTAGTTTGCCGTTGACGGGGCGGGGGTGGTAACGGTCCCGATGACCGGTGCGGCCGTGTCGCAGGTTCGAGTGATGGCCGTGGCGGCGCCGATGTTGCCGACGTTGTCCGTGGCGCGCATGTTGATGGTGAGGGACTGGGCATTCGTGCACGTGACGCCCGTCTTCGTGCAGCTCCCACCGAAGAAGTTTGCGGCCGTCCACTCGGAGTCGCAGGTGCCATCCGTCGCCTGGCAGTACTCGCAACTCGCGATCCCGGCCCCGCTCGCATCGGAGAAATTAGTCTGGATGTCGTAGTTCCCATCCACGTGCGTGCTGGTGGTGCCGTTGGAGAGGGTGACGGCGCTGGCCGCCGTGGGGGCCGTGGCGTCGCACGTCCGCGTGATCGGCGCCGCCTGGCCGACGTTCCCGGCCGCGTCCGTCCCACGCATGCTCAGAGTAAGCGATTGACCGTCCGTGCAGGCGAGCCCTGTCACGGAGCAGGTGCCCGACGAGAACGTGGCCGCGACCCATTCGAAATCGCACGTCCCGTCCGTGCTCTTGCAGGACTGGCAGGAGACGACGCCCGATCCGGTGCCGTCGGTGAAGCTGACGGAGAGGTCGAACGTCGCGTCCACGTGCGTGCCGCCGTAGGACGTGTTGGTTGCCGTGAGCGTGCCGGGCGTGGGGGCCGTAATGTCCACCACCCATGCGTACGTTGCCGGCGTGGCATCGGCGTTCCCGGCGGCGTCTTTGGCGCGCACGGAGAACGAGTGCGAGCCGCCGGTCAGGCTCGTGAGGGCGTAGGGGGCGCTGCACGCGGCGAACGCGGAGCTGTCGAGGGAACATTCGAACGTCGCGCCGGCATCGGGTGAAGTGAACGAGAAGGATGCCGACGTGGCGCTCGTGGGCGTGGCCGGTTGTGTTGTGATGGTCGTGTCCGGCGCGGTGAGATCCACCGTCCAGGTGAACGAGGCGGGGGAGGCGTCCGCGTTGCCGACGGGATCCACGGCGCGCACGGAGAACGCGTGGGAGCCTTCGGAGAGAGCGGTGAGGACTTTGGGCGAGGCGCAGGCGGCGAAAGCCCCGGCATCCAGCTTGCACTCGAAGGTGGCGGTGCCGTCGGGCGAAGAGAAGCCGAACGTCGCGGAGGTGAGCCCGGTGGGGTTCGTCGGGTTGGAGGTGATCGAGGTATCGGGGGCGGTCAGATCCACCGTCCACGTGGTCGAGGCGGGTGAGGCGTCGGCATTGCCGGCGGAGTCGAGGGCGCGGACCCTAAACGTGTGCGCGCCTTCGGTGAGGCCGGTGGCGGTGTGAGGTGAGGTGCAGGTCGAGAAGGCGGCCGTGTCCACGCTGCACTCGAACGTCGCGTCCGTCTCGGCGGCGATGAACTCGAACGTGGCGGACGAGGAGTTGGTCTGGCAGATCATGACGCTCGCTGCGCAGACCGTCTTGGTCAGGGCCGTGTCCGGAGCCGTCTTGTCGTTGAGGACGGCGTAGGGGATGCCGAGGTTGCCCACGGCATCGATGACGACGAGGTGGACAAGGTCGTTCGCATCGCCTTTGTTGTCGCCGAGTGACAGCGGGCCGAAGGAGCCGTCGCCCGTCGCCACGGCGGTGCCGAGGAGCGTGGTGAGGAGGTCGTCGCCGAAGGCCTTGACGGTGGCGGCGGCTTCGACGGCCCCCGCGCTGCCGGCGATCTCATCCGTCTGACCGGGCGGGCGCGTGGTGAGCGTGAGGCGGTCGGGGCGCGGCGGGAAGGGCGGGGTAGTATCTATGGTCAGCGTCTGGCCCGTGGCGGAGACCGAGATGGCGGCCAGCGCCCGCTCGCTGAGCGTGCCGTCCGTCGCGGTGACCTCGATGATGAACACGCCGTTCGAGCCGGGAGCGGTCCAATCCACCTCGGCGCTCCACGTGCTGGAGAGGGAGCCGCCGTTGGCCTTCCAGGTCAGGAAGATCGTCTCGCTGTCGGGATCCGTGGCTTGGGCCGCGAGATGGACGGAGGAGCCGGGCGAGGCCGTGGCCGGGGCATCAATCGTGACGCTTGGGGCGGCCCCCACGGAGGAGCCGCCGGTCCCCGCGGCGAGGACCTGCGCGCTTGGTGCGAGTGTGAGGTTGACCTCGGCAAAGAGGGATTCCGAGAGATCGGCGAATTTCGAGTTGGCCGAGAAGCCGCCGCGCGAGGCCTTCACAAGGTACGCGCCGGGGGGCAGGTTGGAAAGGACGTAGGAGCCCGAGGAGTCCGTGCGTCCGGTCTGCGTCTCCGGGAGGGTGGTGATGACGGCGTCCTGGACCGCCCCTCCACCCGCTGCGGTCACGCGGCCGAGGATCATGCCGGCCTTCGCGCGTTCCGGAGGGGCACGGGCCAGCGTCGCGTCGGCTACGCTCGTAACTTCGCGGGAGCGCACCTCGAGGCCTTTCCATCGTTGAATCTCGAAGCCGGGGAACATGGCCGCAAGGTCGTACGTGCCGGCGGGGATGTACGTGATGACAAACTTGCCTTCGTCGTCGGTTTTGGCGGTGAAGCTTGTGCCGGGGATGAAGACGTCCGTGCCGAGATGACTGGAGGCGTCCGTCCGGCGGACCGAGCCGCCGATCGAGCCGGTTTCGGCCAGCGACATCGGTCCGGTGTCCGCCACCGAGCCCGCGGCGACCGAGATGGGTTGGGACGCGGCGTACATCTCGCCGCTGCCGCCCTGCTTCTCCGAGACGAGGAGGTAGTTCCCGGGGGGGACGTAGTCGAAGGCGTAGTTTCCCTTGTCGTCGGAGATCGTGGTGAAGGACGTGCCTTCGATGCGCACACGCACGCCCGCGATCGGGATTTCACCGGACTGGCGACGAACGGAGCGTGAGGTCGTGAGGTCGTGAGGCGAGACCCCGCGGATCCCCCCGCGGATGCCGCCCCGGATTCCCTGGTCTGCGCCCGACATGTCCGCGCCCCGGATGCCGTCTGCCTGGACGGAGCCGCGGATCCCACCGGTCTGTCCGGCTGCGGCGCCCGCGTCGAAGGCGACGCCCGTGACGGCGTCTTGAACGATGTCGGTCTTGGTGGGGAGCGGCTCGGAGGAGCTTCCGCTTGTCTTTTCCTCGTCAGATCCGCCGGGGCTCAGAAAATCGCAGGCAGGCACGGTGAGGGAGCTCAGCATGAGATAGGCACTGAGGATCAGTGCCTTGCCGCGTCTCTCGCCAGACCCCACTTGTGTGCGCGTAGTGATTTCCCCCACGACCGGCATCGCGATCAACCGCCGGATAGTCTAACTGAGAGTAGTCCAGGTGCGCAAACAAGTATGTGACAAATATCACGAACGACGCCCTTGACGTGTGGTTTGGGGACTTATTTTGTCCCCGCTTCTCGGGGGGGTTGGCACTTCCTTTCGGACCGCGAAGGCGGGATGATGCGCCGCCGATGAACCACCCTTCGCAGACGGGGCGAACCGCATGAAGCCTGTGGTGGCCGCGGGCTTCCCGCCTGTCCAGTCCGCCACGGCGGACGGACTTCGGCGGGCAGGCAGCCCGCGTCAGGGGCGCAGGCTGAAGCCTGCGGCTACCGGGCGGGATCACGATCCGCGATGCCGAGTCGGGCCGCCTCCGACTGAAGCCTGCGGCCACCGAGCAGGCGTGAGGTCCGAGTCTTGAAAGCGCCAGGCACCGATTGAAAATCAAGGTCAAGCCCGCGGACTTCGTTGTTCGCGAGCTGATCCGCGTGCCGCCTGCCTGCGCGGGGAGTGCTCACGCCGTCCTGCGGCTAAGCAAGCAAGGGCTCTCGACCTTGGAGGCGGTGCAGGTGCTGGCGCGTCTCTGGAGAGTGCCGGCGGGGCGCATCCACGTGGCAGGGCAGAAGGACAAGTATGCCGTCACCGAGCAGGTCATCTCCGTGGACACGGATGCCGGACGGATCCGGTTGCCCGTGGGCCCCGAGCGTCCCGAATCGCAGCCTGACGGTCGCCTGCGGGTCGCCTACCTCTCCCGGGCCGAGCGGCCCGTGGGCCCCGATCTTCTCGAGGGAAACCGGTTCGAGGTGGTGATTCGGGACATCCCCCCCATGGAAACGGAGAAGCTCGCCCGGGCCTACACCGAGGTGCTCAATCTTGGATTCGTGAACTACTTCGGCGAGCAGCGCTTCGGCTCAGCCCGACACGGGCGGGGGTTCTTCGCCCGCGAGTTGGTGCGCGGGCGCGAGGAGGAGGCGTTGCGGCTCTTCCTCGCGACGCCCAGCCGGAAGGACCGGTCGCGGCTCAAGGCCTTCAAGAACCGCGTCCGCGCACGCTGGGGCGACTGGGATGCCTGTCTCGCCGGCGCCCCTCGAGCGCCCGAGAGAAACCTCATCCTTTACCTTAGGAACCACCCAAAAGATTTCAGGGGTGCGGTACAACATGTTCCGCGTTCCCTCCTCTCCCTTTTCCTCTCCGCCTACCAGAGCCACCTCTGGAATGAGACGCTCCGCCGGTACCTGACGGTCGCCTACGGTCCTCGCATGGCGCTCTTCCCGTTTCGAAACGAACTCGTGAGGTGGGCGTTCTATCGCGTGATGCCCGATACGGTGTTCGAGGAGTTGCGCGGCGAGGTGCTGCCGTCGATCGACCGGCGCGTGGAGCTGCCGGAGGGAGCCGCCGGCGAGGTCATGCGGTCTGTGCTGGCGGAGGAGGGCGTGCAGCAAAGGGATTTCGCCCTCCCGTGGCTGCGCGGAGCCTTTTTCAAGTCGGTCTCGAGGAGAATGGTGGTCGTTCCGGAGGATTTCGAGATCGACCCGCCGGGCGACGACGAGGTCTACGAGAGGCGACGCAAGGTCGCGATGAGGTTCACGCTCCCGCCGGGGAGCTACGCGACGGTTCTACTGAGGCGGCTGTTGATGTGATGGCGCGGGCCTCCCGCCTGTCCGCCGTGGCGGACGGACTTCGGTGGGCAGGCAGCCCGCGTCAGGGGCGCAGGCTGAAGCCTGCGGCTACCGGGCGGGATCACGATCCGCGATGCCGAGTCGGGCCGCCTCCGGCTGAAGCCTGCGGCTACCGGGCGGGATCAGGGGGGAACGGCAGGAGGTCTTCGAGGCGCTCGCGGGGGCGGATCAACTCCACTTCGCCACGGTTGACCATGACCTCCGCGGGGCGGAGTCGGCCGTTGTAGTTGGACGCCATCGCGTAGCCGTAGGCCCCCGAGGAAAGGACGGCGAGGAGATCCCCTTCGTTCGCGCGGGGCAGTTGGCGGTTGAGCGCGAGATAGTCTCCGGATTCGCAGACCGGGCCCACCACATCCACGCGTTCCCGACCGCGAGCAGCCAGGCGAACGGGAAGGATTTCGTGGTAAGCGCCATAGAGGGTGGGCCTGATGAGATCCGTCATCGCCGCGTCCACGATGACGAACCGCCTGGCACGGTTGGTCTTCCGGTCCAGCACGCGCGTGAGGAGGAGGCCCGCGTTCCCAACAAGGCTGCGGCCCGGTTCGGCTATGACGTGGAGGCTGGATCGCCGCGTGAGACCGAGCAGCCGGGCGGCATACTGCTCGGGCGAGGGCGGATGCTCGCGATGGTAGCGGATGCCGAGGCCGCCGCCGACGTCGATGTAGCGCAGTGTGAAACCCGAGCGGCGCAGGTCGTCCGCGAGACGGAGGATCCGGCGCACCGCATCCGTGACAGGTCTGATCGAGAGCATCTGAGATCCGATGTGGCACGAGACGCCGACCACCTCCAGCTCCGGCCGTTGCCGGGCGGCCTCGTAGAGGGCGAGGCACTCTTTCCAAGGAACTCCGAACTTGTGTTTTCTCAGGCCGGTGGCGATGTACGGATGGGTTTTGGGGTCGACGTCGGGGTTGACGCGGAATGAGACGGGGGCCCGGACGCCGAGGCGTGCGGCGATCCCCGCCACGCGCTCCATTTCGGCCCCGGATTCGAGGTTGAGCATCGTGATCCCGTCTTTGAGCGCCATCTCGATTTCGGCCGAGGACTTCCCCGCTCCCGAGAAGACGATCGCGGGCGTTCGAGAGTTCCCCGCCGCCTGAGCCGCGCGCCCCGCGAGAAACAACTCTCCGGCGGAGGTCACATCGAACCCCGCGCCCAGATCGAAGAAGGTTCTGAGAATCGCCGGATTCGGGTTCGCTTTCACCGAGAAGCAGACGGTGAGGCGGTTTTCGCGATCGGGGAGCTTGAAGGCGCGGTAGCGATCCTCCATCTCGGAATGCGAATACACGTAGAGGGGTGTGCCGTACCGAGCGGCCAGATCGGACAGTCGAACGCCTTCGAGACCCAGATCGTTGCCCGCGTAGGCCATGTGTGGAGTCATGGATGTGCAGGGGGGGGGAGCGTGAGTGACACGATGTTCGAATCGGCGCTCGCGTATCCGGATTCGTTGATCGAGACCACCTTGTAGCGGAGGACCACCTCCTTCGCGGGCGCCTCGCCCGTGGCGGGAACGCCGGCCTGCGAATCCGGGGCCGTTTCGGTCGGTCCGGACACGCTTCTGGTCTTCGGTTCCCGGTACCGGATCCTCTTGATCGCGAGGCGGTCGAGTTCCTCGTCAAAGGGGACGTCGGCCACGACTTCGAATTCGCCCACATCGACCTTGCGCAGGACCTTGAAGCCGGCGAGGTCGTTCAGGCGCCAACGGTTGATGTTTCGGCTGGGGACCGACCACGTGAGCAGGATGGCGTCGGCTTCCTCGAAGAGCGTAAGATCGGAGATGGGTGCGGGCACGACGTCCTCAGGGGGGAAGGGCCTCTCTTTTCGCCCGCAGGCGGAGAACACCAGGAGGCAGACGAGCGCGGCGGATCCCGTGTGAAGGGTCCGGGAAAGAGCGTGGCGCCTCGGGGAAATCAAGAGGAAGAAGTTAATAAAAGGTCGGCATTCGAAAGTCAAGGCAATGCAACATCCCTAACCATCGCTGTTTTTTAACGGGTACCGCTAATGGTAGGTCGAGCCTAAGTAGTACTAAATATTGTGGTTTTGGCTTGACAGTGGTGGCCACAGGTGATAAAGTTTTGGGCCAGTGAGCAGGTTGAAGGTCTAACTCTATGTTTTCTCTGTTCGGGGGTCGGGAGGCCGTAGTCGGACTCGATATCGGCTCGTCCGCCATCAAGCTGGTGCAGGTCCAGTCGAAAAGGGACGGCTTTGAGGTTCAGCATGTATCCGCCACCCCGATTCCGGCCGAGGCGATCGTGGACGGCGCGCTGATGAACTACTCTGCGGTTTCGCAGGCGGTGCGTTCCCTCGCCGAGAGCGGCGGCGTGAAGGCGAAGAAGGTGACGTGTTCGCTTTCGGGAAACGCCGTGATCGCCAAGGTGGTCACGATGCCGGCGATGAGTCCCTCCGAAGCCGAGGAGCAGATTCACTGGGAGGCGGGGCAGCACATTCCGTTCAGCATTGACGACGTGAACTTGGACTACCAGATCCTGTCCAAGCGCGAGGGTGAGATGTCGGTACTCCTCGTGGCGGCCAAGAAGGACGTGCTGGCCGACTACCAGAACATCGTGACGGAGGCGGGGCTTCAGCTTGCGGTGGTGGACGTGGATGCCTTGGCCCTGTTCAACTGCTTCTACGCGAACCACTTACTGCCCAATCGTCTTGAGTTGGAACAGGCGCTGGTGGGGTTGGTGAACGTGGGGGCCTCGATGACGAACATTGTGATCGTGAGGGCCGGCGTGCCGATGTTTCTGCGGGACGTGCCGACGGCGGGCCACGGCATGACCACGGAGATTCAGAAGGGCCTCGGACTCAGTTTTGACGAGGCGGAGGCTGTTAAGACCGGGCGCTCGGAGGTGCCGGAGGCGCAGCGGGCGCGGTTCGAGGAGGTGGTTCGGGCGGCGCTCGAGGGCGTGGTGGCGGAGATTCAGCGGACGGCGGAATTCTACCTGGGCACGGCCGGTGAGGAGGGCATTCAGCGCTACTTCGTGACGGGCGGAGCGACGCGCACGCCGCACCTACTTGACGTGCTTCGGGCCCGCATGGGCGGGGCTTCGGTGGATCCGCTCAACCCGTTTGCGAGGGCGCAGGTGGGCGCAAAGTACTCGAAGACGACGCTCGATGAGCTTTCCGCCGTCTCCGCCATCGGGGTCGGTTTGGCTCTTCGGCAGCCACAGGATGCGATGACGAAATGAGACCTGACGAACTTCCGAACGCAACTCGACGGCAGGCCGTGGACCGTCGGCGAGGGGGTCCGTCGTGATCCGGATCAACCTTCTGCCCTACCGTGACGTCAAGCGCAAGGCGGAGGTTCGGCGCGTCGTGGTGGTGCTCCTGGCCTCTCTCCTGGGCGTCGGCTTCGCCAGCGTGCTCATGGAGACATGGGTGGTGGTCCGCAGCAGCGAGGTTCAGGCCCAGATCCGCACCGAAGAGCAGGAGGAGGAGAGGCTGGCGGGAATCCGCCGGGAGGTTCAGCAGTTCAAGGTGGTGGAGGCGGATCTGAGGACGAGACTCGACGTGCTCGAGCATCTGAGGAGCAGTCGGCGGGGTCCGGCCCACTTCCTCGATGACCTGGCCGCGAGCGCCCCGGAGCGGCTGTGGGTGCTGGAGTTTCAGGAGACCGTGTCCGAGCCGGCCCCGGCACCGCCCCCGGCCGACTCCAAGGGCAAGCGAAAGAAGGATGTGGACAGGGACGAGGGAACGGCGCCGGCCCCTCCGCCGCCGGCCGTGGACCCGCTCCGCTCGTTTCGGGTGAGGGGGCGCACCACGGACTATCGCTCCATCGCCGAGTTCATGATCAACCTCCGGAAGACCCCCTCGTTCGAGAACGTCGAGTTGGAGGAGGTTCAGGAGCAGGCGCAGGGGCCTCAGGGGAGGTTCCTGGAGTTTGCCCTCAAAGGCGTCATTGTCAGCGAGAAATCAGGATAGAGATTCATGGCTCTCAAACTCAGCCTCAGCGTCAACCTGAAGGACGTCTTCTTCAAGGCGACGCCCGTGGTCCGCTACTTGGTGGCGGTGGCGCTGCCTGTCCTGCTCTTCGGGTTGTTCGTCCTTCCGGTGTTCTACGGTCAGGTCCGGAAGATCGGGCAGCTCGAGGCGGCGCTCTCCGAGAAGCAGCAGGCGAACCTCATGAACCGGCATGTGGAGCAGGAGTTGCCGCGTCTCAAACGCCGGGTCGAGGAGCTCCGGTCCCAGATTCGGGCGGGACTGTCCGAGTTGCCCAACGAGCAGGAGATTCCCCAACTCATCAAGGATCTCGAGGCGCTCGCCGAGAAGCTGCGCATGAAGGTCTTTTTCCTGAAACTTCAGGCCGAGATTCCGCGCGATTTCTATGCGGAGGTTCCTGTGGACGTGAAGATCCGTGGGGCCTACCACAACACGGCCATTTTCTTCGACGAGATCAGCCGGTTCGCGCGGATCATCAGTATCGCGGGTGTCAAGATCGGGGACGTGACGGCGGACAAGGAAGGCGGTTCGCTGGTCACGACCTCGTGCCGCGCGACAACCTACCGGTACCTCCCGAGCGATGTGGCGGCGCCGGGGGCCGGGACTCCGGACGCCGGCACCGCGAACGATGAGGGCAACCCTGCAGGGACGCAAGGTGCTCCGGAAGGCCTCTAGCCGAACCCTTGCCCTGATCCTGGGGCTTGCCCCGTTCTTGCCGGGGTGCAAGAAGGCCGGCCCCCCCCCGGAGCCCGCCGCTGCGCCGGAGAGCCCCGCGGAGTCGCTTCCGTCGGCCGCGGCGCCCCCGCCCCTGCCGACGTATCGGTACAACCCGGTGGAGAAACGGGATCCATTTCAGCCCTACCAGGAGGTGCCCGCGGTGGTGAGCGCGCGCGATTGCGGCCTCAAGTACCCGCGGGAAAACTACCGGTTGGTCGGCATCCTCTGGGGCGAGGTTGCCGTGGCCGCGTTTGAGGATGAGGCAGGCGACGGGTGCTTCCTCCGCGTGGGAGACTTGATCGGGAAGGAGAAGGCGGTGATCCGAGAGGTGCTGTACGACCATGTCGTGGCCGTGGAGAAGCCGTTCGGAATGGGTGCCGCCATCCAGCACGAGATGTGGCTGTACGAGGGGAAGGAATGAGTCTCGTCCCCGCTCCACTGCGCTTCCTGGGTCCGGCGGCTTTGGCGCTCGCCCTCTTTGGTTTTGTTCCCTTGCCGCGGGCGCAGGAGGAGGAGCTTGAAGAAATCGAGGAGATCGAGGAACCGGCCGGGGACGAAGAGGAGATCGATTTCTTGGAGGAGATCGAGGAGGAGGCCCCCGCTCCTCCGCCGGCGGCCGAGCCCACGGCCAGGAAGGCGCCCGAAGCGAAACCCGAGGCGGAACCCGAGCCGGAGCCCGAGGAGCCTGGAGAGGCTGAGGTGGAGGAGGAAGTCGAGGAGGTGGAAGAGGCAGGGGATGCCGTGCCCGCCCCCGCGCCGGCTGCGGTCCCCGGCGCGCCGCGCGTCGAGGGCATCGCCTTTGCGACGGAGGCAGGCCGGGCCAATCTGACGATTCAGGCCTCGGCGCCCCTCGCGTACCGCACCTCCACTCTTGAGACCAACGCCGTGGCGATCGACCTGGAACCCGCCCTGCTGAAGCCGGAACTGCAGGCGGTGATGGATGTATCGGCCTACCGGAGCGTGGTGGGCGCGATCACGCCCACGCAGAACGCGACCACGCCCGTGCCGTCCGTGCGGATCCTCGTGTCCCTCACCCAGGCGGCAACCCCGGAGGTCAAGGCCGTGGGCCACACGCTGCTCGTGTCTTTCCAAGAGCCGAGTGCCGCGGGTCAAGGCAGTCTCGGGGCCGAACGCGAGATCGATATTTCGGCTGAGGCGATGGGCGCCGGAAAGATCTACACGGGGCCGCGCGTCTCGCTCGATTTCAAGGAGATCGACATCGACAACGTCCTGCGCCTGCTTGCGGAAGTGACCGGGATCAACGTCGTGGCGGACGAGGACGTGACGGGGAAGGTCACGCTCCGATTGGCGGATGTCCCGTCGGATCAGGCGCTGGACGTGATCCTCCAGACGAAGGGTCTGGCCAGGGTGGAGATCGGCGACCGCATCTTCCGGATCGCCCCGAGGGGGCGCGTTCAGGAGGAGCAGGCCAAAGAGGCGGAGATCAAGAAGGTTGCCGAGAGAGCCGAGCCGCTGGTCACGAAGGTGATTCAGGTCAACTACGCCAATGCCGCCGAGTTCGAGCCCATCGTCAAGGATTCTCTGCTGAGCGAGCGGGGCAAGATCAAGGTAGAGGAGAGGTCCAACAGCCTCATCGTCAAGGACGTTCAGCGCAACGTGGACGAGGTGGCGGCCTTGGTGCGACGTTTGGACGTGCAGACCCCCCAGGTGATGATCGACGCGAAGGTGGTGGAAGCCAACAAGAGTTTCCTGCGAACGCTGGGCAGTCAGATCGGCACCATGCTGCAGATTGACCAAGCCAGGGGCGTGAACACGGGTCCCATCGCGGCGATCCAAGTCGGCGGGACGGGGGTGACGGGCGCGACGTCCCCCGCGTTCAACAACAACTTCGTGGTGGATTTCCCCGCCACGGAGGTGGCCGCCGGGCGCGGCGTGGGCGTGGGGCTTTCCCTGGGCACGATCGGAAACTTCGCCACGGTGAACTACGTGCTGTCCGCCCTGAAGGAATCCGGACAGGGGCGCATCGTGGCCAGCCCGAGAGTCACCGCCCTCGACAACAAGAAAGCCCTCATCCTGCAGGGCGAATCCATCGTGGTGGTGACGCAGACCGCACAGGGGAGCAGCACGACCACGATCGAAGCTTATCTGCGCCTGACGGTCACGCCTCACATCACGTGGGACGGTAGCGTGCTCCTGAACATCAAGCTCGAACGCAACGAGCTGGATTTCAGCCGCGTGGTGGGCGGAATCCCCACCCAACTCAAACGGGAGGCGGAAACGGAATTGCTGGTCAAGAACGGCGAGACGGTCGTGATCGGCGGGGTGCAGACGCAGATCCTGAGGCGCAGCAAGTCGGGGGTGCCCATTTTGTCAGACATCCCGATTATTGGTATGCTCTTCAGGAGCTCGAGCCGGAGGGAGCAAACGGACGAGTTGATCATGTTCCTGACGCCGCGCATCCTCAACTTCAAGACCATCGAAACGGTGGAGACGATTGCCCAGCAGACCCAGGAGGAGGCGGAGCAGGAGGCGCGCAAGACCCGGGAGTCGGGTGGAAAGAAGTGAGCACGCTGCGTTACCTGACGGCCGGCGAGTCCCACGGTCCGCAGGTCACGGCCATCCTTGAGGGGTTGCCCGCCGGGCTCGAGATCTCAAAGGCCGACATCGACCTGGAGCTCAAGAGGAGGCAGGCCGGTTATGGCCGCGGCGGGAGAATGAAGATCGAGTCGGATGAAGTGGACGTGGTCTCGGGATTGCGGTTCGGGCGGACGCTCGGCTCGCCCTTGGCGATGGTGGTCCGCAATCGCGACTGGGAGAATTGGAAGGATGAGATGGACCCTTACCAGGGGCCGCCCCCCCGCCACAGGGCGTTCACCAGGCCTCGGCCCGGGCACGCGGACCTCGCGGGGGGCATGAAGTACGGTCATGAGGACCTGCGCAACGTGCTGGAACGGGCGTCCGCGCGGGAAACGGCGGCCCGTGTCGCCGTGGGGGCCGTGGTGCGCCAACTCCTTGCGCGTTTCGGGATCGATGTGCTTGGGTGCGTCGTGGAGATCGGAGGCGAGCGGGCGAGGGACGGGCAGATGACACCCGCCGAGAGGAGGACGCGCGCCGAGGCATCGGAGGTGCGCGTGTACGATGCGGAGGTGGAAGGCGCGATCAAGGCCAAGATCGATGAGGCGCGGCGCAAGGGGGAGACGCTGGGAGGGGTTTTCGAGGTCGTGGTCCTCGGTGCGCCGCCGGGGCTCGGGAGCCACGTGCATTGGGACCGCAAGCTCGACGCGCGGATCGCCCTGGCCCTGCTCAGCATTCAGGCCGTCAAGGGCGTGGAATTCGGTCTGGGGTTCGACTGCGCCCGGCGGCCGGGATCGGAAGTGCATGACGAGATCGGCTACGACCCGGGGCGGCCCTGGGGGTTCTTCCGCACCACGAACCGGGGGGGGGGGATCGAAGGAGGGATGAGCACGGGCGAGGAGATCGTCGTCCGCGGCGTCATGAAGCCGCTTTCGACGCTCATGAAACCGCTGGCCAGCGTGGATATCCGGACCAAGGAGCCCTTCCGAGCGCAGGTGGAGCGCTCGGACGTGTGCGCCGTGCCCGCCGCCGCCGTGGTGGCGGAGGCGGTGGTGGCCTTCGAGGTAGCCGCCGCGTTCGTTGAGAAATTTGGGGGCGACAGCATGGAAGAGATCGGGCGCAACTACGAGGGGTACAGGAAAGCGCTCAGGGAATATGGGTTGAAAGGAGCCTAGTGGGATGATGAAGAAGATGCTTTGGCTCGCCGCGGCAACGGCGGCAGCGGGCTGCACGGATACATATGGACCTCCGGATGTCCAGTTGGAGGCGGACAGCGTTCAGGTGTCGGACGTGACGGCGGACGATGTCGGCGGCGGCGCCATCGCCCTCTACGACGGCTGGGTCTACCCCGTGGCCATCACCGCCTATCGCGAAGTCGAGAGCGCGGAGCGCTCGGTAAACCCGGTTCCCGTCACGAATCGGAGAGGTCAGATTATCCAGGTACTCCCCGGGATCCTCGTCCAGTTCTACTTGGAGTACTTCTTCGTGGCCGATTGCACGCTCTATCCACAGGATGCGTCCCTCAGCAAGGAGGAGTACTGGCAAGTCCTCCAAGTGGGCGTCGATCCGTCCGACTGTGCCGTGCAGCTTCCGGCCGATCAGGTGAGTCTGCTGAAGCCGGATTCGTCCAAGACGACACAGGACGTGACGTGCCTGCTGTCGGGACTCAGCCCGGCGGATAACGGCAAGCCCTTCCTGGGGCGAACCGGCCCCAATGGGCAGATCCATCTCCTGCTCCGGCTCACCGATCCCGACCCGACGTCCACACTCCAGAGCTTCTTTGTGAAGATGCTCGCGATGGCCGGGGATTCTTCTGTGGCGTTCCAAGGCCCGTCGGATGCCAGCACGGTTTGCGGGACGCAGACCCTCTGAAGGAAAGGCCAGGCCCCCGGTCCTCCTTCTCGTCACCCTCCGCCCTTGAACGTTCGCGTTGAAGGTCTCCGCAAGAACTTCCTCCACAAGTCGGGGGAGATCGAGGTCCTGTCCGGCTTGGATCTCTCGCTGGCGACGGGCAGGTCCGCGGCCTTGGTGGGCGCCTCGGGAGCCGGCAAGAGCACGCTCTTGCACATCATCGGCACCCTCGAACGGCCGAGCTCCGGGACCGTGTGGTACGACGCGGTGGATGTGTTCCGACACAACGGGGTGGAGCTCGCACGCTTCCGGAACGAATACGTCGGTTTCGTGTTCCAGGCCTTCCACCTCCTGCCGGAGTTCACGGCGGTCGAGAATGTGATGATGCCCGCGCTGATTCACGGGCTGTCGCGCGAGAAGGCCCGCGAGCAGGCGGGCGAGGTCCTCACGCGGGTCGGCCTGGGGGAGCGCCTCCTGCATCGGCCGGGCGAACTGTCCGGCGGGGAGCAGCAGCGGGTGGCCATCGCGCGCGCCGTGATGCTCTGTCCCCGGGTGCTCCTGGCGGACGAGCCCACCGGCAACCTCGACCAGCGAACGGGCGGGGAGGTGTTCGACCTCCTCCACGGCCTCCAGAGGGAGAGGGGGATGACGATGCTCCTGGCGACGCACAATCCCCGCCTCGCCGAACAGGTGGACGAGGTGTACCGGCTGGAGGGCGGCACGCTGCATCGGATTTGAGATCCGGCCACCCGTAGAGGGTGCCGCAGGCGCTCGTGTATACTCTCTCCATGACTGACGACCGGATCGCCGTGCTCATGAGCGGAGGAGTGGACAGCTCCGTGGCCGCCGCCCTGCTGGTGCAGCAGGGGCACGAGGTGGTGGGGTTGACGTACAACATTGGATCGGCAGTCGGCAGTCGGCAGTCGGGAGTGGGAACCCCGGGGTCGGGAGTCGAGAAGGCAGGAGGACGATCCACCGGTCGGTGCTGCGGCATCGAGGATGCTCACGATGCGGCGGCCGTTGCCCACCGATTGGGCATCCCCCACTACGTCATCAATGTGTCGGACAGGTTTCGCACGGATGTCATCGGGAACTTCCTCGACAGCTATCTGGCGGGCGAGACGCCCCTCCCCTGCGCCCAGTGCAACACCCGGATCAAGTGGGGCCACATGATGGAGAGGGCGCAGGAGTTGGGGGCCAACATTATCGCCACCGGCCACTACGCGCGAGTGGAGTGGCGCCCCGGCCGCGGGCGATTCGTCCTGCTCCGGGCGCGCGATCGGTCCAAGGATCAGTCCTACTTCCTCTTCGGTCTGACGCAGCAGCAGCTCGCGCGCGCCTGTTTCCCACTGGGGGACCTGACGAAGGAAGAAGTGAGGGGTCGGGCGGCCGAGCTTGGCCTCTGCGTCGCGGACAAGCCGGACAGCCAGGAGCTATGTTTTGTGTCGGAAGGTCGCTACGCGGACACCGTCCGTTCCCTTGCGCCGGCCCTCCAGGCCGAAGGAGAGATCGTGGATGTCGAGGGCCGCACCCTGGGCCGGCACAACGGCTACTTCGCCTTCACCGTCGGCCAGCGGCGGGGCCTTGGGCTGACGGGAGGCCCACACTATGTGACGCGCGTCGAGGCCGCCACGCGCCGGGTGTCCGTCGGCAGCGCCCCCGACCTCTACGCGGATCGGCTCGAGGCGGGCGATCCCAACCTCATCGGGTACGAGACCTGGGACGATCTGGGCCGGGTGCGCGCCCGGGTCCGGTACCGTCACGAAGGTGAATGGGCACGCGTGCGGCGCGAGGGCTCGGGACTCCGCGTCGACTTCGAGCGCCCTGTGCGGGCCATCGCGCCCGGCCAGGCCGCCGTGTTCTACGATGGCGACGAGGTGGTGGGAGGCGCATGGATCCGAGGATGACACCACCGGACGCCTTGGCCCTCGCGATGACAGAAGGGGTGTCATGGCGATCCGCCAGTCCGCCGTGGCGGACCAGCCGGCGGAGAAGCAAGCTCGATGCAGCACAGGACTTGCGCGGGTGCCGGCTCGCGGGCACCTTCTCTCTCATCTCCCTTGGCTGCCGCGTCAACTATGCCGACGGACAGGCCGTGCGCCGCCAACTCGAGGAGGCCGGCCTTGCCTACCGGCCGATGCAGGGCCGCACCGAGGCCGACGTGTACGTCGTGAATACCTGCACGGTCACCGCGCAAGCGGACTTCGATGCGCGTGCCTGGATCCGCCGCGTGAAATCGTGGAACCCCTCGGCGTTCGTTCTGGCCACGGGGTGCTATGCACAGATGGCGGCGAAACAGCTCCGGGCGGAGGGGGCGGATCTGGTGGTGGGCGCGAGGGAGACCGGTCGCCTGGCGGAAGTCCTGTCCGGTCTGCTCGCCCGTCCGGGCGCACTCGAGACGCAGGCTGCCTGCCCGCCGACGCGGCACAGGGGGGAAGCCTGCGGCTACCACGGTCCGATCCTCTCAGCCCGTAGCCGCACCCTTCAGGGTGCGTCCCCAGCCGCTTCCACGGCCGCGCCCCGTGCATGGCCCCGAATGGGATTCGGGGCTGCATACGGGGCCGCGCCCACTGACGTTCAAGATCGCGCCCGGCCCGTTCTCAAGGTTCACGACGGCTGCGATCAATGCTGCTCCTTCTGCGTGATCCCCTTCACGCGCGGCCGCTCCCGCAGCCTGCCCCCGGCCGAGGCCGTGGCCGCCTACCGGGCACTTGTTCGCGGCGGCGCGCGGGAAGTTGTCCTCTCCGGCGTCCATCTGGCCGCCTACGGCAGGGATCTCGATCCGCCGGTCCCGTTCTCGCGCCTGCTCGAGACCCTCTGTGCCGAGGACGACGGAGTCCGGCTTCGTCTCAGCTCGCTCGATCCGAGCGCCTTGACCGACGATCTCCTTCAGGTGGTGGCCGGGTCAAAGAAAATCTGCCCCCACTTCCACGTCGCCGTTCAGAGCGCCGATCCCGAGGTGTTGCGCATCATGCGCCGACCCTACACCGTGGAGGCGATGCGGGCCCGGATTTCCGCCCTGTGCGAGCGCATGCCGAGCCTCAACCTCGGAGCCGACGTCCTCGTGGGTTTCCCCGGCGAGACCGAGGACGCGTTCGAGCGGACGCTGCGCTTCATCGAGTTTTTCCCCTTCACCTATCTTCACGTGTTTCCGTATTCGCCGCGCCCGCACACGCGCGCCTCACGCCTGCCGGACCACGTGGGCGAGGCGGCGAAGCGGCGCCGCGCGGGAAGGCTTCTCGATCTTTCCCGAACCCGGAGGGACAAGTTCTTGGCGGGGCATGTCGGCGGCGTTTTCGAGGCGATCGCCGAGGCCCCGTCGCACCGGGACCCCGGCGAGTGGACCGCCACCACCCGCGACTACGTCCGAATGGTGTTTAGGGCCGATGGGCGACCGCGGGGAACCGTGGTTCGCCTTCGCGCGGACGCCATCGAAGGCTCTCGTCTGAGGGGAATGCTCATCGGGGCAGGGGAGGGGGGTGAGGCCGCCTCCGGCACGGAGCGCCCACACGCGATGTCATGAAATCCATCGCCACGGAAGCCGTCGTACTCCGCAGGACCCCCTTTGGCGAGAGCGATCTGCTGGTGGGTCTCTTCACGCGGGACTTGGGCGTCCTCACCACCATCGCAAAAGGGGCCCGCCGGAGCCGGAAACGCTTCGGCGGGATCCTGGACACGCTGGCGAGACTCAACGTGCTGATCGAAACGAGGCGCGCGAACGCGATTCCCCTTCTGGCCGGGGCGTCCCTTGTGGATTTCGGACTGGGACTTCGTTCGAGCCTCGATCGCGTCGCCATCGCGTACTACATGGGAGAGCTGGTGTGGCGTGGGACCAAGCCGGGGGTGCGGCTCATCGAGCTCTACGAAGCCTTCGTGCAGGCCTTGGATCGAGTCGCATCGGACGGTCCCATGCCCCGCACCCTGGCCGAGTTTCTTTTGCGGTACCAGCAGGCCCTCGGCTACCGTCCCAAGTTGGACGCCTGTGCCTTGTGCCACGCGCCGCTGGCCGTTGCCGCCGAAGTCGCCATCAGCTACCGCGCCGGGGGTGTTCTCTGCCCGGCCTGCGTACCCTCGGCGGAGGTCAACCTGCGCCTCCCCGGCCGGGCCGTGCGTTCTCTCGTCGAGATACGCGCGCAAGGCGACCGCCGCCCCACCGACCATGCCCTGGAGGATTGGTCCGCCGCGGCGGACTGGCCCGCCCTCCGGCACTTCCTGCATCGGTTCACCCAATACCACTTGGACGTCCAGCCGGCCTCGTGGCGCTGGTGGCAGCGGCTCATCGACGCCTGACCTTTTTCGTCGAGCCATCGCCGTGAAGGACAAACTCGCCGCTGCGCTGATCGAGGCCATCGAGGAGGCGGGTTTCCCGCGCCCCGAAGCGGACCCTCTCGATCTGGTCGATCTGAGTCGCGACCGCAAGTTCGGCGATTGGTCGTCCAACGCCGCGTTTCATCTCGCCAAGGCTGCGCGCAAGAACCCGCGCGAAGTCGCCTCCAAACTCGCCGAGGGGGTGTCCCGCAGGATCGGCGCCGAGAAGGCCGAAATCGCCGGTGCGGGTTTCCTCAACCTGCGACTGCCTCGGAAGGCCTGGCACCAGGAGCTGTGGCGCGCCTACGCACAGGGAGATCGTGTTGGCCACACCGAGACGTTGGCCGGCCGGCGCGTCCTCCTGGAGTTTGTCAGCGCCAACCCCACGGGCCCGCTCCATGTGGGGCACGGTCGCAACGCCGCCATCGGCGATGCCCTGGGCCGGGCGTTGGCCGAGGCCGGCGCGGAGGTCCGCACCGAATACTACGTAAACGACGTCGGTGGGCAGATGGAGACCCTGTGCGCCTCGGTGGCCAAGGCACTGGGCGTGGCCGAAGCAAAGGGCATGGCACAGAGGGAGGACGGCGAGATGTACGCGGGCGAGTACGTCGATTCCTTGGCAGAGGTGCTGAAGGGCGAGCCGTCCATGGCCCGACGGATTGATGAATTGAGAGGCGCGGACTTGCCCTGGCCGTCCTTCGTGGATCAGGTATCGCCCTTCCTCGCCGGGCGCATGCTCGAAGCCATCCGCCACGACCTTGCCGATTTCCGGGTGGGGTTCCACTCGTGGTTCCACGAGAGCCGGCTCAAGGCCGAGGGAAAGATCGAGGGCACGATCGAGAAACTCAAGGAACGCGGACTCGCGTACGAGAACGAAGGCGCACTCTGGTTCCGCTCCACCCAATTCGGAGACGAGAAGGATCGCGTCCTCGTTCGCGAGACCGGCGCACCGACTTATTTCGCCTCCGATGCGGCCTACCACGCCCTCAAGGCGGCGGGCGGTTGGGACGCGCTGATCAACATCTGGGGCGCGGACCACCACGGCTACATCCCCCGGGTCCGCGGGGCGCTGGCCGCGCTGGACGCGGACCCGCGTCGGCTCGACGTGATCCTCGTCCAGATGGTCTCGCTCCTGAGGGATGGACAGCGTGTCGAGATGTCCAAGCGCAAGGGCACCTACGTGACCCTCAGGGAGATCCTGGACGAGGTAGGACCGGACGTTGCCCGTTTCTTCTACCTGATGCGCGAGCCGTCCAGCCACCTCGATTTCGATCTCGATCTCGCGCGCACGCAGTCTGAGAAGAACCCCGTCTACTATGTTCAGTATGCCCACGCCCGCGTGGCCAGCCTGATGGCCCATGCCGGCGAAAAGGGATTGGTGCTCAACGAAGCGGAGCCGCGTCACCTCGAGACCTTGCAATTGGAGGAGGAACTGGAGCTGATCCGTCAGGCCACGTACTTCCCCTGGGTCGTGGCCGGCGCGGCGCGCGCCCGCGAACCCCACCGTATCCCGTTCTATCTCATCGAGTTGGTCCGCCTCTTCCACCAGTACTACAACCTGCAGCGCATCGTTACTGAGGACCGCGCCGCCTCGCTGGGGAGGCTGGTTTTGTGCCGCGTCTTCGGCACCGTGGTCCGCCGCGGCCTCGACCTCATCGGCGTCTCCGCGCCGGACAAAATGTGATTCACACGTCGCCCCGCCTATGCTAGAGTCTCGCCCATGACGGATCTCCGCCGCGGGACGACCCGCTACGAGTTCTCCGCAGACTCCAGGCAGTTTGCTCTTCTACTGGGTGTGGCGGCACTCTTCGTGGTCGTCGTCTTTTTCTCAGGTGTTCTTGTGGGAAACCTCATCGTCAAGCGGCAGGGGAAGGCCCCCACGCCCGCGGTCTCGCAGGACTTCGAAGCGGCCCTTCAAGAGCCTCCCTCGGCAGAGAGTGAACCTCCCAACTTGGCCGGGGAGTCCGCAGCGGCGCCGACACCGTCCGAGCGTCCGCCAGCCCCGCCGGTTCCCGTTCAGCCCGAACCGACCGCCCCGGCCGTGGCGCCGGCAGCTCCGCCCCCCCCACCCCCTCCGGTCGCCAGACCCCAGGCCCGGGTGATCCCCCCGGCTCGCCCCGCGCCCGTCTCCAGCGGCGCTCACTATGCCGTGCAGGTGGGCGCCTTCCAGGACCGCGCGTCCGCGGAACGGATGGCCAAGTCACTGAAGGCCAAGGGCCTGGATGCCTTCGTGGTGGCGGCGCAACTCAGGGGAGGGACGTGGTACCGGGTTCGCGTTGGACGCTATTCAGGCGAGTCGGACGCCCAGGCCACATACCGGCGGCTGGCCGCCGAGCAGGGCATCCGCGGGATGATCGTCCGCGAGACCGAATAGAAACCCTGCGACTGCGCCCGCAGGTCTGCCGCAGTCAGTTCAGTCGGCCGACGCAGAGCTCACTTTCGTCTCATTGCCACCCGTGTCGTTCTTGTACGTCCAAACGATGGTGACCGGCCCCACGTTGCCGTTCCCCACAAAGGAGACCAGGCCGGGGACGTTGTTGTTTGCCGACGCGAAGGCGTTTTGCGACGAGTTATAGGGGTTCTTGACGTTGTTGCCGCAATCGAGGCCGTTGATATAGGCGGTGACGCAATTCGTCGCCACGTAGCTGTCGATGACGCCGTCGCACGTGTAGTCGATACGTGCCAATTCGCGCTGGGCGTCGAGGCAGCCGGTGATCCACTTCAAGGCTTGGTCCGCGTTCCCTATGGTGGCATTGCGTCTCGCTCTCTCTTTGTAGCCGAGGTAGTTCGGAATGGCGATGGCCATGAGCGTGCCCAGGATGGCGACGACCACAAGCAACTCGATCAACGTGAAGCCGCCCCTGCCCGTCCGCCCCGATTCGAAGACCCGACACCGTGCCTTCAGGGCTGATAGACGAATTCCGCTGCCAACCACCCGCATCGCTCCCATTCGATCACCTCCCCCGGTGCTAGTCATACCAGGCGACCATCCTTCCGACCCTTCTCCCCACAGCCCTTAATCCGTAGACAACAGGTGTTGCGCCTCGCGGGGGGGGGCACCGATCCGGTGAATATCTTCGCAGCGTCCGGCTTTACGCCGGACGGTTTTCGCCCGATGCAAAATCGGGCGCTACGGGGGAAGGCACCCCCCCATGATGCAAGTTGTCTACTTCTCCCCACAGCCTCCCCACCTTGACACATTGGTGTAGGGGTTGTCAATCGCCGGACCACCTTGGTCGCGAGACTCACTCCTCCGCGCAGGGGCCTCCTGCCGCCCGCAGGCGGCCCGCACAGCCTGAGTGACGGCCGCCTGCGGCACGGGCCGCGCCCACACCCGCCTCCAATCGAGGCCGGGCGCCGAAAGAGTGGGCGAGGGTCAGGCTAGTCGGCCGATGCCGAACTTACGTCGGTCTGGTTGCCGCCGGTGTCGTTCTTGTACGTCCAAACGACCGTGACCGGCCCCACGTTGCCGTTCCCCACCATGGATACGATGCCGGGAACGTTGTTGTTGGCCGACGCGAAGGCGTTTTGCGACGAGTTATAGGGGTTCTTGACGTTGTTGCCGCAATCGATGCCGTTGATATAGGCGGTGACGCAATTCGTCGCCACGTAGCTGTCGATGACGCCGTCGCACGTGTAGTCCAGCCGCGCCAGCTCGCGCTGGGCGTCGAGGCAGCCGGTGACCCACTTGACCGCCTGGTCGGCGTTGCCGATGGTGGCATTGCGTCTCGCTCTCTCTTTGTAGCCGAGGTAGTTCGGAATGGCGATGGCCATGAGCGTGCCCAGGATGGCGACGACCACAAGCAGCTCGATCAACGTGAACCCAGCCTTCGCCCGCCGCTCCGATTCGAAGACCCGCGCCCGCGCCTTCAGAGCGGACGCCCGAACCTTACTACCCAACACCCACATCGACTCCATTTGAACACCTCCCCCAATGCATAGGGTTTCCCAACTGACCGACTTTCTTCTCATCGCAAATGCTGGCACAGGGTTCCGAGGCTGTCAAGCGCTCCGGCGCGTTCGCGGACCGTTCCGCTTGTCGGGTGGCTCAGGGTCCCCCTGGCCCCCGCCCCAACTCCGCTTTTGCTTTCTCCTGGAGCTCTTCGTTTACTCCCTCCCCCGCGAGGAGACCTTCGAGCAGGACGCGTGCTTCGTCCCATCGGCCCAGCCCGGCCAAGGCGCGGGCCTTGTTGAAATCGGCCTCGGGGAAGGGTGACACCCTCCCCGACGCGGTCTCCAGCAGCCGGAGGGCCCGCTCGGGCTCGCCCAGATCCACGTAGATCCCCCCGAGGTTGTTCTCGACCCAGGCGCGCAGCTCATCCTTCTCATCCACCAGCCAGAGCGCCCTTTCGAACGCGTCGGCCGCCCCCTCCAACGTCCCCCGGCGGTAGCGCAGGTTCCCGAGCAGGAAGTACTCCTTGCCGTTCAGGTCGAAGGCTTTTCGAGGCAGGTATCGCCCCATCACCCGGAGCCCGCGGTCGTATTCCCCGCGCTTGTAGAGAGCATCGGCCAGCGCGGGATAGGGCGGCAGGTAGTGCGGGGTTATTCGCACGGCCCGCTCGAAGTCCTCGATCGCGCCGGCGGTGTCCTCCAGGTCGAGGTGGGCCAGGCCGGTGTGGTAGGGATACGTGGCCTCGCGGGGGAATCGCTTCTCGAGGTCGAGCGAGAGCGTCAGCGCCTCCTGCGGCCGGTCTGATTGGAGTAACAGGAGATTTCGCCAGAGATGGGCGAGGGTGTTCTCATCCCAACTCGCGAGGAGCGACGCCAGCTCCCGCTCCAGGAGGTCCCGCTCCTCCTTGCTGAGTTTCTTGATGTTTTCCGCCGGGTCCTCGTAGGGTTTCATGACCTTGAGTGGTACGAGGTCGGGGCGGTTTTCGATGCGATCGCGCCTCACGAACAGGTCATAGGACGGATCGGCGTACAGAAAAACGTACTCGGGCTTCTCCTCCGCGGCAAGCTTGGCGGCCATCGACGAACCGCGGTTGAGGAGCATCATGTCAACGGGCCAGCGTTCGCGGAATTTCTCGAGGGGGATGGAGCCGCCGACCGACCGGACCATCCAGTAGGTTTGCGCGTCAAAGGGCTCGGGGGTGCGCATGTCCATCGAGGTCTTCACCTCCGGGTGAAGTATCCAACTGATGTAGCCTGCATAGGTGGGGTTGCACAGGAGGTTGCCGGTGATCTTGGCCTGCTGGATGGCGCGAACGGCGCCCAGGGGATACGCGTACCTGTCCACCATCTCGTAGGCCCCGGCATGGAACTGTTCCCCTATGGGCGCGGCGTAGCCGACGGTGAGGTAGAGGAAAACCAGCGGGGTGAGGAACCGGAGGGCGGCGTGGCCGGGCCGGAGAGCGGCCCAGCCCGAGGCGATGAAGGGCACCGCGATGACACCGAACTCCGCCACGAAGCGGACCTTGTCGTGAACCATGAGGAGAGCAAACGGGACCGTGACGAGCGCCCTGAGGTCCCGGGCGCGCCACCAGGCGGGGAGGGCGACCAGCGCAAGCAGCAGGGCGATATGGATGGTGGAGAGGGCGAAAACGGAAGCGGCCGGGTCGAGCTTGAAGAGGCCGGACCAAGGGATACCCGCCATCTCGCCGATGTAGGACATGACCTCCCGGCGTGTGGCAATCCGCGGCGCTTCGAAGACGGAGAGGCCGAAGGGGTTGGCGGCCAGGGCGAGGGCGCAGGCGGCGGGGAGCGCCACCCAGCGCATGATGTCCCATCGTCGGACGAGATCGGCCACCTGCTCGCGGGCGACGGGTCGGAGGGCATCCGCGGCCGCGAAGGCCATGACCGCGAGGGCGACGGGGTATTCCACACCGTGCAGGTTGGCCCAGAGGGCGCACAGCGGCACGAGCCACCAGGGGAAACGCCGGGGTCCGCCGCGCATCCACTCCAGGGAGAGCAAGGTGACGGCAAGAAACAGGTAGGAGAAAAGATGCGGCCGGATGTTGAGCGAACGGGGCATCACGAGGCCAAGAGCGAGGAGCGTGAAAGTGACGGTCAGGCCCAGCCTCCGGTGCGTGAGCCGCCAGGTGAGGAGGAAAAGCGAGGTGGAGAGGGCGACGAGGACGGCCGCGCGAAGCCCGATCACGGCCGGGTAGCCGCCGAGGCGGTGCAGGCCGTAGAGGAGCGCCTCGAAGAGCCAGTAGTAGTTGAGCCACGGCCGGTCCGGGATCGTGAACGAGAAGACCTCGCGATCGAGGACGGCCCGGTGCTCGAACATCCAGCGGCCCCCCGCAAGGTGGTAGAATGTATCCGAATCGCCCGAGTGAAGGCCCTGGACTCCGAAGACCAGCATGAGGAGATTGATGCCGGTCAGCGCAAGCCAGGCGGAGGACGGCGTGGCAGGGGATCGGGGTTCCACGAAACGTGAGAGTCTATGCCGCGTGCCCGGTCCCCGCAACCTTTTCTTCCCTCCGCCACGGATCCCACGTCTTCATAGGCACCGATTCCGACCGCGGGGCGTTTCACGCCCTCGGTCCGGCTTTCCGGACGCATGAGAATGCGCCCCTACGGGAGTTCTTTGGAGTGTCTGTTTCGTAGGGACCGATTCTGATCGGTCCGTGTTTCCGGACGCAGAAGAATGCGCCCCTACACCGGAGGGTTGCGATCAACCGACTTGGGCTCTCGCCGGGATACTTGCATCAAAAACGCACGTGGTGTATCTTGCCATCGTGGGCGGAAGACGGGGGTTCAGCCTGATCGAGTTGCTGACCGTGGTGGCCATCATGGGGGTTCTCGTCGCAGTTGCCGTCCCCAACTACATCGGATACAAGGCCCGCGCGCGGAACTCCGTGGCCTTGTCCGATGCGATCAAGTTCTCCGTGGCGCAAGAGTCCTACTTCTCGGAAACCCTCGGCTACATTCCCAGCAATGCTCAGATGTGCAACTTGCTCTGCCAGCGTGGTTTCATGCTTTCCTTCTCCCCCCCGAACTGGACGACACTCACGAACTACGCCGTCAATGTCAATGGTTGGTCCGCGCGGTTCGCTCACCAGAACGGCAGCGCGATCTACAATGCCTCCTCCGGGCAATCTTCGCCTGCGGCACTTAATTGCACGAACAACGTGTGTCCGACTCCGAATCAGTGTATCCCGCCGAACAACACTTGCACCTGCCCCCCGGTGGCGAACAACCCCTGTTTCTGACGGAACTTTTTAGTCCAAACTAGCAATCCTTTTCCAGGCGGGCTGATCCAGTCAGGGTGGGGTCTCTATCGTATTGTAGTGTTGTGATTTTTGAGGTGGGGCCTCGACAATCTGGCACGCTTCTTGAGAATATGCCCATTGTGATGGATCTTTTTCCGAGGCATCCGGCTTCCGACCCAGCCATGGACGGCGCCGTGCCTGCGCCGAGCCGCGGCAGGCAGGCGGTACTCGCCATGCCAAGAGCGGCCACGATGGCCGCAGTTGAAGGGCGAGCATCCCGACCCTTGGGTTCCGCCTCGCGCCTATCCGCCCAATGGGCGCCTGCCGACTCCCGCTCCCCTGGCGCCACTCTCATTGAACTCCTCGTGGCGATGTCTATCTTGGCCATCGGCTTGGCGGCTACGGCCGGCGCGATGGTGAACGTCCAACAGTCCATCCACCGCGCCTTCCACCTCAGTGAGGGCAACCACATCATGGAAGAGCTCCTCAACCAGGTACGCATGGGCTACATCGCGGCACAGTCCGGCGTCGGTCTCTATGGGGAGGCGGGCGTGCCTATCGTGGACAACTTCTTTTCCCAGACGGGCACTAAGACCTTGAACCCCCGGGTGGACAACACGGGTCAGAACTGCACCAATGTGAACCCGAGCACCCAGAACTGTCTCTTCAAGTTCTACAACAGGAACACGGGCAACGTGGAGAACATCAAGAACGGGAGCGACTCGTTCCCTTGCCCCTCCAGCCCCCAGCTCACTACCACCTGTTTCGATCCCGATCCCGCGGATGACGATCCAACCGTGTACCGGATCGAGTGGACCATCACGGACATCAGGGATGACATGGCGGGTATCGGGAGCGTCCAGAAGGGCGCCGGCATTGAGTGCGCGGGGTTGCTGACGGATGTGCTGATGAAGAATGTGAGCATCAAGCTCAGGTGGATGGAGCGTGGCCAGGAGGTCAGCATCACTCGGAGCATCAGGGTGGGATGCTGATGGTGAGCCATGAGTCATGTGTCATGAGTCATGAGCCCCGCCCTTCCCGCTGTTCCGTGTTCTCCGTTCTCGGTTCTCGTTTCTCGGCTCCCGGCTCTGCGCCCGATGGCGGACTCGCGGCGCGCGATTCCTCCCGTGGCATGTCCCTGGTCGAATTGCTGGTCGTCATGGGGATCATGGGCGTGGTCGCGGCCGGCACGCTGGGCCTGTACACCAGTTTCGTCAGCTCCTACTCCGCCCAGAATGCAGTCCGCCGCAACCAGATGACCGTGGGTTTGTACGGCGATCAGGTCACTTCGTGGCTCCGTGCGGCCATGACGGGCCTGTCGGGCGGGGCGGCCGCAGTGGACGTCGCCTCCTGCGGCGGGTCGCCTTGCCGTCTGCTCGGGTTGACGCTGACGGCCACGCAGACGGCGGGGCAAGCGGGCGACACGGGCACGTTCCACACGGTTACCAGTCAGGACAAATACTGGGTGGGCGGTGAGACGGCTTCGGGGAATACATGGTGCCTCTCGCGCGGAAAGGGCGCGGGCTACGCTGCACAGTGCGATACGGGCGCGAATTGCGCCCCACTCACGGGCGACTCCTGGTGTCGGGGGGACCTGCGGGAGAGCGGAACCGTCCAGAACGGGACGGTCCAGTTCGCGGACATCCAGTTCATCTGCTACGACGATCAGAACATGCCCGGAACCTGCGGGAGCATCACGCTCAAGCGGGTTCAGCTCGTGATCACGGCGCGTACCTGCCTGAAAAACGGGTGCAATGCCGCGACGGCCGCCGACTGGTTCTACCAGACCTTCTCGGCCTCCGAGGTGCTCATGCAGAGCATTGCAGGTCCCTCGGGGACCTCGACGTATTCGAGGCCGTATTGAGTCATGGGCACGCACCCGCCTCTCGCCTCTCCATCGCACAGCGCGCCGGCCGCTCCGGATTCCCGCCTTTCGCTTCACTCTTCACCCTTCACGCTTCACCGCCTGCGAGGCCGCCGCGGCATCGCCCTCGTCCTTGCCATGCTCCTGATCGTCGTGGCCAGCGCGATGATCGCCGCGGTGGGCGGGGAGGCCGTTCAGTGGTCGAGGGCCGTGGCCAATCAGGCCAAGACCATGGACCAAAAACAGATCCTGTACAGCACGGTCAGCCGCCTCTACAGCCAGTTCATCGCCACGCACGAACTCACGGGGGGAATCCAAGTGACGGGTTACGAGTCGGCCCTGGCTTACATCAAAGGGGACGACCCCACGAAGGATGACTACTGGGCCCAGATGGTGACGCAGGGGAGCGGGGAGGTGTTCACCGACCTGACCGTGAAGATCGCCGCCGATGGCTCAACGGAGAATATCGGCAAGGGTTTTCTCATCCGCTGCGACGTGAACGCGGACAACTACTCCACCGGCACCTATCGGGTCCGGAACTCCGTGGATGTTCGCATTCCGAAGGACCCCGCTCTGCCGCTGGACCCGGAGGAAGGCAATATCGAGCGCACCATCCTGGACATGGGTCTCACGGTCGAGGTCTGCCGGGTGCCGCCGGGACCGACCGGATGCGACACCAGCGTGGATCCGGAGACATGCGACGTGGTCTTCACGATGACCTTCATGTCCCCTTTTGACTTCCCGATCTTCGTGGACGACTACCTCAATTGGGGGCCGGCCGGTTCAGTCAATATCGCCGCGGGGACCATGGAGATCGACGAAGGGTTCGCCTATTTCGGGAAAGGGGCCTACGACCCGAACGACATCATCGATATTGACGATGTCTTCTACACGCCGAAGGAGCAGGACGTCCAGTGTCCGGCGGCAGGCAGCAACGCCAACTGCGTCCTCGATAAGGAAGGCGGGGATCCGGACGTGCATGGGGGCGACTGGCCCGAGGTGCTCAACAACACCGCGCAGCATGACATTGACAACCACACGCTGAGAATCCCTTTCCCGGAGGCCTGCAAGTTCCTTCCGGGTGAGGAGCCGCCGGGCAACACCGGCAGGGAGTGCTACAAACCGTTTGCGGACCGCATGAACTGCATTGACAACTGCAAGGATCCACCGGGCTGCACGATCAAGTTCGACGAGGGCGGCGCGGACGGGAAGCTTTCGTGCTCGTGGGACGACAACGGGAACACCACGATCGACAGCACCGAGCCCTACACGGACGACACGGACGTCAGCGCCATCGGTGCCGGGTGGGCCTGGACGGCGGTGTACCCCACCTACACGCCGCCAACGGGCACGTTGACGGACAGCGACGCGAGCGCCGTGCCGAACATCGTCTTGGGCTGCAACGTGGACGAATGGGCGACCATGGCGTTGAACCTCACAGAGATTCTGCCCCCTCCCTTGAACATCTGCTGGGCCACGGATGACGGGGTGGCCACCGGCACGAATGTCCTCAAGGACGTGATCATCAACGGCAATCTGGACCTCAGCGGCCGCGCCGACGAGTGCGTGTGTCTCTGGGGGGGGTGGAATTGCCAGGGGGTTGGTATTGGTAACTGTGTCTGCGAGCCCTGCACCGACTGCGGGGCGGACGGTTGCGAATTGGACTGCTCGCCGGTGACGGAATGCTGCTGGGTGCCGTGCTTCTGGTCTTGCGGGAAGACCGCCTACTGCGGTTTCGAGATCGACGGCACGGTGGTCGTCAAAGGAAACGCGACCTTCCGGAACCGGTTCTACCTGCGGCCCGGCGCGAAGCTCTACGTCATGGGGGACATGGAAATCCTTGACGCCAACCTCTCCGACCGCCTGGGGTCGTTCTTTCTGGCCCTGCTGATTACCGAGGGGGAGATGATGTTGCTCGATGTGTCATCGAGGAAGTTCGGCGTTTGGACCAAGGAGAACAGCACTATTTACGTACGGGGCGATGCGTTCATCAAGGGAGCGGACATAGGAACGGCCACCGAGTTCACCCTGGGCGTGGTGAACGAGCTGTGCTCGGTTCTCGACTGGATCCTTGATCTGTTCGGCCTGAGCTGCCCGACGCCGGCTCCCTTGCTCCTGCTGGGGCCGAGGCCCGATTTCGGCGGCGAAACCAACGTGGCCGGGACGATCCTTGACGATTCTCTCATCCTCGTGCGGGGCCTCAGGCCCACGATTCGGGACACCAATACCAACGGTCAATTGGCCGACGAAAACGTGACGGCGAGCGAGAACAACGACACGGGCGGATACGATCGAGGCCCCTTCGACTGTGCGTCTCCGGACGATTCGGGGTTTTCCTGTGACGGCCAGATGGACGTCAACGTGGACGGCTACATCGGCGACCCGGATACCGACCCGCACAAGTCCACCTGGCACGGCATCCGCCACTACGATTGGCGGACGGACGACCTCAACGATCTCGTGGTCAAGGCGGGCGGCCTCACGCGCGTGGACCTGCACGAGGGACGCGACCCGGATGCGAGCGCGGCCTACAGCAATCCCAGCAAGCGCGGCGATCTGTGCTGCCATGCGCCGTGCGACAAGGGTACGGGCACCACGACCCCGTACGACTTCGCGGACGACTCCGCGCTGTCGCTTTCCACGGCGATCAACATGACGCCCATCGAAGTTCCCAGCGAGCCGGGCCATGTGCACTATCACGCGTTCGACGAGGATCCCGGGAACAACAACTGCGACGACTCCAACGCCTGTGCGGCGATCAGCGAGCCGGCCGCCAATGCCAACTGCCAGGCCAACTACCAGGACCGCTACGCGGAGCAGTTCTTCGCCGAGTCCAACAACACCCGGTTCGCGTACTGGGACGGCACGAGTTGGGTCAACGCGGCCAACCTCCAGGGGGGCTGCGACACGGATCCGCACGACGAGGACTACTGGGGCTACACACAGCCTGTCTTCAAGGGGCATGCGGACCTCGAGCTGTGGAGCTACGGAGCGCCTTGCGTGGTCGGGATGCCCTGGCAGAATGCCATGATCAACGGCACCGTCTTTTCCATGGGGAGCTTCGCTACGAACCAGACGGTCGTGGGCCTCGGCAATATCGTGAGCATGGGGCCGCAGGTCTATCCCGAACATCTGACTTCGCTCCTCGTGGACACCACCGACATCTGCGACGACGGATACAGTTTCACGAAGGACGAGGACCACAGCTTTAACGTCATATCGGGCACCGATCTCTTCTCGGCCCAAGGCCTCGGCCTGGAGAGTTTCCTGTGCGGCACGACGGACTGGAACGGTGTCTGCGCGTTTGCCCTCACGCTCTTCTGCTGGAACACCGGTCTGTTCGACGGGAACCCCAACTACGGCGTGGTGTACTCGAACGGCAAGGCGGGCTACGAGGAGTCGAATTTCCTCGATGCCAACGCCATCGTGAACAACGGGAACGTCATGGTGAGGCACGTGGTGGCGCCGGAGGAGGTGTGGGACTGGCTGGATCCGTTCTGTCAGTTCTTCGGGTTCTCGTGCGCGATCACCATGCAACCCTGCTGGAAGATCAATACGCAGCTGTGCCAGGGCAAGATGTGTCGCTACGACGACAAGCTCAAGCAGCTCGGGTTCCCGGTTCACCAACTGACGCAACTTGTCTCGGTCGTCTTCAACTCGCCGATGTAGGACCCATGCTGCTGAAGCGACTGTTGCTGGCTGTCGGCGTCGTCCTTGTCGTTCTGGTCGGCTTGTACGCGGTGGAGCGGTGGATCTCGAAAGTGCCTCCGCCCAAGCCGCCGGCGGAAGTTGCCGCGCCGCCGGCCGAGGAGCCGGCCTTCACGCCCGCGCCCGGTGCCACGCCCGAAGGCCAGCCGCTCGTGCCGCCCGAGGTGGGGCGGGAGATCGTCAAGCAGATGATGGGAAAACCCATGCCCGAGAGTCCCGGAGAGGCGATGAAAGTGCTCAGCCAAGTCATGGATGGGGTCTACCGGAACGCGAAGGGGAGGGGGATCGGAGAGATGGCGGCGCAGGCCCTGGCGGGGAATCCGAAGAAACGCGGGGAGTTTGAGGCCTTCTGCAAGCAGGCGGACGAACAGCGCAAGAAAGTGGATGATTGGTATTTCGATCAGCGGCAACGCATACAGGACATGGAACTGTCCAACCGAAGCGAAGCCGAGAAGGCCAAGGCGATGGTGTACCTGAACCTGGTTTTTGACGGCATCCACCGTCAGATGTGCCGGGGCGTGCGGGGCGGTTAGAGGCGAGGGCCGGTTAGGCCGTGCCCGCTTGGGGGGTGTGGAGGTCGTGCCGGACCGGGCGCTTTCGCGGGAGGACGTGACCGGGGTCGCACTCCTCGCTCGTCGGGGGTCCATCCTCCACGGCGTCGTAGCGTTCGCAGCGTCCTACCTCTTGCTCCTGCGCTTCCTGGCGGCGGACGTGGGATGGAGGGACGCCGGGGAGCTGATCGCGGCGTCCTATCACCTCAGCCCGGCGCATTTCCTCGGGTATCCGATGTACGTGATGCCGGCCAAGCTGGCGAGTCTGGTTCCCGTCGGGAGCATCCCGCTCAGGGTCAACTGGATGAACACCGTGCTGGGTGCGTTGACCCTGACGTTCACGTTCCTTGGATCCATGGCCTGGGTGGCCAGGCTGGGCATCGGTCGGGCAGACCGGAGGTTGGCCCGCTTTCTGGTTGGAGTCGGCCTTGTCGCCGTTGTCGTGAGGTTCGGCTCCCAGGGAGCGTTTCTGCAGGAGGCGGCTTCCGCCGAGAATACGATGCCGGCCCTTTTCCTGTGCTCGGCCATTTGGTTTGCGCTCAGCGCCGCCCGGCCTCCTCGCCTCTGGAAAGCCTACGGGGTTGCCTGTCTCCTCGCGGCCTACCATCCGGCCTTCCTCATCGCTCCCGCCGTCATCCTGCCCGTGATGCTCCTCGTTCGCGGCGCTCTTCCTGCCCGGGGCGCAGCCGTCCTGCTGCTGCTTATTCCCATCGCCTGCCAGGGCATCAACCTTTTCCTTGTCCTTCGATCCGGGCGTGCCATCCCGCTCACCCACGCGGGAGGCGAATCCTGGGCCGACGTGAGGACCACGCTCGAGTTCGGCGGAGAGAAACTGCGGGGGGTGAAGGTCGGGAGCGAGCTCACGGGGCCGATGAAGCAGCGGGCTGCGGCGGCGCTGGCTCCGCCCGGCGCGTGGCCGCTGCTGGCACTGGGGGCCATGGGCGTCGCCTGGCTGGCCGTGCGCCTCCGCTACCGGATCCTGGGCGCCGTGCCGGTTGCCGCGGTGCTCTTGCTCCTTGCCGGAACGAGCCCTTCCCAGGAGAGGGGCGGCTACGGCTTGTTTCTGTCGATTTCAACCACGTGGCTGTGCGGACTCGGGCTTTGCTGGCTGGCCACGCGAGAGGCGAGGCGATGGGCCGTGGCGGGTCTGGCCCTCGCCGGCGGATACGCGCTCTGGCTCGCGGGCTCGCAGGGCTGGGGCCGGCTCGCCAGGGGGAGTGTGGAGAACCGCGTGCCGCGGAGCTTGGTGAACCAGGTTTTCAGCGAGCTGAGTCCGGGCTCGCTTCTGGTCTGCCTGAATGAGAGGAATGCGTTCGCGCTTCAGGAGGCGACATGGGTGGAGCGGAGGCGCCCCGATGTGGCCCTGGCGTTCGTGCCGATCTTCACTACGGAGTGGGGGAGGCGGCGTTTCCTCGATCTGTACTCCGCGCTGGTCCCGCCTCCCGATCGCCAGACGGAGTCCCCGCCTGCCCCCTCATGGATGAGTTCCTCGCTCCGGTATGCGGGAAGGTTGGCGAAGGCGAACATCGGGGAGAGACCGGTCTTCTCCGACCAGTTCGCCCATTTCGCCCCGCCGCGCAAGGCGGATCCGGCCCTCGCGGGGAGTCTCCGGCCGGAAAACTGGGTGGCAGGAAGCTTGTACCATTCCTACATCATCGCTGCGGCGAGCGGACTGGATGCGGGGAACCTCGAGCGTCGGTTCTCCGCGGTCGAACCGGCCTACGGCCGCCCGAAATGGAACAGCGGACTGCTGTTTGGCCTCAACTCCTCCGGAGAGCCGCCTTCCAGATCCTATCTGCTTCGGCCGTGGGACGAGAAGGAGGAGTTGGGGCGGGGGGATCTGGAGGTTCTCGGTTCGCGGTTGCTGGAGTGGGGCGCGTTTGAGATGGCCGATGGGCGGTTCGAGGAGGCAGCCCGGGACTACAGGGCCGCGGGGGACGCGATGAGAGCGATGACGCAGCTCGAAAGACGGTGCTCGCGGTCCTTCGAGCCGGCCTGTATTCTGCCATAGGTCATGGGAAGCAGGCAGCAGGTGGGCGCGATCGCAAGCGGATCCGGGCTCTCCGCCGGCCGTAATCCGTTGACAACGTTCACAGGACGAGGGAGGAGCACTCACCCAACGGGTGGAGCACGTAGGGGCGTCCTCCTGGACGCCCGCCTGAGATCGCCGTGGTCATCGCGCATTTCGGGCGGCGTGGACGCCGCCCCTACGCGGACAGGATGCTTGCCGACGGATCAAGGGCCGGCGGGCGGACTCGCGGCTCCCGAGCATTGGGGATAGCATGGCTAACTTCGGAGAAGGGCGTGGACGTGGCGCGGGGCAGGGCCCACGCCCGCTGCCGGAGAAGGAACGCTCGGGCTGGTGGGTTTGGATCGGGCTGGGGATTCTGGTGGTGGCGCTCCTCGCCGGCCTCATTCTGTTGGCCCGTCTCGCCGCCCAGAGACTCGATGTTCCGAAGCGTTCGATTCCCTCCGCAGAGGTCACTCCCCCGCCGCCTCAGGGCCCGCGCCCAAGGCCCGCGCCCCCGCCGGACACGGACATAGGAAATTTCCCGGCGGTTCCACGGACCGTACCCTCCGAACAAGAACCGAGCCCGCCGAAGCGGACGCAGGGACCGGTTCCATTCGCCCCTCCGGCCGGGCCCCGTTGGACTACTTTCGATCGTGAGGCGCTGATCGAGGTGATCCGGAAGCGCGTACGCGAGAGCTCGCTCAGGGACCTGGACGTTGTCACCGCCATGAAGAAGCCCGGCTTGGTGGACCAACTGTTCCAACTGGCCGGTGAGGCGTCGGGTACCCAGATAGGGAGGGAGTTCGTGACCTACCTGGCCCAGCCGGGGGGTCGGATGTCTTCACGGAGCTACTCCGATGCTCTGGAGGCGAACCAGGCCTATTGGCAGAAGGCCTTTGGCGAGCGGTTGCACAAGACGCTCGCACCGTTCAAAGAGGCCGTGGATCAACACCGCGAGGGTCCGGAACTCGACTCGCATTGGCGCCAGTGGAAGGAGACGGTAGCTCCCGCCCTCGTCTACATGAATGTTGAAATGATCTCCAGCAGCCAGGCATTGGACATGCTTCGCGGCCGGTACGGTGAGTCGAAGGTGCGCAATCGCCCCCCCCGACCATCCCCGGAGGCGGAGAAGGCCGCGCGGAAGCCATGAGCAGGGGAGGGAGATGAAGTGCATGAATTATTCGCCCCAACGGGCCGCCCCCGCGCAGGAAGCGTGGGGCGGGGCTGGCCCCTGCCTCCTTGGCCCCTTGCCAAGGACGGGATGGGGCCATGATAGGTTGCGATCCAGGATGGATCGCATGGAACATGGCCTCGCAGAGTTCATGAACAAAGGGGGCTAGCGCGAAGCCGCCTCCATGCTCAGCACCGTGGTCGATTCCGTCTCCTTGTTATTCCGCTTGTTCGGATCCGCCTCCAACAGCACTCTGGAAACGCTTTCGATCGTCCCCGCAGCCTGTGGGGTGACGACGATGTTCACCGTCACGATGGAGCCGACCGCAAGCGGCTTGAGCGAACACCTCACCGAGTGCTGCCCCGAGAGGTACGTGCAGGAGGCGCCGTCCGAAGACTCGGCCGACACGAAAACCGCCGAAGCGGGGAGCTGATCCACAACGTCCGGCAGGGCGGGGTCAGGTCCCAGGTTCGAAACGGCCGCGGTGTAGGTTAGAGCCTGCCCGACAGAAACGGGGTCCGGACTGTCACTGAGGGTGAGGGATAGGTCCGCCGAGCCCGTCACGGTAACGACCGCCGAGGCCGAGTTGTTTCCCGGCTGGGGGTCGGTGGCGTTTGTGGCGACGCGGGCCGTGTTGCGCACCGTTCCAACGGCGTCCGCACGAACGGTCAGCATGACAGTTTCCCCCTGACCGCTGTCGAGGGTGCCGAGGTTGCAGGTGACGCTGGGCAACTCCGTGGTATCGCAGCCCTCCGGGGGGGTGACGTTCAGGAAAAAAAGCCCGTCCGGGACCACGTCCCTCAGGACGGCGCCGGCCGGGTCGGGTCCCGCGTTCGAAACCATGAGCGTGAACACGACCTGCTCTCCGAGTCCAACCGTGCCGGGATCCGCAGTCTTGGTGATCGACAGGTCGGCCGTCGCGATGACCTCCGTCTGAGCGCTGGCCAGGTTGTTGCCGGGGGTCGGGTCCGGGGCGCCGCTTCGCACCCGTGCGCGGGTGCGAAGCGTCCCACCCAGAGATGGAACAAGCACGATGTCGAACAATCGCGATGCACCGCTTTCGAGGGAGGCGTGGGTGCATTCCACGGTGCCCGGCGTGGGCGAAGAGCAGGTGGGATCCGAGGCCTCGGGATCGAAGTCCGCCTGAGCGGCGGGGTACTGGAATGTCAGAACCAGGTCCGTGGCATTCGCCGGACCCAGGTTGCTCACAGAGGCTGAATACGTGATCGGCTGGCCGACCTGGCCGGGGTCGGGGGCATCGGCAAGGGTGACGGCGAGATCCGCCGCATTCGCATTGCTGACGGTCGTTTCGGTGGTAGCCATGTTGTTTGTGTAGTTCGGATCGTACTGATCACTCATGGACCCGACGGCCACCGAGCTCGGGATGGGATCAGGGCGGCCGAAGGTGGGGGTCACAACGACCGTGCCCGTGGTGCTTTGCCCAGCACCGAGAACGATGTACGTACAGATGACCCGACCCGCCGTGCCGCTATCGCAAGACCCGTTCGACCACGAGACGGTACCCATGCCCCAGCGGGCCGGGAAGGCGTGGATCATGCCTCCGTCGGCAACTGGGTCCGGACCGTCGTTTGAAACGGTTATCGTGTACGTGAGCGGCTGTCCGACACCGACCGGATCGGGTGCGTCCGCGATCGTCACCGACAGATCGGCGATGCCGATGACGGTTTCTTCAATGGATTCGTTGTTGGTGGGGAAGGGGTCCGTCTCCACAGCGGACACCTGTGCCTTGTTCTTCATGGTCCCGGCCACGGGAAGGGTTGCGACCACCTGCACCACTTTGGCACTCCCCCCCTCGATGGTTCCCAGCGAACATTGGGCCACCTCTCCATTCGGTCTGCTGACGATCCGGCACTCATCGCCGGCGCCGCCCACGACGGTGGCCGAGATCACGTCCGGCGTACCGTTGCGGCTTCGGGGTCCGCTGCCGAAGAAGGTGTTCGTGGCTGCCTGGGCCCCGAGGTTCGTGACCGTCACGGTGTAGGTGACCTCTTGCCCGATTTGCGCTGGGTCCGGCGCGTCCGACTGGCTCACGTCCAGATCGATGGATTGTACCGTCGTCTGCACGGAGTCCGTGTTGTTGCTGGGAACGGGATCCGGCGCGAGATGCTCGACCGTCGCGGTGTTGGTGCCCGTTCCCGGTGCGATGGCCTCAACGGTGATCTCGACCGTTGCGCCTCCCCCCGGCTCGATCGTCCCGAGCAAGCACTCGACTTGGCCGCTGACTTCAGTACACGAACCCTGCGACGGGTTGGCCGCCAGGAAACCGACGATGGTCGCGGGCAGGTAGTCATGGACCACGACCTCCTCGGCCGGATCTTCGTTGTCGAAATTGAACACCGCCAAACCATAGACAAGCTGCTCACCGAAGTTCACCTCGTCCGACGTGGCGCTTTTCTCGATGGCCACGTCTATGCCTTCCACGATCTCCACGGTGACCGATGCGCTGTTGTTACAAGGGTCGGGATCGTCCAGGTAGCCCGTGAGGTGGACCCTGTTCGTGACGGTCTCCTGGCCAAGGGGCAGGGGAACGACCGTGATCGCTACGGTCGCAGAGGCCCCCGGAGCGAGCGAACCGAGAGTGCATGACACGGTCGTCGCCAGGTAGCTGCACGAGCCTTGGCTCGTGTCCGCGGATAGGAACATGACCCCCGGCGGAAACGAGTCGTAGAGGGCCACACCGAGGGCCTCCCGGGGGCCGCTATTCGTCACGGTTGCAGTGAACGTGATGGGTTGGCCGGGCATGGCGGGATCTGGCGAGGCGACCCAACCCGCCACCTCCACGTCGGCGGACCCGGAGGTTGCCGCCCATTCCACGGCATTCGCTAGAAGCCGGGCATATGACCAAGTGGATAGCTCCACGTCGGCGATGAGCGTGGAGAAACTGGCCACGCGGCCCTGACCGAACGTCCAACCGACCACTCCGTCGCCCCCCTGGTCGTTTCCGTAGAAAACCGTCGCGCCGGCCTTGGTCTGAAGGATGGATTCCGTACCGAAGGAGCCCGTCGTAAGACCGAAGGCAAACGTCGGCACGAGGCCGCTGCCGACTCGGCAGTCGGGTACGGCCCTGGAATACGTGGCCTGCCCCGCCAAGCTGACGTCCTCGGACACGGCGGGGAAGAGGGGCTCCAACAATGCGAAATGGGCCTGTGAGGCATTCCACAGGGTCCACTCCCCGGTGACAAGGCCGCCTCCGCCGTTGACGAAATTGAGGATGGCGGTTTGGCCGGACTCCGGCATGTCCCCCTGAGCCTCGTTGAAGTTGTTCAGGAAGAGAACGGCGTCGAAGCTTTCCAAGTCTGCTTGAGTGCCGTCCCACTGCCAAGGTTCCACGCCAAGGGTGGGAAGGTGTCCCTCAGAGGTCAGCGCGTTCACCACGGCTTGATCGGCTGCGTAGTTGCCCCCGCTCAGGATGTACACGGACATGCCCGGTGCTTTTCTAGTCCCGATCCTCATCGCAAATGCGTCCACTCCTCCAGGTGGGGACTCCTGGAAGGCGCCGGGAGTGGTCGGAACGGCTAAGGAAAGCCCTGCGCCGGCTGCGTGGGTGTTGCACGATGCGTCGATTTCGTGGTCGTACGCATTGGTCGTGCCTCCCGTCGCCAGCCACGTAGACATCCGCACTCCGCACCCGGAGGTATCGAGCTCGGTAAGAAAGTATCGCGCGCCTGGTTGGCCTAGTGTCTCCACCAACGGGTCGGCAATCGGAAAGTCCGCCGAGGTAGTCCATCCCCCGACATACGCGTGTCCACCATCATGAACGGCGACGGCCAATCCCCAATCGTAGGTGCTGCCGCCCAGGTAGGTGGAGTAAGCGAGTGTCCCGCTCGCCCCGACTTTTGTGACAAAGGCCGTGGGGAATTGGATCGAAGAGAGATACTGCTGTTGGTATGCGCCGGGGGTCACTGGGAAATCGGTTGATGTCGTTATGCCGGTGGCATACATGTTGTCGGCTTCATCCACCGCGACATCCAAAGCCTCCTCGACCCCTGCCCCTCCGAGGTAACTCGAGAAGACAAGAGCGTCACCATTCACGGAAACCCTCGTGAGAAAAGCATCCGTGTCGCCGGCCAAGGACGCTTGAAAGGCGTTTTCCGTCGGGAAGTCCGCTGAGTGAGTGTATCCGCCCACGAGGGCCGTTCCATCAGGAGCGATCACGATCCCGAAGATCTCGTCAATGCCGGAACCACCTAGAAAGGTGGAGTAGACGAGCGAACTGCCGGTAGCATTCAACCTCGTGACGAACCCGTCCGCCCCGGCCGGCCACTCGACCTGCCCGTCGAACGCACCCGGTGTGATGGGAAAGGTAGGGTCGTCGGTGAATCCGGTTGCAAAAGCTTCACCTGTGGAAGACACCGCGAGGTCAGTGACAACCTCGCTGCCACAGGATGGGATGCATGTGTAGCCATCTCCTCCGAAGTACGTCGAATAGATCAATGAGGAACCGGTTGGATCCAGTTTGCTAACGAACCCATCGGTCAGACCGGATAGGAGGTCCTGGTAGGGGCTTCCCGCGATGGGGAAGTCTGCTGACCAAGTCGAGCCGGCCACGTAGACATTCCCCTGGGCGTCCAACGCCACCCCGGCCGCGCTGTCAGCGGCGGACCCTCCCAGATACGTCGAGAAAAGGGGTGCATCTCCTTGGGGCGCCATGGCGGTGACAAAGACATCGAAATAGCCGGCCATCACCTCCTGGAAGGCCCCAGGAGTGGTGGGGAAATCAAGCGAGGTGGTGCCGCTTGCGATGATCAGCACTCCTGTCGCCTCGTCGAGGGCGGTCGCCAGCGTTCGCACGACCCCGAACCCACTGCCATCCGTCCCGCTCCCTCCGAGATAGGTTGCATATGAGAGGACGGGATCGATGATAGTAGCGCGTGTCGGGTCATGGGCCTCCAACTCGAATGCGACGGAACCGTCCGCGCGAAGGACGTGTCTCCCATTGACGATCTCCCGCCCGAGCGGCCCTGCTTGAAATACGCTGGGCTTGTGTTGCCGAAGCTGACCGACGCGCGTATCCAGCAGAAGGTCGCCCTCGGGGGAAATAGAGACGGACTCGGCCCCATCGAATCGAATGCGGATGAGGTCCGGATTTGCGCCTGGGGCGAGCTCGAAATCGAACTCGAGCTCACCATGCATCCCATGGAAAACCATTGAAATGCTCGGGTAGACATTCTCGAACACGACCTCCCCAAAGCTGGGGACATCCCGGCGCCAACGGGAGGGGTCTCGGCCGACCAGGTAGTGCGCCTTCGTGGGCTTCGGGTTGCGCCCTTCCACCGTTGCCTCGGGATTAGCCCCGAGCAAGGACAGCTTGACGGCGGCCCGATCATAGGATTCGGGCATTGCCAACGGGGCCGAGGGGATAGCACGCCGGCCGAGTGATGCAAGCGAGCCCCTGCCGAGCTCGTTCGGGCGCGGCCTGGAGAGCGAAAGGGCAGCCCCCACCGGAGAAAGGAAAATGGAATATCCTGGACCCCTCGCTACGTATCGGACTTGGGGATCCGTTTGGCCCACGTTGGGTTCGAATAGGATCGGGGAGCGGAAGTAGGTTTGGAGGGCTGCAGCCTGCTGCCGGGCTTTTTCGGGGACCCCGGGAGCATTCTCCCGTGGCCTCCGTTCGCCTGTTGATGTGGTTTGTGACGTACTGGCAAGAGGTTGTGATCGATACACCGCTCGTGTGATGGCCAAGGCTATGAGGCCTGCCCCGGCAGCGATGGCCGCCTTTCTCCAGTTGGCGCGAACGAACCCTACGATTCTGAGATCACGTTGATCCATATTGGGACCTCCTATGCCGACTGCCATCCTCGCTGACGCGAAAAAACATCTATACTTAATTAGACTCCTGAGAGGCACGTTTTGTTCCAAAGAGGTTCAGCGAAAGGTTGCCGAAGTTAGGAAGGAACGAGTGTTTTGACCCGCCCAAGTCCCGGTTTTCGTGTATTGTCGGGCACATGGAAGCGGGACGAGACGGTGGTGGGTGGCGTGTGTGCCTGGCCGCCGCCGCGGCGATGGCCCTGGCATGCGTCGGATTGTGGACGCGGTCCTACTGGCTGGACGAGATCGAGAGCCTGTTCTGGGCGGTCCAACCGTGGGCCGACTTCCGAGAGGCGCTGGTGGGGCGCGAGATATCGGGCCCGCCGCTCTACCTTCTGTTTCTGCGAGTGTGGGCGCGGGCCGGTACGGACGAGGCCTGGATGCGCCTGCCTTCGGTGGCGGCGGGCGTCGCCGCTTGCGCGTATCTGGCGCGGCTGGCCGGGCGGGGCGCCCTCCCGATGGCCTCGCGATGGGCTGCCTTGTTCCTCATGACGTCCGTCTTCTGGGTTCGCCACGCCCAAGAGGCGCGGGCGTATGCCTTGGTGATGTTCGTGGGGCTCGTGGTGTGGGTGGATTTCTGGCGGATTCTGGAAAAGGAACGATTCCGGGGTTGGCTCAGGTACGCCCTCTGCAACCTCCTGCTTGTCCACCTCCATTTTCTGGGCCTCTACTTTCTCCTTGCTCAGATCCTTGTTTTCGCGGCCTGGCGGTTCACGAACGCTCCCGGGATCCGGTCGGCCGGACGCGCGCAGGGCGTTGCCCTGAGCCTCGGGCTTGCCGCCGCAAGTCTGGCGCCCTACGCCCATCTCGTGGGACGCCTCTTCGATTCCTCCCAGACCTTCTATCGCGTCGAGCCCCCGCTGCCGCTCCTGGTCGGTTTCCTGTTCTTGAAGAAATGGACGGTCCCATGGCAGGAGGGGTGGGCCGGCCCGCTGACAGCGGCTGTCGTGGCGGCGTCGGACCTCGTCGCCGCGCTCTGGATCGTCCGCGGCCTTCGGCGTTTGTGGACGTCCTCGCCCCGGTTCGCCGGCTACGTGGTACTCACGCTTCTCTCCATCCTGCCCCTCCTCGCGTGGATCTCTCGGAAGGGGTGGATGTTCGAGTCGCGCATGGTGGTGTACCTCCTGCCTGCGATGGCGCTTGTGATGGCGGTGGGCATCGCACGGGGGAGGAAGACTGACGTTGGCGCGCCGCGGGCGTGGGCGAGGTTCGGACGAGCGTTCGAGGCCGGCCTCATCGTGCTCTTCGTCACAGGTCAACTCGTCGCGCTCGGGAGATACTACCTCGTGCCGACGGACGATTGGCGCGGGGCGGCGCAGTGGCTCGCCGCGCGATGGGAGCCAGGCGACGGTGTGATCTTCACGGGACTCACGGCCTACCCGATGTCGTACTACCTGGCGCGCTCGGGCCGCGTGGGCGCGGAGGCGGATGTGTCCCTCCTCCCGGGCCCAGACCGTGAGGCGACGTGCCGCTACCATGTCTTTTCCCCGGAAGGTCATCTTGAGTTCATGGACCGGTTCGTCTTGCCCTGCGGAGCGCCGTTCCTGAGGCGCGAGACGCGGCCGATACTCTCCTCGTCGGACCTCGAGGAAGAGCTCGCCGGCGAGGGGTCGCGGTGGCTGGTCGTCGAAGGTGGAATGGACGGTTCGCCGCGATGGAAAGGGCCGTGGGAGGGCGTCCTGAACGACTGGCTGGCCCAGGCGGATGAGGTGAGGACGTTCGGCGTGGGCGAGGAGGTCGTCGTGGCGCGATTCGAGCGCCGCAAGAAGGGACTCGTTGTGCTCCCCGAGAACGGGTGGCGCAACGCCGTGGCCCTCGGACCCGAGGGGGTGTTTCGTTCGTACATTCACGTTACGCGAACCGGTCCTTACCGGCTGTCTCTCGAGCACGAACACCCCTGGTCCTTGTGGGAGGACGTGTTCAGGGGAACGCGATACGTGGACGAAGAACGGCAGACGCCTATCGAGGTAGACTGGAGATTGGACGAGTTGCCTTGGCAGAACGCGGAGCTCCCGCAATGGGAGGAAGGCAGCGGCGAGAGGGTTCGTGAGATCGTGTTGGACGTGAGCGTCGGCTTCCACAGGATCGAGCTTCGCGCCTCTCTGGGCACGGCCGAGTTGCTGCGCAAGCAGCAGAGGTCTTTGCCGGTGGATTGGATCAGGCTGAGGTGGGGCGGGATGTAGGTGCGGGTCTTCCCGCCTGTCCGCCGCGGCGGACGGCGGGCAGGCAGACCCGCCCATGAGGAGGGAGCATCTGAAGATGCTCCCCTACGAGCTCCGGCGTTTTCGGATAGGACCCTGGCCTTTTATGGAGAGGGGGAACAGGGAAGCGCGCCCAGCCACGACAAAGCCCAAGACGCCGACCATCACTGCCGTCCCTCGAAACCCGAGGGCGTACTGAATCCACTGGAAAGAATAGATCCCGGTCGCAAGGCCAAGCACCCACGACCCGAGCCTGTGGCCATCCTCCCCCCCACCCTCTCCGCCACTGGCGGACTCCCCCGCGAGGGGGGAGGGGATATTCTCATTCCTCCCCCTTGAGGGGGGAGGATGAAGGTGGGGGTGATCTCCTGCGTTGTGGAGGGCGCGGCAGGTCATCGCGCCGAGGGCGACACCCGCCAGCGCGAGCGATGCCGTGACGGCGGAATAGGGCACGGTGCCGGTCACCGCGAGGCACGAGCCCAAGATGGCCACCGGTGGGAGCCATGAGGCTCGGTCTGAGGGAGAGCGCAGCCCGCCGAGAGCGCGACCTCCCCAAAGCATCACCGCCGAAGGCACCCACCCCTGAGCTGGGCCGAGCGGAAACAGGATCGAGGCCCGGCTCACGAGCAGGGCCTCGGCAACGCCGTTGAGGAACCCGGCCGAGATCCCGGGTGACAGGTTCTTCCAGCCCGAACCGCTTCTCTTCATCCAGCGGGCAAACGCGAGCGCCACGAGGAAGGCCAGAGGCAGCGTGGGCACGAGCAGCATCAGCGGAAGTTTCCTTTGGTTGTGAGGCCGGTCGTCCGTGTACCGATGCTGTTCCACCTGCTCCGGAGGCAACGGGACTTCCTGCAGGTTTCCCATCGCCAGAAACTCGCGACCGATGCGCTCCAGCGTTGTGTCGTCCTCCGAGGCGATCACGAAGAAGAGCGGGAGACCGGTGAAGGGGAATGTCGTCATCGTCCCCCAGTAGGCCCTCGCGTGGATTTCCGGCGGGAGGTTCGCCACGAGAGGATAGACCTCCTCGGAGCGCGTGCTGCCCCAATTGATCGCGAGAAGACCGCCCGGCGCCATGCGGCGGCGGAAGATGTCGGAGTATGCCTCACGCGAATAGAGGAAGTTCTCCTGCGGGATGATCGTCAGCGGGATCGTGTACAGGCGGATGCCGAGGCCGTCAAGATAGATGAAATCGTAGCGCTCGCCATCATCCCGGAGGACGTGACGCCAGTCGGCCGCCATCAGGTCCGCGCCTTGGGTGCGGAAGAGGTTCATGTTGAACGGCCCGAGCAGCGTGCGGGAAAGGCGCACCGCGAGCGGGTCTATCTCTACGGTAACCGAGCGAACGTCAGGCGAGACGTTCCTTGTGGCGAGCGTGGTCATGCCGTCCGTTCTGCCGAGTTCGAGGAGTTTCCGACGGCCGGCGCCCATCGCCTCGATGGTCAGGCGGGACTCCCGGGGGTAGAGATCGTACTCGGAGCAGGAGTACCAGATCATCAACTGGTTGAAGACGCCCCCCGCGCAGCGCCCCTCGTTGAAGAATGCGGGAGTCAGGCGATAGTAGGGCGACCACCGTTCCTCAGAGGCCGTGTAGGTCCTCGCCCGCCAGAGATAGAGTTGTGTGGGCTTCGCGTGGTAGGCCCACCATCCCCCGGCCAGCAGGAGGAGTGCGGCGGCCCGGAGGGGAACCCCACGCCCGAGCCATGCAAGTGAGATGCCGGAGGCAAGCAGCAGCGCGAGGTAGGGACCGACCGCCGTGCGGGCGGCGTAAGCGGCGGGGTACGCGAGGGCGAATCCGAGCGCCATCGCGGGCCACGGGGGCCCGGCCCCGCGAGCCGAGGCCATGGTCCTCAAGGCCGTTCCGAGGCCGCCAAAGTAGGGGACGCAGGCGATCCACGCCAGCACATAGATCGCGACACCGAGGGCATATCCGGCGGGTTTCTGGTAGGGATAGTAGATGGAGGAGACGAGAAAGTGCAGGTTGAGGGCCTGGGAGAAGCAGAGACTCCATGCGAAGACAGCGGCGCCGGCCGCCCAGACCGGCCCGAGGCGGCCCTCCCCGCGACGTGTCAGAAGCCCCGCGGAAAGGCCAAGGAGCGGGAGGCCGAGCAGGAGAACCGCCACGAGGTCCAAGGGAAACTTTGTCTGCACCGCATGGTAGAGCGAGAGCCATTGGAAATGGATCAAGAAGCCGAGGAAGACGACGGCCGTACGGCTGATCACGACCGGGAAAGAATAGCGAAATGCCGGCCCCCCCGCCACCTAGTCACACGTCCGGGCTTGGTGCGGCCGTCGAGCGCAAGGTAGGCCCCGAGGGAATTCGGTGACCGCCGCGTCCGAAAGAGCCGTCAGGCCCGGCTTCGTGATCACGTGCGGCGTGTACGCCGTTCATCTTGCCCTCCCCGGCATCGCGCTCATGATGGCGTTCGGGCCGGCAACCGCGGTGCTTTTCCCCCTGGTGCTCTATCTCGCCTGGGAGTTGCTTGTGACGCGGGGTTGGCGGGAGCGCGCGCCACGGGTCCTCCGGTGGGGGTACGCGGTCACGGAGCTGGCGGTCGCTTTTCTGGTGGTGATCTGGTTCATCCGTCCGTTCGAGCCCGTGTGGGTCGGGATCGCGGGGTGGGCCTGCGCGGCTTTTCTGGTGGTGCACCTCGTCCGGAGTCGCTGGCTCGATCTTGCCTACTGGGGCGGATACTGGGGTTTCCTGGGCTACCTGTTGTGGAACGTGCACTCCACGTCCGTTCTCGTGCTCTACGCCCTGGGGGCGGTCGTCCTGTGCAGGGAGTTTCTCCTTCGCCCGCGGTGGCGTGAGCTCTTCGCGGTCGGTACCCTCGTCGTCCCCGTTGCCGTCCTGCCCGTGGCGGCGGCGGGTCTCGTCCTTCAGCGCGGCTATGTGGCGTCGTGGATCGAGCGGGTCGAGGCACAGCCCGGTGTGACGTCCCTCATGGCGGTGGGACGGCCGAGCTGGCCGCCGGAGTTGGCTCGCCGGCTGCGGTTTGTGACGGAGGGGTGCTCGCCGGATATCCTCATCATGGGGGCCCAAGGCGACAAGAGAGAGTACTCCCTTATGCGTTGGAATCGGGCGACGGGTGAGCAAACCTACGCGAAGCACGTCATGGGTGGTTCGGAAAACGTCCTCGTAGATTGTGAAGGCGGTCGGTTTCTTGTGGGGAGTCTGGACACGAACGAGATCCTCGAATACGGCTTGGGGGCGGTGACGCGATCGGGTTCGGTGTACGACCTTCCCGACCTCCGGCCTATCCAGCTTCTGTGGTCGGCAGACCGCCGGGTCGTGCTGTTGGCGGGCGAGGACACGGCTCGCGTCGTGAGGGTGGATCTCGGGAGTGGGAGCGTGGACACGATCGAGGATCTGCCGCGCAGCACATGCCGGTTCGACGGGGACGGGGAGTTCTGGGTCGCGTGGGGTGGCTTTGCGGGCGGGGCGTTGCGTGGGCGAGCCGTGCCCTACAGCTTGGGAACGAGCGCGAGCCCCGTGAGAGAGCTCGGAGGGGGGAGGGTGGGGATGCAAACACCGGTTCACTGCGAGTACGATCCGCGCCGGGGCCGCCTGTACTTTGCCGAGATGCGGGCCGGCCGGCTCGTCTCCGTGGCGCTGGACGACTCGACGCCGCCTAGAGCGGTCCAGCTCGGGCGCGGTGTATGGCATCTCTCCCGCGATCCCTCCGGACAGGTACTCGCCGTCACGAACTATCTGACGGGGATCGTGGATGTCGTGGACGCGGAGACGCTGGACGGCAAGGCCCAGTTCTACGTGGGGCCCCGCGCAGGGAAGCCGGTTTTCTCCGGCTATCGCGCCGATCGGCTCCTCGTTTTCTCGGCGATCGGGCTGTTCGAGATTGACCTCGCCGCCGTGCGATCGGGACGACCCGGATGACAGGATCGGCAGAGGGGACCCAGGAACGGCCCTTTCGGCGCGAGTAAGCGTTCAGCGGTCAGCTCTCAGCCGTCAGCCTCGGATCAGGAGGGGAATACAAGACACGAGCACCTCCGTCCCTTGTCCGAAAGCTGAAAGCTGACTGCTGATGGCTGAACGCTTACCGGCGCGATTCGGCGGGCGCGTCACCTCTCCGCTGAGGGCCCGGCGGCGTTGCCGCCGAACTGAAGCTCGGCAGAGGCCAGTTCCACCACGGGGACGATGTGGCCGGGGCCGAACACCCACGCGGAAAACTCGGGGTTGTACCTTCGGTAGAGCCAGCGAACCCGGGCGGTCAACGGGAAGGTTCCCTCGGGAAGGGAGGGAAGACCGAAGCGATCGTAGACGGTTTCTCCGGGTTCGAGGAGGCGGCGCGTCTCGATCTTCGCGGCCGTCCAGACCCTGTGACGGGTCACCGGTCGCCCATCGCGATCGAGCACGTCGGCCGCGAGCGAGCGAGTATCGGGCGGCAGCGTGCCGTCTTGCCGCGGGATGCCGGACTCGTAAACGGTTCTTCCATCCGCCCCGGCGATGCGCACCTCCAGCCAGACTTCGCTGAGATCCAGGAGACCTGTGGGGAATCTATGACCGATGCGGCTATTGGTCGTCTCTGCCGTGAGGACGAGGGACGATCCGTCACCTTCCCCCCGGAGCTTGAGGTTGAGCAGAGGCTTGCCCTGAAAATAGGTGCGGAAGGCGTCCCACCTGGGGTCGCGGGTTCGACGCAGATAGAGCTGTTCGTAGGTCGAGATGTCGAGAGTCCCCGCCAGCCAGCCCAGGGTTTCGACCCTGAAGGCGTCCAGCGCGGTCTCGTCGAACTGCCCCTCAGGCAAGGTGGTTGCCAGGTAGGCGTTGATCCCGAACATCCGGTGGTCCGGCCGGGAGTGGTGCGGCTTATCCATCGAGTCCGGATCCGGAAACCGGAAGAGCTGCATGTGGCAGTGGACACAGCCGATCCCTTCCCTCGCAAAGAAGGACTTCTCCCAGGAAGGGAACGGGCCCTCGATGACGACATCGGGTTTTCCGGGGCCGGGCGAGAGGACGAGGGAGTTGTGGCACGCGCGGCAGAAGTCATCGGACTGCTGTGCCTCCCGACGGTAGGCGGCGCGGTGGTCGCGCTTGTCCAGGAGGGTGAAATCGTCGAGGAGATCGCGGACGGCGTTGTTTCCCGCTTCGTGACCCGGCAGAAACAGCCGCTCCGGCGCGAGGTCGAAGTGTCCGTTTTCGCCGGGAGACGCGACCCGGTCGATCAGATGGCAGACTCGGCAGGAGACGCTGGGTTGGATTCCCGGCGGGGGGGGGGCGTAAGGGGCGTCCTGCGCTCCGAGAAGGGCCGATGGCTCGTGGCAACCCCGGCAGAAGTCGCGCGCCCCCTCGCCCTTCTCCTGCTCGAACAGGGCGGCGACCTTGAGGTAGGGCAGGCTGGACGATGAGAAGCGGTGGGGCGATGCACCCCATTGCTTTGAGATCTCGGTGTGACAGGCGGCGTGGCCGCAACCTTCCGGATCGGATCCCGTCGAGGGGCTCACCACGGGGGCCAGCCGCAGGCGTTCACGGGTTTTCGCCGAGGCGACTTCCATCGCGGTCCATGCGCCCAGGGCTGCGCACCAGCAAAGGAGCAGGCCCCACCGGGCCCGCCAGTGCGGGTCCTCCTCCCGCTCGTACTTGCGGAAGACATGGATGAGGGCCAGCGGGGGCAGGATCCAACCGAGCGTGTCGTGCAGGGTGCTGATCGCGCTCGTCCGCAGGGTGTGGGCAGGGCCCGCCAAGAGCCAACCTGTGCCGAGGAGCATCACCAGGCCCGCGAAGCTAAGGGTGCCCAGAATGAGCCTCGGGCGGGGCCATTGGTCCCCCGCGAAGAAGTGCCTCGTTGTCACGTACACCAGGGGGGCCAGCGCGAGGACGAGACGCTCGATGGGCCCGAGGTCTATGAAGAAGGCGAACACCATCGCGCCCAGGCTCGCCATGCCCAGAAGCATGACACCCGTCCCGTAGAGCTTGCGCAGATGCACGGCGGTGATCACCGCGAAGGGGATCGTGGCGAAATAGCCCAGCCAGACGTGGGTCTTGAGCGCGAAGAGAGCGAAGAGATCGAGGGGTTGGCGCAGGGCGAGAACGTATCCGGTGAGGGCGATCCCCACGAACAGGAACACGAAGACGTGAACGATGCCGGCCCAGCGGGACCGGAAGAGTCGGTGGTCAGTCTCCACGGGTCCCCCGCAGAGAGATCTCCAAGAGGCCGGCCGCACTCGTCGCATACAGGCGATCATGATCATGTGAGAAGGCCAACGCCTCGATGCGCGGTCCTGTCCAAAAGGTTCGCAGGACGGACGCCGTGTCGGCCTGGATCAGGGTCACGTGGCCCGTCAGGTAGTTGCCGACGGCGAGGCGTCTCGAAACCGGATCAAGGAGGACGACCCGGATCCCTCGTTCGAGGTGGAGTGGAAGGCTGCGAGTACCCGCCGGGTGTTCCCATCGCTGCAGGATGCCGCGCTCGAAATCCGCCATCCACACGGAACCGGTCCGGGGGTCGTACGCGCAAGTCGGGGCGGGGCCCAGAAGGTTGGAAGGGCGCCATCCAGTCGCCGACCGGCGGACACAGGGCCCGGCGCGGTCCTCGGCCCCGGAAAGCTCGCGGTTCGAGGAAAGGTCGAGTACGTGTGCCTGACCGTCGCCGTCAACGGCGGCGAGGAGCGAGGCGTCCTCCGCAGGAAAGAGAAGCTTGGGGCGTCCACCGGAAAGGGGAATGGTGTGCCAAGGCTCCTTCACGTTGTCGTCGTGAAAGGCCAGAACGGCCGGGGGATCCCCTTGGCCGACGTAGAGCGTGCCTCGCGAACAATCCATCGCCGCGTTGGCCGAAGGATCCTTGATCTTGGGGCTGATCGTGATTTCGCCGGTCCCCGTGGCCCGATGGATCAGCGTCAGGCGCGATGGGAAGATGGCCGGCGAGAAACCGGCGATCAGGCCGTCCGCCCGGCAGGACTCCGTCACCAGGGTCAGTCGGGGTTGTGTGCTCGGCAAGCGGCCGGTGAGCGTCAACGCTTCCACGCCCTCTTGGCGAGTGACCTCGCGGGCGAGGCCCGGCCTCGGCGCGGCCTGAAGCGCAAAGCTGAAGACGAAGGCGAAGAACGCCGAGACGGCGGGGAGAAGCGCGGTCGCGCCGAGGTGAGACCACGCGCGCCGGCAGGCCTCGCGCTCCCTCCACAACAGGAACGTGAGGGTTGCCAAGGCGACGATGCCTCCAGCGCGGCCGAAGGGCAGGGTGGCGACCGCCGATGCAAAGCCCACTAGGAGCAGGGAGACAAAGCGGGGGACCCAAGTCTCGGCCCACGGCACCCGGGACGCAAGCCACGCGGTCGCGACGAAGAGGAGGTGCAGATAGAAGAGGGTGTGGCTGAACGGATACTCGAAGATGTAGCCAAACGCTAGCCAGAATCCGGCGGCGCCGTAGGCGTAGAATCCCAGCAGGAATCCGGGGAGCCTGGCAGGGAGATCGATTGTGCGCGAGGCCCACCACGCGGCCCAGGCGCACACGGGTACGAGCAGGAGAGCGAGCGCAGACCGACCGAGGAGGCCGATGACGCCGAGCGGCAGGGTGTGAAACAAGCAGAGGAGGGCGTGGAACACCCGGGGGGTGATGGGGAGGCCGCCGGCACGCTGATTCTCTTCCCGACCGGCCCTTGTCACCATGGGTCGGCCGGCATCATACCACGAAGGCAAGCATCGTCACTGAGGCCTGGGGACGGAAACGACGCGGCCATCTCCCGTCGCAGCGAAGACCTCCGAATCGGACAGGCCGACTCCCAGGACGGTCTGCCCGATCATGAAGCGATGCGAGGTGTTGAGGGTGTTCTCGATTGCCTCGATCTCGATGAGCCCTGCCTTGTGCGCGGCCACCCAGGCCTCCCGGCCGTCGAACTCGATGTCGAACACGGTTGCTCCGACGCGCGTCTTCGCGACCAGCTTGGGTTCCTCGGGATTCCGCAGGTCGTAGAGGTAGACCCTCCCCTTGGCGTCTCCCACGATCATTCGCCCTTCGGCAACAGACAGCGCCGTGCAGGGCCGGGGAATCGGCTTGGAGGGGATGAGATCGCGAATCCAGCGGAGGGATGACCCCTCGAGCCTGCCGACCGCTACGCGGCCGCTGATCAGGGCCGCGTAGACACGATCTTCATGCGCATCGATGTCCACGGGGTAGCCATCGAGGGGGAGTTCCGAGGCAAGGGAGAAGCCCCCGGGGGCGGGGACGAAGAAGGACAACCCACGCCCGCCGGCCATGAGGAGTCCGCTGCCCAGCGGCAAGCTCGACCAGACGTGGTTGCCTGTGTTCAGGTAGGTCCGGACGGCGGGATGGTCTGGATCTTCCAGGGAGGCGATGACGAGTCCCCCGTTGGTGTCCGAAACCCAGAGATCCTGTCCCACCCGGCGGAGATGCCGAGAGTTCCCTGCGGTCTCAATCCTGGCGATCTCGGTGTTCGACCCGTCCGCCTCGCGTCGCAGGGTTTTGATGCCGAGCGGGCCTGACGCGACGTAGATTCTCTCCCCGTCCGGCAGAACGTCGTAGGCCCGGGGCGGGAGGGTGTAGGAGGCCACCCTCGCCGGTGGGTCACGTCGCGTGTCGAAAATGGACCAGCCTTTGGCGCCTCCGGCCAGAAGGAGTTCGTCCGCGGAGGCGCCGGAATTCAAGGTGCGACCGAAGACGGGGAGCGTGCCCTTCCACGTTGGGCGGTGGGGGTCGGACAGGTCCACAATTCCCACGTGTTCGGTTTTCCTGCCCACGAAGGCCTTCGCGCCAAAGAGGGCGATGGATTCGAGAAACCCACGGTCCGTCAACTCCGATACCTGGCGGGGTCGGGTGGGATCCGAGAGATCGAGGACGAACAGGCCGTCCGCCCCGTTGACCCCGTAGAGGTAGGGTGGGTTCAGGACGAGGTCTCGGGGGAGAGGATCGATCGGTTCGATGGCGGAGCGTCGCGGCAGGGGAAACCTCGAAATCTGTTTCGGCGCGCCGGCTTCCGAGGGCGAGATGATTTCGACGCGGTTGGAGACGGCGGCCACGACGTACGGCCCGAGGAACTCGATATCCGAGACGTCTTCGCCCCGCCAGATGGAGAAGGACACGGACGGCTTGTCAGGTCTGCTGATGTCGAGCCCCACCAGACCCCCGCCCTCTTTGAGCCCGACGAAGGCTCGCGTTCCCTTCACGCGCACGACGAGGGCGTAGCCCGGCACGCCGAGGTTCACGGCAGACCGGATGCGGTCGGGTTGTCTCAAGTCGAGCACGCCCAGTCCGGTCGATCCTGCTGCAAGGTAGACGTAGGGAGGGGCCGCGGCCGCGTCGTGGACAATGCCGCCCACTTCCGCCCGCGCGGAGAGGGTGGGGGAGCCGTCCGGACCGGTGCGGAACAGCCCGACGTCGAAGCCCAGTCCCGCCAGGATGCCGCCGGGAACGGGGTAGAGCATGGCGCAGATCTCGCCCCACAATTCGGGGAGAGCGCCGGATCGCAGGATCAGCCACTTGGTCATGGCACGCTGGGCCCGCTGCTGGAGTCCGGCCTCAATCCTTGCCTTTTGCTCAGGGTTGCAAGACGTGGCGAGGCACAGGGCGGCCGCTGCCCACAGCAGCAGGAAGGCCCGCCTGGCGGCTCCACCAGGAAGGTTTCCTGAAGGCGTCATCGAGTCCGGCCACTCGCAGCCGGTTCGTCCGGCCTTGTCATGGTGGCAGCTTCCCCCGCTTCTCCGGCGGATTCAAGCCCGGGTGGCGCTTGACGATGTGGTGCGGCCGCGACGATAATGCAGCGTCCCGGGCGCCCTCGATGATGACCGCCATCTCGGTTGGTTTTGTCCTCTCCAGTCTTCTCTTCTCTTTTCTCCGCATCATGAATGCCCGGTTCCCACTCGACATCGTGAGCCCTTTCATTCTGATGGCGCCCTCGTTGGGATACGCAGTGGGCCCCCTTTGGCCCGTGAAGTGGAGGGAGCAGCGCGCCGCCACCTGGCTGTCCGCGGCGTTTGTCCTGATGTTTGTGGCCACGACGCTCTTCGGAAGCCGGATCTCGCTCCACTTTCTGGCGTCCACGAACTACTACCCGTATCCCAAGCCCACCGGGGTCCCCGTCCAGTGGCTGCTCCTGGGAAGCTCGCTGCTCCTGAGCGTTCCCGTGTGTTTGCGATTGGGGACGCGTGGGGTGGCGGGGACGAACCGCGTGGGCTGGCTCTTTGGCGTCGCGCTGGGTTTGTCGGCTTCCTACTGCGCGATCCTCGTTGTGGGCGCCTCTTGGGTCTTCGCACTCAGCGCCGCGCTGACGCTGATGGCGTCTCGGCGCCGGCTTCTCACCCTGGCGGTCCTCGCGCTTTCGCTGGGCCTCGTACCCCTCTCGGAGAGAAGGCCGAGCGCGCTTCTCACTTGGCGTGTGGGCCCCCACGAGGTGTTGGAAACGACGTGGAGCCCCTACTACTTTCTCAACTTCATTTCGTTTCGGGATGGCCACTGCCTGGGCGGGGTCTACAGCTATCTCATGCTGTGGCAGGTCTGTGACGATACGAGCATGCTCCAGAAGGAACAGCGAGCCTTTCACAGGGCCGTCGGAAAGGGGAAAACAAGCCTGCTCGTGCTCGGACGCACGGATGGAACGACGCCTCTGACCTTGGAGAGCGATCCCGGCCAACTCCAACGGGTGACGGCCGTGGAAATCGATCCCATCGTGGTGGATCGAATGAAGGGCCGATACAGAGGTTACAACCAGGGCGTGTTCGAGAGACCGGGCTACAGGGCCGTCGTGGCGGACTGGCGGAACTTCATCGAACGGGATCGGGAGCGCTACGACCTGATCGTGATGGACGGGCTTGGGATACGGCTCGTGGTGCAACCCCTCACCAACTTCTTCCAGGAGGATTTCGTGTTCACCCGCGAAAGCTTCCGAACGCTTTTCGACGAGCGGTTGGAGAAGGACGGGATCCTCGCCATCAACTGGGGGAGCAGCGTGGAGTTCGAGGCTATCCCGCTGGTCGCGAACTTCCCGGACGACGTGGGGTACCGCATCTTCTGGACGACGTTCAGCGACTACCCCTTCATGGGCTTGCCCGTGTTCCTGATTGCAGCGTCGCGAGATGAATCCGCCCTCGCACGGATTGCGGACGAACTTCGATCATCAGCCGCCTTGCGCGAGGTTCATCCTCCGTATGATCGCAAGGAGTACCGGTTCACGGATGACACTCCTTTTCTGCAGCGGTTCATCCAGCCGAATCTGCTCCTCGTGCTGCTTCCACTGCCGCTCTTCGTTCTCGGTGCCATCGCCTTCGCAGCGCGGAGGAGCGCGGGGCCATCGCGGAGGGACGCGCTCGTCGCGGGACTCTGGGGCTTCCTCGGGGGGTGGGTTGTGACGCTGGTTGCGGCATGGTGCTCGAGGCTGGTCTCCACCTATGGACCCTACCCGGGCGGCCTCTACGTGGGCATCGCCCTGATCGCAGGGATGATCTCGGGTGTCCTGAGTCGGCGACTCGGCGCCGGCGGATCGTCGTCCATCCCTCTCGCGGCCCTGGCCTCGGCTGCGGCATTGATGGTGGCGCTGGCCCAGAAGTCGCCCCTGGTGATGCTTGTTTCGACGGCGGTTCTGGGCCTGGGACTCGGGATGCTCTGGCCGGATGAGGCCGAGGGGCGGGGGAAGGCTGACGCTCGACTGGCGTTCCTCCTGGGCCTCTATGCGGCGCAGGGCACGCCCTTCTTCATCGGCTACCGGGCGAGCGGCTGGGCGGCCGCGGTTCTCATCGGGGTTCTGGGCGCGATTGCGGCAAGGGGGATCAGGGCCGGCGACCCACCCATTCTCCCGGTGTGACACGATAGACGCCGTGCGAACTTCCGATCAAGAGCGCGTCTCGCGCCGCGTCGAGCAAAAGGCTCTGTGCTTTGTTCCCCACCTCCTGGCGGACGAGCGTCTGCCCTGTGTCGTAGGCGATGCACCGGAGCTCGCCCGGTAGAAACGCCAATGCGTAGAGAAGGTTCCGGCGGGCGTCGTACACGATGTTCCTCGAATTGAGCGGCCCCTCGATCACGCGGCGGAGTTGCAGCGGGCCGAGGGAATACTCGTAGAACCGGTTGGAGAAGAAACTGGCCGTCACGAGGGTGTTGCGGGGCGGGACAAGTGTGAAGTCCAGGCCCCCCTCCGGAAGCTCGGCGCTTTCCGTCACCGCAAACGTATCGGGATCGATCTTCAGCAGCACGAACCGGTCCCGAAGATCGGTCATGCCTGCCTCCGTGTAGATCGCGTGCGTGGCCCGATCGAACACGACCTTGTAAAGCCCGCTGTTGAACCGCGTCCAGCCCTCGCGTTTCAGATCGAGAGTTCTGAGGAGGGACAGCGAGGCGCGGTCGAATTCGGCGAGGATCGGCGCCTCATGGAATCCGATGTAAAGCCGGGTCTCGGTCACGTCGAACGACCACGGGGCTACGCGGCCCTGCTCCAGGAGGTCGGCGCGCGAGCGAATGAGAAAGGGGTTCGTGCCGAAGACGATGAAGTCGCCGCGGTCCCAATCCATCGTGTAGAGAGGGTCACCGGAGGGATCGAGCCAGAGGTAGCGCGAGAGGCCGGGGACGTGGCGCACCTCGGCCGTTCCCGTCTGAAGGTCTATCCTGGCCAGGCCGGAGGCGGGTCCGTAGTTGGTGTAGAGGAAACGTCCGTCCGGCGAGAGGGCATAGTCCCGCATGAAGGCGAGCGGAAAGTCGGGGGTTGTCCCCGGGCGTGGGTAAACCAGTTCGAAGGGTGGGGGGTAGTTCGGGCTGCTCTTCGGGGGGAGAACGGCGGCGTAGTGCCAGAAAATGAGCGTCCCCAGCAACCCGGCCAGCGCCGAGCGGGACGCCCATCGCAGGTAGCGGCCCAGGCCGAGGAAAAGGGCCACGAAGGGCGGCGCCCCGAAGGCCACGCCGTAGAGGATCGCCTTTGACCGGAGGGCGTCAGACCTGGCCAGCGAGATGTTGAAGATCGCCCACGCTGCGAGTGCCGTCCAGAGAATGACCCGAAGGGGTCTCCGGCCGCTCGCGAGGGCGACCGTGAGGAAGCCGAAGAAGGCGGCCATCGCCACGGCCGGAGCCGGAGAGATCCGGCTCATCAGTTCAATGTTGAGTGGGAGCTTGTGCCACTCGAGCGGAAGCCACAGGCCCGAAAACCCTTTCCCCGGCGGGTAGAAGGCGAGGCTGGCGACGAATGCCGCGGGGGCCAGCGTGCCGAGAACCTGATCCACCCACCGCTCGCGGGAGGCCAGCGGGACGAAACGGAATTGGAGCCACGCGGTCAGCAGCAGGGCGGCCAGGCACAGGATCCCCCGGATCAGGCCCGTGCGCTGGTCCAGCACGCCTTCTCCGGCGAGGAGGAACGCCTCGATGGCCTTGTAGGTGAGGGCGACAAACACTATACTGTCCGCCAAGAGGATGGCAGCCCTCGGTCGGCGCGCGGTTCTGGAGTGTGGAGAGGCCGGCGCCATCAAGCCGACGGAAGGAGGACGGGGTGCCGGAGGGGCGCTGGACCTGCATCTGTCCGCGCGTGGAACCTGGGAGTGGGTAGGGGGAGGGGGATCGAAGTCGCGGTGGGGTGCATGGCCTCGTTCTCGGCGTTCGGATCATATCTCAATGCTTGGCGGCGGGCCATCGAGCGGCTGAGCGCCGCGTTCCCACGCACGGCGGGGCGATTCGTGGACGGTGGAGTAGGGGGCACCCACGGTTTCGCCGCCTTGCGTAGGCGGGCAAGGGCGGGCTACGGCGATGGACGCGGCTGAAGCGGCATGACCGGCGCATCAGCGCGCCTGTCGTTCGTTCCGATCACAACCGGCTTCTTGGCCGGAGGAATGTTGCACACCCTCGTGCGGCTTCATGGCTTGAAGATGCCCACCAATGTTTTCCTCCCCTTGATCGTGACCCTCTCGTTGGCAGGTTCTGTGGCGGGGGCCATCCTGGCCGCTCGCTCGGATCGGAAAACCGCCCCGCGCATCCAATGGTCGGAAGTGCTGCTCCTCGTTCTGGGAGCATTTGCGTTCTGCGAGAACGCTCACGTGTCCATGATGTACCTAGTCCGGGCGGCTGGAGCGCCTGCGTTCCCTCCGATGGATGCCGGCAGACACGTGGCGGCTCTGGCGCTCTCGATGCCGGCCTCAGCCGTCCCGTTTGCCGTGTGCAGTCGACTTCTGTGCCGGGCATTGAGCGATGCTCGGCGGCCGGCTCGGGACTACGCCGCCCATCTGGCGGCGTTCGTGGTCGGCACGATCCTGTCCTACCTGGCGATACGTGTCGTCGGCGCCTACGTCCTTCTGTGTTCCCTGACGGCGTTGTTCGTGTTGCTTCTCCCGTCTGGGAAGCGACAGATCGCGGTGGCCGTGCCCATCCTCCTTGCCCTGAGCGCCTACCCCGCGCTTAAGTCGAAGAAGCTGTTCACGTGGAGTGTGAGGGACGGACGCCACCTGGGCACCTATTGGTCGGACTACCACAAGATGGACTTCCTGGAGTTCATGATCGGGCCGGACCCCTGTGTCGCAGGCATCCACAACGATTTCATGCTCTGGTACGTGTGCACGAACCCGTTGCGGGATCACCTGCAGAGGCGGCAGATCCTCAAGGTCGTCGCCGCCGGCCGGAACGACGCTCTCGTCATCGGGGCGAGTGGCGGCGTGGCGACTCAGACATTGCTGGAGAGCGAACCCCTGCTGCAACGCGTGGTCGGCATCGAGATTGATGAGGTCATCGTTTCCAAGTTCGCATCGGACCTCGGCAGCTACAACAACCATGTGTTCGGCCGGCCTCAGACCCGACTCATCGCGGCTGAAGGTCGCGCCTTTCTCGATCGCACGCAGGAACAATTCGACTTGATTTTCATCGACGGCATCGACAATGGAACCGTTCAGTTCCCGTTTGCGATGCTGTTCGCCGAGAACTATTGCTTCACCCGGGAGGCCTATCTGCGAATGTTCGATCACGTCCTCAAGCCGGGTGGAATCCTTGCGATCGATGCCGGCGGCATCCAGAAGGATCTGGCGCAGGTCTTCTTGGCGGCGATGCCACCTGGCGTTGAAGCACGCGCCTTCTGGTACGTCGTGGCCGACTACCCGATGGTGGAACTACCTCTCTTCTTCTTCCTCGCCTCGCGTGACGCGCGGGCCATTGAGAGGATGGCGGGAGACATAGGCGGGCTGGGATCGGTCGTGCCGGTTCCAGTCGGTACCCTGCCCGATGCCTTCCCAACGGATGACCGCCCGGTACTGCGCGACCCTTCGCCGCACGAGGGCCGCGGTTCGCTGCTCTTCCCCTTGGGTGTGCTGGCCTGCGTCTGGGGTCTGATGTCGATCACGACGCGGCTGGCCGGGCGACACGGCCCTCGATTGGTGTGGTCCGGCCGATGGGCGGCGGTGGCGTTCGGCCTCTGCTATGCGCTCAGCGAGACGTATCTGGTGACGAAGTTTGCCCGCTTCTTTCTTTCCGGGCCCGCCTCAGGGACATGTTTTCTCATTTCGCTCTTCTTGGCGGGAGGAGCCGTAGCGAACCTGTGGGTGGCGCACTGGCGTGAAGGGTGGCGGCTGCGGTTCGCGCCCTGGCTGGGCACGGCCAGCCTCGCGGCTTCCCTCGCGGTACTCGAGCCGCTTGGCACCGCCGTCCCGATAGGGTTGTGCGCCGTATGGGTGGGCTTCTCCGCAGGGCTCTACTGGCCGGCGCTGCTGAGGTGGGTCCCGCCCGACGGCCTTTCCAGCGTCTATGCCTTCATGGGTGTCGGGTTCGTGCTCGGGAGCGTGGCCTCGCTGTTCCTGCTCAACACGTTCGGGTTTCATGTCTACCCCCGGGCCGCGCCACTGATCGGGCTTGCCGGCGCCCTGCTCTGGCGCCCGGAGAGACCGGCATCTTCGCCGGAGACGTCTGCCCTTCAACGGGGTCAGGCGTGAAGGATCGGCGCGGCGATCGTGTGCGCACGACAGATCTGTGAAGGGACGGTGATGGTGGCCCCCGCAGGCGGTTCCGAGCGGCGTTCACGACTCTACGGCGGATGGAGCGCCATGGCTGTCTTCGCGTTCATCGTCCTTCTTCTCCTCTCACTCCTCACCGGCGCATGCTTGGAGTTTCACAACGCCCCGGATTCGCTCCGGTACACCATCGTGCGTCTCCACAACGGCATTTCCCTTCTGGCCGCACCCGTGGCGCTCCTGGTGACCGCCGTCCACCTGCGGCGGCTCGTTGGGTGGCGCGCGGCCATCCTGACGGCGGCGGCCGGCCTGAGCTTCATTGTCTTCCTGCTCCTCCCCGTGCCGGCCAACACAGCGTTCATGCTGGGCGCGCTGGCCGTTTTTCTCCTCGCGCTCCGCGTGGTCCTGAACCCCGCCCCACACGGCCGCTCTTCGATGGTCAACGGATCCACCGCGTTCATGCTGCTGATCCTGACTCTCGCCAGCGGCTTCTACGTGGGCGGCCCGTTCAAGTCGATCGGCTCCGAGCCGCTTCACCTCCTACATCGGTACTCCGGACTGCTCGCTTGGCTGCCGGTCCTTTTTCATATCCTGAGGAACTACCCCGTCCGACGGACGCGGTTCGCGGCCGCGGCGGGCGTCCTCGGTTCGGCGGTGATCCTCCTTTCCATCGGATTCATCGCTCTTGAGCGTCGCGGCGCCGGCGTGAGTTCCGGGGCAAGTCGTCGGCCGGACCGGCTCAAGGCCGGTTCCACCGTTGAATCGCTCCCCTCCTTCTATTTCGAATCGGCCGAGTCCTGTGGTGGGTCCGGATGCCATTCGGAGATCTACAAGCAGTGGTCGGCCTCGCTCCACCGCTACTCCGCCTCCAACGTCGCGTACCAGAACGTCCTGCGGGTTTGGAGGGAGGAAACCGGCCGCGACGCCGCATTGTGCGAGAGATGCCACAACCCGGCCGCGGGCATGTTCACCGGGGCCGATGGAAAGCTGGTGCGCGAGTTCGAGGAAACGGGAGTTTCTTGCGTGACCTGCCACCTCGTCCACGAGGCTGACGCGGAGTCCCCGAAGCGGCAGCGGCGGATCACCGTTCCGACGATCTACCTTCCCGATGCGGAGGATGCGGACCCCGCGCGGCGCCGCGCCTTCATCGGGGAGGACCTGCGAGCCCACAGGAATTCGTACGGACATCCGTCGCACCAAGAGGCCGAGTTCTGTCTCGCCTGTCACGCAGAGCCCGTGACTCTCGACGGGAACGACGGCGAGCCACCGGGCCCGTATCCCTCGTGGAAACGCTCTTCTTTCCCGACGGAGGGCATTCGCTGCATGGAGTGTCACCTTCAACTTCACCCTCACAATGACCCCGAATCCATGGAAAAACTCGGGAGCACCCGCGCCGACCACCGCATGTTCGGGATCCAGACGGCCCTCTCCGCCACGTTGCAGGGCGATGCTGCCGGACTGGAGGAGGTGAAGGACTTCGAGGCGGAGAGCCGACGCTGGCTGAGAGGGGAACTCGAAGTATCCACCTTCATGCAGATCCTGCTGTGGGTGAAGCGCGAACCCTCGCTGCAGGCCTACACGAAGTACTTCGCCCGCCGTCCCCTCCTGGACCTTGAGCTGGACTCGATCCCCGACCCCGCCGATGCCTCGCGCATCATGGTGGGTATCCGCACGACCAACTCCAGGATCGGTCACGAGTTCCCAGTGGCCATGTTCGACCTGGCGGATATCTGGCTGCATCTTCGAGTAACGGACGCGAGGGGAGGCGTTCTATATGAAGACGGAGCCCCGCCCCCCTCGGATCGCCCCGTGAGCGCCCGCCACCGACTCGGGGCCGTCCTTCGAGGCGACGACGGGCGGCCCGTGGATCGGCATCGCATTTGGGCCGCGTCATCGCTGACGGACAAGTTGACGTTGGAGCCGGGCAAGGCCCTCCATGACAGGGTGGTCTGGACACTCCCGAGCTCGGTCGCCGGGCCCTACCGGATTGAGGCCCGGTGGTTCTACCGGCGATACAACGATCGGTTCGTGAAGTGGCTGTACGCGAATCCCGCTGACGCCCCGCCCCCCATCGTCTTGTCCGAGGCCTCCCTCAGCGTCGCGGTTCCCTGAGAGCCAACCCCTTGCCGCCGGTTCCGGTGCGGAACTTTCGCAATACGGCCTTCCTTTTCGACTTCGCGCTAGCACTACAACGCCCTTTTTTGATTGCCATCACAGCGGCGGAGTTGGGTGAGGTGGTACCCCATGCTGTGTAGCTCGCGAAGGCGCTTGCGGCGATGACTCACCCGGGCTTTTTCGTTGCGCTGTTGGGTGAGGTGGAT
>JACPQY010000059.1 GCA_016190245.1 Nitrospirota bacterium | reverse complement strand
CGTGGCGGAAGGACCCGCCCCTACCACGGTCATTGCCCTGCCATCCTGGCAGGGCCACATTGCGTGGTACCTGGCCTTCCTGGGCCAAGGTACGAAGAACCGCCCTGCCCATGGTCGATCCCCCTAAGGTCGTTTTCAAACAGAGCCTGGAAGTTGATTGACATCGGGTCGGCCTCGGATACCATCGGCCTATCCGACAAGCAGCGCTGGGAGGGCAGGCGGAACATGGATCGGGATTTCTCGATCGGCGCGCGTCTCCGGAACATTGCCCCCGCTGACACCGGTTTGATGGAGGTAGATGTTGTGATGTCTCGATCTGTGTTGACCGCCGCGGCGCTCGCGGCAACCCTGAGTTTCTCCGGGTGCAGCGGCGATGACGATGAAGCCGCGGACATAACCCAAAGCTGCACGACCCAGCAGGCCACCGGAGGCGGCACCATCAAGATGTGTACGGAAGTCACGGCCGCGCAGAGTACCGTGGAACAGGTCCTCGCCAGTTGCACGCAGGGCGGGGGTACAAAATCGGATGGGGCCTGTTCGTCGGCCGGAGCCGTCGGAAAATGCGTATTCGGAGATTCCCACGGAACAAGTTCCGTGTATCTCTACCAACCGCAGACTGCGGCCCAGGCCGAAACCTTCTGCGGTCAGATCTCCGGCGCCAAGGGCACGTTCACGGCCCTGTAGCGTCCACCGGGGCGGTACTCAAGGGGTAGTCGGCCCTCCGCGGCGGGGAGGCGACCCCGCACCCTCCCCTCGCTCCTTGAGGGGAGAGGGTGTCCAGCGGACGGGCGAGGGGCGAATCTGTGAGCGGCGTTACTCTGTTTTCTTGGCGGCCCGCCGGCGCATGACATCGCCGTACTCGGCCATGATCTTCGCGAGGGCCCGCAGTGCGTCGTGCGTCGTAAGAATGCCGATGATCTGGTTCTTTTTGTCGAGCACGGGAAGCGCCCCGAATTTCCGGCGGACGAACATGTTGAGCGCCTTTTCGATCGCGGTGTGGGAACGGACGGTGGCGACGTCCCGCGTCATCACGTCCTTGACTTCGTAGTCCGTGTCGAGACGATACCACTCGTCCCAGCCGTCGGGATCGGTCGAGAGATCGGGCCGCCGGAGGTCGCGATCGGTCACGATCCCGGCCAGGCGGCCGCCGTCCAACACGATGAGATGGCGAAATCCACCCGATCGCATGCGGTAGAACGCGTCCCGAACGGGCGTGTTGGGCGGGACCGTTTCCGGATTCGCCGTCATCCAAGCGCCCACGCACCAAGGGTCGCTGTACGTGTGCATCGAGCCTCCTTTCAGGGGGTCGGCGGGGCACGCCGACCGAAAGATTACGGTCTGCTGACCACATTTTCCCAGTCCGTTTCGCGCCCGCCATGATCCTGGTCACACCCTCGGCTACGGAGCCCCAGACGGTGTGTAAACTTTCGATCCACCTCGGCGCCCGTTGTTGCCCCCGCCCCGGGGGTGGTAAGGTAGCCGCATGGAGGTTCGGCTCGCCGCGCCGCGGGGCTTCTGCGCGGGCGTGGACCGCGCGATCGAGATCGTGGAGCTGGCGATCGAGACATTCGGCCCGCCGGTCTACGTGCGCCACGAGATCGTCCACAACCGCCACGTCGTTCGGGACCTCTACGAGAAGGGTGCGCGGTTCGTGGAAGATCTTGCCGGCATCCCGGAGCACAGCGTCCTGATCTACAGCGCGCACGGCGTGTCGCCCTCGGTCCGCGAGGAGGCGCGGCGGCGGAACCTGAGAGCCATCGATGCGACCTGTCCGCTCGTCACGAAGGTCCACATCGAGGCCGTCCGACTGGCGCGGGAGGGATACCGGATCCTCCTCATCGGGCACCGAGATCACGTGGAGGTGGAGGGAACGCTCGGCGAGGCCCCGGGACACATCGAGGTGATCAGCAGCGTGGAAGAGGCCCGCCGCGTGGCGGTGCCCGATCCCGCGCGCGTGGCCTGCATCACGCAGACCACGCTCAGCATGGACGACACGCGCGGGATCGTCGAGACACTTCGGGGGAGGTTCCCCGACTTGCGCGAGCCGCGCAAAGACGACATCTGCTATGCCACCCAGAACCGGCAGAACGCCGTGAAGGAAATGTGCAAAGAAGTGGACCTTCTGCTCGTGGTGGGCGCGCCCGAGAGTTCGAATGCCAATCGTCTCGTCGAGGTGGCGCAGGCGCGAGGCATCAGGGCGCGACTGATCCAGGACGCGGACGAGATCCGCCCGGACTGGCTTGAGGGCATTCGGAGCGTGGGCGTCACGGCGGGCGCCTCCGCACCGGAGGAACTCGTCCAGAACGTGCTGCGAAAACTCCGCGCCGCGGGTGCGGGCCGGGTGAAGGAAGTCCGGGTGGCCGAGGAGACGATCGAATTCGCCCTGCCCCCTGATCTGAAACACCTCGCTGCGGCTGCCGCGACGTGACGCGCAAGGTCACCGCCGTCATTGGCGCCCTCCCCGAGGTTGAGGGCTTCGCCCTCGCGCGGTTCTCCCGCTCCAAACCGGAAACCTCCTTCGAGGACTGGATTCTCGCACTCAGCCGGGAGCGCGCCGAGTCCTTCTACGAGCAGTTCTATCACACGTACGGCCACGCCTCGATTGCCGATCTCGCCCACGTCGGACTGGCCGTCGAGAACATCTCGATTGTGGCGGCTGTCGCGCTCCTCGACGAGCCGCTCTTGGACGCGCAGGAGCGTTCCACGCGGTACGTGGACTTCAATCGGGCCTCGTTCTACACCCCGCCGGAAATCGCCGGAGGCCCCTACCAGTCCCGCTACGAGTCACTCTGCGGGCGCCTCTTCGAGGAGTACAACACCTTCCACGCCCGGTTGACCGAGCACCTGGCCCGCGCGTACGCCCCGCTGCGCCCGAAGGATCTGGACGACAAGGGTTTCGACGCCACCGTTCGCGCCAAGGCGTTCGACGTGGCGCGCTACCTGCTGCCGGCCTCTACCCTTACGGGCGTGGGGATCGTGGCGAGCGGCCGCACGCTCGAACGACACATCTCCCGCTTGCTCTCAGAGGACTTGGCCGAGTTGCGCTCCATCGGCGTGGAGATGAAACAGGCCCTTGTGGAACGCCCGGCGCTCAATCCCATCCAAGTGCGGCTCGCCGAGGCGATGAGAAAATCCGCGCCCCTGCCCGACGGACTCAACCGCGAGGTGGACTTCCACACCTACAAGGATTGCGTCCCGCTGCCCACGCTCGTGAAATACGCCCGGCCCAGTTCCTACGCGCTGAACCTCCGCCGCGCCGTGCGCGAAATTGCCGCCACCCTCGACTCCCGACTTCCGACGCCCGACTCCCGGCGTGACGTCACCCTCTCCAAAGCCCCCTCCCTCGAGATCGAGATCGCCGCCGGCCTCCTGTATGCGGAGTTGCCCCACTCCTACCGGCAAATCCTCGAGTACCTGGCCGAGCACCCCGACGCGGATCGAGAACTCGCGGCTTTGGTCGAGCACGATCGCGGTCTCCACGATGCGCCGCCGCGTGCGCTGGCCGCGGGCTACGATCTCACCCTGGACGTCTGCATGGACAACGGCTCCTTCCGCGACCTGCACCGCCACCGCAACTGCATCCAGATCCTCAAGGCCTTCGACCACCGCCTCGGCTACGATCTGCCCGACGAGATCCGCGCAGCGGGTTTGGAAGAACGCTACGTCGCGCTCCACCGGGAGATTCTCGAGCATGCAGAGCAGATCCACCGAGCCGCTCCCGCCGCCGTGCCGTACCTGTTGCCCCTCTCCTTCCGGAGACGGACGCTGTTCAAGATGAACCTGTGGGAGCTGCAATACATCGTGGAGCTCAGGAGCCGGCCGGCGGGGCATTTCTCGTACCGCGACATCGCGCGACGGATGTACGAGGCCGCGGCCGCCCGGCATCCGGAGGTCGCCCGTTTCATCCACCCCGCGCCCGAGCGGCCCGAGGACTTCTTCGTTCGATGAGCGCGGTCGTTCTCCTCCTCGCGGTCAACAGTCTCTTCGTCCTCGCCACGTTCCTCGCGCTCCTGCTCCTCTTCCGGCGAAAAGGGCCGGACCTCGCGGAGCCGCTCGCCCGTCTCGAGGCGGCCGTACGCGAACTGGACCGGGCCCACGCCCAGACGCTGGCCACCACGCTCCAGACCTCCACACAGAACCTCGTGGGCGCCATCGGGCAGGTCCGACAGGACGTCTCCGATCGCGTCCAGCAGGGGCTCCAGACGATCCAGGAGAAGGTGGATCGGCAACTCGGCGACGGCCGCCGCGAGCAGGCCGCCCAACTCGAAACGATCCGATCGAAAGTGGACGAACGGCTCGAGGGGATCGGTCGCCAGGTGCAAGCCAAGCTGGATGAAAACCTCCGCGAGGGATTCCGGCATTTCGAGAAGGTGCAGGAGCACCTCAAGGCGGCCGAAACCCGGCTGCAGGACGTGGCCACCGTGGGCGCTTCGGTCCAGGAACTGAGCCAACTCCTGCGCATGCCCCATCTGCGCGGCGGCTTTGGCGAGGCCACGCTGGACCGCCTCTTGGCCGATTTCCTCCCCGCCGATGCCTACGAGATTCAGGCGGCGGTCGCGCCGGGCTCAGCCGAGCGGGTCGATGCCCTCGTGCGCTTCCCCCGCACCAAGCTTCCCATCGACAGCAAGTTCCCACGCGAGCAGGTGCTCCCGCTGTTCGACACGTCGGACCCCGCCCGCGTGAAGGCCGCGCAGGAGAAACTCGCCCAGGTGATCAAGATCGAAGCGAAGCGTATCGCGAAATACATCCGGCCGGACGCGGGCACGGCCGACATGGCCCTCATGTTTCTGCCCAGCGAGACGCTTTACTTCGAGGTCATCCGCAACTCCGAGCTGTGGGAATCGCTCGCCAAGCTCAAGGTCTTCCCCGTCTCGCCCAACACCCTCGCGGTGACACTCAAAGGCGTGGCGCTCTCGTACGACTACTACGAGATGGCGCGCGGCGTGGAGCACACCATCGGGGAGATTCGCAAGGCCCAGTCCCACTTCGGGCATTTCCGGGAGCGATTCGAGGAGGTGGGGAAGGAACTGGAGCGCGCGCAGTCGGCCTTCGAGAAGGCCTCCACGCATCTGGGGAAGTATGCCGGCAGCGTCGGCCGCCTCACGGGAGACGCGGGCGATTCCTCGGCCCTCCCGTCGGTCCCTCTCCCCCCGGCCCCGAAGTAGCTCCCCGCTTGTTGAAGGGACGGAGCAGACACAGTCCATCTGAGCCTGGCTTGAATCAGAGGACTGCTCCGGTAGGATGAGACAACTGCCATCAGCTTGAAGGAATTGCAGGTCATCATCGGGCGAGGGAAGCCTACGGCCGTCGGGGTACCCATCAAGAGCTTCCCGGAGCTTCTTGAACTTGCCGAGGATCGATCTGACCTGACGGAGATGAGGAGAATAGAGGAACGTGGAGCACGATTTCGGCCCCTCGGGGGTGCGCAGGATCGGCGGCCCGAAGGATGCGCGGCGTGTTCGCCTTGGGAGCTATCGGATCATCTACGAAATCGACGATCAGGAGAAGAGCATTTTCGTGTACCGGATTCGCGATCGAAAAGAGGCGATCGAAATCTCTGAGGTCGACCGCTCAATCCCTCACAGCCAGCGGCGGACGCGGGACTTGTAGTCGAGATACGCTTCACCGAAGGCGCGTTCCAGGTATCGCTCCTCGCGGGCAACAACGAAGTAGCGGAGGGCCAGAAAAACCGGCACGATCAGGAGGGCGATCCAATAGGTCCGGGCCGCCAAGGCAGTCCCGGTCTGGATCACGAGAAACGCGAGATAGATCGGGTTGCGCGAGAACTTCATCAAGCCCACCCGGATCAGTGTGGAGGACGGTTTCCAAGGCTTGATGTCCGTGCGTGCGCGTCGGAACAAAACGGCCGTATGGAGGATCATCCCGAGACCCAGCGCGATCAGGACGCCCCCGGCGATCCGAAGCGGCGCGGCCCTCTCCGCCGTACCGATCGTCAACGGCAGCCACCTCTGCGCCGCGATGCCCGCCACGATGCCACTCAGCGCATAGAGCGGCGGCGGTATCCGTACGCCCGCGTGATCCGCGCTGTCCATTGAGAGTTGCGCATCCTATCACGCGCGATGCACACGCTCCACCCTCACGCCTTTCAGTTTGACCGCCTCGGAGATTCGTCGGATAACCCCGCCGTGGAAAGAAAAAGGCATCTTCGGCAAGGTCGAGAGCATCCGGCCGCGGTGGCCGAGGACCTCCTTGCCTTTGCCCGATCGCTCCACCCTCCGGAACAGCCCTGAGGGCCGCGCGAAGGGGATGCGCAGATACCCGGGGGAGCGACACGACGTGGAAGCTCGCTCCCTGCACGTGGCCCGATGCCTCCGCTCTTGACAGGCCACGCCCTACCCTGTATTTGTTAGGAGAAAATGGCAATACGGCTAATGAAACCAGAGAAAAACGGGGGTGGACTCGATCAGATCGATATCGATCTCCTCGCCCTCCTCCAGGCGAACTGCAAACTCCCGCTCGCGCGGATCGGCAAGAAGGTCGGCCTCACGGCGCCCTCCGTGGTGGAGCGGATCAAGAAGCTCGAGGATCAAGGCGTCATCCTCGGCTATCGCGCCGCCTTGGACGCGAGGAAGCTCGGCAAGGGCGTGACCGCGTTCATCGGCGTCCTCATCACCCATCCCAAACTCATCGAGCCTTTCGTCGCCGCCGTCCAGGAGCTGGATGAGGTGCTCGAGTGCCATCACGTCACGGGCCAGCACTCCATTCTCCTGAAGGTCAAGACCGAAAGCACGTCCACGCTCGAGCACCTGATCAGCCGGATTCGCTCGATCCGGGGCGTCGGCCGCACCGAGACGATGATCGCGCTCTCGACGCCGACGGAACGCCTCCGCGTGCCGCTGGACAGCGGATTCTTCCAGGACGAGATTCGCCCGCGGCGGGCCAACGCGCTTCGCCCACCCAACGGGGGTCGGGAGCACATCGCCAGGGCCCGGGCGTAGAAGGCCGGCAAGTTCCATGAGAACGCCTCCTCGACGCTACGCCCTGTACGATCCCGCGTACGAGCACGATGCCTGCGGCGTCGGCTTCATCGCCCAGATGAAGGGCGAGGCCTCCCACGCCATCGTGGAGAAGGGCATCCAGATCCTGAACAACCTCACCCACCGAGGGGCATGCGGCTGCGACCCCCTCACGGGCGACGGCGCCGGCATCATGATCCAGATGCCGCACGCGTTCATGGAAAGGGTCGGCGAGGAGAACGGATTTCGCAGGCCGAAGCCGGGTCGGTACGCCGCCGGGCTGGTATTCCTTCCTCGCATCGAGGCCGAGCGCGTGGCCTGTTCCGCGTGGTTCGAGGAAATCGTCCGCCGCGAGGGCCAGCAGCTCCTCGGCTGGCGCGACGTTCCCGTGGACCCCTCCCAGTGCGGAAAAGTGGCGCGGACCTCGATCCCCCACATCCGCCAGATCTTCATCGCCGCGGGCCGCCGGGTCCGCTCGCAGGACGCCTTCGAGCGAAAACTCCTCGTCATCCGCAAGCAGATCGAGAACAAGGTGCGCGCGTCGGGACTCAAGGCACGCGAGCTTTTCCACGTGCCCAGCCTCTCGTCGCGCACGCTCATCTACAAGGGGCTGCTCATTTCTCACCAGATCCCCCGCTTCTACCTGGACCTCAACGCGCCGGACCTCATGAGCGCCATCGCCATGGTCCACCAGCGGTTCTCGACCAATACGTTCCCCTCCTGGGACCGCGCCCACCCCTACCGCTACATCTGCCACAACGGCGAAATCAACACGCTGCGCGGCAACATCAACTGGATGCACGCCCGCGAGGCCCTCTTCCGCTCGCCGCTCTTCGGAAGGGACATCTCCAAGATCCTCCCTGTGATCACCCCGGGTGGGAGCGACTCCGCGATGTTCGACAACGCACTCGAGCTGCTCGTCCACACCGGCCGACCGATCGCCCACGCGATCATGATGATGATCCCGGAGGCCTGGCAGAACGACCGGTTCATGGACGACGCCAAGCGCGGCTTCTACGAGTATCACGCCTGCCTGATGGAACCGTGGGACGGTCCCGCCTCGATCGCGTTCTGCGACGGCCGCGTGATCGGCGCCGTGCTCGACCGCAACGGCCTGCGACCCTCCCGCTACGTGGTCACGCGCGACGATCACGTGGTGATGGCCTCCGAGGTCGGCGTGCTGGATGTCCCGCCTGAAGACATTGTACTCAAGGGCCGCCTCCAGCCCGGCCGGATGTTCCTCGTGGACACCGCGAAGGGGCGCATCGTGCCGGATGGGGAGATCAAGGACGAAATCGCAAGCCGTCGCCCCTATGCCGCGTGGATGAAGCGCAACCTCGTGCCGCTCGAAGACCTACCCAGGGTGCGTCGTTCCCATGGCCCTCTCTCCACCGAAGAACTCGGTCGGGCCCAGCGTGTCTTCGGATACACGCTCGAGGATCTGCGCCTCATCATGGCCCCGATGGCGCTCAACGGGCAGGAGGCCGTGGGCTCGATGGGCGTGGACACGCCCCTCGCCGTCCTCTCGAACCGACCGCAGCTCGTCTTCAACTATTTCAAGCAGCTTTTCGCCCAGGTGACCAACCCGCCGATCGATCCGCTGCGGGAAGATCTCGTCATGTCCGTCCGGACCACCCTCGGCCCGGAGCGGAACCTCTTCGAGGCGACGCCGACGCATGCGCGACATCTAAGGATCACTTCGACAACGCTCTCCAACGAAGAGCTGGAGCGGCTCAAGGGAATCCGCGCGAAGGGCATGCGGGCCGAGGTCCTGCCTATTCTATTCCCGACGGCCGAAGGGGAAACGGGCCTGGAGCGGGCTCTGGAGGCGTTGTGCGCCGCCGCCGCACGGTCGGTGAAGGCGGGCGTCACGCACCTCATCCTCTCGGACCGAGGCTTCGGGCTCGAGCGCGTGCCGATCCCGAGTCTTCTCGCCGTGTCGGCAGTCCATCATCATCTCATCCGTGGAGGCCTGCGCGTGAAGTGCGCCCTCATCCTGGAGAGCGGCGAACCCCGCGAGATCAACCACTTCAGCCTCCTGATGGGCTACGGATGCGGGGCGTTCAATCCCTACGTGGCGTACGACACGATCCGGGAGATGGTCCGCGAAGGCATCATCCGCGGCGAGGAACCCGAGGAGGCCGTGAAACAGTACCGCAAGGCCATCGACAAGGGCGTGCTGAAGGTCGCCACGAAGATGGGGATCTCCACGCTTCAGAGCTACCGCGGCGCGCAGATCTTCGAGGTCGTCGGACTGCGGCAGGACGTCGTGGACCGATACTTCACATGGACCACGAGCCGCGTTCAGGGAGTGGGACTCGATGTGATCGCCCGCGAAAGTCTGTCCCGCCACCGGGCGGCCTTCGGACCGGATTCGGAGCTGAGCCACGAGCTGGACGTCGGAGGCGTCTACCAGTGGAGACGCCGCGGCGAGTACCACCTGATCAACCCCGACACGGTGGCCAAGCTCCAACACGCCGTTCGGGAAACCGAGCCCACTTCCTACCGGGAGTTCGCCGAGATGATCAACGATCAGAGCCGGCGCCTCTGTACGCTGCGCGGCCTGCTCAAGTTCAAGACGGCCCGCACGCCGCTCCCGCCGGATCAGGTGGAGCCCGCCAAGGAAATCGTGAAGCGCTTCGCCACGGGGGCGATGTCGCTCGGCTCGATCAGCCGCGAGACCCACGAAACGCTGGCCATTGCGATGAATCGGATCGGCGCGAAGAGCAACACCGGAGAGGGCGGTGAGGATGCCGAGCGCTACATCCCGGACCCCAATGGCGACTCGCGCCGGAGCGCCGTTAAACAGGTGGCGTCGGGCCGATTCGGCGTCACCATCAACTACCTCGTCCACGCGGACGACCTCCAGATCAAGATCGTGCAGGGCGCGAAGCCCGGCGAGGGAGGACAGCTCCCGGGGCACAAGGTGAGCGAGTACATCGCCAAGGTGCGGTGTTCCGTGCCCGGCGTGGGACTCATCTCGCCCCCCCCCCACCACGACATCTACTCCATCGAGGACATCTCCCAGCTCATTCACGACCTCAAAAACGCCAACTCGAAGGCGCGCATCCACGTGAAGCTCGTGGCGGAAGTGGGCGTGGGCACGGTGGCCGCGGGCGTGGCCAAGGCGAAGGCGGACGTGGTCCTCATCAGCGGCTTCGAGGGCGGCACGGGCGCGTCTCCCCTCACCTCCATCCAGCACGCAGGACTGCCGTGGGAACTCGGTGTCGCCGAGACGCAACAGGTGCTCGTCATGAACGGGCTCCGCAGCCGGATCGTGGTGCAGACCGACGGGAAGATCATGACCGGACGCGATGTGGCGGTCGCCGCGCTCCTCGGAGCGGAGGAGTTCGGCTTCTCCACCGCGCCTCTGGTGAGCCTCGGTTGCGTGATGATGCGCGTCTGCCATCTCAACACCTGCCCGGTGGGAATCGCCACACAGGATCCCGTCCTCCGGCAGAAGTTCGCGGGCAAGGCCGAGCACGTGATCAACTATTTCTTCTTCGTCGCGGAGGAGCTGCGGGAAATCATGGCCCGGCTCGGGTTCCGGACCGTGGCCGAAATGATCGGCCGCGTGGACAGGCTGGAGCCCCGCGATGCCGTGGACCACTGGAAGGCGAAGGGCGTGGATCTTTCGGCCCTCCTGGCCCGCGCCGCCAATCCCTTCCGTGTCTCCCTCCACTGCACGGAGAAGCAGGACCACGGGCTCGACCAGGCCATGGACCACGAACTGATCCGCTTGGCCAAAGAGGCGATCGAGGAGAAGAAACCCGTGGAGATCCGTTTCCCTATCCAGAACTCGAACCGCTGCGTCGGCACGATGCTCTCGGGCGAGATCGCCAAGAGATACGGAGACGAGGGCCTGCCGAAGGAGACGGTCCAGTGCTACTTCAAGGGCTCCGCCGGCCAGAGCTTCGGGGCCTTTCTTGCCCACGGCGTCTCGCTGACGCTCGAGGGCGATGCGAACGACTATATCGGCAAGGGGCTCTCCGGCGGAAGGATCGTGGCCTTTCCGCCACGCGAGTCGCGCTTCAAGGCCGAGGAGAACATTCTGATCGGCAACGTGGCGCTCTACGGGGCAACCGCCGGTGAAGCCTACTTCCGCGGCATCGCGGGGGAACGATTTGCCGTGCGCAACAGCGGGGCCGTCGCCGTGGTGGAAGGCGTGGGGGATCACGGCTGCGAATACATGACGCGTGGCACCGTGGTCGTCCTCGGGCGGACCGGTCGCAACTTCGCCGCCGGGATGAGCGGCGGAGTCGCCTACGTCATGGATACGGACCGGACGTTCAAGACGCGCTGCAATCTCGGAATGGTCGAACTTCAGAAGCTGACCGGACCGGACGACCAGGCAGAGCTTCGGCGGGTCGTTCAGCGACACGTCCAGTTCACGGGGAGCGCCGTGGGCCGGAAGCTCCTCGATCAGTGGGAGCGGGCCATCAAGAGGTTCGTCAAGGTGATGCCCGTCGAATACAAGAAGATCCTTCAGAAACAGCACTTGAGTGCCGAGGCGATCCGGTTGGCATCGGTCTGATTCGGTCGTTGCATGGGTAAGATCACCGGCTTCCTCGAAACGCGCCGCCAGATCCCGCCTGACCGGCCCGTCACGGAGCGGATCCGCGATTGGAAGGATGTCCATGCGGAGTTCGAGGCCGATCGTCTCCAAGCCCAGGCCTCCCGGTGCATGGACTGCGGCGTTCCCTTCTGCCACAAGGGATGCCCCCTCGGAAACATCATCCCGGACTGGAACGACCTCGTTTTCCGCGATCGGTGGCAGGAGGCGTTCGAGCGTCTGCGGTCCACCAACAACTTTCCGGAGTTCACCGGCCGCGTCTGTCCCGCCCCGTGCGAGGACGCCTGCGTCCTCAACATCAACAACGATCCCGTCACGATCGAACGGATTGAGCAGGCGATCGCCGAGCACGCCTACCGAAAGGGTTGGGCCCAGCCATCGCCCCCGAAAAAACGGACGGGGAAGAAGGTGGCGGTCATCGGCTCCGGACCGTCGGGCCTGGCCTGCGCCGACCAACTCAACCAGGCCGGCCATACCGTCACCGTATTCGAGCGGTCCGACCGACTCGGGGGCTTGCTAAGCTACGGCATCCCGGATTTCAAGCTCGAGAAATGGGTCGTCCGCCGGCGGATCGAACTCATGAGGGCCGAGGGAGTGGAGTTCAAGACGGGTGTTCACGTCGGCGTGAACCAGGATGCGCAGGAGCTGCAGAAGGCCTTCAACGCGCTGGCTCTCGCCGGAGGCGCCACCCTGCCGAGGGACTTGAACGTGCCCGGCCGCGATCTCAACGGGGTCCACTTCGCCGTGCCGTACCTCACGCTCCAGAACAAACGGAACCAGGGCGACGCCGTCCCGGACGAGGAGTTCATCAGCGCGAAGGACAAACACGTCATCGTCCTCGGGGGGGGGGACACGGGGTCGGACTGCCACGGCACCGCGCTTCGTCAGGGCTGCCGCAGCCTCCACTCGTTCGAGCTCCTCCCGAAGCCGCCCGTCCAGCGCAGCGCGGCCAACCCCTGGCCGGAGTGGGGCCGCGTCTTTCGGAGCTCGACCTCCCACGAAGAAGGCGGCACACGCGACTGGAGCATCCTCACCCAGCGGTTCTCGGGGGAGAACGGCATGGTCAAAAAACTCCACGCGGTGCGCCTCGAATGGAAGGCCGGAGCAAATGGCGGTCCGCCTCAGATGCAGGAAATCCCGGGCAGCGAGTTCGAGATGGACGCCGATCTCGTGCTCCTCGCGCTCGGATTCCTCGGCCCGGAAAAGAACACCCTGCTCAAGCAGCTCGGAATCCAGGTAAACGAGCGCGGCTCCGTGGCGGCGGACGGGAAATACAGGACGAACGTCGAGGGCGTCTACACCTGCGGCGATATGCGCCGCGGCCAGTCCCTGGTTGTGTGGGCCATCTGGGAAGGGCGCGAGTGCGCCCGGAACGTGGACGCCTTTCTCACCGGCGAGCCCCGCCTCCCCTCCAGCCCCTTCCATTACTAGCACCCTCCTGCTCCTGGCGGTCCTTGCAACCGCCCCGGCCCAGAGGTTCGCCCTCTCCCTCTACCATTTCAACATCCAGTACGTAGCCGGCGGCCTCCAAGGCTTCCTGGGCGGCTCCTCCGAGGTCTTCAACCTGGACGACGCCCAGGTGCAGGATCGGATCGTGACCGAGAGTTTCGAGCCCCTTCTCGATCTCTACCTCGCCCATCCCACGTGGGGGACCGACATCGAGCTCCAAGGCCTCATGATCGAGGTGATCGAACAGCGCCACCCGCGCGTGCTCGCCAAGCTAGATACGCTCACGGATCGTCGCCAGGTCGAGCTCGTGAGCTTCCACTATTCGGACCAACTCTTTCTCGCCTATCCCTCAACGGACATGGAGTGGTCTCAGGAACTGAACCACCGGGCCTTCGACCGGGCCGGCCTTCCCATTTCGCCCGTTGTGTTCACACAGGAGGGACAATTCGGCGAGGGGATGCTCGCCTTCATGCTTCCGCGCGGCTACCGTATCGCCCTGCTGCCCAAGAATCTCCTCCGCCACCAGCACCCCTCATTCGATCAGCGCCCCGAGCCCTACTACGAAACAAGCGGCGCGCTCGTCGTGGTCGCCGGAAAGGGCCTCTCCCGGCCGGACCTGGGCCTCGAAATCGTCTGGACCTTCTTCAACGACGGAGAGCTTCTCGCCACAAACGATCTCAATCCATACGCCGGCACGCTGTTCGTCCACACGCCGGAGACCGTGGCCCGGCACGAGCAGGAAATCGCGTCCCTCGAGACGCAGGGCTTTCGAATCGAGACGATCAGCCGATGCGTCGAGGCGATCGAGAACGCCGGAATCCCGCCCTCGCCACTGCCGCCCATTCTGGACGGTACGTGGCAACCCGACGATACTGGAAACCTATTCCGTTGGATGGGCGGGTCGGGCGTGTTTGCCGATGACGAGGCGGACAACACGATCCTCACCGGGAACTACCGCCTCCGAAAGAAGGTGCTCGCCGCCGACGTCCTCGCGGGGCTCCTCCCCGCGACGGCCAATGAAGCGCGAAAAGCCGAGGCCCTAGCGGCCCTCGACGAAGCGAAGCGGGCCCTTCTGCTGGCCGAGGTGAGCGATTCAACCGGCTGGAACCCCTGGGCCGGAGAAATCCGCTACAGCCGCGAGTGGAACGCGAAAGGCGGCGAATCGGCGGAGAGGGCCATCGGCATCCTCTCGGACCTCCTCGGGCAACCCGTCGCGGTGGATACCTCCGCCCGAACCGCCGTCAACGACTTTGACGAGTCCGACTTGGAGGCTGCCGATCCCCCGGTCCCCGTCGAAATCCCCGCCGAGAGTCGGCCCGGCGTCGTCCACGCCTTCTCCGTGGACGGCCGGAAGAATCTCTGGGACATCCGAGTGGAGTTTCACGCGGGATCAGTCCCCCCGATCATCTACTTCCCCCGCTCAACCGATCGCCTCGCCTACTCGCCCACCCTCCAAGAAGACATCGTGCGTGATGTTCCCCTATCGGCTTTCGGCTTCGGCTCGACTGCCATCCCCCTTGCGAATGGACTAATCGGCCTCGGCGACGACCTCTTCCTCATTCAGGACGCTGAGACCATCCACGTGGCCGCGCAGATCGGGACCGACTTGCCCTGGATCCGTTTCGAGGACCGCACCGCGCCCCACGAGCCGGTCACCTGGGTGTTTCGGATCCTCAAGGGCACGCCCGAGGAAGCGCTCCGCGAGGCCGACCGCCTCAACGTCCACCCGAGAGTGCAGCTCCGGCCCTCACCGGACGACGATGGCGGTCTCTGCACCGCCCTCCCCCACCCCACCGGCTCAACAACCCAGGCCCTCCTCGCTCTGCTCATGGTGGCGCTAAGTGGCATGCTGAAACGTTGGAAACGATTGCGCTTCGTCAGTGAGCGTCCGGAAACTTGATCCGCGTTCCGGCCGGAAGGGCGACGCGATCCGCGTGGCCCGAGGAGAGGGGCTCGTCAACGACGCAGCGGATGTGCGTGCGTGAGCCCATGTGCGTGAAGACCCCCTCATCGTTTTCGGAGTAGAAACCAACCCCTACAGTGGGAGCCCGACCGCGACCATCGAGCACGGCAGCGGCCACGCGGTGCACGTGCCGTTCCGCCCGCATCGAGGCGCCGCCCGTCGCGAAGGGATCCCGTCCCTTCGTGCCGTCCCGGCTTACGTCGCCCGCCAGGAGCAAAACGGAGGAGAGAATCGCGACGAACCGCGATGCTCAGCTCTTTCCGAGAATCTCCGTCAGCAAATCGAGGCGCTTGAGGGGAACCGCGCCAAAGAGTGATTCGATCTGTTTGGCATCGCGCATCCGCTTCTCCTGCCCATAGTCACGCATGTATCCGTATCCGCCCAGGCATTGTACGCCATCCGTGGTCGCACGCGAGACCTGTTCGGTGAGGAGGATCAAACCGGCCTGGGGCAGAGCCCACGACTCGCCGCCGTCCACGGCCCGGGCCATGGCACGTACGAGGGCGTTTCCGCTCTCGGCCACGACGGCCATGTTGGCGAGCATCATCCTCACTTGATCGTGCTCGATGATCATGCAGCCTCCCTGGTATCGCTGCTTGGCGTAGGACATCGCCGCTTCAAAGGAAGCGGTCAGCACCCCAACCGCCAGAGCGGCAACGGCGGGCCGGAATCGCTCTGCGAGCTCCGCGAAGGCGCGTCCAGCGTCCCTGCAAAGCAGCCGTTCGGCGGGAACCTTCACGCTCTCCAGACCGACATCGGCCACGGGGCAACTCCTGAGCCCGAGGCTGAGGACGGGATCACCGATTGAGATTCCCCGCTCCGCGGAATCCACAAGGAAAAGTCCAACCCTATCCGGATCGTTCAGCGTTGCTGGAACGATCATCGCGTCCGCCACCGGCGCAAGAGCCAGGTACTCGACCTTTCCGTCCAGCGAAAACCCGTCGCCTTGCTTTCGGGCTTTCAGGTCGCGCTGAAGGTCCGAGGGAAGGTCATAGGCAGGAAACGCGATGAGCGACGATCGCTCACGGCTCTCGACGAGCCCGGGTGCGCCCCATGCGATAAGACCCTGTTGGGCCAACGTACTCACAAGTACCACTGAAGCGAAACCGGCATCGCTCTTCGCCAGTGTCAGGAGAATCTCGCAGAAGGCCTCCACGGATGGGCCTGCGCCTCCGCGGTCCTCGGGCAACATGACATCGAGCAGCCCCGCTTCGCGCGCGGCCTTGAGCACACCGCGGTCTAAGGGCCGAAACGGGTATTCATCCATCTCCAAGGCCCGGGGCTCCAATTCCTGGGTCGCGAAACGCCGGGCCAGATCCCGGAACGATTGGAGGTCGGAGGGGCCTGGGTGGGTCATGCGACCGCCAAGAACCTGCCCGAAAGCCTTCTCCCCGGTCTCAAGACCTCCTCACCCTGCCCCTCTTCCGCCGGCTGGCGGAGAACTCCCTCTCCGCCCGTGGCGGACTGAAAGGGACCTGCCCGTCCGTCCGCCGTGGCGGACCGGACAGGCGGAGAGGCCGGCGGCGAGGGTTCCGGGATACCCACGTTCTAGAAAACCTTCACGCCGGGGAGACGGCGGCCGAGGTAGTGCTTGAAGATGTTGAGGCGGTTGAGTTGGTTGGTCCCCTCGAAAATCTGGAGCAACTTCGCGTCGCGGAATCCTTTCTCGACGCCGCGATCGTGGCGCACGCCGGCCCGCGAGAGGAACTCCACCGCCATGTGTCCGTTCTCCATCGCCGCGTCCGATCCCACCACCTTGGAGAGCGACGACATGAACTGGATGCGCGCCCTCCCCTCCGGTTTCGTTTCGAGCAACTGATCCAGCATCCTTGCCCTCAGCTTCTCGGAGTGGAATACCTTCTTGAACCAGCGATTCGCGAAGACCCTTCGGGCAAGGGCAGTCTCCAAAACGGGCGGCAGGGGTCCTGCCAAGCCGCCCTCGAGATTGGCCATCAAGGCAAACGTGGACTCCAGATAGACGGAGCGGGCCGTCACCACGTTGATGTGCATGTTGGTCAGAAGGGTTTGCGCCCACTGCTGGTTCACGAGCGTCCTCCCCTTGTGCAGCGTCCGCTTCGCGAGCGCCAGGACCCGCTCGAACGAGCCGCGCGCATTCCCCACGCCCATGGCGCCCACGGCGGTACGTGTGATGCCGAGGACGGTTTCGAGAAGGACGGCGAACCGATCCGGGTCGCTTCCACCCGATCCATCAGCCGTCTGCAGCACAATGTCTTCCTCCGGAACGAAGCAGTCCTCAAAGATGAGTTCGCTCACGGTGGAAACGAGATGGCCCATCTTTCGTTCCTTGCGGCCGAGCGAAAACCCCTTCGCGTGTTTCGGCACGATGAAACATCCGTAGTCATGTACGGGATCTTTGAGATCGAAGGGCATGAAGACGAGGTGATCGCTTGCCATGTGGCCCGTGCTGATGAACACCTTGCGACCGTTGAGGATCGCCCCCCCCGGAACTTTTTTCGCGTGGGAGATCAACCGGGCCTTCGGATAGAGTTCGACCTCCTCCACGTCGGTGCCGGCCGTGGGCTCCGTGATCGCCGCGTCAATCAGGTAGGGCGTTTCGCTTTTCTCTCCCGCGACCACCTTCTCCGCCACGCGCTGGAGAACCCGCATATTGAACGTCAGAGCCAGGCCCACGAGACCGAGCCCATGCCCGCCCAGCATCCCGGAGAAACCGGTGTCCACGGCGGACTGCTCCTCCGCGTAGGGACCCATCGCCGCAGGAGCTCCCTCGCCCCCGCCGCCGAAGAAGGGCGGGATGAAACGGGACAGTTGGCCGTGCCGAGCGGCCAGCCGGACGAGGTCCCAACTGATATACTGCGGATCCGCCATGTTTTTGCGGTCCTCCGAGAGAACGTGAGGGACCAGATGCTCGCGGCAAAAACGGCGCGTCTTCAGCCACGATTCGCGGACCTTGGCGACCATCCGCGGGTCGTGCTTCTCAAGGACAACCAACCCGAAAAAGTGATCGTCGAAATCGAATCCGCCGTCGGTGTCGATGGAAGGGGTGGCGATGTCTGGTTCGACCATCTGCTAAGCCACCTGACGTAAGTCATGAGAAATCCGGTACGCGAGGGAGAGGGCGGTGTGCGGATGTCGGTTGAGGTGATGGAACGCTTCCACGATGGCCTCTCCCAAGCGATTCACCGAACCGAAGAAGTAGTTGTTGAGCG
>JACPQY010000058.1 GCA_016190245.1 Nitrospirota bacterium | reverse complement strand
GTTCTAGGCTCTGTTTGAAAACGACCTTAAGGGGATCGACCATGGGCAGGGCGGTTCTTCGTAGGGGCGGGTCCTTGGACCCGCCCGAGGGGAGGGAGGGTGCAAGCACCCTCCCCTACAAGGATTGCGGTGGCCGGCGAAGGGTTTTCAAACAGAGGCTAAAGGCCCTCTCCTCGCACGAAGGGGCTTCGCCCTCCCGCCTGTAGTACGCCATGACTTCCTTCTTCAAGAAGATCTGGGATGGTTGGAAATGGTTCGCTGAAAAACTCGGCAACTTCAACGCCCGCATCATCCTGACGGTCCTCTACGTCCTTCTCGTGGTGCCCACGGGGGTGCTGTTCAAGACCTTCGGCCGGTCCGCCAGGCCTGTCGGCTCGCTTACCAATTGGGTGCCCAAACCGCCCGCCCGAGGCGAGGGACTGCACACCCGACAGTGGTGAGACAGGGCGTCCCCGGATCGCCAACCTCCGTGCCGCAGGACGCGACGGCAAGGATAGGTGCGGGGTGAACATCCTCGGGATCTCCTGCTTTTACCACGACGCCGCGGCGGCGCTCCTGCAGGACGGGCGGCCGGTGGCCATGGCCGAGGAGGAACGGTTCACGCGCAAGAAGCACGACTACGACTTCCCCGAGCAGGCGATCCGGTTCGTCCTCGATGCCGCGAAACTGAAGCCCCAGGACCTCGACTACGTGGTCTTCTACGAGAAACCGTTCCTGAAGTTCGAGCGCCTGCTCAAGACCATTCTCACGACCGTCCCCTCCTCTCTGGCGGTATTCCGCGAGGCCATGGTGACGTGGCTCCTCGACAAGCTGTGGATCAAGGACATCATCCGCAGCCGCCTGGGCGTACCCGTGTCCAAGATTCTCTTCAGCGAGCACCACCTCTCCCATGCGGCCTCCGCCTTCTATGGCTCGCCCTACGAGGAAGCGGCGATCGTTACGGTGGACGGCGTGGGCGAGTGGGCCACGGCCAGCGTGGGCGTAGGGCGCGGAAACGAGATCAAGATCCTGAAGGAGATCCATTTCCCCCACTCGCTCGGCCTCCTCTACAGCGCCTTCACGGCCTACCTCGGCTTCGAGGTGAATGAAGGCGAGTACAAGGTGATGGGCATGGCCCCGTACGGAAAGCCCCAGTATGCCGATCGAGTGCGCAAGCTCCTCCGCCTGTACGACGACGGGTCTTTCGAGCTCGACCTGGATTGGTTCGACTTCCACCATTCGATCAAGCGGACCTACAGCGACCGGTTCATCCGCCTCTTTGGCGAGCCGCGGGACCCACGGTCGAAGTTCTTCACCCGCACTTCCGGCTGGCCGTCGTATTTCGGCCCGCCGCCCTCGAACTTCGACGAGCTGGCGCGTCAGCAGGAGTACTATGCCGACGTGGCCGCCTCGATCCAGGCCGTCCTGGAGGAGGCCGTGATCAACCTGGCGCGCAGCGCCCAGAGGGAGACGGGACTCAAGCGACTTTGCATGGCGGGGGGAGTCGCCCTCAATTCGGTGGCGAACTGGAAGATCATCCGCCAGACGGAATTCGAGGAAATCTTCATCCAACCCGCAGCCGGCGACGCGGGGGGAGCCCTGGGGGCGGCTCTCTTCGTTGAGCACGGCATCCTCAACCGGCCGCGCCGGTTCCTGTTCAATCACTGCTACTGGGGCGAGTCCTTCGGGGACACCTCGATCCGCGAGTTCCTGGAATCGAAGGGCATCCGTTACGAGTACGTCCCGAAGGAAGAGGAGCTGCTCGATCGCGTAGTGTCCGAGCTGACAGGCGGCAGCGTGGTGGGCTGGTTTCATGGCGGATTCGAGTGGGGGCCGCGAGCCTTGGGCGCCCGCAGCATCCTGGCCGACGCGCGTCGGGCCGACATGAAGGACATCGTGAACACCAAGATCAAGTTCCGCGAGCCGTACCGACCGTTCGCGCCGAGCGTGATCGTGGAGAACGCGGAGGACTACTTCGATATCCCCGATGCCCGGAGGCACCACCCCGCCCGCTATATGCTGTACGTGGTGGACGTGAAGAATGACAAGCGGGAGGTCGTCCCGGCCATCACGCACGTGGACGGCACGGGCCGGCTGCAGACCGTGTACTCGGACGTGAGCCCGCGCTACTGGAAGCTCATCAACCGCTTCCGGGAGGCCACAGGGGTGCCGCTGATTCTCAACACGTCGTTCAATCTGAAGGGCGAGCCGATCGTTTCGACCCCCGCCCAGGCGTTCAACACGTTCTCAAAGAGTGGAATGGACGCGCTGGTCCTCGAGAACTTCATCGTGCGCAAACCCGTCTGAGCGGGCTTTCGGCCTACCTTCCCCCCGACCCCGAGGAGACAGGTACCAGCTTGGCCGCGCCCGCGTTGTTCCGATCACTCCCCTTGGGTTTCACCCGTCTCTCGGAGAGGAGGATCGACAAGGAAGGCGGCAGCGGATCGCCGAACTGAGGGGTCGCCTCCTTCTTCTGCGCGACAACCGAACCGGCCGGGACTCCCGCCTGAGTCTGGTCGCCCGAGCCGGCCACGTTCGGGGCCGCGGGCTGCGCGCCCGGATCGTCGGCTCGCGCGTAGCCGAGGAGCGGCTGCCGTGGCGCAAGAAGGGTGGCATGCACCTTCAATCCAGTGGTCGAATCTTCGAACTCCCACTTGTCATAGGCCACACCGAACACGTCCTTCGAATCATGCGGGGCGCCCCACTTGCCCGCGAGCCCCGTCCGGATCGTCAAAAACCTCGCCTCGTCCCACGCGGTCCAAGTCACCGTCATACTGTGGACGACAAGCTGAGACCCCCGGCGCTCGAAGATGAACTCCCGCCTGATCCTGTCCGACTCCATGACGAGCCGATGGCGCTCGCGGCCAAAGTCCTGGTTCTTCTCCTCCTGGACCACCTTGTATTTTGGGTAGATGGTCTTGATTTCGGAGGGAGACATGTTCCACTCCGCGCCCGCGTAACCCCTGAAGAGCTCGTTGACGGCATCGGCGGGACCCGCCTTGGATACCTTCTCGGCCGTTGCGCAGCCCGCCAGGATAAGGCTGATTAGCCATCCAACCAGGGCACGTCCACACGAACTGCGCCCCGCGAGGCTTCCACACCTTTCAGCGCTCCCTTTTCGACCACCGAGTTTCACTTTGGGCCTCCCTATTCACTTCCGATCTTTACCCTGACCGACCCACATTGTCCATACCCCCACCCTTCGCGGGCCGTACCAAGCAGCCCCTGTACCTCTACTTTAATTAGTATCCTGACACCACGGTTTTGTTCCAATGCGAAAGGAAAGATACTTATCACACGCGAGTAATGTCTTGCGCAGTCTCAAGAGTTAGTGCTACAAAGTCAATATGTTACAAAACAAGCCAAGGAGCCAAGTCCTGTCTTCCAAACACTACTTTCCCCGCCCCCTGACATGACCAAGCTGCTGTTCGTCCCACGCGTCGGCGATCTCGCGAAGCTGCTGCAATCGCTCCGAATACCCCGCCAGCGTCAGCCCCGTGCTCGCCTCCAAACCCCGCCGCATGGCCTGGATGCGGGGGAGGGCCGCGTTCAGGTGGGGTTCAAGGACGATGAACAAGGGATTGTCGCCCGCCACCAACTGCCAGCCCGCGCTGCTCGCCTCCGCAGCGGCCAGTTGGGCCTCCACATCCCCGAGGACCTTGATCGCCTCGCCCACTGCCACCATCGTGGCCAAGGACGCCATCGCCTCACACCGTTCCTTCGCCGTCGCGTCATACAGGTTGTTCCCACACTCTCTCATATAGAGCTTGAAGACACTGAACGGCAGGCCCATCTTCTTGAGCACTGCCGAGAACTCCTGATTGTCGCCGGCGGTCCAAGGCTTGTTGGCCGCGGCAGGCGGTGAGCCATCCGACGCGTCCAGAATCTGCTTGGCCAGCGGCGTCACAGTAGGGGCCGGATTCGTCGGTGGATTGAGCTGCTCCTCCACAATCGAAGCGGGCGTCCTTTGCGGGGCATGTAACATGGTCCCCATGCTCGAAACCGTGACGTCTGGCAACATCTCCCGCGTCAACGAGTCCACCCCCGCGTTGGTCAGGACACCGGAAAGTGTTATGGTTCCAGGAGGTTTCGCGTTCAACGGAATCTTGTTGGGATTCGTCAAGGCATCGTGGGGGTCCTCGATGCAGTCCTCGGGGTCGGACCCAAAGGCCATGCACGCCGAAACGAGCAACGTATGCTCATCGGGTCGGCCCCCGCCCCCTCCACCCCCACCGGCC
>JACPQY010000057.1 GCA_016190245.1 Nitrospirota bacterium | reverse complement strand
GGGGGGAGGGGCCGGATTCCCCTGCAACTGGGGAGACCATGACTGTACATGAGACGGCCGTCTTCTGTACAGTAATCGCACGGAGCCCGGCGGGGAAGAGGCGTGTGATCGTTGTCACATTTTGAATGTCATGTATATTACGCTTCCTTGACGGCACGTGGGGCAGGGTGGTACTCTACACAATCGTATGAGTGGCGGGGGGTTGCGGTATGCTGGACTACGGCCGGTGCTTGCGGGGCTCCTCTTCAGCCTCGCGGCGAGTGGTTGCCTGCGCTGGTCGGAGGGCGGGTCAACCGAACAGGCCGCTCAGGATGCCGTGCCCATCGAGGTTTCTTTGCCGCTCTCGACCGAGATGGCGGCTGCGCTCAACGGAGTGTCCGACCAGGACCAGCTTGTTGCGGATCTGACCCTGAATGACGAGGTCGTGGCCCAAGGTGTGCGCGGCGGGGTCCGCGCCGGAGTGCGAGGCGCGGAGCAAAACGGCGTTCGGGGGGGTGTGCGCGCAGGCGAGCAGTCCGGTGTGCGCGGCGGCGTGCGGGGTGGGGTGCGCGGCAGCGCGAAGCGCGGTGGCGAGTGGGCAGCAGCGCGTGGCGCGCAAGAGAATTCCTACGAGGCCGGGACGGCCCCTCCGGACGGTTCACGGTTCGCTGTTCACGGTTCACGCAGGCAGTCCGCCTCAGGCGGACAGGACGACTCTGTGGTTGCCTTCGCCTTTGAAGTGGCATTTCCCGTCCCCAAGAAATACCTCCAGGACGGGGATAACCGTTTTCTGACGCGCGTTCGACCGGAGCGGCATCAGGACGTCCCGCTGGTCGAGGTGAAAACCACCGTCAAGATCAAAGTGAGCGCTCAGCCGTCAGCGACCGGCGATCAGCCCGGGACGGGAACGGTGGGGTCTTCTGCGGGCTCTGAGGCCGGCAGCTTTGTCATCGAAATCGAAGAGACCCCCATCGCGATCCATGAGGTGGAGCTTCCTGACCTCGACGGGAACGGTGTAGCCACGCTGACCGAAGTGGCGGTGCTCCTGGCGGCGTCCCCACCCGCGGGTTCGGGTGAGAAGGTCTCGCTGGACCAGGCCGTGCGGATCGCCTCGGACGCGGCCTCGACGCTCAAGCCGACCCAAGCGCAGGTCCAGGAGGCCTTCCAGAACCTCGCCCAGAAGCTGGAGACAAAGACGAAAGACGACTTCAAGAGCGCCGGCGTCGTGCCGACCGCGGAGGTGAAGATCGAGATCAAGGAGGTTGATCTTACGCCTCCGGACACATTCGTGAATCGTGAATCGGAAATCGTGAATCGCGGCGAAGCGGCTGCTTTTCTGCTGTCTTGTAGCGATGCATCATGCTCCTACCGCTGCGCGGTGGACGAGGGTGATTTCTTTCCCTGCGATTCCCGGTTCACGATTCGCGATTTACGAGAAGGCGAGCACGTCCTTCGCGTGCGAGCCATCGACGCGATCGGCAACCGCGACCCGACTCCAGCTACGATCTCATTCACCGTCCTCCCGCCGCCTTCGGCCTGTGTGCCCGCGACCGAGGCGTGCGACGGGAAGGACAACGACTGCGACGGGGAGGTTGACGAGGGGAGTGTGTGCGACACCACGCCGCCGGAAACGTCCCTCGTGAGCAGTGAGCCGTCAGCCGTAAGCGGTCAGACCAGCCGGACGTTCACGCTCACCAGCCCGGACACGTCGGCGGTTTTCCTGTGCTCGCTGGATGCCGCTCCTTTTTCTTCTTGCAGCTCACCGTTTACCGTCTTGCTGCTCACGGAAGGAAGTCACACCTTCAGTGTCCGAGCCGTTGACCCCGCGGGGAACACGGATGCGACGCCGGCCACACATACATGGACGGTTGATCTGACGGCGCCGGAGACAGCCATCAGCACTCAGCCTTCAGCTCTCAGCAATTCGGCATCGGCCACGTTCGCGTTCGGCAGCGCCGACGCGACGGCCGCCTTCCAGTGCTCCCTCGACGGAGCTTCGTATTCCTCCTGCGCCTCTCCCTACACGATCACCGGACCGCTTTCCGAAGGCTCGCACACTTTTTCGGTGCGCGCCGTTGATCCCGCGGGGAACCCCGATCCCAGCCCATCGAGCCACACGTGGACAGTTGACACCGCGCCGCCCGACACGACGATTTCCAACTCGCCCGCGAACCCCACCGCGAACACCGGGGCTTCCTTCTCCTTCACCTCGTCGGAGGCGAATTCGACCTTCGCCTGCGAGCTGGACGGCGCGGGATTCAGCGCCTGCACCTCCCCCAAGACCTACTCGGGCCTCGCGGCCACCTCGCACGCGTTCAAGGTGTACGCCATAGATCCCGCCGGAAACGCCGATCCCACACCCGCCGGCCACTCGTGGACGATCCTCCCCCCGCCCGGTGTGCCCTCTCTCGGCCTCGCGGACCCCTCCCCCGCAAACGGCCAGAATGCCGTCGCTTACACGAACAACACGCTGGTCAACGTCACCATTACCGGCGATTCCGGAGCCGCGGCCTGGTGCCTCTCGCAGACGCAGGCCACCCAGCCCCAGGCGACGGACGCCTGCTTCGTGACGACCAAGCCCACCACGTTCTCGCTGGCCGGTGCCGAAAGCGCCAAGACGCTCTACCTCTGGACAAAGAACAGCGTGGACACGGTATCGAGCGCGCCCGCCACGGCGGGCATCTACCTGGATACCACGGCCCCCGGCGCGGGCAACCTCCTCGCGAGCAGCTTCACCACGTTGTCGGTGGCCTTCGGATGGCAGGTGACCGAGACGGGCAGCGGCATCCTCGGCCATCGCGTTTCCTACGATACGGACGGCCCCGGCGCCCCGTACAACGGCACGGGTGCAGCGGAAGGGAACTCCCCCATCGCCGCCGGCAGCGGGACCAGCTTCGCCCTCACCGGACTTCCCCTGCCCTGCACGAGATATCATCTCGCCATCGCCGCCATGGACAACGCCGGCAACCAGGGCGCCGATTCCGGGGACGTTCAGACGCACACGGGCGGCTGTGGGAACGACGGGACGTTTGCCCCCAGGGTGGACTACACCACAGGCTCCAACCACAACTCGCGGGGCATCGTCGCGGGCGATTTCAATGCCGACAACATCCTCGACCTTGCCCTCTCGCGATCGGGCTCCACGTCCTTCAGTCGCTACCTGGGGGGAGGCTCGGGCGGGAAAGGCGATGGGACGTTTTCGGGCGTCAGCTTCAGCCAGGGCAACCTGCGCGAGACGATCACATCGGGGGATTTCGACTCGAATGGGATCACCGACATCGTCCTCCTCGGGAACTCCGCGGCCGTCACCCTCTCGCTGGGCGGCGGGAGCAGCGGGAAGGGTGACGGATCTTTCGGCTCCCCCAACAGCTACAACGCGGCTTCCGGAATGGGGAGCGCGGCGACGGGGGACTTCAACGACGACGGGATCACGGACGTGGCCGAGGCGAGCGACTCGAGCGGCGCGATCAGCGTCCTGCTCGGGAACGGCTCGAACGGCAAGGGCAACGGAACGTTGGGCACCTTCGTCTCCTTCACCACGGGAAGCAACGTCAAGTCCGTGGTGGCGGACGATTTCAATGCGGACGGCATCACGGACCTTGCCGGGGGGGCCGCGGGTGCCGTTTACGTCCTGATCGGCAATGGAAGCGGCGGAAAGGGGACCGGATCGTTCGGATCGGCTGTCGCCTACTCCATCGCGGGTTCCACGGGTTACGCGGGACTCGTCAAGGGGGATTTCAATGCAGACGGCATCACCGACCTCGCGATTTCGTGCGGCTCCAGCACGGTCAGCGTCCTGATTGGGAACGGATCGAACGGGAAAGGAAACGGGGGGTTCGCTTCCGCCGTCAACTACTCGGCGGGGGGGGTTGGAAAGATGGGCGTGACCGACTTGAACGCGGACCGGATCCTCGACCTCGTGGTGGTCACAAGCAACGTCTCGTACGTCCTCTTCGGCAACGGATCGAACGGCCGGGGGGATGGGACGTTCGGCTCCGGGCAGGCTCGCAACGGGGGGATCAGTGCGGGGGGTGTGGCCATCGGCGACTACAACGCGGACAACGTCCTGGATCTGGCGATCTGCAACGACAACTCCTCCTACAACCTCAGCATCGTACTGGGCAATGGCAGAAACGGCGTCGGGAACGGCCAGTTCGCCCGGGCGGCGGACTATCCGGTGGGGTCCACCCCCTACGCCGCGGCGACAGGCGATTTCAACGACGATGCGATCCTGGATCTGGCTGTGGCGAACTACGGAGCCAACAACGTCAGCGTTCTCATCGGGAACGGGTCCGGCGGCCAGGGCCTTGGAGCCTTCGCCGCCGCTGTGAACTATGCCGTCGGCTCGGGCCCAACGTTCGTGGCCGTGGGCGACTTCAACGACGACGCGATTCTGGATCTGGCCGTGCCGAACTTCGTCAGCGACAACGTCTCCATCCTCCTGGGCAACGGGAGCGGGGGGCAGGGCAACGGCACCTTCGCCACGGCGGCGAACTTCCAGGTGGGAACCCGCCCGCGCTCCGTCACGATGGGCGATTTCAATGCGGACGCCATCCTCGACCTCGCGGTAGCGAACGACACCAGCAACAACGTTTCCGTTCTCCTGGGTAACGGGAGCGGGGGGCAGGGCAACGGCACGTTCGCCGCGACCGTCAACTACGCCGCCGGAAGCAACCCTTTCTCGCTCACGACGGGCGATTTCAACGATGACGCGATCCTGGATCTGGCGGTGGCGAACAGCGGCAGCAGCAACGTGTCGGTCCTGCTCGGAAACGGAACGGGGGGACAGGGCAACGGCACCTTTGGCACGGCCGTCAACTACTCGGCATCTGCATCCCCCCTCGCCATCCTCACCGCAGACTTCAATGACGATGCGATCTCCGACCTCGCCGTGGCCCTCGCCTCAGGCAACGTCGGCATCTTCCTCGGCAACGGCACCAACGGCCAGGGCGACGGGACGTTCGGGGCTATTGCCACCTACACGGCGGGCGGCACGCTCCAGGCCCTCACCCAGGGGGACTTCAACCGCGACGGGATTACGGACCTGCTGGCCGCGGATCAGAGCGGGAACGCCGTCAGGATCCTCTTGGGAAATGGAAGTGGCGGTCAGGGAAACGGCGCATTCGGATTGGTGTCGAGCGTCTCCACGGCGTCCGGCCCGTGGTCGCTGGCCACCGGAGATTTCGACACGGACGGCATCACGGACGCGGCCGTCGCCGCCCAGGGCGCGAACCAGGTGACCATCCTCCTCGGCGTCGGCCCGCTTCAGTAGCCCCTCCTCGAAGCGGGGGTTGGTCTGGATCCACGCTTCTGACCAAGGGTGTGCCCACATGCGAGAGACCGGCCTCCATCCAGCCAATTCCTCTCATTTGTGAGATGCGTTGACTAACTGGATTCCCGGCCAGTGAGAGTTTATGGGAGGTCGGGTACATAGGCAAGTAGGACCTCCTCATATGAACGGTTAGTTACGAGGATCGCTGTGGCATCTCCTTTGCTGACCAATGTTCAGTCAATCTAGATGGGCCGCAACGCGGAAACCAACAAGGCCAGGAGGGCACAGACCCATGCGCGATTGATGGATGCGGCTTACTCCGTATTCGGGGAGAAGGGATTTCGTGCGGCGCGCATCGAGGACATCGCCCGCCTCGCGGGAGTCGCCAAGGGTCTCCTGTACGAGCACTTCGAGGGGAAGGAAGGGCTCGTGCGGGAATTTGCCGCGATCCTCGGCAGCGAGATGGAGAAAGAGGTGCGCGGGAAGCTCAAGAACGTCGCTTTCGCCGACGCGCACACGGTGCTCCAGTCCGCCTTCGAGGCCACGTTCGAAGTGATCGATCGGCATCGCGAGTTGGCCTCGTTCTTCGTGCGTGAGGGGAGGAGCGTGAGCGCCGGGATGGGACGCGTGATCCATTCGCTGTTCGACCGTCTCGAACGCTTGGCCCTGGTTCAGTTTCAGCGCGGGATGGCTGCGGGACTGCTGCGCGACACGCTTGACTACCGCCTCCTGGCGCGTGCGGTGACGGGTTTGATGGAGCAGGCCGCGTACTACTACCTCACGCATCCCGAATTGGCCCGGGCCCGCACGGTGGAGACGCTGGTCGACTTCGTGACATCCGGCGTTCGCCGTCCCACGGAGGCGCGGGCATGAGAGAAGACGGGGCGATCCACCTATCCGTGCCGGACCCGCTGCCCGTGCCGACACCCGGAGCGCCTGAGACAGGGACGCGGGCCGCCTGCCCGCCAAAGTCCGTCCGCCGTGGCGGACTGGACAGGCGGGAAGCCCGCGGCTACCGGGAACATCAATCCGAGATAGGCGCACCCGTGGAACGGGGCACAGCAGGCTTTGAGCCTGCGACCCCCTCGCGCCAAACGTTCATTCCGCCGGACGCTCCCGGAATGTCCCCTGTTCGACGAAGGAGGATCTCGTGAAAGAGGATTGGAAGCCGCTCCGGCAACTCGCGATGGTCATCGATCTCAACAAGTGTATCGGGTGCCAGACCTGCACCGTCGCATGCAAGACCCTCTGGACCGACGAAGAGGGCATGGAGCACATGTACTGGAACAGCGTCAACACCCAGCCGGGCCGCGGCACCCCGAGGGACTGGGAGGGGATGGGGGGGGGATTCGAGAACGACGTTCCCAGAGCGGGTCGCCTGCCCTCCATCTCGGAATTCGGCGACGTCCCGCGCTACGACTACGAACGGGTCTTCAGCGAGGGGCACGGGGAAAAGGAATTCCTGAGGCCCAAGAAGCGGCCGGACTGGATGTTCAACTGGGATGAGGATCAGGGGGCGGGGGTATTTCCCAACTCCTACTTTTTCTACCTGCCACGACTGTGCAACCACTGCACGTACCCCGCCTGCGCGGAGGCGTGTCCCATCAAGGCCATCTCCAAGCGCAAGGAGGATGGGATCGTGCTCATTGATCAGGACAAGTGCAAGGGCTACCGCTTCTGCATGGAGGCGTGCCCCTACAAGAAAATCTATTACAACTACGTAACCCGCACGAGCCAGAAGTGCATCTTCTGTTTCCCGCGCGTGGACAAGGGCGTGGCCCAGGCGTGCGCCAGACAGTGCCCGGGGCGGGTGCGGTTCGTCGGATATCTCGACGACGAGCGAGGGCCGATCCATCGGCTCGTGAACCAGTGGAAAGTGGCCCTGCCGCTCCATCCCGAGTACGGTACCGAGGCGAACATCTACTACGTGCCTCCGATCGGTCCACTGCGGAATACCGAGGACGGCAATTTCGACCCTTCACAGCCGCGTATCCCCACCGAGTATCTTGTCTCGCTGTTCGGCGCGAACGTGAAGCCCGCCATTGAGACTCTTCAGACGGAAATGGACAAGCGGCGGCGTGGAGAGAAATCGGAGCTTCTGGAGATCTTGATCGGCTGGCGCTGGCCCGATGACTTCTTCTCGCATCTCACCAAAGACCCCGTCGAGGCCGGCGGGGGTCTGAGCTAAAGGAGGACAGGGATGGATCGCCGAGATTTCCTCAAGACGACAAGCGTCACCGTCACGGCGCTCTCGCTCTCCAAGTTTGTCGAGGTGGGTTGCGAGCGCCCGCCCGAGGCCCCCACTGGACCCGCGCCGACCGGAACCTGGCTTGACCGTCAGCGCGCCAAGTGGACGTGGGACAAGACCTACTTCGTGACCCATCCGCAGGATTGCTACCCGGGGAACTGTTCCTGGGTGGGCTACGTCAAGAACGGCGTGTTCTGGCGCGAGGAGCAGACGGGGCGCTACCCCGTGGTGGACCCCTCCACGCCGGACTGGAACCCCCGCGGCTGCCAGAAAGGTTGCATGTACTCGCGCGTCACGTACGGGAAGGAACGGATCAAGTATCCCATGAGGCGCGTGGGGCCGCGCGGGAGCGGCAAGTGGCAGAAGATCAGTTGGGACGAGGCGCTGAGCGAAGTTGCCGACGCGATCATCGATGCGACGGAAGAGCAGGGGCCGGAGTCCGTCATCGTGGACGAACAACCCGGCCAGGGGGGGGCGTTCCCCCACGGGGTGTACCCCCCCTTGCGGTTTGTCGCGCTCCTCGGCGGGACGATGCTCGACGCCAACGGGATCATCAACGACTACAACATCGGCCAGTACATGACGTTCGGGAAGTTCCATGGCGTGAGCTCACAGGACGACTGGTTCAAGGCCGAGCTGACGCTCATCTGGCTGATGAACCCCGTGTACACGCGCATCCCGGCGTACCATTTCGTCGCGGAGTCCCGCTACAACGGCGGAGAGGTGTGGACGATCGCGCCGGATTTCAGCCCGAGCGCCGGGCACGCGGACCGCTACGTTCCCCTCAAGATCGGTTCGGACGCGGCGTTCGCCCTCGGTGTGGCGCACGTGCTGATCGAGGAGAAGCTTTACAACGCCGACTTCGTGCGCGAGCAGACGGATCTCCCGCTCCTCGTGCGCGAGGACAACAAGCGGTACCTCCGCGAGAGCGACCTGAAGAAGGGGGGCAACGAGGAGCAGCTCTACGTATGGGACGAGAAGGGCAAGAAGCTCGCCCAGGCCCCGCGCACGAAGCTGGCGCTCGGCAAGGTGGTGCCCGCGCTCGAGGGCTCGTATCGGGTGAAGCTGGCGGACGGCACGGAGGTGGTCGTGCGCCCGGTGTTTGACATTCTTCGCGCCCGGCTGGAGGCGGAATATGGGCTCGACAAGGTTCATGCGATCACAGGAATCCACCCGGATGTGGTTCGCAACCTCGCTCAGAAGATGGCCGCGAAGCGGACGAACATCCTTGTGGGATGGTGCCCCCCGAAGATCTATCACGGCGATTTGATGGAGCGCGCGATGTGCCTTTGCCTCGGCCTCACGGGCAACTGGGGGAGGCGCGGCACGGGTGTGCGCGGGTGGACCGTGCTCGCGGACATGTCCATCTACACCATGCCGACGCGCAGCGGCGGCAGCAATGATTTCGCGGACACGGTGACGGAGCTCGGTCGGCTCGTGACGGCGCTGGAGAAGAAGCACCCCGGGATCACGGAGGAGGATGCCCACATCGAGCTGGAGAACATCTTCTGCAAGCTGATCGGCCAGGTGCCCCCGGTCTTTTTCTGGTACCACCACGCGGGCTATCGCGAAGTGTGGAACCGGAAGGAATGGGGCGACACCGCGATGAAGCGTACCTTTGACGAGTATCTTCAGGAGGCGGTGGACAAGGGCTGGTGGGACAATTATGTCCGGCCCGCTCCACAGATCGAGCCGCGGGTGTACATCCTGTGCGGCTCGAACGTGCTCCGGCGGACGCGGGGCGCGCCCAAACGGCTCCTCGAACACCTCTGGCCGAAGCTGAAGAAGGTCGTGGTGGTGGATGTGAGAATGTCCACCTCCGCGCTGTACGCGGACGTTGTTCTCCCTGCCGCCTTCTTCTACGAGAAGGCGCAGCTCCATTCGATCACGAGCCCTCACCTGCGCTACTGGGCGTTTGCGGACAAGGCCATCGAGCCCGTTCACGAGTCCAAGAACGAGTGGGACATCTTTGCCCTCCTGGCGAAGAAAGTGGCCGAGCGTGCCCAGGAGCGGGGAAAGAAGGAGTACCGTCTCCGGCAGGTCGTGGACATCAACAAGATCATCGATGCTTTTATTCCGCCCGGCATTCTGGGAAAGATCGGGGACAAGCTGGTGCGCGGGAAGGCGTTGAAAGAGCTCCAGGGGTTCTACGGTCCTACCCGAACGTGGGAGAACCTCCACAAGCGGTTCACCGCCAACGGTCACTACAACGCGGGCGACGGCGAGAAGCTGTTCGACGACGCCCTCGTAATTCTGCGAAAGGGCGGCACCGTGGGAAGCGACACGACCTTGGAGAAGCTCCGGAAGACGGGCTTCGTGAAATACACCGGCCTGGGCCGCACGCCCCATGGCCTCAACGTGGCCACGGACGTGAAGCCCAACGAGACGGTGAATCCCTTCTCGTGGCACACGCAAAAGAAGATCCCGTATCCCACATACGCGCGCCGCGCCCAGTTCTACATTGACCATCCCTGGTTCATCGAGGGCGGCGAGGAACTGCCCGTGTTCAAGGAGGTTCCGAAGGCCGGTGGGCAGCACCCGTTCATCATGACGAGCGGGCACTTGCGATGGAGCATTCATTCGTCGAACGTGGCGAACGAGTTCGCGCTGGGCCTGCACCGTGGCGAGCCGTTCATGTTCGTGAACGCGCTCGACGCGAAGGAGAAGGGGATTGGGGACGGTGGCTACGTGCGGGTGTTCAACGACGTGGACGAGTTCACGGTCCAGGCGAAGGTGAGCGCGCTGCCGCGACGCGGTCAGGTGATCATCTACCACGCGTGGGATCCCTACCAGTTCAAGGGTTGGCGCAGTTACGACACGGCGATCCCCGGCATGGTCAAGTGGCTGCACCTGGCCGGAGGCTACGGCCAGTTCAGGTTCTGGGTGTGGAACTGGCAGCCGTGTCAGTCGGATCGGCACATCTTCGTGGACCTCGAACCGGTGAGGGTGGCGTGATGTCGCCGGGGGCGGGGGAATGCGAGGAGATGCGACGATGAATCGCGCACATCTCATCCACGCCCTCAGCTTCTGGCTCCTCGTGGCGTCGGGCATTCTTCTGCTGCCCGCACCCTTCGCGGAAATCCGCCAACTCCTGGTTGGGGGCCACGGCTTGCAGGTGAAGCGCGTGCACCTGTGGCTGAGTCTACCCTTCATCGCGGGTTTTGCGGGGTTCTGGGGTCGCCGTGGTCGCTGGGTCCCCTCACGCCTCGCCCTCCTTCCGGTGTGGCGGACGGGGCACGTCTGGATCTCGCTGGTCCTGACCGCGGTGCTGGCGGGGTCGGGGGTTGTCCTCTGGGGCAAACCGCGCTGGCCGGAGCCATGGATGGAAGGCGTGAGAAGTGTGCACGTGGAATTGACATGGATCGCCTGCGCCTGGGGCCTGTCCCACGCGGTGGTGGACGGTGTTCGATGGCTGCTTTGGCGGCGAAATGCCCCGGCGGCCTTGATCAGGAGAGGAGGTGTCGTCCCATGAAAGTCAAAGTTGCGAAGATCGCTGCGAAGGCCGACGAGGCACTTTCGCCGGCATCCGCGGTGTGGGGCAGGGTGCCGGGCACGCGGGTTGTTCTGGAGCCTTCACCGCTTGAGAACCAGCCGTCTGCGTATGTGCGGGCGCTCCCGCCTCGACACGGGAAGATTCACGAGATCGAGGTGCGGGCTCTCCACAACGGGGAGTCACTTTTCTTCCACCTCGCGTGGACGGACCCGAACCAGGACACGACCCCGACGGATGCCCATCCGTTTCCCGACGCGGCTGCGGTCATGATGCCCCTGCCGGAGGCCGCCGAGATGGTCTTTGAGGGCGACGCGATCTCCATGGGGGCCGACAACATCCCCGTGAACGCCTGGTTGTGGCGGCCGGATTTCGGTGAGCAGGCCAAGAATGTGACGGCACGCGGCTTCGGCACGTCCAAGCGGTCCGCCGACGGCGGGATTTCGGCCCGCAGCGAGTATGCACGGGGTCGGTGGGCGGTCGTGTTCGGGCGCGCACTCAAACCTCAACTGGGGCCGGAGGAATCGGCGCCGGTGACCGCCCCGGGCAAGACGCTCGTCGCCTTTGCCGTGTGGGAAGGGGCGAACAACGAGCGCGCCGGGCTGAAAGCCGTCTCGCCGAAGTGGATCACGTTGGAGGTGGCGTCGTGACCGAGCCGAGCCGCCAGCTCGGGATGGTGATTGACCTCAACAAGTGCATCGGCTGCCAGACGTGCACCATCGCGTGCAAGCAGCTCTGGACCAATGAAGAAGGCATGGAGTACATGTGGTGGAACATCGTCACCACCGTGCCGGGCAAGGGCACGCCGCGCGGATGGGAGCAGATGGGCGGCGGTTTTGACGAGAAAGGCCAGGCGCGAACGGGTCACCTACCCACGGTGGAGGAGTTCGGCCCCGCTTGGAACTTCAACTACGACGAGGTCTTCTTCGAGGGAAAGGGGCCGACGGCCCAACTCAAGCCTTCGCCGGAGCCGACATGGGGACCGAACTGGGAAGAAGATCAGGGCGCCGGTGAATATCCAAACTCCTACTACTTCTACTTGCCGCGGCTCTGCAACCACTGCACCCGGCCGGCGTGTTTGGAGGCCTGTCCCCGCCAGGCCATCTTCAAGAAAGAGGAGAACGGGTCCGTCATCCTCAACGAGGACAAGTGCAACGGCTACCGCTTCTGCATGGAGGCCTGCCCCTACAAACGGATCTACTTCAACCCGAAGCGGTTTATCGGCCAGAAGTGCATCCTGTGCTTTCCACGGGTCGACAAGGGCGTGGCTCCCGGCTGCGTGAGGATGTGCCCGGGCCGTGCCCGGCACTTCGGCTATCTCGACGATGAAGGCGGCCAGGTGCACAAGCTGGTCAACGTCTGGAAGGTCGCCGTGCCTCTCCATCCCGAATACGGGACGGGACCGAACATTTACTACGTCCCGCCGGTGCTCCCCGCCGCGTTGGACGCCGAGGGCCGGCCGAGGACGGATGTGCCGCGCGTCCCGAAGGAATACCTCCGGTCCCTGTTCGGGCCGGCAGTGGACGAGGCGCTCAAGGTGCTCAATGCCGAGTGGGACAGGACCCGCAGGGGTGAGCGCTCAGAGCTGATGGACCTGCTCATCTCGCGGAAGTGGCACGACATGCTCCGGCCCTTCGACCATAACCCGGCGCAGATCGCGACATGACCACTTCGACTCAGGAGGTGGAAGCCGTGCCTGACGTGAGCGTGCCGCCGCCCGAGCCAGGGTCTCCCCCGGCCACGCGGTCGCGCGTGTACAAGCTCCTCGCGCTCGGTCTGGAGTTTCCGGATCCTGACTTCTTCGAGGAGATTCAACAGGGCGGATATGAACGGGCTTTGGGAGATGCGTTGGCCGCCTTGCCGTTCGTGCTCCCGGCGGAAGCCTTGCCTGCCGCGGGTGCGCTCCGGACGGACGCGGCCCTGGACTACCAGGCGTTCGAGTCGGAGTTCATCCGCCTCTTCGAGGTGGGCAGCGGGGGGGGGGGACCGCCATGTCCGCTGTACGCAGGCGAATACGGGGGCGGGCGGCTGAAGACGATGGAAGAGGCCCTTCGATTCTATGACTTCTTTGGCCTGCGGCTGTCGGACGCAGAGGGGCGCGAACTGCCGGATCATGCGACCGTTCAGCTCGAGTTTCTCCACTTCCTCGCCTATCGCGAGGGGGCCCCGGCGGCGGATGGTCCCGACCCGGTCTCGCTCCAGCGCGCCGAGGCCGATTTCCTCGAGCGCCAGGCCGCGCGCTGGCTTCCCCTCCTGGCGAAACGTGTGGCCTCGCAGGAGACCCTGCCGTTCTTCAAGTCCCTCGTACGCCTCGCGGCCGATTTCGCCCGCGCGGACCTGCACTACGTGAAGAGTTTGCTCGCGACGGGAGGCGTGAAATGAACGGGATGGACCGACGAGAGTTCCTGGCGGTGAGCGCAGGAGCAGCGGCCGTCCTGTCCCTTCAACATCTGGGGTGCACGACGCCCGCCCCGAGCCGGACGCCCGCGCGAGGCCCGTTCGCGGGAGAGCCCTACGGCGACTGGCGGGACATCTACGGAAAGAAATGGTCATGGGACAAGATTGTGCGCGGCACGCACCTGATGGCGGATTGCATCGCCGCATGCGCGTGGGACCTCTACGTACGCGACGGCGTCGTCGTCCGCGAGGAGCAGAATACCCTCTATCCCCAGACGAATCCGGACCTGCCCGACTTCAACCCGCGCGGCTGCCAGAAGGGTGCGTGCTACTCCGATCACATGTATGCCCCGTCGCGGATCAAGTACCCCCTCAAGCGCGTCGGGCCGCGCGGAAGCGGGAAATGGCAGCGCATCTCGTGGGACGAGGCGCTCAGCGAAATTGCCGACAAGATCATCGATACCGTCAACCAGTACGGCTCCGAGTGCGTGGTGTATGACCATGGAACTACCCAGATCGACATGGGACCGGACACCGCCGGCGGGTTCCGCGTGTTCGCCCTCATGGGCTCCACGATCATCGACTCGTGGGCCGGCGTGGGCGACCTGCCCATGGGCGTGATCCAGACGCTCGGGCTCTACAACATGGACGGCACGTCCGACGACTGGTTCAACTCGGACTACATCATCGCCTGGGTGGGGAATCCCGCCTACACGCGTATCCCGGAGTTCCACTTCATCACCGAGGCGCGGTACAAGGGCGCGAAGGTCGTCCACATCTCGCCCGATCTCAACGCCAGCGCCATGCACGCGGACCTGTGGGTGAACCCGCGGGTCGGTACGGACGCCGCTCTGGGGCTGGGTATTGCGCACGTCATCGTGAGCGAACGTCTCTACAAGGAGGACGTGATCAAGGAGCAGACGGATCTGCCGTTCCTCGTCCGCTCGGACACCGGCCGGTTTCTACGCGAGGCGGACGTGGTCGAGGGCGGCGAGGAAACGGGCTACTACATGTGGGACGCTCGCCGTCAACGCCTCGCTCCCGCGCCGGGTGTGGAGGGCAATCCCGCCTCGCTCGGGGAGAAACCCAATGCACTGGACGTTGCCCGTTCCCTTGGCGCGCACCATTTCCGCTCGATCCGGCTGCGCGGCCTCGATCCGGCCATCGAGGGGCGCCACACGGTGAAGCTCAAGGATGGTTCCAGCGTCGAGGTCAGGCCCGTTCTTGAGCTGCTCAAGGAACGCCTGGCGACCTACGCGCCCGAGCGCGTGCGGGCGATCACGGGCGTCCACCCGGACACGATCCGGCAGCTCGCCCGCGAGATCGCCGCGGCGAAGTCGGCCATGATCTTCATGTCCTGGGGCGCGTGCAAGCATTACCACAGCGACCTCTTTCAGCGCGCGGCGCTCCTGGTGCTGGCCCTCACGGGCCAGTTTGGAAAACCCGGCGCCGGCATGCGTGTGGGGGCGTGGTGGACGATCCACGGTTTCGAAATCCTTTCCTACGACGTAGCACACCTGCTGCCGCCCCTCCTCCGGCCCTCGCTGGAGCTCATGGCGGGCGCGCCCAGCACGGTCAGGCCGACGGCTCGGCTCATGGACGACATGATGAAGGTCCTCACGCGGCAGTACAGCCTCCACACACCGCTCATCCCCTGGCTCTACACGCACGGCGGGTTGGATCGCACAGCGGGCCGGGCGGCCTATGGCGACCCCGCGTTCCCGCGCTCGGTGGAGAGCTGCGCGAAGGAATCCATGGAAAAGGACTGGATGCCGGTGTATCCCCGGCCGGGGAAGGATCCAAAGGTATTCATCTTCTCCGGCGTCAACCCCTTGAGACGCTGGCCGACGCCCAGCCGGATCCGCGAAGTGCTTTGGCCCAAACTGGACTTGATCGTTTCGATCAACCCGCGGATGTCCTCCTCGGGACTCCAGGCGGATCTCGTGCTCCCCGCGGCCGGCTGGTACGAGAAGACCGGGATCAAGTTCACGATGAGCTATGTGCCCTACGTCATCGCCGGGGATCAGGCCGTAGCCCCGTTGTACGAATCCAGGCGAGAATGGGACATCGGCGCGCTCCTGGCCAAGAGGATTCAGGAACGGGCGCGCGCCCGGGGGGTCAAGCCGCACCAGGATCCCCTCGGCAATACCCACGACTTGAACAAGGTCTACGACCGCTTTACGAAGAAAGGCGAGATGCGGGAGGGAGAGGCGGACAAGGCCATGGACTACATCTTGGGCCATTCAAAGTCCGTCCGCGGCGTGAAGTGGTCGGAGCTCCGGCGCGAGGGCGCCACGCGGATCAAACACACCGGCGGCTACATGCTGCTCAATCACATCTGCGGTGACTACGAGGAGGGGAAGGCCGTCTATCCTCTCCAGTGGAACCGTGTCAACAAGGAGCCGTATCCGACGATGACGGCGCGCCAGCAGTTCTACATCGACCATCCCTGGTACCTGGAGGCCGGAGAGGCGTTGCCGACGCACAAGGAGCCGCCTGAGGCCGGCGGGAAGTACCCGCTGCGTCTGACGGGCGGGCACACCCGCTGGAGCATCCATTCGATCCAGCGGGACCAACGCCACATGCTGAGGCTCCAGCGCGGTCAGCCGGCGGTCTACATGAACGCCGATGACGCGCGCCGGCGCGGGCTCAGGGATGGCGACCACGCGCGGCTCTACAACGACGTCGGCTCGTTCATCGCCGCCGTGAAGGTATCGCCGTCCGTCCAGCCGGGACAGGTGGTGTGCTACCACGCCTGGGAGCCCTACCAGTTCAAGGGACGTAGCGGGAATCAGGAGGTGGTGGCGTCGCCCTTCAAGGCGCTCCATCTAGCGGGGGAGTACGGGCACCTGTATTACCGCGCGTATTACGCCGCGCCGTCGCACACGCCGAGAGGGCCCACGCTCGAGGTCGAGAAGGTCGCGACTTCATGACGTCTGCAAAAGCTCTACCCCACCTCCCCTCCTTTGTAAGGAGGGGGTTGGGAAGGTAGAGGCCGCGAAGTGGATCTCCAGGAAAGGATCGAACGGTTCGTCGCCGACGGTCTCCCCTCCGGCCAAGCCCCCCGCGTCGAGGGCCTGCGCCGCTCGGCGATGGGGAGTGCCGGTGCGTCCCGTGAGAACTGGCTGTTCGACCTCGTCTTGGCCAACGGCACGAGCGTTGAACGACGTCCCTGCATCCTGAGGCGGGATCCCACGGTCTCGCTTCTCGAAGCGGGACTGACGACCGATCGCCTGACGGAATACAAACTGCTGAAGGCGCTGGAGACGTATCCTGTTCGGGCGCCCAAGGCCTTCTGGGTGGACGCGGACGGATCCAAACTCGAGCGGCCGTCTTTGATCATGCAGAGAATGGACGGCCATGCCACGCCGTCCAGCACGTTCCCCAGCTACGAATCGTCGCAACTGCGCGACAAGATCGCCGATCAGTTCGTGAAACTCCTCGTCGAGATCCACCGCGTGGATTGGCGCAAGGCGGGGCTTGCCTCGTTCCTGCGGGAGCCGAAGGATGTCACGGAGGCGGCGCTGGCCCAGGTGGACCTGTGGGAGCGCGTGTACGTCAAAGACCGGTCCGAGCGCGTGCCCGTTCTGGATGAGGCGTTTCGTTGGCTGCGCGAACGGCCGCCGCGCGGTGGCTTGGTCACACTTGTCCACGGGGACTATCGCTCCGGAAACTATCTCTACGACGAGCAGGGGACCGTCCACGCCGTCCTCGACTGGGAACTGGCCCACCTTGGCGATCCGATCGAAGACGTGGCCTGGGCAGGGCTCAAGTTTTGGGCGAACAGCCAGGGGCTCGCCTCGGGCCTGCTGCCCGCCGAAACGTTGTACCGAACCTACCAGGATCTGACGGGGCGGACCGTGGATCCCGCGCGGATTCGATACTACCAGGTGGTGGGGAACGTGAAGATGGCCGTTATCTGCCTGTCCGGCGTGAAGGTGTTTTGCTCCGGGAAGCGTGCCGCGGCCCAGCTTGCCGTTCTCGGTTTCCTCATCCCTCGGCTCCTCGAGCATCTGTTGGTCCAGATGGGGGGGGGGGAATGAGGCCGACCGCGGGGGACATCCTGAATGGGACGAAACAACTCCTCCAGGAAGTCATCCTGCCTTTCGTGATGGCGCATCCGGACGACCCTGAGCAATCGGCCGTCATGGAGAACGTGGTCAGTTTTCTCCTGCTCTTGGAGCACGGCTGCCAGAGATGGGACCGATTCCGGGACTTCCTCGAGGGAGAGCGAGCGGACCTTCTTTCGCTTTGCTCGAAGATCGAGAGCCTCGGGGGACAGGCGGATGGGCTGGGCACGGAGACGTCGGCGGGCCCGGCGACGTGGGAAGGCAACAAACTTCTGAAGGAGCGTTTCGCCAAGCTGTTGACGACCGTGCCCGCGGGCCGGAGCGCGGAGGCGCGCGCGGCGGTGCGGGAGCTTGCCCAGCGAATGGTGCGCCGGGAAAAGGAATGGGTGGAGGTGGGCGAGGTTCAATGGGACTGACGATCACCGACGTGGACGATCCTTTCGTCCACAAACCGGGGTGCGGACGGCCGGCCATGCCTGCCGACGACCCGCGCTGGTTCGAGCGCTTCTGGCTCAACGTGCACAGCCCGAACGGGGGACCGTTTCTTGGCTGCGGGATCGGATCATATCCGAACCTGGGTGTGACGGACGGATTCGCGCTGCTCACGGATGGGAAACGGCAGATGAACGTGCGGGCCTCCACCCGTGCGCTGCAGGAGCCCACGCGGCCCACCGTGGGCCCGCTGCAGGCCGAATGCCTCGTGCCGATGAAACGATGGGCTTTCAGGCTCGCGCCGGGCCACGGACCCTTCTCGTTCGAGTTCGAATTCACCGCCGCCTTTCCTCCGGTGGCCCACGTCCTGCCCCATGCGCCGGAGCCGCGCCCGGCCCTGCCGGTCGAGTGGTGGACGTTCGTCCAGACGGCCGACGTGAAGGGTGTAATCCGCCGGGAAGGCTCCATCATCGACCTGAAACCCGGGCGATACCGGGCGGGTCGCGATCGTTCGTGGGGCATCCGACCCGGAATCGGCGGCCCGGGGGAGCTCGAGTGGCTCCAGGTCTTCCAAACCCTCGGCTGGGGGTTTCTTTTGTACTGGGTGCTCGTTCGCTTCGACCGGCGGCAGATCTGGTATTTCGGCACTCATGACCCCGGGGGGGGGAATCGCCACTTCGTCGGATCGATTCTGGAGAATGGGCGCGTGACGTCGATCGCGGATGTGGAGCACGAGGTGGAGCTCGATCAAGCGAGCGGCCGTTTCCGGTCCGCCCGCGTTCGCCTCCAACCCGAGGGCGGCAGTCCGATCGCCCTGAAGGTGTCGCCGCTCGGGACGGTGTATCTGCGGGGCGGACTCTATGACGGGCTGAACGGCGTCTACCACGGCTCCGATCGAGGATCCCTCAAGGTCGAGACCGAGACGTGGGACGTGAGGAGCGATGAGACCAGGCAGAGTGCGACGGGTTTGAACGATCATGCCTCGAAGTTCGAGGGGCCGGACGGGGTGGGATACGGTGTCTTCGAGATCCACTATGGAACCTGAGCGACCAGCCCGCGCGGGCGTGAGCCGACGCGAATTCCTCCAGTGGGTAGGTGCCGGGAGCGCCGGTCTCGCGCTCACCCACCTCCTGCCGCGCAGCGCGGGTGCGCAGGCCGGCGAAGCCACGGGCGGTTCGACCGCCGCCGCAGCATACAACGGCTTCCAGGACCTCTACCGCCGCAAGTGGTCATGGGACCAGGTGTCCCGGTCCACGCACTTCGTCAACTGTTGGTACCAGGCTCATTGTGCATTCGACGTGTACGTGAAGGACGGCGTGGTGCTCCGTGAAGAGCAGGCGGGCGAGTACCCGCAGACGAACGACTCGGTGCCGGATTTCAACCCCCGCGGCTGCCAGAAAGGCGCCTGCTACAGCCAGCGGATGTACGAACCCACTCGGGTAAAGTATCCCCTCAAGCGCGTGGGGCCTCGCGGGAGCGGGAAGTGGAAACGAATCTCCTGGGAAGAGGCCCTCGCAGAAGTGGCCGATGCCATTATCGACACGACCCTTCAAGAGGGGCCGGATCGGATCGTCTGGGACATCGGTCCGCTCATGACGATGGGGACCTTTTCAGCCGGACAGATGAAGCTGTCCCTTCATCTCGATCACGTGAACCTCGACATGAACCCCGAAATCGGTGACGGACACCAGGGAGCGGGCGCCACATTCGGAAAAATCGTCGGCGAGCGGTCGGCCGACGACTGGTTCAACTCCGACCTCATCCTGATCTGGGGCTGCAACCCCATCTACACCCAGATCCCGAACGCTCATTTCTTGACCGAGGCGCGGTACAACGGCACCCGAATCGTCGCCATCACGCCCGACCTCAACGCGTCGGCGATCAAGGCGGACGATTGGATCACGATCCGACCCGGCACGGATGCGGCCCTGGCATTAGCCATGTGCAATGTCATTGTAAAGGATGGCCACTTCAACGCCGATTTCATCGTGGAACAGACGGATCTTGCCCTGCTCGTGCGTGACGACAACGGGTCTTTTCTCAAAGAGAGTGACCTGCGCAGCGAAGGGGATCCGGGTGTGTTCTGCATGCTGGACAGCCGGACGGGGCGGCTGCGGTGGGCGCCGCGCAGGAGTCTGAAGCTGGGCCGGCTCCGGCCCGCGCTGGAGGGTTCAATCGAGGTAGCGACGCGAGAGGGACGGGTGCGTGTGAGGCCAGTGTTTGAAATCCTGAAAAATCGGCTTGAGGCGTACACACCCGAGAAGGTCTCAGCGGTCACAGGTGTGCCCGCGGATCGAATCGTGGGGTTGGCGAGGCGGATCGCGTCGGCCAAGGCGGTGTGCAACGTCACCAGCAGCAACTTCTGTAAGTACTACCACGGCAACCTGGTGGAGCGATCGATCATCCTGCTGCTGTCGCTGTGCGGCCACATGGGCCGGCCGGGTGCGGGCTACGCGTCCTTCCCGTTCCTGTATCAGGACGGAATCGAACGGTACGCGCTGACGCCGTCCACGCTTGAAGGGGCGACGCACGCGCTGGGCGTGGCGTGGAAGACGATCGCGCGGACGGCGAAGCGGAGAGTCACCGAAGGGCTGACAACCGAGATGGTGCTGTACGAGATCGCGCGGGAGACTCTGCACGAAAGGGGCCTGTACGTGTCGGGGGTCCTTTTCTGGGCGGTGCATGGGGGGCTCCTGGAGTCGAGTGGCCGGTCGAAGGAATGGGATCCCTCGATGAAGCGCGACCTGAAGGAGATCCTGGACGAGTCCTTCGGGAAGCGGTGGCAGTCGGTTTCCCCACCTCCGGGGAAGGATCCGCGTATCCTGTTCGGCTATGGCAGCAACATCATGCGGCGGCTCCGGGCCTACCCGCACCTGATACAGACGCTGCTGCCGAAGCTGAAGCTCTATGCCATTCTGGACTGGCGGGTCACCTCGACCACGCAGTGGGCGGATCTCGTGCTCCCCGCCGCCGGCTGGTACGAGAAGGCCGAGCACAAGTGGGGGACGCCGCTGATGCCGTTCATCCACGCCGGCGTCCGCGCGACGCGGTTCTACGAGGCCAAGTCCGATTGGGAGACGTGCTATCTCATTGCCAAGTCGGTGCGCGATCGCGCAAAGGCGAGGGGACTCGAAACTTTTCGGGATCGCCACGGCGAGGTCCGTCGGTTCGAGACGGCGTTCGAGGAGCTGTCGGATCGGGGCGCGTTCAAGGAGAACGACGAGGAGCGCGTGGCCGAGAGGCTTATCGAGATGTGCAGCAACCTCGACGGCGTGAGCTGGGCGGATCTGAGGAAGAAGGGATTCGCGCGGTTCACGTCGCCGGGCAAAGGATACCTCTCCACCGGCAATGCCTGCGAGATCAAGCCGAATGAGACCGTCGTCCCCTATACGGACCACGTGGTTCGCAAGAAGCCCTACCCAACAGCCACGCGAAGAATTCAATTCTATCAGGATCACCCCCTGTACCTGGAGCACGGCGAGGCGCTGCCCGTCCACAAGGAGCCCCCGAAGGCCGGGGGGGATCGCTACCCGCTCATGCTGGGGGGTGGTCACACACGATGGAGCATTCATGCGGCTTGGCGCGACAACGCCCTCATGCTTCGACTGCAGCGTGGTGGGCCGATTGCGTATGTGAGCCTTGCGGATGCTCGGGCAAGGGGAATCAGGGATGGGGACGAGATCGAGGTATTCAACGACCTTAACCGGTTTCGCATCCATGCAAAGCTGTCTCCATCATTGAGGCCGGGTCAAATCGTCATCTATCATGCCTGGGAGAACTACCAGTTCAAGCTCGGAGAGGGCTACCAGAACCTGATCCCTTCACCGATCAATCCCGTTGAACTGGCGGGTGGCCAGTTCCACCTGAGACCGATGCCGGCGGCGCTCTCGCCGGGACAGAGCGACCGTGACACGCGGGTGGAGATCCGGAGGGCATAGGGCTGTGCGCAGGAGGGTCAGCAGACGGCAGTTTCTGAAGACCACGGGGCAGGGGGCGGCGGCGCTGCCGCTGCTGAACCTTGCGAATCCCGCTCTCGCGAAGTCGCGTAGGCCCGCGCAGCAACCGGCATCGAGCGGCGGTGCGCCTCCGACCTTCGAGGCCCGATACAGAGAGATGTGGACGTGGGACGACGTGGTGCGCAGCACGCACAATCTGAACTGCTGGTACCAGGAGAACTGCTGCTTCCACGTATTCTCGAAGAACGGTGTGGTGACGCGGGAAGAACAGGTGGGCGACTATCCGCAAACACACGAAGGGGTGCCGGACTTCAATCCGCGCGGCTGTCAGAAGGGATGCAGCTACAGCGAGTTGATGTACAGCCGCCCGCGCCTGCGCAAGCCGCTGAAGAGGGTTGGTAAGCGCGGATCCGGGGAGTGGAAGGAAGTGTCATGGGACGAGGCGCTGGGCGAGATCGCCGACCAAGTGGTGCGGACGATGACGGAGGAGGGGACGGACGCCGTGGTCTTCGATCCCGGCGGGAACATGATCAACCAGATCGCCCTGGCGAGCTACATCCGGTTTTTCGACCAGATCGATTCCGTGCTCCTGGATGTGAACTGCGAGTTGGGCGATGATCAGCAGGGGGCGGCGGTCACGTACGGTGAACCTCAGAGCGACCGCTCGGGCGACGACCTCTTCTATTCGGATGTGGTGTTCGTGTGGGGGGGAAATCCCGCCTACACACAGATCCCCAACTTCCACTTTCTTGCCGAGGCGCGGTACAACGGCACGCGGATCGTGGCGATCAGCCCGGACCTGAACGCTTCGGCGATCCACGCGGATTGGTGGGTGCCCGTGCGGCCGGGTACCGATGCCGCGCTTGCCCTCTCGATGGCGCACGTGGTGATCGAGGAGGGATTGTACGCGGCGGATCTGGTTCGCGAGCAGACCGATCTGCCGATTCTGGTGAGGTCGGACAACGGCAAGTTCCTTCGCGAGTCGGACATGAAGAAGGGTGGCGAGGAGTGGAAGCTGTACTGGTACAACACGGTCGCACGACGGGTGGAAGCCGTGCCGCAGGGCACGCTGGCGCTCAGTCCTTCGCTCGTGCCGGCGCTCGAGGGAGAGTACGAGGTGGATACGCTTTCGGGTCCGGTCAAAGTGCGCCCGGTCTTCGAGATCCTGAAGGAGCAACTCATGGCGCATACCCCTGAGAAAGCGGCCCGCGTTTGCGGGGTGCCGGCCGACACGATCCGTCAATTGGCCCGTCTCATGGCCCATGCGAAGGCTGCCACCAACACGTGCACGAGCGGGATTTCGAAGTTCTATCACGGTGATCTGATGATGCGTGCCCAGATTCTGATTTTCGTCCTGTGCGGGCATCTCGGTCGGAAGGGAGCGGGCTACGTGTCCGCCTCGTTCCTCCTTCCCGACGGGATCGGGCGCAACTTCCGCCGTCTCGAAAAGACGCGCGAGATGCTCTGGCCCTCCGTCAAGAAATACGGGCCGCCGTTTGTGCGTAACCTGCTTCGGGGGATGACGGTGAAAGGGGCGACGGCCACCCTCGTGGGGGAGTACTTCCTGGACTCAAGGCTGGCCACGAACTCCACGCTCTTCTGGAATCTCCACGGCGGGCTGCTGGATGTGTGCGGCCGGTCGCGAGAATGGGACCCCTATCTGAAGCGCGACGCCAAGGACTACGTCCGCGAGGCGCTCGACAAGAACTGGCTTTTCGTGGACCCGGCCCCGTCGAAGCAGCCCAGGGTGCTGTTCGTGGGCATGGGGAACACACTGCGCCGCGTGCGGGCGTCGCACAAACTGTTGGAGGTTCTGTGGCCGAAGCTGAAGCTGATTGTCGTCACGGACGTACGCATGTCCTCGACGGCTCTGTGGGCCGACTACGTGCTGCCCGTGTCGGGGGCCTACGAGAAGACGACGGCGATCGTGGTCAACACCAACCCGATCGCGCCCTTTGTCCACACGACGGCGCAGGCGGTGGAGAACGTGGGGGAGTCGCTGAATGAATGGGAGATCGTGTGCGCACTGGCGAGAAAAATCGAGGAACGGGCGAAGGCTCGCGGGATCGTCGAGTTCCGCACGCGCCTCGGGCGAAAGAGGCGGTTCAAGGGGATGTACGATCGGCTGCGGCGGGGGCTCAAGCCGTCGGACCACGAGCGGCTGTCGAAGGAGGTCATCGAGGACTCGAGCAACCTCGGCGGAGCGAAGTGGGAGGAACTGAAAGAGAAGGGTTACGTCCGCTTCACGGGAATCGGGACAAACCCGGCCAATTCCGGCAATGCGTGCGACATTCGCCCGAACGAGACGGTGGCGCCCCACACTTGGCACACGGAGAAGAAAGAGCCGTGGACGACGCTCACGGGTCGGGTTCAGTTCTACATTGACCACGACTGGTATCTGGAACTCGGCGAGGCGCTCCCCGCGCACAAGGATCCGCCTTTCGCGGGCGGTCGTCGCTACCCGCTGATTCTGACGGGGGGCCATACCCGTTGGAGCATCCACTCGACTTGGCGCTCCGATCCTGTCATGCTGCGCCTCCAAAGGGGTGAGCCGGTGGCGTACGTCAGCCCGGAGGATGCCCGGGCGCGCGGGGTGCGTGACCAGGACCCAATCGAGGTCTTCAACGACATTGGCCGGTTCGTGCTTCGTGCCAAGGTGTCGTCCTCCATCCGCCCCGGGCAGGCCGTGATCTACCACGCTTGGGAGAACTATCAGTTCCGAGGCGGAATGGGCTACCGGAACGTCCTGGCGAGCCCCATCAACCCGATCGAGTTGGCCGGCAACTACCCGTATTTCCGGCCCGTGCTGGCGCTCCGGCAGCCCGGCCAGAGCGATCGCGATACGCGCATTGACTTCCGTCGAGCGGAGTGGCCTCGACCCACATGACTCAACCGTCAGGAGGAAACACACTATGAAGACGACTCGGGGAATAGTCGGTGGCCTTGTTTTCGGCGTGATCAGCGAGCTGGCCGGCTGGCTCGTGTATGGTGTTCTGTTTGCAAGCGCGATGGAGCAGACCGCGGGCATTTGGCGCCCGATGGACAGCGCGTATTGGAGGATCGGGATGCCTCTGACCGATCTCTTCAGCGGTCTAATGGTGGCGCTCGGATTCGCCGTGCTCCACAAGGGCATTCCCGGCGAGGGAGCGAAGAAGGGAGTCATCTACGGGCTCATCCTGTGGCTGATCACCCGGGTCGCGGGGGAGCTGTTCTCGTACTCGATGCTACCGGTACCGTTCACCGTCGTCGTAGCGGGATGGACCCACGGCCTGATCGTGGCGCTTGTTGGCGGTGCGGCGCTGGGGGCCATCTGCGCACCCGCTCCGCAGGCGGCGGCCCAACCCGCAAAGGCGTGATGATCGGCGCGCGTCCTGAATTGGGAGAAAAGGTCTCCGTCCTTCCCGTGAATCGGGGGGGACGGGGGCCCGCGGGAGGAGCGTCGTGATCGAGATCGCCAAGGTTTTCCCCGTAGCCCAGCTCAAGGCCGCGCTGAAGCACGGGCCCGTGATGGTCAAGAGCAAGCCGGGGGCGACGGCGGCGTCGTCGGGAGCCGTCCAGGTTGCCGCGGTGCCGAAGAAGGTCTGGAGATTTCTTACGGACTATGGGAGTCATCCGGAGGTCCTGCGCGTGATCGCGTCCGAGAAGCTGGTCCATCGCGACGATACGCGCGCGGAAGTTCGGATGAAGTTCGGCGTCCACGTCTCGATGGTGCGCATCGGTGTGGATCTCACCATGGATGTCACGGAGCACCCCGAGCACAGGATTGATTTCGTGCTTCGCGACGGCCGGACTGTGCGCTTCAACGGCTACTGGGAAGTTGTGCCGCTCGATCACCACGCGGCCGTTCTGTTCGGCCTCGAAGGGGACGTGCGCCACCTCGGCTGGCCCGTGAGGGCGATCCTGGACCGCTTCCACTCCCTCGATTCCGGCATCGCCAGCGCGATCGTTTCAGCCATTTTGACGGACATGGACCTTTACTTCTCCAGGTCGGGCGGGCGGTCGTGACGCAAGAGGCTGTCTTTGACGAAGTCGCGCGAAGCGTAGGGCAGTTGACGCGAGCGGAGCTGCCGGGGCGACTCGCGCGGCTCGATTCGCCCGCGTCCGCCGAGGCTTGGCAGGATCTGGCGCCGGTGCTTGCGCGGTACGGGCTCGATGTCCGACCGGAGACGCGGGCGCTGCTCGCGGAGCCTCGCGCGACGGCGAGGATCCTGGGCGCCGTGGCCCAGGAGTGCGCCGGCGTGGCGTCCGCCCTCTGGGCGGACTACGCGGCATGGTTGCCCTTCCTCCTGGCCGGGGCAGAAGGGGTCTGTGAGTCGGATGGAGGAGGGTGTCCAGGGAGTGTGGGCTACATGGCTGGAGGGACATTGCGGCTTGCGCGGGAAGCCGATGGTTGGCGCTTGAGCGGGCGGATCGGCTTGGCATTCGGGGCTTCAGCCTCGCGAGAGCTGACGGTGTACGCGGAGTCCGAGAGCGAAGGGGCGTTTGTGCGGATTGCGATGAATGGCGCGGGAGAGCCGGAGGACAACCTCGGCCTGCGCGCCTGCCGATTGAGACCGGGGCTCGAGGTAGATCACACGGTGGTTGGCCCGAAGATTCTTGTGCAGTCGCTTGATGGCGCTCGCGTCCTCCGCCGCCGGTGCGAGTCCATCGCACTGGGTTGGCTCGCGACGATCGCGGCGGCGAATGGGCGCGCCGCACTGCGTGGTGCCCAGGCGTATGCCGGGGAGCGATATCAGGGCGGGGGTCTTTTGGCCCAGAATCCCGTCATCCGCCACCTGCTCGGCTCGGCCGAGATGCGGGTGGAGGCGGCGGCGTGCCTTGCGGAACACGCACTCGAACAAACGGAGTCCGGAAAACTCCCGACATTGGCGAAGGTCTTCGCCACCCAGATGGGGGAGCAGGTTTGCCTCGATGCCATCCAGTGTCTCGGGGGGTACGGCTACATGCGAGACTACGGACTCGAAAAACGCGCGAGAGATGCAAAGACCCTGTGCACATTGGCCGGCTCGAACGTGCATCTCCTGGCCGAGGCCGGGGGATCGGCGGAGGAGGTTGCGCCCCGTGGCTGACGTCTACAGTTGGCTCGGTCGGAAAATGTTTGCGAAGAAAGGGTGGCGGGATCCCCTCAAGGCTCCTCGTGCGGTGGAGCGCTTTCGGGCCGATTTGCGGGAATGGCTCCAGCGCGAGGTGGCCGGCGACGTGGATCGCCTCGACCAGGCCCACGAGGAGGCCCACCAGATGGAAGTGTTGCGCAAAGGGGCGCGTGCGGGCTGGCTGACGCTCCTCGTCCCGACCCGCTACGGCGGCGAGTTCCGTCTCATGGATTTTTTCCGCCACGGCCTCCTCAAGGGGGTCGTTTTCACCGAGGAACTGGCGGCGGCGTGCTCGGGGGTGGCCGTCCTGTACGGCGCACACACGCTGGGGCTCCTTCCGTTGTTTCTGAGCTTCGACCCGAAGATCCTGAAGAAATTCCTCCCCGAGGTGGCGAAATCCTGTCGGGGCGAGCGCCCCGGACTCTTCGCCTTTGCGATCACGGAGCCATCGGCGGGGTCCGACGTGGAAGATCCCGAAGGGAGCAAGGGGGCGCGGCTCACCACATTTGCCCGCCGGAAGGACGGAGGATACGTCCTGAACGGCCGAAAGTGTTTCATCTCCGGTGGGAACCTCGCGGAGTTCGTGACGGTTTTCGCCGCCCTCGACAAGGCCCGCGGCGTGGAGTCGTGGACGGCCTTCGTCGTTCGCCGGGGCACGCCCGGCTTCTCCGTGGGGCGGATCGAGGACAAGATGGGCCAGCGGGCCAGCCCGGCCGCCGAGCTGATCTTTGAGGATGTCTTCGTGCCGGACGATCATCGCGTGGGGCCCGAGGGCGATGGATGGAGGCTGAACCAGCAAACGCTTGACCTCTCGAGGCCCGGCGTCGGTGCCATCGCTTTGGGTGCCGCCCGGTCGGCCTTCGAAAAAACCCTCGCCTGGGCGCGCGGGCAGGGGCATCTCTCGGATCGCCTCTGGCAGCACGAACTGGGCGATATCGCCATGAAGCTGGAAGCCGGGCGCACTCTTGTCTGGAGGGCGGCGGTAACCTTCCCACCCGATCCTGCGCTGTCCGCGATGTCAAAATGCTTTGCCAGCGACGTGGCGATGGAGGCCTGCTCGCGACTGATAGACCTGACCGCGCCGTTCGGAGCAGCGAGGCCGTTCGGACTTGAAAAGGCCTATCGCGACGTGAAGCTGACACAGATCTACGAGGGCACGAACCAGATCCAGCGCCTGAAGATCGCCGAGCCATGGCTGGCCGACGGGGGGGGGGCAAGCGCGTGAGAGACGTGGCGGTCATCGGAGTGGGGATGACGCACTTCGGGAAGTTTCCCGAGCGCTCGCTGAAGGACCTCGCGCGGGAGGCGGTGGAAGGGGCCCTCAAGCATGCCTCGGTGGATCGCACGCTCCTCCAAGCTGCCTATGTGGGCAACGCGATGGCGGGGCTCATGACGGGACAGGAGTGCATCCGGGGACAGGTCCTGTTGCGGCCCCTCGGCATCGAGGCGATCCCGATCGTCAATGCCGAGAACGCCTGCGCCAGTGCCTCCACGGCATTCCACCTGGGATGGCTGGGCGTGGCGGCGGGGCTGTACGACGTGGTGCTCGCGCTGGGCGTGGAGAAGCTTTATGACGAGGACAAGAAGAAGTCGTTCCGTGCCCTCGGCAGCGCCGTGGACGTCGAGTTCATGACGCAGATCGCTGCGGCTCTCAAAGAGGCGCAGGGAGACAAGCCGAGCGCCGGGTCGGGTTCTTCTCGCAGCGTGTTCATGGATTTCTACGCGATGATGGGGCGGCTCCACATGGAGCGCTTCGGCACCAAGAAAGAGCATTTCGCGAAGATCGCGGTGAAGAACCACTACCACGGCAGCCTCAATCCGCACGCCCAGTACCGCGAGACGACCACGCTGGAGGAAGTCATGGCCGCCCCCCTCGTGGTGGAGCCTCTGACACGGCCGATGACGTCCCCGTTGGGGGACGGAGCGGCGGCGGCGGTTCTCTGCGATGCGGCGACGGCGCGACGACTGGGCGCGCGGCCGGTCTGGGTGAAGGCCTCGGTGCTCGTGTCCGGGAAAGATCGGGCCTTTGGCGAGCCGGACATTGTCGAGCGGGCAGCAAAGAAGGCGTACGAGTCGTCGGGCGTGGGACCGGGCGACCTGAACGTGGTCGAGGTGCACGATGCGACCTCGGCCGCGGAGCTTCTGGCCTATGAGGAGTTGGGCCTGTGCCGGGAGGGCGAGGGCGGGCGGCTCGTGGACGAGTGTGCGACAACGCTTGGCGGACGCGTCCCCGTCAATACGAGCGGCGGCCTGTGTGCAAAGGGGCATCCCGTCGGTGCGACGGGCATCGCGCAGATCGCGGAAATTGTCTGGCAGCTCCGTGGCGAGGCCGGGGAGCGGCAGGTGGAGCGCGCGCGTTTCGGGCTGACGCAGAACGGCGGCGGCGCGCTCGGGAACGAAGCCGCCGCGATGGCCGTGCACATCCTCGCGCGCTGAATCCATGTACGGGCGCCCCGTCCTGCGCGCCCTCGGGCATATGCTCGTGGCGCGGCTCCGCATGGTCGGGAACGGCCTCCACCCGGCAATCCTCGGTCACCAGGTCGAACGCCGGGCGCAATCCACGCCCGATCGCGTCGCCTGTGTTTTCGAAAGGGCGGACGGCCCGCCCGCCTCCATCACCTGCCGCGAACTGCGCGACCGCTCCCAAGCGATGGCGGCCGCGCTCCTGGAAAAGGGGCTTCGTCGGGGTGACCGCTTCGCGCTCTTCGCGCCAAACGACCCCGAGGTGCTGTACGCGCTGATTGCCGCGTCCCTCACCGGAACTGTGGCGGTGCCCATTGACCCGAGGAACAGAGGCGATCTCTTCACCTACATCGTGGACCACTCCGAATCGAAGCTCCTGCTCGCAGCCGCGGACCTGGCGGGCGAAGTGCGCGCCCTGCGACCGCGCATGCAGGGCGTGCGCGACGTCCTCGTGTTCGGCGCGGCGGGTGATTCGCGCTTCGCCGACTTCGAGCCACTCGAACCTCTGATGGCGAAGTCAGGAGAGGTGGACCGCAAGGACTGGAATCGAGACATGATGGCGCCCTTCCAGGTCATCTACACCTCGGGCACCACGGGAAACCCGAAGGGCGTGGTCCAGCCCAATGCGCGGTTCTTCTTCATGTCCATGCTTGGCTTTTTCTTCGGGTACCGTCCGACGGATGTCCTGTACACGGGCCTGTCCCTCTCGCACGGGAACGCCCAGGGCGTGACGGTCTATCCCGCGCTGGAGCTGGGGATCCCGGCTGTGATCAGCCGCAGGTTCACGAAACGGCGTATCTGGGACATCGCGCGCACTCATGGTGTTACCTCGTTCTCGCTGCTCGGCGGCATGGCCTCGGGGATCCACAACGAGCCGCGACGGGACGACGACGCCAGGAACCCTGTCCGGATGGTCGTGAGCGCCGGCTTTCCCATGGCGCTGTGGCACGACTTCGAGAAGCGTTTCAACCTGCGGATCCTCGAGTGGTACGCGAGCGTGGAAGGGGGCTTCACGTGCAGACCGATCGGGCAGGGGCCGCACGGCACGTTCGGCAAGGCGCGCGTTCCCGGGATCATCGAGTTCCGTATCGTGGACGAGGAAGACCGGGATGTGCCGCCCGGGAGTGCGGGAGAGATCATCTCGCGGATGAAGGTGGGGCAGACCCAGGTGGAGTATCTGAGGAATCCCTCTGCCTCGAAGGACAAGACGCGGGGCGGGTGGCTTCGAAGCGGCGACATGGGGCATATGGATGCCGAAGGTTGGATGTTCTTCGACTACCGGAAGGGTCGGAGCCTCCGGCGGCAGGGCGACTTCGTGCCCACGGATCAGGTCGAGAAAGTCATAGGCGACCTTGATGAGATCACCGAGGTGTACGTGTACGGAGTCCCGGCGGCATCGGGAGCGCCGGGCGAGGTGGATCTGGTCGCGGCCGTGGCGCCGCACGACGGGGCCAAGATCGATCACGCGAGGATCGCCGAACGCTGTCGGGCCGCTCTACCGCGCAATTTCGTCCCCAGCTACATCCAGGTGCTCCCCGAGATCCCCAAAACCCCTTCCGAGAAACCCAAGGACGAGTTCCTGCGCTCCTCATTCGATCCCAAGGCCGCCAACGTTTACACGCTGTGTTGACATGTTGATCCTGAACGGCCAGATCGAGGGGCCGGAGATTCTCGTGGACCATGCGCGGTGTGACCTGTGCGCCAATTGCGTCCGCACGTGCCCCATGGGCGTCCTCAAGATCGTGGAGCGCCGCGTCGTCCGACGCGAAGTGGTCTGCATCGGCTGCCGCAACTGCAAGGTGAGCTGCGGGCAGCGAGCCATCGAAGTCGTGGGGCAACATCGCATCCTGTCTGCCGCGCGCCAGATCGGCTACGTGCCGCTGAAGGACTATCCGCCCTACGAAGGTCTGGCCCCCGCGAAGGCCAAGCTCGCTGAGGCAAAGGGATAGCCGGTGGCCGAACCCCTGCGTGCGTCGCCGCCGGTTGAGGAGAAGCAGCCCTATCCCGTCGAGGAGATCGAACGCCTCATCCGCAGCCGCCGCAGTGTCCGCCTGTACGAGAAGACACCCGTGCCGGACGACGTCCTCCGCCATCTTGTGGACCTCGCCCGTTGGGCGCCGTCGGGGATGAATGCCCAGCCGTGGAAGTTCGTGATCGTCCGCAATCGGGGGCTACTCGACGAGATCCGAGCCGTTACACTCAAAGGGATGGACCTCACACTTAATGTCTTCACGCGGCCGGAACTCAAGTGGAAGCTGCTGAAAGGGCTGTTCCGGCTCCTCCAGCCAGGGCTGTTTAAGACGATGGACCCCCGCATCTTCCAAGGGATGCGAAGCCTCACCGAGAACAAGACCACCGACACCTATCACAAGGCCCCGGCCCTGATTCTCGTCCTCGGCGACACAAGATCGCAGACGTACATGGAGGACTGCTCGGCCGCCACGCAGAACCTCGCCCTGGCCGCCCACGCCGTGGGCCTCGGGACGTGTTGGATCGGCTTTGCCAAGTTCCTCAACTACTCGCGCAAGATGAAGAAAAAGCTGCACGTGCCGAAAGGGTGGACGATCGTCTCCGTCTCCACTGTGGGCTACCCGTGGGAAGGCACCCTCTACGACCAGCCGTCGGACCGGAAAGAACTGGAGATTGAGTGGCTGGACTAGCGGGGCTTGCTGCACTTCCCGCGGCGTGTTGGCGCCAGGCGTTCCCCTCGTGATAGGAGAGTCAAATGGCCTTTCCGGATGGGGTGCAGCAAACAAGATTCGAGCTTCCGGAGGGGTCGGTGGACCTTCCGATTCTCTATCGGGATCTGACGGCGCTCTCCGCCACGTACTCCGCGGATGCGGAGAAGGTCCGCCAACTCCTTCCTTCCGGTGACCTTCACGCGCCCGCTCTCCGCGGGAAGTGCTGGGTGACGCTGGCCGCGTTCGGCTATCGCGACACCACGATCGGGGCATATAATGAGTTGGCTGTGATCATCCCCGTTCTGCATCGGCCCGTTGTGCGCGGGATTCTGGCGAATGTGGCTCTCTCCAGGACGCGCTGGGGGCGGCTCGGGGGCTACATGCGCCATCTGCCGGTGACGACGAAAATCGCCCTCGAGGCCGGAAAGGAGATCTGGGGCTTTCCGAAGATTCTGGCGGACATCCGGGTGGATCGCCGCGGCGACCACCTCTGCTGCGAGGCAAACGCGGGTCGGGGCGGATCGATCCTCTCATTGAAACTTCGCCTCGGCCGGGGGCCGAAGGTTCCGGCGCCCGACATGGTGCTCTACACGCTGAAAGACCGATCCATCCTGGAGACGGCGATCCCGACGCGGGGCCATCTCAAGATCGTGCCTGCTCGCACCGTCACTCTCGAATTGGGTCGCCACACGATCGGACAGGAGTTGAGGAGTCTGGACCTGTCCCAACGCCCCGTTATTGCCTTTTGGTCAGACAACTTGAAAACAAGGCTGCCGCTGGCGCGGCGCACCCATCCTTTGTAGCGAAAGGAGAACACTATGGCTACGTCTGTTGCTCCGGAATCCACGACGATTGAACGCCTGCGCGCCTTCGCCGGCCGGGTCCAGCACGCCTCCCAGCGACTGCCGCTGCCTAAGTCCACGCGCCGGGCCATTCAAGGCCTCAGCCTGACGCTCTCGCTGTCGAATGGAACCGCCCTGCGTTTCCTGGCGCATCAGAAGGATCTCCAGCGCCTCACGGGGCAACTCGGAGCGTATCAGAACGTCGTTCTCCTCGTGGCGGCCCATCGAGTGGGGCTTTTCGAGAGGATCCCGGATGGCGGCGCCGCCGCGCCCGAACTGGCCCGGTTGCTCCGCCTCAACGACGTGGCGATCGTTCCTTTCCTGGACGCGCTGACGGCGCTGGGATACCTCCGTCGCACGGGGCAGAAGTACTCGCCCACGCCTTTCGCGCGCCACTTCCTGCGGGCGGGCGTCGAAAACAGCGCGGCGCCGGCGATCGAACTGCTATCTGCGGCGTGGACCAGTTTCGGCGAACTGGCGGATACGCTCCGAACGGGGAAGAGTCCAAAGGGCATGAGCATCTTCGACGCGAAGAACCCGAGCGCCACGGCCTACATTCACGTCATCAACAGCCAACTCAAACTGGCGCACCGGGAGCTCATGCGCACGCTGGACGTGCGGAGCGTGCGGCGCTTCATCGTGGGTTCCGCCGGGGTGACGTTCGCCAAGGCGGTGCTCGATCGCAACAAGGAGGCTCGCGTGGTCTTCGCGTGCCTGCCGCACCTCGTGGCGGAGATCCCTACGCTGATGAAGGAGCACGGCATCCCTCGGAGTCGCGTGGAGAGCTTCCACGATCACGCGGGCGATCCGTACCGCGATAAGTGGGACGACACGGGGGATGGCTACGACCTAGTTTTCCTGACGCGGAAGCTCTCACTCAAGCCAGTGGATCGTTTCGGGAAGCGGTTTCTGGAGAAGGCGCACGAGTCGCTCCGCCCCGGCGCGAGGGTGGTGGTGTGGGAGCCGCGGCTCGGTGAGGATCGGCTGACACCTCGCGGAGCGGCCGTTCAGGCGGCGATGGACCTGTTCTTCAACGAAGGCGGGCGCACGCACACCGAGGGCGAGATCCGCAGGCAGATGCAGAACGCGGGGTTCAGCGGGATCTACCGGATTGACACCATGATGGGCCGTGTCTCGTACTGGGTCGGGGTGCGGGGCTAGCAGCACAACGCAAGATTAGCGTGCTCACCATGTTGTATTGCACGGCACTCCCCTGCGCCGCGGAGGCAGGCGCACCCTTCAGGGTGCGTTCTTCGGACGCGGGCTAAAGCCCCATGCCACGGAGGGCATGGGACCATGATATGTCGCCGCACCACGGATGGTGCGGCATGGAACATGGCCCGCGGCTACCGCGACCGGGGAAAAACTTTCTGCGGTAGGGAGCGATTCCCATCGCTCCGTCCCATCGGAGGCATGGGAATGCTACCCTACGCGGCGGTGCCTCTCGGACGGATGGGGCTACGCGCCCAGCGCGGCCTTCTCGATCGCGTGGTAAAGGTCCTCGCGGGTCGCGCGAAACTGTGTAAGCGCGGTGCGAGGGACGAAGATCAGCGAGACGGTGTCTTCCGTTCGCGCCGAGTACGGATAGGGCGCGTTCATGAAAAGGAGTTGAAGCCCCAGAACGCACGGCACCGCGCACTGGCGGACGGGTCGCCTGCCCCTGAGCAGCGTGATGTGCCCGGTCTGATGGAGGTAGATACCCAGCGGCATGTGGCCTTCGTAGAAGATGATCTGGCCGGGCTGGTAGCACTGGTGCGTCCCCAGCGGAGTCAAGGCTGTGGTCCAAGCCTCGTCCAAGGGTAGAGTGAGCGCGAGTCTACGGGGTTCGCGAGTCGTCTGGTGGGTGGTAGCGGGATCGGCCCCCCGGTTCAACATAACACTGCACCCATCAAGACATACTGCCCCTAGTCAGTGGCAGAGAAACATGACCTGGGTCAATAGTTCGTGCAGGTGAGGGCGGGTGGGGGGCGGGGTGCGACGGGTTCCTGTAGAAGGGGATTACACGGGGGCCGCTCAGTGGAGCGGCTGTGCCAGTTCGGTCAGCCTGCGTGTGTCGAGAATGGTGATGAGCCGGCCTTTCATGCGAATGACGCCCTCCTGCTCCATGGACTTCAGGACGCGGATCGTCGTCTCCAAGGCCAGTCCTGCCATGTCGGCCAGATCCTGCCTCCGCAATGGGGGCAGGAGGATCGGTCCATCCGTGTGATTCGTTTTCTCCTGGGGCTTCACGCCGTCCAGCAGTTCCGCGATTCGTCGCGTGGAGGAGTGATAAGCCATCTTGAGCGCCTTGTCTTCCGCTTGCCCGAGCTGGAGGGCGAGGTTCCTGATGAGCCGCGACGTTGTGGGCCGGCTCCTGTCAAGGATGTCGAAGAAGGACCCCCGGTCGAGGAAAGCGACGACCGATGTCTCGATGGATGCGACAGAGGCGGAGTAGGGCTTGCTGAGGAGTAGTGAACGGTAGCCGATCAACTCGCCCGGATGGCCGAGGCGCACCGTGAGCTGGTGGCCCTGTTCATCCGTCTTGAAAACCGTGGTCCGTCCTTCGCAGAGCAAGTACACACCGTGGGGTTCGACGCCCTCGTAGACGACGACCTGGTTTTTCTTGTACCGGTTGAAGACGCGGCGCTCCTCAAATTGGTCCCGCTCCGACCCTGCCAGATCCACGAAGAAGCAGTGGGGGCGCACCCTACAATTCGTGCAAGGCTGCAGAAGAACGCCCATATCTTCTGTTGAGGACCGCAAGGCTCGTGCCATGGACTCGCACCAATTACTTGATATGCGTCAAGTTTCGTGTGCTTGCGTGGAGGCTTGGAGCCGCTTCCGCCCTGCGCCCCTCAATTCTCAGTATTGGGAATACGAGGTCTGCGGACCTCCAAGGACTGAGCCGGCCACGCGGAGATCCGTCCATGTTCCCCGGCCGTCAGCCTCCCACCGAGCACATCAGCGGAGGCTGGAGCCGGTCTTGCTCGACATGCGGGAGGTGCGGGGCAGCCACCTCCGGCTTTAGCCAGAGGATCGAGCCAATGGGCTTGTCGGAGACGACTCGGCGGATGAGCGACTCGACCTGCGAATCGGTGGCCCCGGCTCGGAGAAGGTCGCGCAGGTTGTTGTCGCGATCCCTCCCGTAGAGGCAACTGAGGACGTGACCGTCGGCCGTGAGTCGTAGGCGGTCGCAACTCGGGCAAGGCGGATCCGTGACTGCGGGGATGACCCCGAATTTTCCGGCCCAACCCGCCGGGAGGTAGACGCGAGCCGGGCCGGATGCGTGGGCGCCCGCCTCCGTAATCGGAACGAGACGGGACAGCCGATCGAGAACTTCAACCGAGGGAACGACGCGGGAGCGGTCCCACAGGAGTGAACCGCTGGAGGGCATGAACTCGATGAAGCGAACCTCGTAGGGATTGTCGCGCGCCAGGGTCGCGAGGTCCTCGACTTCATCGTCGTTCACGCCCCGGATGAGGACGCAGTTGATTTTTGTGGCCAGGCCGATCTCAGAAGCCGCGCTGATGCCGTGCCGCACGCGGTCGAGCGCGTCCATCCCCGACATTATGGCGAAGCGGCCGCGGCGCAGGGAGTCAAGGCTTACGTTGATGCCGGTGAGGCCCGATTCGGCAAGCTGGGCGCACTCGCGCCCGAGGGCATAGCCGTTGGTGGTGAGTGCGAGGCCCGCCGCGCCGGTGAGAGACGAGAGTCGCCCAACGAGGTCAGGAAGCGCGGATCGCAGGAGAGGTTCGCCGCCGGTGAGTCGGAGGTGGTCCACCCCCATCCGCACAAGGATCCGAGCGATGCGCTCGATCTCCTCGAAACGCAGGATCTGGCTCTTGGCGTACCCCGAGGAGGCGAGCCCATCAGGGAGGCAGTACATACAGCGGAAGTTGCAGCGGTCGGTTACGGAGATGCGGAGCTTGCGGATCGTTCGCCCGAAATGATCGACGAGGGGAGCGGGGTGGGCCACGGCTCAGCTCTTGGGGGG
>JACPQY010000056.1 GCA_016190245.1 Nitrospirota bacterium | reverse complement strand
GTCCCAAGTTGTGTGGTAGCCGCACCCCCTTGCCGAGGATGGCATGGGGCCATGATAGGTTGCGGCCCAGGAAGGGCCGCATGGAACATGGCCTTCACGGGTGCGTCTTCAAGTCCCACGAGAATGTGCCAAAGGCCAGAATGTTGGAGTCAACAAGCAATCTCAAGGACCATAAACCCCACCAAGACTCGTCCCGCACAATAATCGCGGCAAGCGCTCACTTCTTCTTTTTCTTCCCCTTGCGCACCGGATACCGCGGCTCTCCCTCGCCGTCGTACAGCGGTCCCTCGGCGATGTAGGACATGAGCAGGCGGTGCAGATTGATCCGCGCGTGCAGCTTCATCAAATAGGACCAGAACCCAACGACGTTCCGATCGATGAAGACGAATTCCCGCTGGTACTGCGGCAGGTATCGGTGGCGGAGGAGGTGCTTGGCGATGCCGGTCCCTTGGCGGATGACGTCGAGCGAGCGCACCTCGAAGGGCTGATCTTCGAGCAGAGGGGCCAGGTACACGCGGCTGATCGGCCACAGGAGATTGGGATCCTCGCCCGGGAGCATGAGCCCGACGCGCTCGTAGTACGGTCCCGCGTTCTCCTTCTCCCCGCGGATGACCGTTCTAAGCAGGCCGGCCATGTCCTGCACGAACGTCCCGGGGAACCGGCGGACGCACCCGTAATCGATCACGCCCAGCCGGGGAAGTCCGTTGCCGTCGCCGCGCCCGGGTCCAAGAATGAGGTAGTTGCCCGGATGAGGGTCCCCGTGGATCAGACCGAAACGGAAGAACTGCCTCCAGTAGAAATTCCCCAGCCGCTCGGCAAGCCACTGGCCGCATTCTGCCTTTCCGGAGCTGAATTGGAGCGGGAGACCGTCGCGTTGCGCATCCATCACCCAGTCTATGAACTCGAGGATCGGAACCCCCTCCAGGTACTCCATCGCGAGGATCCGCCCCGTGGAGTAGTCCTCGTACACGCGCGGGACGACGATGTCCTCCTCGTCCTTGAAAAGCTGTCGGAACTCCTTCGCGTTCTTCGCTTCGAGTTCGTAGTCCACTTCGCGGTAAAGGTTTTCCGCGATCTCGTCGTACACCTCGGAGAGATCCAGTTTCTGTTCCCGGAAGAGGTCGGCCGCCACGCCCTTGAGGAGTGCGATGCCCGTCTTGAGGACGCCGAGATCGGACTCCACGAGTTTCACGGCATCGGGGTACTGGATCTTGACCGCCACGGTCGTCCCGTTCGGGAGCTCGGCGCGGTGGACTTGGCCGAGGGAGGCCGCAGCAAACGCCTCCTTCTCGAACGACTTGAACACCTTCTCCGGAGGCGCCTTGAACTCCTTCATGAACTGTTTTCGGATGACGGGGTATTCCATGGGCGGGACGTTGCTGTGGAGATCCGTGAGGGCGCGGAGGAACTCGCCCGGCAGGAATTCCTGTTGTGAGAGCATCTGGCCCACCTTGAGGAGCGGTCCCTTGAGCTGCTTGAAGACGGAGAGGACACGCGCCGCATTCTTGAGGTGCTTCGCGACGAGCGCCGCCTCGCGCCTCTCTTCGCTGAGGAACGGCGAGGCCACTTTGTGCAGAAAGTAGCTGGCGGAGACCTGCGTGGTCAGCCCGCCCAGCTTGAGCATCCGGGCAATGCCCGACCTTGGCCCCCGAGAAGACGACTCGCCCGCCATCGTTCCGATGTTAGCGCCCCCCTCGCCTCAATTCCACTCGCCGCTGCCGGGGGGAGACCCGCCGGACGGGCTACTCCGGCGAGGGAGGGAGGAGGAAGCCCTGTTGGACGCTCGACAGGATGGAATCGGCGTTGCGACCGCCGATCACAGAAATGAATCTTTGGAAGGAGCCGACAACGTGTCCGTACCGCGCGTCCGGGAACTCATCGAGCGAGGTCCACGTGTCCTTCACCGGATCGTAGGCCTCGACGAGGTCGAGGGTGGCGTCGTTTTCGCCGCCGATCACATAGATGAAATCGTTAACCGCCACCGCCGCGGCGGCCCTGCGCGCCGTCGGCATGGCCGCGAGGGGCGTCCAAGAATTTGTGCGAGGATTGTAGCGCTCATTGACGGGCGAAAAACCCGTGTCAGTCTTGCCGCCGATCACGTAGAGTTCGCCGCCCAGCACGGCCACGGCCGGACGTGAGCGTGGGGTGGGCATGGGTGCGCGCTCGGACCACGTGCGAGTGACGGGCTCGTACCGATCGAGCCGAGCGAGATTCCCGTCACCATCAATCCCGGACGATCCGCCGACCACGAAGACCTGTTGATCAACGGATGCGGCCGCGGCACCGAAACGCGGCTTGGGCCAGTTCGGTCCGGTCGTCCACGTATCGGCATCCGTGTCGTACTCTTCCGTCTTCGCCAGGAGCTCGTGCTTGTCCTTGTAGCGCGCCCCCCCGATGACGAAGACGAGCCGCCCAACCGCCGCGGTGGCCGCGTCCCATCGTGGCGTGGGCAGTTCCTTCTTTTTCTCCCACGAATCCTTCAGCGGATCGTACACCTCGTTCGCTCCGGTGGCCTGCGTGCCGGCCGTGCGCCCGCCGAGGATGTAGAGCTTGCCTGCCGCGAGACCGAGGCCCACCTCGCTCCTGGCCGTGGGCATGTTGGACTTCGCCGACCAGAGCGGCGATTCCGGCCGATCGAGGACTCTGAACTCCTCCGGTTCGCGGGCGCGATCGGAGATGCGCAACTCATCTATCCAGCCCCGGAAAGGTCTCTCCGTGCCCGGAACAGATCGGCCGACCACCAACGGCTCTGCGTGCTCCGCAAGACCGTACACATCGGGCGCGACCACGCCCAGGATGCCGTCCTGATACATTCTCCACGTCGTCCCATCCCACGTGATGGCGAGGTGGTGGTAGCCGGGATCCGTGGCCGAGTCTTGAGAGAGCTTCTGCCTCGCTCCCGAGCAATCGTCGTCCCATGTCAGGCCCCATGACTGCGTTCGAACGGTGTACTGGACTCGCACATCCCATTTCCCCTCCTCTCCCTTGCGGTAGAGGAGGTCGTAGTCCTGACGGGTATCCACCGGCTTCACCCAGAGCTCTATCGTCCCGTTGGCGAGACCGGCCACCGCAGCGGAAGCGACTTCGACGGAATCCTCGACCCCGTTCAGGTAGTAACCCCTGCCGCGTTGGCCCGGTCCTGCGATCGAGGCCCCTCGGAGCGTGGCGTCAAGGGATCCACACGCGTCCCGAACGGGCGGGCCGTCGGTCTCGCTGAAATGATACAGCGCGATGGTGCTGGGATCGCAGGCGTACTCCCCCAACACGCCCTCGGCGCCCGATCCGCCGGCAAGACGTCCTGCGACCGGCCGCTTCACACGAATCGCAGAGGAGGCCTGGGTCTCATGGGCGCCGTCTCCACCGGTCACGGTGAGAGCGTATTCTCCGCTCGACGGCGGCGCGGTCCACGTCACGCTCTCGCCGGCGGCCGAGGAGAAGGCACCGGCAGGGGCAGACCACTTGAAGGTGACGTCTTTGTCCTCCGGGTCGGCGCCGATCGCGATGCAGACCGTCGTCTGGCCCGGCAGAAGTTCATCCACGGTGCAGATGAGGCTCACGATGGGGGGAAGATCGTCGGGCTTCTCGGCAATCGAGATTGCGTGGTACCGCGTCATGAGGCAGGCCCCGTCGCTCGCCTCGCAGACGAACGTGGAGACGCCCTCGAAGAAGGGGAGCCACTCGAACACGGCCTCATCGGACTCGATGTCGTGCGTGAAGAAGATCCCGTTCGGGGCGCGGCACGTGAGCGTGAGGGGCGAAGGGCCGTTGTCGGCGTCCTCGGCCTCGAAATCGAGCCGCGCGGGCATCCCCGTCACACCGGTTGAGGGCCCGCTGACGGACACGAGCGGGCAGGCGTTCGCCGCGTCCGCTTCCACGACGATGATCCCGATCTGGCACGTCACGGTGGAGCCGCTCGCCGCGCGGGCGAGGCAGCTCACGGTGTAGGCGCCGGGTTGCTGTGGGGCCATCCAGTTCACCGCGGCCCCCTCCGCCGTGGAGAGCACGCCGCTCTGGGCCGACCAGCTCGTGCTTACCGGGTAAGCATTCGGGTCGTAGGTAACCGCCCGCAACCCGACTGCCGAGCCGGCCGCGGCAAGGGAGGGACCCGCGACGTAGCAGGCGGGGAAGAGTTTCTTCTCATCCTCCTTGGCCACCCCGAGCTTCACCTCGGTGCATGCGCGCGGGCACAGACCATCCGTCACGCAAGCGGAGAGCCCGTAATCGCCCGCCTCCTGCGGAGCGGTCCATACCACGCGTTCCCCGCTCGTCCGATCGAGGCGGCCTGCGGCGGCGAGCCAGGCGAAGGAAAGGGGATCTCCATCCGCGTCGAAGCCTGCGGCGGTGAGGTCAAGGGTGCGCCCCACGAGCGCGCGTGTGGGTCCCGTGAGGGCCACCGCAGGGCAACGATTGGCCGTGGATTGGGCGCTCGACACAACCACCTCGCAAACGGCGCGCGCGGTGAGCTGACCGTCCGTTGCTGTGACGGAGATTTCATAGGTTCCAGGGCGATCACCAGCTACCCAGCGCACGCGGCGGCACACACCGCCCGGCTCCGGCTCGCACGTTGCGCCCTCGCCGACAATCGCGATGGAGCCGGCCGAAGCATCGAACTCGCCAAGTGTGACCGGGTCCCCGTCCGGGTCCAGCGCCGTGACCACGAGATCGGCATGTCCCCCGGCGGCAACGGACTCGGGACACGCCAGGCGCAGGGTTGGCGCGGCATTCCAGCCTGCCCGGCCGGGCTTGTCCTGATCCGGCTGCGCGTAGAGGGGGATATGGGCCGTGATCGTCTGGCCCTTCTCGACCGTGACGCGCACGCTGTTCGAGATCTTGCCTTCGAGTTCCGCGCGCACGAGGTATTCCGTGGCGTACAGATCTTCAAAACGGTATCCCCCGTCCTCGCCCGTGACGACGGCCTCACGGCTAGGGGTGAGGCTCACGATGGCGTGTTCGAGGGGTACGCCGATCGGACTGATGACCCGGCCCGTCACGTCGCCGCGTGGCTCGTCCTCGTCCTCGGGCCGAAGTTGGACGGCGCCGAGCACGGTGGTTTCGCCGGGGGTCACCTCGAACTCGGCGGAAACGAAACCGCGGTAACCGGTTACGAGAGCGGCGACCTTGTACCACCCGCCGGGCAGCCGGGCAATCTCAAACGCGCCGTCCAAACCCGTTCGCACCCAAAACGACGTTCCAGGTATGAAGACATCCGTCCCGCCGTGCCGCGCAGCTCCTTCACGCGTGACCATCCCCGAGACCGATCCCGTTCGCTCAAGTGCGACCGTGCCGACGTCCAGGACCTCCCCGGCCTCGGGGTCCACGGTCTGCCTCCGCCTGCGGTGAATTCCATCCGGCGCCTGGTATTCGACATCGAGGATCCCCTCTTCATCCGGAGGAACGAGGTCGAGGCGGAAGCGGCCATCCACGCCCGTGAGCGTCTCCAGGTTCGTGCCCTCGATCCGGACCGTCGCCTTGGACACCGGCTTCCCGCCCTCCTCAATCTCGCCCACAATCGTCGCGGTCCGGACGGTGAGAGGGTCGCCAAGGTCGTTCTCCTCGCAGGCGGCGAGGAGGATGCCAAGGGCGAGTGGGGCGAGGATGCGTCGCGCGGGTGCGGGTCGGGAGACGATGTTGGGATCGAGGTACACGAGCCGGGAACGTCCGGCGAAAGGGGGTACCTCGACCCCACCTGTCCTCCCCTTACGAAGGGGAGGAAGCTGCTGTTGCTCCGTGCAACTCCCCTCCTTTGTAGGGAGGGGTGGGGGGAGGTAGAGAGCCGCCAAAGCTGTGCTGATGCCTTACGGATCCCGCGCGCAGCGGAACCCCACGAACTCGCTCGTGAAGGTGTCGCTCCCGGCGGAGGCCTCCCGGTATGAGACCCGGACGGTGACCTTGGGATCGGCGCTATTCCACGAGCCTCCGCGGACGAGCTTGAGGCTGCCGGTGGCCGGGCCGGCGGGATCGTGCGTAGGGGTCACCGCGTAGAACCCCATGTCCGCCCAGTCGCCCACCCACTCCGCAATGTTGCCCGCCATGTCATACAAGCCGAAGGGCGAGAGGCCGCCGGGCCGCGCGCCGACCGGCTCGGTGTCGCCGATGCAGCCCTCGAGGTTCGCCGGCCAACACGAAGGGTCGGAATCGCCCCAGGGGTAGAGGCGCTCGTCCGGGTAGGCGCCGCGTGCCGCCTTCTCCCACTCCGCCTCCGTCGGCAGCCGTTTTCCTATCCAACGGCAGTACTGATCCGCCTGCTTCCACGTGAGCCGGAGCACCGGGTGGTTATCGAAGTTGGCGGTGCCGAAGTAGCCCGGTCGCGTGGCGGAGTTGGTGCCGCCTTCGGGATCTTTGCAAGGGCCCGTGTCCACGCACGCCTTGTATGCGGCGTTCGTCACCTCGAAGCGATCGATCCAGTACGGCGAGAGCCGAACGACATGTTCGGGCCTCTCCGTCGGCAGCCCTTCGTCCGAATCGCTCCCCATCACGAAGGGACCACCGGGCACGAACACCTCGGGGATCTCGAAGGCCATGCCGATCTTGGCCCCCGTGGAGGTGAGCGCGGCGTAGTACATCTTGAGCTGTTCACCATCCAGGATCACGCTCGTCCCCTGGAACTGGTTGAGGACCTCCCAGGAGTGCGTCGCGCTCATCACAGGGTTCGAGTCGGACTTCGTCCAGTTCACGCCGTTGAGCGACGTGGCCAGGCCGATCGCCATCACGCCGCTCTTTTTCACGCCCTCGTAGAACATGTACCAGAGCGATCCCACCTTGATCACGCGCGGGTTCTGAACCGACGTATCGTCGAACTGTCCGGTGTCTCCCGTCCACAGAATCGGGTTGCTCGCGTAGCGGGTCCATGCCACGCCATCCGGGGACGTGGCCAAGCCTATCCTGCCGGGGTTCGTGTTTACTTTCTCGTAGCCCGTGTAGTAGAGGCGGAACTCGCCGCCCTCTTTGACAACGCTGCCGGGGAAGGAGGTGGACGCATCCCACGCGGCCGAGTCGCCACCGCCCAACAGGGGATTCGAGGCGTGTTTCGTGAACTCAACGGCGTTGGTCGAGGTGGCCAGGCCGAGTTGGGTGGTGCTGTCGGAAAGGGTTTTCTTGCCTCCGTAGAACAGCCAGTACTTCGCGCCGTCGTAGTACACCGCCGGCTGTTGGACGGCCGCGGCATCCCACGAGCCGGCCGAACCGATCGTGACCACGGGAAATGGGAGCGCCTTCCAAGTGATCGAGTCCGTGGATGTAGCCTCGCCGATGTTCGTCGCCACCAGCGATGTGCCGCCCTGATAGTACATAAGGTAGTTGGACGAGACCTTCACCACGCTCGGATAGGCCACGTTGGCCAATTCCCAAACGGCGCTCGCGCTCAGAAAGGGGTTACCGCTTCGCTTTGCCCACTCCAGGCCACGACTCACCTGGAGCACGTTGAATTCCTGCGGAGCGCGCGCGATGTCGGAGATGCGGATTTCGTCAATCCAGCCCTTGAAGAACAGGGCGTCGGCCGAGCCGTTCTCGTCCTGATCGGCAGCGCCGACGAAGAGGGCTGACGTGCGGGCGCCGACAAGCTTGAACACGTTCACGCTCGCCTCCTTTGTCGCATCCAGGTAGAGCCGGAGCGTTCGTCCGTCGTAGGCGGCGGCGGCATGGTGCCAGGCGTCGTCGTTGACCGTCCGCACGGAGGTGGCCGTGGAGGTGGAGGAGCGATCCATGGGCGTGAGGTAAGCCTGGGCCTGTTGAGCGCCCGTCGCCTTCAGGCCGAAGGTGCTGTCACCCGACGACCCTTTGCCCACGATGGTGGAGCCGGAGGTGGGACAGTCGCACTTGAGCTTGAACCATGCCTCGAGGGTGAACTGGGAGTCCTCGCCGGGGTTCGGGGCGCTCGCCATCTTCACGAGATCGTCCACACCGTCGAAGGAGAAGGCGCGGCCGGCCATCCCGTCGTGGTCAAGGGCCGCCCCTTGGACCAGGCCGTCGCGTCCCCCGCACGCATCGCGCGCCACGGCGCCCGAGGTCTCATCGAAGTGATAAAGCGCCAGCGTGTGCTCGTCGCACTCGTACGCGCGGCCGGACGGGATGCCGGAGACGGAGACGGAATGGCTGACGGCGGTGTCGTTCGCGGGCGATGCATCATCGCGCATCGTGCAGGTGATCGTGACGTTGGCGGACGTGTTCGGCGCCGTCCACCGGCTGAGGGCGCGCCCCCCGCTGACGGATTCCCCCGTGGCCGAGGAGAACGTCCCGGCGGTCGCACTCCAAGCGTAGCCCACGGTCTTGCCTTCGGGATCGGACGCGGAGCACTCCAGATCGATCGCGCCGCCGGCCTCCACCTTGGCCGGCCCCGAGATAAGGCCCAACGGCCTCTGGTTCGCCGAAGCCGACGTGACCGCGATGGAAAGCGAGGTTCGGACGGCCCGATCGGTGTCGCTGGCCGTGATCCACACCGTGTGGCTCCCCACCGCGGCCGGCGCGATCCATGTCTGGTCCTGGCAGCCCTCAATGCTCAAGAGGAAACCGCCGGTTGCTTCCCACGTGCAGGTGAGCGACCCCGGGGATCCGTCCTGGTCGGCAGCGCGCGCGCGCAGCGTAACCGATCGGCCGGGTTCGACCGGCGTCGGCCCGTCCAGCCACACCTCGGGGGCGATGTTGGCCGTAAGGACGGTGAACGTGTGGAGCGCCGCGTTCGCCCTGCCGTCGGCGGTGGCGCCGGTCACCACCAGGGTGTACGCGCCCCCGCAACGCGCGCAGGACGGCGAGGTCCACTTGACCTCGGAGCCTGTCGAATTGGAGAGGGAGCCTCCCGAGGCCGCCCATCGAAAGTCGGCCTGTTCCGAAGCCGTGGCGGTGCATGTGGTGGTCATCCCCGCGGTGATGACGCTCTCGGAACAACTCACGGCGACGTGCGGAAGGGACGCGGGAACCACCGAGACCGTGTGCGCGTAGGATCGCGTGCAGAAGGGGTTCGAAGCGAAGCAGTGGAACGAGTAGGCGCCGGCAGCATCGGGTGCGGTCCACTCGAAGTTCGCGCCGCCGGTGGCAAAGAGGTTGGAGACATTGTAGGCGCCCGACGGCGCGCTGCAGCCGCCAGTGAGCGTTTCGGCGGGCGAATTCGAGTCCGTGGCGTGAAAGTCAACGGTGACTTTTCCGCCCGGTGAGGCAACGGGCGTACCGCGGACGACCAGGGACGGGCAGGTTTTCCCCGGGGGGGGGGCGGCGACCGCGATGCCGAGTTGGGCGGTTCCCTCCGCGCCGCGAATGTCCCGGGCGATGCACGTGATGGCGTACGCCCCGGCGTCCTCGGGGGCCGTCCACGTGACGAGAGAGCCGGTCGTCGCCGAAAGACGCCCTCCGGATGCAGCAAGAGAGAAATCGAGCGCATCGCCGTCCGCATCCGTGGCCGACACGGTGAGCGCGACGGACTCGAAGACCTTCGCGGCCGTCGGGCCGCTGAGGGCGCAGGCGGGGGCATGCGTGTCGCCTTCCGGAAGCGACACGCGGACACGGATCGAGCCGCAGGCGCGCGGCCGGCAGAACCCGTCCGTGCCGCACGCCGCAATTTCATACGTGCCGGGGACCTGTGGCGCGGTCCAAACCGCAGTTTCACCTGCCGGACGGGCCAGGGCTCCGGCCGAGGCGTTCCACTCGAGGAGAACGGGATCCCCGTCCGCATCGGCGGTAGCCGCGGTGAGGCGCAAGGCGCGCCCCGGTGCGGTACTCGTCGGCCCCGAGACCGCGACAAGCGGACAGGCGTTCGGGCGCGTGGGGGTCGGCAGAGCCGGTATCTCGCACTGCGCCTCGGCGGCCAGAAGACCGTCCGTGGTCAAAACAGCGACGACGACGCGGCCGCCCGAGGCCGGCGCGGTCACGTCAACCTCAGCGCATGCGGCGCCCGCCACGTCTGGACACCTGGTTGATCCCGAATGCGGATTCAACATCCCCGGGCTGACCGAGAAAGGTGAGAGCTTCACAACATCCCCGTCCGAATCCTGAGCCAGGACCGAAACGAGCACTTCCTCGCCGGGCCGTGCCAGTTCGGGGCAGCGGAGCGAAACGGCAGGCGGCCTGTTCCGCAAGGCGCGATGCCCCTTGATCTCCGGGCGGAGCTGGCGGCTCAGAACGATGTCCGCCGTCTCGATCTTCCCCACCTTGACCCCCACGTAGGCCGAGCGCGAGACGTATCCCTCTTTCTCGGCGCGCACGGCGTAGATGACTGGGAAGAGCCCCAGCAGAGTGTAGGAGCCGTCCTCCCCGGCCACGGCGATCGCAGAGGCGGGAGTCGTTGTCACCACGGCGCCGGCGACGGCGTGATCGTCGCCGTCCGTGATCTTCCCCCTGATGGACCCGTAGATGACGCTGCTGTCGGGATCGTCCTCGGCCTCCAGTTCAACCGAGTCGAGATTGGCCGCCTCTCCCGAATGAACTTCGATATTTTCGCGCACAGCCACCCCAAAACCGGGGTAGGAGAACGTGAGCGAATACGTGTCCGCCGGAACGGCGGGGATCGAGAACGCGCCGCTGCGGTCCGTTCGCGCGGTCACGGCGGTTGCGGCGACGGTGACCACAACGTCCTCGTGGTGATCCCGTTCTTTCAAACGTGCGTGGCCCACGATCGAGCCGGCCGCCGAGAGTTTCACATCGTCCACTTCCCCCGCCCTCTCCGCCTCCACCACAATCCGCGTGCGGGCCATGCGCACGGCCCCATCCTCGTCTTGGTGCTCCACCCAGAGTCGCTGCTGCCCTTCGGGGGCGAGATCGAGCCTGAATTTCCCCTCGGCGTCCGTGGTGGTGGCGAGGGACGTGCCTTCAATGCGGACGAACGCCCCCGCAAGCGGAGGGGTCACCTTCCCCTCGACGGTTCCGACCTTGACGACGGGAGGAACGGGATCGTCGTTTTTCGAGTCGCAGGCAGCGAGCAGGACGGCGAGCGTGAGGGGGAGAAGGGTATGGCGCCGGAGGAAATGCATCGTTCAGAACCTCGCGTCCACCCCACCATAGACGAGGAGACCGGCCGACGTGAGGGGGATATACGTGCTCGGATCCTCGAATGACGGGATGCGGAAGATCTCGTTCTTCCGGTTGTACGCGTTGAAGGCATCCAGGAAGAACGTCACCTCCGCATACCGGATCCGCTGGACGCGCTCGACGCGGAGATCCAGCCGGTGGAAATCGTTCAGCCGACCCGAGTTGGGCTCCGTGGGAAGCGCATCCGCATCCAAGTCCTCGTCCATGTCGGGATCACGCTTCTCGTCGTTGTAGATCGGGGTGAAGGGGGAACCGCTCGTGTAGCGGAACGTCGCGCCCACGATCCACTCGGGCGTGAGCTTCACGCTGCCGACGACGCTCAGGACGTGGGGCTGATCCCAGGAGGTCTTGATGAGATCGCCGGACCGGATCTGGCGGCGACGGGACTTCGTGTAGGAGTATGAGATCCAGCCGAAGAACCGGCGCGTGAGCTCGTGGCGCAGCAGGAACTGTGCACCCTCCGCGAATCCCTTCCCGCCGTTCCTCTCCGGCTCACCCACGACGAGACGGCTGAGGCGCTTGTGGAAGACGTCCGCTTCTACGCGAAGGGCGTCGGTCAGCCTCTGTTCCACCCCGAAAACAAAATGCTCGGCACGCTCGGGGAGGAGATAGGGATTGCCGAACTTTCTTGTGACGTTCCCCTCCTCGTCCACCTCCCCTTGATCCGTGGCCTGGTCCACCTCTGGGAAGAGCCGGTAGATGCCCCACCCCCCCCGGAGCTTTGTGGTCTTGAAGATCTGGAGGGTGCTGTAGGATCGCGGCATCAGCGCGTCCCGGTGGAGTTGGTTGGGATTCTTCCACAGGAGCGTGGTCCGCTCGAACCGGAGGCCCGGGGCCAAGGTGAGCCGATCGAAAAGCCGGATCTTGTCTTCCGCGTAGTAGCCGAACGTGTCGTACGTTTCCTCGACCTTGAAAGGCTCGAAAGTGAGGGCTTCGAACTCGTCCTCTTCTTCTTCCTCCTCGTCCTCCTGAGAAGTCTGACGCCTCGGGGGGGCCATTCCCATTTCCTCCGGCGGGCGGACGCCCGTCCCCTCCTCCGCGAGGAAGATCGGGGCGACGCCGGCGACGTTGGAAGTGAACCTCTCGATCTGCGTCCCCAGGAACAGAGTCTGGTGTCCCCCCAGCCGGATCTCCAGCTCCTCCCACCCGCCGAATCCGCGGTCCGTCTCGCGCCGATCGATGAAATCCTCGAGCTTGAGGAGGGGCATGCCGACTTTGAAGTCCTCGATCGCCTCGGTGCGATAAAGCGACATCCGCGAGGTGGTGGAACCCATCGGAAGATCCCACAAGACGCCTTGCGTGTGGAACTCCTTCTGTTGGAAGAAATCGAAGCTGATCGTCAACTCCTGACCTGCCCGCGGAACGGGTCCGCTGTAGTTAATGGTTTGTTTCTCCTCGTCGAAAGAGCCGTAGCTGAGCAGCCTGACCGTCCCCGCACCCCCCGCGTTGGAGGTGGTCTTGCCCTGGTAGTCCCAACCGATCGGTGTGAATTGAAAGGTGGGGCCGCCCTCCTGGATGCGCACGGCTGGGATCGTGGGGGGGGGGAAGAGGTACCGCCCGGAACCGAGAAACGCGCCGGCTGGCCGCATGCCCGCCTGGAAGCTGCCCTCGGTCCGTCCGACCGTGAGCTTCTCGGCCTGATCGGCCCAGACCATCACGGGGCTCCCGTGGCCCGCGATCCCCTCCTCTTTCCCATCCGACGAGGTGATCTCGAGCACCCCGCCCGTCGCGTTCCCGTATTGCACGCCGAATCCCGCCGCGTGCAGCGTCTGCGTCTCCACGAACTCGCCGGAGAGCACGCTCGAAGAATTCAGGAGGTGGAAGGGAAAAGCCATGGGCGTGCGATCGAGCCAGATCCGGTTTTCGTCCGGCCCGCCTCCCTGCACGATCAGGTCGGCAAACACCTCGTTCATGACCGTGACTCCCGGCATGAGTTGGATGACCCGGAGCGGATCGCCCAGCGTGCCCGGGACGTGGCGGATCTCTTCCTTCTGCACCTTTTGCGTGGAGACGGATCGCTTTTCCCGATCGGCTTCCACCTCGAGGAAGAGCCCGCCCGCGACGTCCGGCGTGAGGAAAAAGTTGGCCTCGGTGGGCTTCGCCCGCGCGCGCACCTCGACCGTCTTGGGTTTCTCGAGCACATAGGAGGCGGCCAGGACGGAAAGTTGGTAGCTCCCCGGCGGGACACCATCGAACCGGTACGAACCGTCATCTTCCGTGAAAGCGGTCAGCATGAAGTTGTTCGGGCCCATCAAGGTCACGGTCGCCCCGGCCACCGCTTTGCGCGTGCCGTTCTCCCGGATTAGACCGAGAAGGGTGGCGGTTGTGGGCGGGCCGGCGTCCTGTTTCGACGAGGTTTCTTCTTCACCCGCCGCCGGGCGCACGAGCGGCCCGAACAGGAGGGCGCAACAAAAGAGGAAGGGGGCGCGGCGGCTCACCGCAGGGAGAACCTCACGGGAATGCGCAGACGAACGGCCACCGGCTGATCGCCCCGCTTGGCGGGGTAGAAGACCGAGTTCTTCATCGCCTCCACCGCCGCCTCATCAAACCCATGCCCCCCGGATTGAACAACCGTCACCTCGAACGCCCGGCCGTTCTCGTCAATGCCGACCTCCAGGATGACGAGGCCCTCGATCCCGTCGCGCCGCGCCGCCTCGGGATACGCGGGTTCCACCTTCGACTTGAAGGCCGGCAGGGAGGATACAAGTGGCAGCGGCACCCACTCGGGCTCGGGTTCCTTCATGAGCGTGGTCCCCACCCGCACGGCGAAATCGCCATCTCCCGCCACCGAGTCTTCCGACACGCCGAACACGTCGTGGATCTCGCTCGCCTGAACGTCCCGCAGATCGGCCACCTCCTGGGGGACCTGCTGTTCAAG
>JACPQY010000054.1 GCA_016190245.1 Nitrospirota bacterium | reverse complement strand
CGCCCGTCCCGTTCCCGAGGAGGATCGAGACGTTGTTGCTGCCCACGTTCGCCACGGCGAGGTCGGGGATGGCGTCCGCATTGAAATCGCCCGTCGTGACGGAGACAGGCTGGGTCCCCGCCGCGTAGTTGACGGCGGTGGCGAAGGTGCCGTTGCCCTGTCCGCCCGTCCCGTTCCCGAGGAGGATCGAGACGTTGTCGGTGCCATAGTTCGCCAGGGCGAGGTCGGAGATGCCGTCCGCATTGAAATCGCCCGTTGTGACGGAGTAAGGATTGCTCCCTGCCCCGTAGTTGACGGTGGCGGCGAAGGTGCCGTTGCCGCCACACGCTCCGGTATGGGGCTGGATTTCGGTGGAGGCGACGCTTTCGTTCCCCGCCGCATCCACGGAGGTGACAACGAGATAGTATCGTGAGCAGACGGGGAGACCGGTGAGCGACGTGGAGGGGGTGGCGATCCCGGCGACGGGGGAGGCGCCTTGTGTGGCGCCCGTGCCGGTGTAGGGCGGGCCGGTCGCGTCCGTATCGTAGTAGAGCTTGTAGCTCGTCGTCCCGCTTGCGCTTTCATCGCTCCAGGTGAGGGCGAAGGACGTGGCGGCCGGCGTGGCCGCGAGGCCGGTGGGGACGTTCGGCGGGGTGGTGTCGTTCGTCTTGCTCGTGGAGCTGCTTTGGTTCCCCACGGCGTCGGTGGCGGTGACGTACACCGTTGCATAGAGGTTGTCGCCGATCGTGAGAGGGGAAAAACTTCCGTCCCCCGCAGCCGTGCCGCTCGCGATCAGCGTCGTCAGGCCCACGTCGGCCCAGACCTTCACGGTCGCACCGCCTTCGACCGACCCTGCCGACCCCTGCACGGAGTCTGCCGTGCCGGGAGCGTTCTGATTCACCGCGATGTTGCCCGCAACGGGGGCGGACGGAGCGGTCGTGTCAATCGTCCACGTGTATGAGCTTGGGGCGGATGTGTTGCCGGCGGGATCAACGGCTCGCACCGTGAACGAGTGCGAGCCTTCAGCCAAAAGGCCAAGGGTCAAAGGTGAAAGACAGATCGAAAATGGCGCGGAGTCGAGGGAGCATTGGAAAGTGCAGGCCGGATCGCCCGGTGTAAAACCGGGCGCTACGGGATCGGAGCACGTGAACGTGAACGTCGCAGACGTCGAGTTGCTGACCGCCGACGGCTGAGAGCCGATCGCCACAGTGGGCGGCGTCGTATCCAGCGTCCATGTGTAGGACGCCGGACTCGGATCGAGGTTCCCGGCGGGATCGAGGGCGCGGACGGAGAAGGTGTGCGAGCCGGAGGAAAGTGGTCCAGTGATCGAGTGAGGAGAAGAGCAGGAGGAGAAAGGAGCGGAGTCGAGGGAGCATTGGAAGGTGCAGGAGGGCGGGTCTGAAGACACCGCCCCTACGGGCGAATCGGAGCAAGAGAATTGGAACGTGGCCGAGGTGGAGCCGGTGACCGCTGCCGGCTGAGAGCTGATCGTTGTTTCCGGAGCGGTCAGATCGACCGTCCACGTGTGGGAGGCCGGTGTCGGGTCCACGTTTCCGGCGGGATCGAGGGCGCGGACCGAAAAAGTGTGCGAGCCGGCGGAGAGTGGTCCAGTGATCGAGTGAGGAGAAGAGCAGGAGGCGAAAGGAGCGGAGTCGAGGGAGCATTGGAAGGTGCAGGAGGGCGGGTCTGAAGACACCGCCCCTACGGGCGAATCGGAGCAAGAGAATTGGAAGGTGGCCGAATTCAGACTGCTTACTGCTGACGGCTTACTGCTCAGTGTTGTGTCCGGCGCCTGAGTATCCAGAACGATGTCGTCGGAGATGATCTTGCTCCGATTGCCGGCCTTGTCACGGAACTGGACGTAGACGGTCTTCTTGCCGTCGCCGGTCGGCATGGAGAATTTTGTTTGTTCCGCGTAGGCGACCCACACGAGCGTGGGGAGAGACAGAAGTCCCGGGTCCTGTACCAGAGCCATCTCCATGGGACCGGCGTCCTTGGCCCGGACGGCCACGTCCACCAGGAGCTTGTTCGTGATCTCGGCCCCGTTCTCGATGGCGATCGAAATCGCCTCCGGCGGGATCGTGTCCGAAAGCCCCTTCTCGATCTTTGTTACGTCCACCTGGACGGTGAACCCCTCGGCCTCCACCCGTTCCTCGAAAGCTTGAGCCAGAGGCGCAAATGCTTGCGCGATGGCCTGCGCATCCGGTTTCGTCGCTCCGTCGGTGGCCGCCTCCACTCCGGCGACGACCACCTCGACCAGCGTCGCCACTCCGTCCCCGTCCACATCCGGGACCTCCACCTCGTTCAGGCCGATAGGGGTTTCTTCGATCTCGAAGGCAGACGGCGGCAGCCCCTCACCCCCCTGCCCGCCGACAGGAGCGGAGGGGTCGCCCTCCTGCGCGGCAGGGATCGCTTTCAGCTTCACGGTGGTTTGGACCTTGAGGAGCTCCAGGTCCGGGTTGTCGGTGGGCCTCACCTTGGCCGCGATGGCGCGTGAACCTTCCGTCGCCAGGTGGTTGGGGAAGTAGAAGGCGACTTCGAGGGCGAGCGGGACCGCATCCTGCGGTTGCCGTTTCTCGTGGCTTGTCGCTCGTGATTCGTCCGGAATTGGGCGGGCAATCCGCCACCGGCGGACGCCCCTACGCGGCGGGGCGCCTCTGACGCCCCCGCGAACGCCCTGGGTCTCGGCCCCGCGCACCCCGCCTCGGACTCCGCCCCGCACTCCGGCGCGGACGCCGGCTCGGACTCCATCGGCGACCGCCTCGCCGTCCACCGAGATATCCACGGCGATCCCCCTGAGGGCGTCATCCACACGGCTGATGTCATCCGGGCGCGAAATGTCATCCACTCGCGTGATGTCATCCGTGCGCGTGATCTCGTCCACTCTTGAAATCTCGTGGATGCCGTAGAGCGCCGTTGCCTGCTCGGGCGTGAGCGGGATGGCAAGCGTCATCGGAACACCGTCCTCTGCCGCCGCCTGCTCCTGCACTTTCGTGTCCTTTGCGCAGTCGAGCACGTAGACGGGAAGGGACATGGCAACAAGAAGCGCCCCCGCCCTTTTTAGTCCCCGACCGGCTAGCATAGCCCCACTCGTCCCATACCATTTTCGCCCCGGGTTGTCTGTGACGCAGATCACGAAACCGACCTATGCCAAACGCGGTCACACCTGGACAGGAGTCCTGGTGCCGTGAAAAGAAGGCAGGCCAGGACCTTGTTATGCGCGGGCCATCGTGGCCCGCATCTACTCGTGGTCCCATGCCCTCTGTGGCATGGGATGGCCTGCGATCAAGCACGGCAATTTGCGCTTTTTCCAAGACCCTTTTCTTCGTAGGGGCGGGTCCTTCCGCCACGGCGGACAGGTGGACCCGCCCGGATCAGGGAGCATCTGAAGATGCTCCCCTACGAGGAATGGTTCTTGGCATACATCCGCCCGTAGGTCGGGAGGGTCCAAAGACCCTCCCCTACAGACTGCTTGGACCCGCCCGGATCAGGGAGCATCTGAAGATGCTCCCCTACTAAGGACGGACCGGTACTCTTGAAATCAGTTTTTTCAATCGACTCCCTGATCTTTGACGTGACCCTGCCCGTTAATTCGACAACGCATCTTCAACGACGCGCCGACCGCGCCGCGAGCCCCGCACCCTCCCAGGATTCCCCGGTTTCCCAGACGGAAGCCGGTAGTCGCGGGCTTCAGCCAGCGTCCAGGGCGCAGCCTGAAGGCTGCGGCTACCCGGAATAGGTTGAAGATGCTGCGCAAACCGGGCTCGAAGCTGCGCGAAACACGCGTTGTTG
>JACPQY010000055.1 GCA_016190245.1 Nitrospirota bacterium | reverse complement strand
ATCCCCGCCCTTCCCGGCCACTCCTCCCTCCCCGTCCGCCACGTCGTCCCCATTTTCATCACGAACGACCAGATCCGCCTCTACTTCACGACCACGACAACCGCCTTGTCTGCCGATCCCGCAACTCGCTCCGGCTGCACCACCGCTACCGCCATGTCGAACTACTAACCAGCCATGGACGGTGCGGTCCTGCTGGTTCCGGGCGAGTCCTTAGAAGGTGAGGCGGTTCCCGAACCTGATGAACGGTGAGACGTGAACAGTAGTCGGCCGGACAGTCCTCGAAATCCTCTCCCACGGGCCTGCGGGCTCCCTTTTCCGCACACGATTGCGTCCATCGCGAGTGCGCATGCCGTCGCGCTCTGGCTGGCATTTACGCCGCCGGCATTAGCGGACTCGATTACTCTCAAGAGTGGGACGGTGGTGGAAGGCGCGATCACCCGCCAAACCGACGAACGGATCTGTTTGATTCCCAAGGGCAAGGGTAAAGAGTACTGCGTCCAACGCGCCAAGGTGGTTCGGGTGGACCCATCCGATGCGAGAGGCACTGGGGGCCGATCACGGCGGGCTTGGATGTTCGGGCTGGCCGGCGGTGTCGACTGGCCACTCCGCGAGCAGACGGTCGCCATGGAGGCTCCCAATGGATTCGCAGCGGGCGGTGCCGAGCATCTGATGGCCATGCCACGGATCGAATTCCGCCTTGGATGGCAACCCGGTCTCCACCTAGCGGCACTGGCCGGTGCATCGTATGCACCGGGCGAGGTCCGGCTCACGTTGGGAGAGGAGGAAACCTCTGAGCCACTCCACGTACTGGGATTGCACGTGGGACCCGCGATCCGCATGCCGGAGCAGACTCCGATTCGTGTCCTGATCTCCGCGCAGGGTGGTGTTGTGACCTACTCCAGCTCCGCCGGAACAACCGTCGGTCCGTCAGGGAGGGCTCTGTTGGGCATCGAAGTCTCCCTGGGGTCCACGCTCGCTCTCTCGCTGGAGGGTTCGACGGGTTACCTCTCCAGGTACGCCGCATCCGGGGTGTTCAAGCTGGACGACGGGGTTGAGGTGGAAGCCCGCACGCGGCCGGTGTGGCTCATGGGAATCGGTGGCTCCGTTGCGTGGAAGCCAAAAGGAGGGCTCAGGTTCGGACGACGTCGCAGCGGAGGATGGTAGTGCGGCGGCTCTTGCGCCCCATGATCGCCGCCCTTGGAAGCGTCCTGCTCCTGTCATGTGCGGAAGCTGAACCGACGGTGTTGAGTCTGATGGAGGCACCGGCGGGAACGGCCGACCTGTGCGCGTTCATGGGCGCGGTGGCGGATCTCGAACAGGGCTGCCAACAGGTAACGACGGGCTGGGCGGAGGAGACGCGGGCGGGGATCTGCCGAGAATCGGCCGAATACTGGCTTGTCCGCACGCGGCGCTCTTCCTACGTCCCCTCAAGGGGCGAGGGGTGTCTGTCGGCGCTCCGATCGGCGCCATGCGATGACTTGAGCCGCGTGATGGAGATCAGTGAGGATTGCCGGACGCTCTTGCAGGGACCGCGCCGGCCCGGCGAGCCTTGCACACACGACGGAGAGTGTATGCTCGGGCATCGATGCCGTGCGATCAACGACTGCGCCGGCGTGTGTGAACGGGTTCGACAGGAACGCGAGCCCTGCACGAGGCCCGGTGATTGCCTATGGGGCTTGGTTTGTCGCGACAAGAAGTGCGTGGCGCCTTCGGGAGATGGAGCGCCCTGCACGTCGGACAGCCACTGCCTCGCCGGCCTCACGTGTCAGGACGCGGGAGAGGGCACGTCGGAAACGGCCAAGAACTGTCGCCCGCGCCCGTCCGGAGGGGCCAGGGATGGTGAAGCGTGCGGTACCTCCGTCACCTACGAGATCTGCGCCCCTGGCAACTGCTGCAGCTCGCAGCTGTCCGCCGGTGCCTGCAAGGCCCAGGCCACCGGCGTGTGCAACACGGGCTTGACACCTGCTTCGTGCTCAAGTCTCAAGCTCACCTGTGCTCAGACGGCCGCAGCCGGCCAGCCCTGCGGTCCTGTGTCGAGTCCGCCGATCGAATGCGCGGAAGGGCTGAGCTGCGTGAGCACGAAATGTAAGCCGCTGCCTCGGCAGCCCGGAGAAGCCTGTTCCGTCTCGACTGGTTGCCACCCGCCCGAACATCTCGCGTGCGAGAAGGTCGACGAGGCATCGGCGGAACGAGCTTGCAAGGAACTGCCCGGACCAGGCGCCGGCTGCAAGGATGATTCCGTCTGCCGCCCACCCTTCGTCTGCAGCGTGGACGTAACGTGCGTCGAACCGCAGCCGAACGGAACGCCCTGCCATGCTTCGTCTCAATGCCAGAGCGGAGTCTGCGAACCGAGCGGCTACTGCGGAACCGGCCTCGACGTGTGCTCACCTGATCGTCCCGCCACCGCGAGCTCGAACTAATGACGAGTGAAGGGTGAATTGCCAACTGATCCCACAGGACTGCGGCCGGCGTTTTCCGATCTCCGCCATCCGCTCTCGCACCGTCCACCCTTCGCACTTCACGATTCACGAATGTCCCGCCGTGACCACCGCCGATCCATCTCCTCGTAGGCCTCCTTGCGATGCGCGATCAGCCAGACTCTTACCATCGAGCCTTCCACGGCATAGACGACTCGGTAGTCCCCCACCCTCAGTTTCCATAGCCCGGCAAGAGATCGGCGCAGTCGCGATCCGTAGCGGGTTGGCGCCGCCATCAGGCGCCGTTCGATCGCGCGTACGATACGGGCCTGAAGGTTTCGCGGGAGTCGAGGCAAGTCGCGAGCCAAGACCTCGGACCGGTAGACGACTTGGTACGGCCCCTCCACCAATGAAGCCGCTAGGCCAGCCGCAACCGGCGCTTCAACTCATTGTGAGAAACCCAGCGAATCCCACGCTTGGCGCGGCGCCGACCCTCGACCAGTCGGTCAAGCCCCTCATCCTCGACCAACTCCAGGGCTTGCACGACCAGATCGCGTACGACCTGCGAGAGCGAGACCCCATGGGCTCGGGCCAGCCGCGAGACCGCATGGAACACCGGGGGTTCGAGCACCGTGTTAATGCGAGGCGCCGTGGTGGGCATTCGAGAAGTGTAACACAAGTGAACCACCCTGATAATCCCGGCGTGGATCACGCCGTTCCACACCCCCTGAACTGTTCAGGCGATTTCCTCCACACGGTGGCCCCCAATGCCTCCCGTATTGGGGACTTCCCCGTCTGCACGAGCGAGCTTGCCACCTTTGCGATCGACATCGTGCACGAGCAGACGCAAGAGGTTGTGGGTCAGTTCACCGGCTTTGAGAATCAGCCGGCCCCGGTGATAGATGTGGGCGTCTGCGACGTCAACGGCCAGAAGCCTCCCCAACCCGGGTTCCCATCGCCGGAAGACGGCGGCCCGCCCGCGGCCCTCAATGCCGTCGAGTTCGATTTCCCCGCCTTCAACGTGGACCGCAACACCACGGAGCTCACCAACGCCTCCACGCCGGTGACGCTCTCCGCCGCCATGAAGGTCCCCGACCCCGTCAACCCCTCCCAGGAGGTGGACTACACGTTCGCGCGCGAGCAGACGCTCACCGGCACCAACCAGGTAGCCACGACGGATCCCTTCCGCGTGGTGGGCTACACCGTCACCGTCTCCGCGCAGGAGCCCGGCACGATCGGGCTGCGCGCCTACACGCGCAAACAGGCGACCGGCTTCTGCTACCTCGTGAGCCCCGAGGCCACCCGGGACGTGAGTGTTCAGGTGATCGAGGAGGCCGGGACCTACGCGCAGGTCTTTGGTGCCAATCTGAATCCCCCCCCGAACGCGTGCGATGACGTCGGCGAAGGCCAGGGCCCGCACTGCTACGGGCGCGTCAACCAAGGGTGTCCACCGGCTGAGGGACAGACCCACTGGCGCTCGCACTACACCGCCTACCAACCTCTCGATTGCCACCCCAGCGTCCTCCAGTCGGACTTCATGCTGATGAAGAAGGCCGGCATCGAGTGGGTCAAGCCCGACATGCCGTGGAACGCGATCGAGCCCCAGGACGTCATCTGGCCGCCCGAGGGCGATGAAGAACCGAGGTTCCATTTCAACGACGCCGGGTACGACCTGGACGTCTACGTCAGGATGGCCCGCAAGTACGGGATCGACGTCTTGGGGTTCCCCCTCTCCGACAGGCAGCCCTACTGGATCTCCTCGTGCTGCACCGAGGGGTGGAGCGCCGACCAGTGCAACGCCGACTTGCAGGAGAAGGGCTACGGCATCACCTTCAACCAGTGCGCCCCCCGGCCCGATTCGGGTCCCGGCCCCGACGAGTTCTGGTGCTACGGCAAGTTCGCGCAGTTCTTTGTGGAGGTCCTGAGCCGCTACAAGCCCGGCGGGGGTCTGGCGCTGGAGGACCCCGACTGGCCCGACAACGATCCCTACGGGATCACGCACTGAGAGTTCGGCAACGAGTTCGAGAACCCAACTTGGTTCGCCACGATCCGGCGCAATGAGTACACCAATCAGGATCGGGTCTACGGGGCCTACCGGGAGTACAAGGAGATCTTCGGGATCGCCCACGACATGCTGATCTTCTACGGCGTGCCCGATCACAAGATCCACGGTCCCGGGCCGGTCAGGACGCGCGAGACGAGCGCGGAGTGCAACTACAACAGCAAGGACAACGTGATCGACATCTTCGACCTGGCCGAGCGGTGTCCCTTGGGGGCGGCCATCAGCACGGAGCATCTGTATCAGGTCCTCAAGGACGCCTCGGTGGCCGGCTATTCGTTCGACGACCTGCCCAACGCCGTGGTGGGCTTCCACGCGTACCAGCAGGAGGGTCCCAATCCGGAGGCGAACGCAGGGGGCAATCGCCAGAGGGCCTTCGAGGACATCGTGAACCTCTCGTGCCTGTTCCCCAACAAACCGATCTGGAGCACCGAGGGCGGCTGGTGCGATCAGGAAACGGCGCTGGAGGTGTGGCCCAGTGTGGAAGCGGACTGCGATCCGAACTGGGCTGCCGTCCCCAGCCCGATGGCCCTGGCCGGGGGCCTGGTAGGGATGGCGACCTACGCCTACGAGCCCCCGGGTGGTCTCCTGAAGTTCAACGGCCTGGGGTGGGACCCGGGGAACCTCACCTGCCCGAGCATCACGGAGTTCCCGTGCCCGTGCTGCACCTTCGACGAGCAGAGCGGGGAGTGTCTGACGTACTGCGATTGCCCCGACATCGCCCTCCCCCCCACCGCCGTGAGCGGTCTGCGCAAACTGTTCTGGTACAAGCCCCGCCTCGAGCGGACGGACGGCACCTACGGGGGGCGCGGCCTCTTCTCCTTCAAGACCTACCCTCCCTTGGAAGTGCCCGCCTTCCACGCCATGGCCCCGGCCAAGACCCTCCCGGTCCTGTTGGGCCGCGACCAGCAATTCCACACCGGCACCCAGCGCAGCGACCTCGCGCCAAGGGCGTATTTCACGGCCAGGCTCGAAGACGCGAAGTCCTACGTGCTCACCGTCAAGGCCGGGAGAGTGGTGGACGAGAACACCAACCTCGGCAACATCCAGGTCAACCCGAACCTCAAGTTCTTCATCACCGCCATGAGCCCGGTGGACGCGCTCTTCGGGACATCGTTGTATCCCGAGTGGCACACCGTCCTCCTCCCCGCCGGGGTGTGGACCACCGTCATCGGCCCCCCCGAAACCTCCCTCGAAGCCGAATACGACTTCACCTTCGCCGTCTCCCCCACCGCCTCCTACTCCTTCGCCCTCGTCCCGGCACGTGACCCCCCGTACGTCCCGACGGGGGGGGAGACGGGCGCTGTTCTGCTTGACCAAGATCCAGAGAACCTCTGCGATCCCGAAACAATGAGCGGGCCAAACGCCTTGACGCTCTTTGAACCCGATTGCATCGCCCCCGACCCACAAAACGCCCCACCTGTCCTTCGGCCACAGGAGGAACGTGAGGCCGTTCTCACGTTCGCCGAGGGCGCCTATGCGGAGGGTATTGTCCGTCTGGACATTGTCGAGGGGCCCGTAACCGCATCGAGGCGTGTCACCGACCACCGATAGGGGGTACCTATGAACCTGGCAAGACCGATCCTCGGCGTCTGCGCGTTGTGGCTGCTGGAGGTATCCGCCTGTGAAGACAATTCCCACATAGACACGGAGATAGCCATTGATCCTACCAGTCATGAGGCTCTTGCGAGGCTGCTCAACAAGGCTTGGTTCTTCAGTGTTCCTCCCGCATCCACCGCGAAGGCGCCGAGTCGTCAGGCAAGCATTGCATGTGGTGGCTCGGGGAAGGACCACGCTGACGTCCGGCTCCAAGATGGCACTGTGATCGCGTTTCGCATCACGAATCAACAGGGACTGTGCGCCCTGGCCCGCGAGAAAGGTGATCTGTCGCCCTGCCCTGACAAAGGAGATCCCCTGAAGCTCTGGGCCGGACTGGTTACTGATGAACGTCCATTCGCAAACCCCACAAAGATCTCCGATGACGCGCCTTGGTCCCTCACCGCCGCGCTCACGCCGGGTGGCCACCACGTCCGCCTATACCTCCAGAACAAAGGCGAGACCGACACGATCATCTCCAAGAAAGACAACTTTACGGACTTCTACGACTCTGATGTCGGCAACATAGAATTCACCTCGGCTGATGGTTCACGGCCCTCGGATCTCTCTCCCTCCGCCCCCAACGTGGCTAGGAACGACCTGGGGGTCTACGCCATGACGTGGGACAACCGTGCCCTCAAGGTGACCCGCGATACCGCGCTCGGGCTGTCCACCACTTTCGGCCTCGCCTTTTCCGTCGATGGACTCAACTGGATCGTACATAGCAACGACCTTCGCATCGAGGGTACCTTTCCAAAGTCCTGTGGCAAGCGCTACGAAGGATCGCCATCCGAAGGGGAGTGCTGCATCGGCCTCTCATCCAGCGAGTTCATCAACGTGGCCCCGATCTTCATCACCGACGACCAGATCAGCATCTCCTTCTCCGCCAAGTATGCAAACACAGGAATTTGCATTGCCGGTGGGCCCCAAGGCTGTTCCGGAGCTACAGCCATCTCGAACTAGCGAACGGTGAACCGTGAACGGCAAGGCGGAACGGTTGTGGAAGCTGACGCGTCAGGCGCCGAAGTCCGTCATTCCGTGCCCGACACGGAATCCAGTCCCCTCTTTCGATACTGTACACACGACGGCCGTCTAGTGTACAGTAACGCCACCCCCCGAGGGTCAGACCTTGACTCGGGGCTCCACAGGCAAAGGCCACACCCTCGTCCCGCATGCCCAGACCTGCGACACCGCCGTCTTTTTCACCTTCTCCCCAAACGCCTCCGGCGTCTGGGCCTTCCCCGTCTGCAAATCCGAACTGGCCACGTTTGCGACCAGCCACGCAAAGCCCGGCACCCTTTCCAGCCGCAGAGCCGAGGTTGGCGACTGATCCAGAAAGGGTGTCGACATCGTTGCCTTCAACGCCGATGAGCACGGCCGCCGGCATGCCCCTTCGGGTGACCACCACACGGTCTTTCTGGGACAAGTCCGGCGTGGTCTTGACCCTCTATTGCAACTCTCGCGCGCTAATGGTCTTCTTGTCACCTCCACACCGGCGCGGCGACACGCCGCGAGAGAACGTCCGGACTGATGCCGGAGGCCGGACTCGAACCGGCACGGCCCATTGAAGAGCCTCAGGATTTTAAGTCCTGTGCGTCTGCCATTCCGCCACTCCGGCACTGTGAGGATTGTACACCACGAACGTCTGAGTGACCGAGCACATGGTGGAGGCGAGGCTGTTCCGCCCGGGCGCATCAGTTTGCGCCCCCCCCCCCCCCCTACGCCATCAGTTTGTTGGCCGCCTTCTGGAGAAAACCAGGGAGGCCGGTCATCGGGAAGCCCAACTCGGCGGCCAGCTTCAGGATCTCGGCCTTCACCTCCGGACTGGGCCCGATGTCCTCACCTCGCATCCCCCGTTTCCAACTCTCGATCATGCTCAGCGAGATCTCCGCGGCCAGTTTGTCGAAGCACAGCGAGCGGAAGTGCTCATCGGAGAGCGCTTGCCCCTCGGCTTTGCTTTTCTCGATCATGTCTACTCGGTCCGCCACGATGCGGCGCGCATTCCCTTCCAGCCGTGCCACAGCGATGGGGTTCCCCGCGCGGATCTCCTCCCAGTCCACTCCACGGTAGAGCTCCTGGTTGTAATCTGCGATGCCCACGGCTACGCCCTCACGGCCCGTCCTGCGCCTTGGAGGCGATCGCCACCAATCCCTCGGGATGGGCTTGATCGAGGTAGGCGCGACCGTCCGCATCGTCCTTGAGGTGCGCCGCAAAAAAGGCTGCCACGTAGGCCTGGCCGATCGCCCGGCCTGTTTGAATGTCGAGATACTGGAACGCCTCGCCCTGGCGCGTCTGACGCATACCCTCCCCGCACCCGGCCGTGTAGTTCTCGGTGATCTTGCAAAAGTCGGAGAATGACATGTGGCCGGCGTCGGTCACCTCAACCTTCCAAGCCGGCGGGTGAGCAGCCTCGAAGTTCTTTCGGATGTAGGTGTTGCCAATCTCGAAAATCATGTTGTCCTCGACCGCCAGGAGAAAGAAGACCGGCACGTGGATCTCCTCCAGCAGCGGCCCGGGCAGAAGGGGGCTCTCCATGGGCACGGCGATCGCGAGACCGGCACGGTAACGCGAGTCCCTCGTGAGGGCGAGCCCGGTCGTGGCCCCGCCGAAGCTGTGGCCGTAGATCCCGACTCTACGTGCATCGAATCGCCCGCGGAGCGTCTCAGGTACCTGGGCAGAAGCCGGTGTCAAAAGGGTATCGAGGAGGACGTGCATGTCCTGCTCCCTCGTGTCGAGGAAATCCGGGGTGAGAAACGCGGCCTCGCCGCGAAGGCTGTCGAAGAGGGTCCCACCCGTGTGGTCGGGCGCGGCCACGACGATCCCGTGGCTGGCGAGGCGCTCGGCCAGTGAAAACGAGGAAAAGCGCGTGCAGCTCATGCAGTGAGAGAAGAGCGCGAGCGGCCAGGGGGCTCGCGCCGGGTCCGGGGCGCCATCCTGCGCAGAGTGGTGCTCAACACTCGGTCCCGGCTGAGGCGCCGCGGCCAGGAGATTCGCGTAGGTCGCGCGATCGGTCGCGTCCGACAGAAAATCTTCGACGGGGCGCCCCTTCTCCGCCTCGGGGCGTGCGCTCTCGGCGGCCGGGTACCAGACTTCGATCCACAGCGTTCGCGCCCGCGCCTCATCGGTGAGCCGGAACCGCGTGTTTCCCACGGGGTACGGCCCCGCCGATTCGAACGCCCGCCAGCCGTCCGAGCCGCCACAAGCGGCAGAGGCCACAGACAGCAGCCCGATCATCAGCGAAGTTCGCAGCGAGCCCGGTGAAACCATTCTTCGATGTGCTGTCGTTTATACCACACCATTATCGATAATCGGCTGGGCCGGGCACGGCTTTAGGGGGACATCGCGGCCTGAAGGCCGCGGCTACCCTCACTGAGGGAACCTGCCGTCGGGCGAACTATGGCGTGGTGACGGAGAGCGTGACCTGGTTGGTATCGCGCAGGCCGGCGGCGTCGCGCGCCCGGACAGTGAAGTAGTACGTTGTGGCGGGAGAAAGCCCGGTGGCTGACAGGCTTGTGGCCCCCGCAGCCGACGTGTACAGGGGGGTGAACGTGCCGCCGCAATAGCAACATCCGCCCGCCGTGGTGCTGCGGCAGGCATCGTAGAGGATCGTGGAGGCGTCCGTCACATTGTCCGTGGCTGCCGACCACGACAGGTCCACCTGAGTCGAGGAAACGACTTTGATCGAGGTTAGGCCAAGGAAGGTTGGAGGAGTCAGATCCACGTTCCAGGTCTTGGTGGCCGGGGTGGCATCCACATTCCCGACAGCGTCCTTGGCCCGGACTTTGAACGTGTTCGCGCCCTCGGGCAGATCGGCCAGCACAAGCGGGGAAACGCACGAGCGGTACCCCCCGCTGTTGAGCTCGCACTCGAAGGTGGCCGTCGTGTCCGGGCTGCTGAACTTGAACGTCGCTTCCTTCTGGGCGGTCGCGCTCGCGGGGCCGCTGTCGATCGCCGTCTCCGGCACCACGGGATCCAGAGTCCACGCGATCTGGAGCGGCGTGGGGTCCGCCCCTCCCGCGGGGGACACGGCCTGCACCGTGAGGGTGTGAGAGCCCGCGGCCAGGCTCGAATAGCTCGTCTTCGATGGGCAGGCGGCGGCTGCGGCGCCGTCGAGCGAGCATGTGAAGGTCGCGGCATCCACCGTACTCGCGAATTCGAAGGCCTGCTGCGTGGACGTGGACGTCGCGCCGGGCCCGGTGACCAACAGCGTGTCTGGGATCACTTCCTCGAGCGAAGGCCGCCCCTCTCCTGTTCCCACCACGACCTCGATCGTCACGGTCTTTTCGTGCTCAGTGGCCGCTCCCGTCGTGCGACACGACGCTCCGGAGGTGCCCTCCTCGCAATCCCGAACGGTCACCTCTACCTCCAGCGCCCTGCCTTCCTGCCCCTTCGGGCAGACGAACGAGGCTGTCGGACCACCGTCCGTCTTGATCAGGGAGGAGAGGTCCGTCCCGTCCTCGGCGGTTAATTCCCACCCGAAGTCCAGGCTGTCCCCATCCGCATCATCCACGGGCACTTCGACGGTGACGAGCTCGCCCGCCACCGGAGCCTGCGTGCTCGGCACGGCCTCCACCACGGTCGGAGGCGCGTTCGTGCCTCGCACGTCCACGGAGATGGTGGTTAGCCCCGTGTGGCCTTCCGCGTCCGTGAGTGTCACGGGAACCGGGTACCAGTCCGGGCTGGTGGGCGCTGTGAAGGTCAGGCTGAACGTACCCTCCCCCTCCTTGACCGCCACATCCCCGCTCGGCTGCGCCACCGCGCCGGCTTGCAGCTCCGGCACTTCGTAGCGGACGGTTCCCCCCTCGTCGCTGATCTCCAACGCGATCGTGACGGTGCCTCCGGGCGTGGCGGCCTCCGGCGTCATCTCCACCACCTCAACCTGCGGAGGAGCGTCGGTGGTGGGCAACGGGATGTCCACGTCGCGATCCGCGCTGACGTCCCCAGCGGTGACGGTCACCTCCTGATGTACTTCCCCGAGCGAGCAGGAAAGTGTCACCTCTGCCTCGGGTGGGGCCTCGATTTCATACACGCCGTTTTCGTCGGTTTCATCCGATGCCCCGAAGGAAGAGACGACCTCCACGCCCTCAAGAGGCTGCCCGGAGGATCCCTTGAGTTCGCCGGTGATGAGCGCGGGCCGATCGTCGATCGCGAGTGTGACATCCGCGCACTGTCCCTGTGCGGCCGGCGCGACGGCCACCGTCGCGGTTCGTTCCTCGTCAATCGCACCGATACGGACGCCGGCGGTGAGCACAAGCGTGTCCATCCGCGGGACTTCCCCCCCGAACCGCCCCTCGCCATCGGTGACGAACACCGGTGAGGTCTCCGTTCGGACGGTCGCCCCCGCGATCCCGTTCCCATCCGCGTCAACGACCTGGCCCACGACGCAGGCGGTTTCGATCGAGAGCGCGACGGGCGGGACGGCAATCTGAGCCGCTTCAGTGATTTTCGCCTTCTCCTCTGTGACGAGCCGCTCCCCCTCCTCGTCCGTCGAGGCCACGATGAACTCGACCACCTCGCCCGACGCGGGGACAGCCAGGGTGTACTCCCCTTCCGCATCGGTGACGGCCTGGTTGCCGTCCACGCTGACGACGGCCCCCTCCACAGGGGTCTTCTCCGGGCCCTCGGTGATCGTACCGACGAGAACGGCGGGCTCCGCCACCTCGACCGTTCCCACATCCACCGTTTCCTCATCGTCGCTCGCCTTGACCTCCACCACCGTGGCCACCTCCACGCCCGCCTGCTCCGTTTGCACGGTGAGGTCAACGGAGGCCGTCTCGGCCGGAACCTCGAATGTTCCGTCTCCGGAGACGGGCGTCGCCGTGCCCTCCGACGTGATGACATGCGCTTTCAGCGCCTTGCCCTTCTTGCTTTGCACGCGGCCACGCAGCTTGACCGGCTCGGCCACCACGATATCCGGCGCAGCCAGGCACTCGCCCCGGCGACCGGCCAGCACGTGGGGCCTTGTGTCCACCACGATCGAAGCTCCCGCCGTGGGTCGGTGTTTCTTGAACTTCTTTTCCTTGCGTTTCGGATGGGCCACGAGGTTCGCGGAGAGTTTGGCGATCTCGCCTGCCGGCACGCGGATTCGGTACTCGCCCGTCCTCTTCCTCACCTTCTTGTCCTTCTCGAAGTGAGACCTCAGCCCCTCGGCCCGAATCCACATCCGCTCGACAGGCTGACTACTCGCGTTGACCACCCGACCCTCGATGCAAACTCGGTCTTCGACATCGCCCAAGGCGGCCCAGCACGCGTCCTTCAGGGTGACCTCGGCGAACAACTCCCGCACCTTCCCCTCCGCCGCTCCCGCGCGACGGTGGGCCTTCTTCTTCCCGTCTCCCTTCTCGGTCTTCTCTCCGGCGCGTCTCTTCCTTTCCGCGGTGAGGAGGCGAGCGTTTCCCGCGCGGACCCACTTCCCGTCCGCCGCGTCATAGCAGAACAGTCCGACGTGCCGCTTGCCTCGATCGAACTTTTTCAGATGCTTGTCTTGGAGCCCCGGCGGGATCTTGACGGTCACGCTCGCGGGCGACGCGGCGCTGACGGCTCCGCTCACACTGCGACCCTTCTCGTCCGTCACCGAAACTTGGAAGAAGCTCACCGGCTCCAGCGTTTGCTTCTCATCCAACTCGGGGTCGGCCGCCTTCTGTCCACCGGAGGCAGCCTGCGGCTCCTTGGCGGTCGTTCCGCCCGACTTCGTGCCCTGCTTCTCCCGGGGCTCCGGTTTCACTTCGAACCCGCCCGGGAAGAGGTCTTGATCGACCGTGGGATCCCCTACCGAGACCTGGGCTTTCACTTTCGATTCTTTCTTCGATCCGCCCTCTTTCCCCGCGCCCCTCACGCGGGCCTTTTTCACGATATCGCCGCTCAGGCGCAGGTGGATGGCTCCATCCGGCGACGACGCATCACCGTTCTCGCCCAAGGCGAGGGAGTACATCACCGGCTGCAGGCGGAGCGCGACGGCGAGCGACGGGTCCTCCGCCATGTCCTCCAGCGCCAGGATCTGGTAGGCCGGCGCGTACCCCGAGGCCCTCGCCACGAGCTGAAGGTCCCCCTTGTCGGGGAGAAGAATGTCCTTGATGAGATATTCTCCCGAGGGACCGCTCAGCGTTTTGGCCTCTCGCGAGGTCGCCCGACGAGCCACCCCCCGCGCCGGCGCGCCCGAGACGGTGGAGCCTTCCGTGAAGGTGAGTAGGACCTCCGCGCCCACGACGGGATCGCCCGAAAGGTTGTCCAGCACCACGCCGCTGAGGGTGAAACCGAGAACTTCGCGACTCTTACCCTTGCCCAGATCCAAGTCCAGGCCTAGGTCCAGACCCCCGTCGCAGGAGACGCCAAGCGCTGTCACGAGGGCGATGGCCGACCCGAGTCGCAACACGATGCCGGATGGCTGTTTCATCTCACTTCGCTCCATAGCCAACGCAAGTCCGCTCGCCGGTCTTCGTCGCGCACGTGAAGAAGTCCTTCACCGTGAGCTCCCGCGCGCCGGACAGATCCGGCGCATCCACAGGAATCGCCGCATCCTCCAGTGTTCCCGTCCCAAGTTGGCCGTAGCCGTTGTGGCCCCAGCACTTCACGGCTCCGGATCGGACCGTGGCGCAACTGTGGAAGGCCCCCAGCTCCACGTCCACGGCGTCCCGGATCCCCACCACTTCGACGGGTAACCGCGAGTCGCCGAGCGTCCCGTTTCCCAACTGGCCGTAGCCGTTGTGGCCCCAGCACGTGACGCGCCCGTCGGAGAGAACGGCGCAGGTGTGGCCACCGCCGGCCGAAATATCCGCGGCCGCCTCCACGCCCTTCACCTCAACGGGAACACGGGCATCAGTGCTCGTCCCGTCCCCCGCCTGTCCATAGGCGTTCCAGCCCCAGCACTTCACGCGGCCATCGCCCAGCAACGCGCACGCGTGGCGCTCGCCGGCGCTCAGCCCCGTCACCCCGTCCAGATCGGGAACCCTCACCGGCGTTTCCGCATCCGACCACGAGCCGTTTCCAAGCTGCCCGAAGGCGTTCGATCCCCAGCAACTCACCGTGCCGCCCGCCTCGAGCGCGCAGGTGTGATACCCGCCGGCGGCGACCGACGAGGCCGGCCCGAGACCGATCACGGGCGACGGCACGAGAGCATCGAGCCAGTTTCCGGTCCCGAGCTGCCCCAAGGCGTTCAGGCCCCAGCATGCAACCACCCCGGAGGGATCGACTGAACAGGCGTGCTGGGCGCCGGCCTTGGAGTTTCGGACCGGTGCGATATAGGAGCCGAGTCCCGGGAGCCGCGCGGGCGCCGCGGCAGGGACCGTGACGGAACGCTCCACCTGGTTCGTATCTCGATTGCCTGCGGCGTCCCTCGCCTTCACGACGAAGTAGTGGACGAGTCCTCCCGACATACCCTCGACTGTGAATGAAGTTGAACCTGCCGTTGAAGCGTGGGCCGCGGTGAAAGAATCTCCGCAGCACCCACCGGATTTTGTGCTCACGCACACGTCGTACGCGAGCGACGCAGCCGGCGTCACGGTGTCGGAGCCTGCGGACCACGTGAGCGTGGCCTTGCCCGCCCCTGCCGCGCTGACCGCCGTCGCGCCGGCGAAGGTCGGTGGCGTCAGGTCCACGGTCCACGTGAAGGTCTCCGGCGTGAGATCGCGTTTGGCGGTGCTATCAATCGCCACGGCCTCGAACGTGTGCGAACCTTCGGCGAGGCCGCTATAGGATACGGTCACCAGCGGTTGCAAACACGCGGCGGAAGTCGGTGGCGGCGTGTACTCCTCGAGGACGTTCGTTGCCGCCTGGGTGCCGACCGCGAAGCCGCCCACGGCGAAGAGCTTCCCGCCGAGCGCGACGGCCGCCACGCCGTTGCGCGGCGTGGGGAGCGCGGCCCGCGCGGTCCACGTGTTGGTGGCCGGGTCGAACTCCTCCACAACGCCGAAGGAGCCTGCCCCTTTGGGCGTTCCGCCGAGGGCGTAGATCTTGCCGTTCACCTCCGCGGCCGCCACGAACCTCCGCGCCGTCGGAATGGATGCCTTCGTTGTCCACGTGTTCGATGAGGGGTCGAACTCGTCCAGCGACGCGACGGCCAGCGTGCTGCCACTGGCGATCCCGCCCATCACGTAGAGCTTTCCGCCGACGGCGGCCACGCCCACATCCCACCGGTTTGAGGAGAGCGGGGCCTTCGAGGTCCATTTGTCGGTCGCGGGGTCATATTCCTCGGCGGCGTTCGAGCCTCCCCCGACGACGTAGAGGTGCTCTCCCACCACCGCCACCGCGCTCTCCCACCGTGTCGTCAACGCGGGGGCCTTCGTGGTCCATTGATCCGTGGCTGGATCGTAGACCTCCAACGTTTTCAGGCCGCCTGCCTTGTTGATGCCGCCCGCCACGTAGACCTTGCCGCCGATCACCGCCGCTCCCGCGCGGCTGCGCGGCGCGGGAAGCGGTTTCGCGCTGGACCAACTGTCCGACACAGGGTCATATACTTCCACGACGCTCAGGGCGTACTGGGTCGGCGACGTGCCGCCCCAACCGCCCATCACGTAAATCTTGCCGCCCACCACCGCCGCTGCGGGCCAGTTGCGCGGCGTGGGCATCGGCGCCCGCTTCGTCCAAAGGTCGCCCGCCGGCGGCGTGCACGTGCGCCCTACGCAGGTCGCGAGCGCCGTGCTGTCCAACCGGCACTCGTAGGTCGCCCCCTTCTCGCCGGCCTCGATGGCGAATGTCGCCGTGGTGGATTTCGTGACCGCGTCCGGCTTCTGCGTGATTTTCGTGACGGGCGCGTTCGTGTCCACAACCCATGTGATCACCTCGGGCACGGGGTCCACGCTGCCGTCGGGCGCCAGCGCCTGCACCACCAAGGTGTGCGTGCCGTCCGACAGCCCCTCGAACGTGGCCGAGGCCTCGTAGAGCTTCGGCTCCGCTCCGTCCAGACTGCATTGATACTTCGTGCCCGCCACGTCGCTCGAGAACGTGACCGTCTGAGTGGTCGCCGTCGAGACGTCGGGCGGCTTTGTCGCCACGGTCGTCTCAGGAACCGCGGTCTCAGCCTCCGGCCGGAGGGACCCGTCGGACACCTCGATCTCCGTGGTGCTCGTGGTGGTGGCCCCGAGGGCGTCCGTCACCTCGACCGAAAGCGTCAGTTCGGTGCCCTCGGGCACGATGGGCGTTACGAAAGCGACGGCACCCTCGGTGGGCTCGCTGAGCAGGGAGCTCAGGTCCGTGCCGTCCGAGCCCGTCAGGGCCCAGTCGTAGGTGAGCGCATCGCCTTCGGAATCGTCCGCCGCGGCCGTGACCGTCACCTTCTCCCCGGGCACGGGCGCTTCGGTGGTCGCCGCCACATCCACCACGCTGGGCGCTTCATTCTCCGTGTGCACCTCGATCGTGACCGTTGCCGTGGTCGTTTGACCGCCCGCATCCGTGATCGTGACGGGCACATCGTAGACGCCCGGCTCCTGCGGCGCGCTCCACGTGACCGTCACGGTGGTGCCTTCCTCCGTGGCCGGCGCGGTTCCGCCCGTCGTGTCCACCGTGCCTCCCGTTGGAGACGCCACTTCATATTTAATGGCCCCCTCGTCCGCCACGGTCACCTCGATCTCGACCGTGCCGCCCGGCCGTGTTGCCTCCGAACTGGTTTCGACCTCGCGCACGACCGGGGGCGCGTCCTCGATGTCCATCTCCACGTCCAGGAACGTCACGGAGCCGCGCTCGCGCGTGGTCACGGCTTCTTCCTCCCGCGCCTCGCCGAGTGTGAACACGAGCGTCACCGAGGCGTCGCGCTCCACGGGGATCCTGTAGTGGCCGTCGAACTCCGTCGTGGTAACGGCGCCGTTCGAGGAAACCACCTGAACGCCTTCCAGGGGGTCGCCTCGTGAAATGGCCCTGCGAACACGCGCCACGATGCCGCGCCCGCCGGAGCCGCGCGTCACCCGCCCGGAGACCCACGCGGGCCGGGTATCAAGGCGCAACTCGACCTCCTCGCACGCTCCACCCTTTACCGGGCGCACGATCCGTTCCAAAGTTTCATCTATGGCCCCCTCGCGGTGCCGCGCGCTCACGGCCACGTCGCCATCCGCGAGCACGGTGGCGCGAAAGAGTCCTTCGTCATCCGTCAGAACCACTTGGGACGAACCCACGCGCACGGTGGATCCCCGCAGCCCGCGGCCTCGATGATCCACCACGCGGCCGGCTACGCACATGGGATCGAGATCGATCTTCACTTCCGGCGCCTTCACCTGAGCGGCGCCGGCGGTGGAAACCTCGATGGTCGCGGCCAGCGGCTCGCCCTCCTGCGTCATGCCCGAGATCGTGATCTCGACCGGCTTGTCGGTGGCGGGTACGCTGATCGTGTATTTTCCGGACGAGTCCGTCTCGGTCACGGCCCCCGCCGCTTCCACCACCGCTTCGACGATGGGGGTGCCGTCTTCTTCCCTAACTTCGCCCGTGATCGCGACGGGAGCAGCGACGGTCACCGTGCCGACATCCACCGTCGCGCCCTCGGCCACGGCTCCCACCGGGACCTCCAGAGACACCGGCTGACCACCCGCCAAGCCCACCACGCGCAACGACTCGGTGTCCGCGTCGGCATCCACGGAGAACGCGCCATCCGCGCCGATGTCCGCGGCCTCACCCTGGGAGGTGACCACGGTCCCCTGAACCGGCTGGCCGGAGCGGTCCAGGAGCCGACCCGTGATCGTCCCGTGGTCTGGCAGCGCGAGATCGGCGGCTTCTATGCATCCTTCGCTGGATGGCTCGGCGCCCGCGTCCACCAGGAGCCCCTCGCCTTCCTCCGTGTCGCTCTCCTCCTTCCTCCGGTGAACGCTGATCCGCACCGTTTCGCCCCGCGCCACAAACAAGCGATACTTTCCGTCCGGACGGGTCCGCGCATACGCCCTCGCGTGTCCCCGGAGACCGTCACCGCGCACCCAAACTCCCTTGGCCGCCGCCTTGTCCGGCCCGATCACCTTGCCTTCAATGCAGACGCCCTGCTTCTCTTGGGCCACGACCACCCAGCACGTCTTGGTCACCTCGGCCTCGGCCAGAACTTTTCGCACGCGCTCCTTCACCTCTGTGGTCTCACCGTCCTCGTCGATCTTGGTCCGCACGGCTTGTTCCTCGACCACCACGAGCCGCGCCTCACCGTCCCTCACCCATGTGCCGGCCCCACCGTCGAAATGAAACGCGGGCATGGTCCTTTCGCCCTTGTCGTAGGCATCGAGAACTTTCTCCTGGAGCGTCGGCGGAACCTCGATGGTCACCTCGGCCGGCGTGTCCGGTTTGACCAGGGCGTCGATCATGTGCCCCGACTTCGTGCGAAGGTCGAAGTGAGCCGCCGCGACGGGCTCGAGTTGGACCGGTATTTGGACCGCCTCCTCGTCCGCCTCGGCTTCCTTCGCCGCCGCCGCATCGCCGGCGCAGGCGCCGATCGTGTCGCCGTGCGCCAAGTGGCCCGACACGGCCGAGGCGTTCACACTCAGAGTCTTGGCGGCTTCGGAGTTGCCCGGCGGGGCATGGCACAGGGTGACGTTGCCCTTCTCATCGGTCGTGTACGTTCCCTCGAAACCCACGGGAAAAGCGTCCGCATCCGTGGTGGGATCGATCACCGAGACATCCGCCACCACAGTGGTCGGTCCGGCCGCCAGCACCGGGTCGTCCGGATGCGTGCACGCGGGATCGCACTGAAGTTTTTCAGAGAGACGGATCTGGACGGAGCCGTCGGGAGTCTGCACGGACCTCCGGCTGTCCAGCGCCCGGGAGTACATGACCGGCCTGAGCGCGATGTCGCTGGCGTGAATCTCGCCGCCGATGAGCTCCTCGTACGCGAGACTCTTGAACGTCTCCGAATAGCCGTCTCGCTTGATCGTAAGCTGCGCCGAGGAGCCTTGGAGCACCTGCACGTCGCGGATGGCGAACTCCCCGCGCGCTCCGGTGACGGCCTCGTAGCTCTTCACGACGGGCCGCGTGCGGCCACCGCCCCGGGCGACCGCCGCTTTGCCGCTGGTCGGAGCCCACACGGCGAGAGTCACATGGGCCCCCACCACGCCGCCTCCCGCGAGATCGTCTCGAACGACCCCGCTCACCGTCTGGCGAGCGGGTGCAACGTAGTCTGCCAGCCCGGCCTTCTCCTCATCCTCGGGTAGGAGCAGACAGCTCCCCCCCCCGCAGGTGTTGATGGCGAGAGAGAAGACAGCGAGAAGGAGCGGGAACCGCGCGCCCGATCGGCGGGCGAGGCTGGGCCACGCCCAAGCTACATCAGAACCGTGGCGCGCGCCCCACACACTCATCACCAAGCCCGCAGGAAAGCATAAGGAATCCGCCCATGACTTGCAACTGAAATCCCCCTTTTCGCCGGATGTTCGGCAGGCCCCGCGGCGCACTTTAGGATTCAACCAACATAGCCTAACGTCTCATCCTTGTCTGTGACGTATCTCACGCCACCCTGGACTCCCGACCCAACGACTCGCGAATTCCGCCCCACCTCAACCGCTCCGCCTGCCGCCGGCGACACCTGTGGGGCTGTCCGGGCGCTCAGGGCAGCAGCGTGACGTCTCCCGCCTTGATCCAGACAACCTTGCCCGTCTTGAGCCGAACCGAAACCCACCCCTCCTCCGTGGCCACGTAGGCCAGGCGCTGGCCGCTACGGGCGCGGCCGATCGCCTTCCCGTCGCGCGCTTCATAAACGATCGCGTGCGGGTCAGTGGCCACGACCGCCCACTTGATCTCCGCCCCTCCCGGCGGCGCTGTCACCTGGCTCACATGCTCCCTGAACTGGCCGCCGACGATAATGAATTCGACGCGCCTGTTCTTCGCCCGCCCCTCTGCGGTGGCATTGTCCGCGATGGGCCGCTGCGGCCCGAGGCCGACCGCCGTCAAGCGCGAGCGCTCGATCCCTTTGTTCACAAGGTAGTCCACCACCGACTCCGCGCGGTCCTGAGAAAGTCCCACATTGACTTCGAGCTTGCCGCGGTCGTCCGTGTGACCCTCCACGCGCACGTTGACGTCGAGATTCTCGAGCAGCGTCCCCGCGATCTCGTCCAAAACGGGATACGACACCGGTTTGATGATCGCCCGGCCCGTTTCGAAATGGATCGTCTCGAGGATCTCGATCTTCTCCTCGGTGATTCGGATCAGTTTTGGTTCCGGACGCGGGTCGAGCACGAAGGCGAGCCGCGTCTCGGAGTTCGCCGAGACCCGAACCGACTCCAGCTTGCTCTCCAGGAAGCCTGGGGCCACGGCGCGCACGTCGTATTCACCCGTGTCAAGCGTGGCGGAGAAAGCGCCCGTGGCGGCATCCGTGCTCATGATCTTCGGCGTGGCGTCGCCCTTTCGCTGGACAAAGACCAAACCACCGAGCGCCTTGCCGTCCTTCATCGTGATGCCGCCCGCGATCGTCCCGGTCATCCTCAACGGCGCAAGCGGAACGTCGATCGTGGTTACCTCTTTCTTCTTGATCTCGAACTCCCGCCTGAGCGGCGCGTAGCCCTCCAGCGTGGCGACAAGGACGTAAGCCCCCGGCGCGAGGCGATCGAGCACGAACTCGCCGGAGGGTTCCTCCGAGGCAAGCTGGGGGAGGTTCTTTTCAGGACCTTCCAGGTCGATCACGACCCGCCCGAGGGGCTGATGAGATTGCGCGTCGGTGACTTTTCCGGTGAGGCGTCCCTCCGCGCGCCTGACCTTCAGCAGCACCGGCAGCTTGGGAACGAATGCATAGCTGACAGAGCCGAACAGTTGCCACGGCGGCACGATGGCTTTCTGCCCTTCGTCGGTGGCTCCGGGAAAGTCGTCGCTCAGGTAGCCCAGGTCCGCCCCTGCCTCGAACGCGACGTGCTGCGTGACGAAGGCGCGCAGGCCGGGCGTGATCAAGATGGGATTCTGGCGGACGTTCTGGATGCCCACCTTCTGCCCCGCGTCGTTGAGCGCGTCACCGTCGGTGTCGATCCAAGCGGTGGCTTCCAGGTACGGGATGAAGCGCCAGACCGGCGCATCGAGCGCGAAACCGAGAAGGAAGCTGTCCTCGTACCACGCCCCCTGGGAGTATCGACGCCAGCGCGGTGGAACGGGCTGGTTCTCATCGAAGAGGTCGAGCGTATTGTCCTGGAGATAGCCGACGTTCAGGTGCGCCTGGAGTGGGAAGAAGCGCCTGAAGTCCGCGCTCACGAGAAATCGGGCCCAGGGGCTGATGGTGGCCAGATCCGGCCCGACATCGGCCATCCGGCTCAGCATGTGAAAACCGGTGTTCGCGCCCAGGTGAAGCACGTTGCCGAAGAGGGGCCAAGGCAGGGCATACTTGAGGGCCGCATCAACGTCACCCGCCGACTCGGTGGTCAGCCGGACCTCGGTCTCCACGTCCCGGCTCACGTGCGAGGCCGCGCCGTACGCGAATGCCACTTCGAAGGACTCCCACATCGGCGCAGCGCCGGGCGGGCCCTTGCCCCCGGGGCGCGGCTTGGTCTCCACGATGGCGGGGGAGAGCGTGAAGGACATGTATCCCCCAAACCGCTCGTGGGCCTGCGTGGCGAGAAGAAACGGCTCCCGCGTGAAGTAAAGTCCACTGAGCTTGTTGACCAACGTTGCGCGCGGGATCTTCCACGCCGTGTACACGCGCGCCAAGCCCGAGAGCCCCGTGAACGCCGCGGAGCGCCGGGTTAGGTCGGCTTCCTCGCCAGGGGCAGCGGCGATGGCGCGAGGGGCGCGCACGCAAAGGGCGGCAACGGCCATCGCAAGCAGTCCGGCCCGCAAGCGCCCCGCCAACCCTGTCCGGGTGGTCATTCCCCCGGGCAATCTGCGAGCGGACACCCTCACCCTCCCCTCTCCTGCACGCGGGACCTGCCCGCCGATCCACCGTTGGGCGGACAGGCGGGGAGGGTGGTCAGCTTGTCCGCCTGCCGGCGGAAATATCGGGTGAGGGTTGCTTCCGAACGCCCCCTTCTCGCGGCCCACCGATCGGCCCCGCTTCTCATTGCCGCGGCTGGTAGACGCTGACCCCCTTCGGCGTACCCAACCAGATTTCGTTCCCCGAGCGCGTCCTCGCAACGACGACCTTGTTGTCGGCCAACCCCTTCGTGCTCGTCAGGTGCTCCCACGGGCCACCCGGCTCCGTCCCGCGACTGGCGCCGGCGTCCGTCCCCAACCACACCTCCTCCCTGTCGGTCACGGCAATCGCATACACGCGCTTCCCGCCCGGCCCCTCCGCCGGCTTGGTCGTGTTCTGGCCGTAATGCGACCAGGCGTTTCCATCGTAGATGCTCAGGCCTTGATCCGTTCCCACCCAAAGTCGCCCCTTGGGGCCGCGGGCGATCGCATACACGATCTTGCCCAGCGGACCGTTCGATCCCGTGTAGGAGAGAATCTCCGAACCCTTGATGCGGTTCAGCCCGCCGGTAAACTGGCATCCCGTCTTTGGATCCGGCTTTGGGCACGCGGTACTGGTGGGGTCGCGGCTTACGGCCGTCGCCACCCACAAGGCCCCGTCCGATTCCACATAGAGAGCGGTCACCAGGTTACCGCGCAACCCGGTTGAGCCCGTGTAGCTGGTGACGTTGCTCCCATCCCTGAGGAGCAGGCCCTTGGAAGTCCCGATCCAGAGCGCGTTCCCCGACCCGGGCTCGAGCGCGCGGACGTCCTGATAAGGGGCCGAGCAGGTTTGGTAGGCCGTCTCCTGAGTGCTGCATGTTCCCGTGCAGACCTTGCTGGGATCTCCCGCCTGGCAGTTCGTGATGCAGGTATCCCGCGCGGACTTCTCCGCGGCGCAGAGCGCCTCAAACTTGTCGTTCACCAGCTTCGCCAGCCCGGTAGGCGTGCCCGCCCAGACCTCGCCTCCGGGGGTCCGCTCGATCGCCCGCACGTTGTCCGAGGGAAGTCCCTGCGCAGTCGTGTAGTGGGTCCACGTCCCGTCGGTCTTGAAGAAACTGACGCCGCGATCCGTGGCCAGCCACGTCCCCGCGTCCGTGTGAACGAGATCGCGGATGTCCGGACCGATGGGGCCCGGCGGAAGGGCCTGGTCGGTCCAATTCGAGCCGTCGTATTTCTTCAAACCCCCATCGATCCCAACCCACAGATCGTTGCCCTCGCGTGTGATCATGGAAACAGGCACCTGCGGAACCTCGCTCTTGAGCCAGCTCCATTGATTGTTTGAAAAACGCAGCAGCCCGCTGCGCGTGCCGGCCCACACCGTGCCGTCCGTGTCCGCCCAGACCGTGAAGAACCGACCATCCGGCATCTGGTCCGCCGACACCTTGATGGATACCAGCGGACAGGGCCGCTCCTGCGGGAAAACGCACTGCCGAGCGGGCAGGGCGCACACCCCCTGCCCCTCACACGAGTTGGCGGCGAGCACACAGGCGCGCTGCGGCAAGGTGCACACGGCTCCTGCGGTCTCGCACTTCGCCTCCGCCTGATCGCAGCCCGGGCCGGGGCACACGAGCGCCGGTAGGACGCAGTTGGCCACCTGTCCCTCGCAGCGCATCTTGAGCTGAATGCACTGTCCCCCTTTCTGCTGGCACGCCGTTTCGTCCGTGCAGACGCTCCCGTCGGCCGTACACCCCTTCGCAGGCAGCGTGCAGGTGGCGGATGGCGTCACGCAGGTCGCCCGCCCGAGGTCGCACGTCGGTTTCAGGAGCGTGCAGATGCCTTTGCACTCGCCCCCTTTGGCCACGCACGCCGTGGGGTCCGACCCGCAGGCCGCCCCGTCCACCGTGCACGTCAAATTCGTGTTTGTCGGATCGCACGTGAACGCCGCCTCTGAGCATCGACTCTCCGAGACGGGTGGATACTCCTCCGTGACAAGGTCAGGCCCGTACGAGGTCCACCGGCAACCGTCGAACGAGGAAACCCCCAACCCGGTCGCCAGCCACTTCACGCTGCGCTCGATCGACGCGCCCGGGAGGATCCTCACCCGCTCGATCCGATTGTCCGCCAGACCCACGTTCGGCCACGTGGAGAGATACCAGCACCACGCGTTGTTCCCGAGGCTCGCCAGGCCGTTCGCGGTGCCGAACCAAGTGCGGCCCTCGGGATCGAAAGCCAGGGCAAGCACCTCAGGATCCGGCAACTCCACCGCCCCGCACGCGTTCTTCACCGTGCCCGTTCCCTTGCGGTGGCTCGTCCAATAGTAGCCTTGAAGCCGGCTCACACCGCCGTCGGTCCCCAGCCAGATCGAGCCGTCCGGCCCTCGATCCACCGCATAGATCTTGTCCCCGGCCAAGCCGTCCTTCTCCGAGCTGAAAAGCGCCCACTCCTCGGAGTCCCAAGCCAGCCGCGCCAGGCCGCCCTCCGTCCCCACCCAGAGATGGACGTCCGTGGCGAGAAGCGCATACACACGATTGGCGGGGAGACCTTCGGAGCTCGTGTACCCCACCTGCCCACCATCGGGACGGATCCTCACCAGTCCTCCATCCGACCCCACCCACAGATCTCCCGTTTTGGCGCGGGCCACGGCCCGAACCGCGCCCCTCGAAACGTAGGTCGCCCACTCCGGATACATGTCGCCCTTGGCATTCAGAAGGATCTTGAGATCGACCCCCGCGGCCTCCCCACCGGTCGTGTCCACAATGGCGACGGTTGTCTCGTACCGCACGTGGGACGACGATTCGACAACGACCTTGTATTGCCCCTCCCTCAGCACCGGAAACGCGAAGGCCCCCTTCTGGTCGGTCACGGCCTCGACCACGGGCGGATCTTCCGGCTTGTCAACCGACCACACGGTCACCTTCGCGCCCTGCACCGGGGCCTTCGTGGCGGAGTCCATCACGGTACCCTGAAGGTCCGCCTTGGCCGCCGCGCCCTTGCGGATGTCACCACACGAGCCCGCCAGAGAGGCGAGCCCTATCGCGATGAAAAGGATCGAATGTTTGCCCCAAGCCATGACTCGTGGCGCCACACCACCCTCACCATCCTAACAGACGGCCCGCACCCCCGCAACGCGCCCGTGGACTCTTTGCGCTCCCCTCAACCCCTCTGCTACGATCAACGAAGACCTTGCAACGAGCCGCACACTCCTCCCACGCCCCGCCCCGCCCCCTCCGCATCTCCGTCCTCGGCACCAAGGGTATCCCGTGCCGCTACGGCGGACCCGAGACCTGCGCGCAGGAGGTCTCCACGCGCCTCGCCGCAAGGGGCCACGAGGTGACGGTCTATTGCAATCGCTCCCTGTACCCCTCACGCCCTGCCCGGCTCTCTGGGGTGCACCTCGCCTACATGCCGGAACTTCCGACCAAGGCTTTCCACATCTTCTCTCAAACGGCGCTGGCCGTGGCGGATGTCGTCCGGAAAAACCCGGACGTGGTCCTCCTCTTTAATGTGGGACACGCACCTCTCGTGGCGGCGCTGCGACGCCTGGGCTTCCCGGTCGTGGTCAACGTGGACGGGCTCGAGTGGGAACGAGCCAAGTGGGGGCCCGTGGTCAAGGCCTACTATCGCCACGCAGCCGCATGGACGGCCCGAGTCGCCACGACTCTCATCGCCGACTCCCACGAGATCCGCCGCTTCTATTCTGCGCGCTTCGGCCGCGATTCCGTCTATGTCCCGTATGGTGTGGTTCGGGAACGGCCGGGACCTCCTTCTCACTTGGCCCGATTCGACCTGCAGCCGCTCGACTACGCTCTCATGATCGCCCGGCTCGAACCGGAGAACAACATCCGCCTGGCCGTGGAGGCCTTCCGCCTCGCGCAGACCCCCTCGGAACTCGTGGTGGTCGGGGGCGTCGCGTACCGGAGCCGCTACGTCCGTTCCATCCGCGACACGCTTCCGCCGCACGTGCGCTTCCTCGGTCCGATCTACGAGGCCGACACGCTCTCCACGCTGCGGCGATACTGCGCCGCGTACATCCACGCGCACGAGGTCGGTGGTACCAGCCCGGGTCTCGTGCAGGCCTTCGCCGCCGGATGCCGCGTGGCGGTGCTCGACACGTGCTTCAATCGCGAGGTCGCCGGACCGCGCGCCGCTTACTTCAAGAAGGATCCCTCCGACTTGGCGCGCGCCCTGATGGCCGCCGCCCACGACCGGTCCCCTTCCTCCGCCGAGCTCCGCAAGTTCCGCTGCCGCTACAACTGGGACGATGTCGCCCTCCGGTACGAAGGCCTGCTCTGTAGCGCCGCGGAGAACCCGCTCCGGCTCGCAGCCTGAAGACCCGTGCACCGCCCGGCGACCCGGCCCGCAAAGCCGGGATCCCCTTTCCCCGCCGGACCTCGCGTCCCAAGCCGGTACGAACCGGCTCAATTCATAGGGAGAGTCGGGGGCGCGACGAACCAGACTCCGGCCATCCCCGCGTAGGCCGCACGGTAGAGCCGCTGGAACCGCCTCACCGGGTCGGGGCGAAACTCCGCCCGACTCGCGGCACGGTACGCCACCACCACAACTGCTGCGGCCACCACGCCCGCCCCCCCCCACACCCCGGGCACCCGGCCTCCAACCGACATCAAGGCCAGACCCAACGTCCCCATCACGATCTCGACGAGCGCCCACCTGCCCGCCGCCTCGATTCCAAACCGAACGCAATTCGTCCGGACGCCGGCCACACAGTCGGCTTCGCGATCGCGTATCTCATTGAAGAGATGACCACCCGCAAAGAGTAGTCCGAAGTAGACGGCCAGCCCAAGTCCCTCCATCCCCCGGCCCGGCCCCGATACGAAACCCAGCGCGAAAAAGGCGGCGCCGCTGAGCGCGTGCAGAAGGTTGGACACGACAGGGATGCCTTTCCAGTAGATCTTGGGGTGCGAATACAGCCAGGCGGAAACCAGGACGAAGACCCCATATCCCATCGTGGATCGCCTCATCGACAGCAAGACGCCCACGGCGCAGGCCGCCGAGCCCCACACGATCGCAGCCGGCGGAGCGGCTCTGGTCGGGCCCGCTCCCTGCCGCTCGAATCGCGCATCCGACCGGTCGTTCAACCAGAACGCGTGCGCGGCGAGCAGAAACGCTGCAAGGCCCACCTGGGTCGCGGTCCAAATGTTGGCCGTCCAACCCGCCGACGCCAACAGCCCCATGAGAGGGAGCCCCGTGAGCCAAACAGCATCCGGAACCCGACCGACCGGACTCTGCGCCCACCCGCGACTACTCATTAGGAGGATCCTGTGCGCACACGCTCCGCTCGTGGGCGGTCAAGCCCTCGATCGCGAGCGTGGTCGAAAGCTCCGCCGAGCCGTAGCGCAGCAGCGGAAGGGGCATCTTCCGGAGTACTCCCACCCAGCCGCGTTCGAGGGGAAGGTCGAACAGGAGCCACCGAACGGACTCCGGCAGCTCGTACTCCACCGCGGTGCGATACACGGCCTCGATCGGCCACGAGCCATCGGATTGCTGAGCATCAACCACGGCCCGCGCCAGAGAATCGAGGTCGAACGTGTCCGACGCTGAAGCCACCAGCAAGAGCGCGGAGTCGTTCACGCCGCCCGTGTGGGACTCCCTCACCATGGGAAGCAGCGAAGCCTCAAGCCTCTCCTGGAGGATATCGGCCGGGCAACTCGCGCCGGCGCGCAATGCGCGGTGGATGAAGTAGCCCACAAGCTCGGGCGAGGGATAGTACACGCTGGCTTCAAGGCTGTTTCTTGCGAGGGTCCGCGATATCATGGCACAGGCCTCCGGACTAGTTTGGCCGCGGTGCGCGAGAAATTCGAGCGCGTTCGCGTTCATCGCCACGTCCGGCGTCGTGGTGTCGTGCCCGGTCATCGGGCCCCCTTCGGGAATCCACGTCGCCAACGCCCCCCCCCCCGGCTGCGTGTTCGTTCTGATCGTCTCCGCCGCCTTCTCAAAACTCCCTTGCCCGCCGCTCTCGAGAGCGAGTAGCACCAAGCCGGTTGTGCCGATGTCGGGAGGGTGGCCGCGGAACTCGAACGGACGCGGAAGATCGCCGTAGCGCAGGGCCGCGTAGGTTGACGAATCCGCCCCGTGAAAACGAACCAACTGGCTCGCCTCGACCTGCTGACTCATGAAACGCAGCAAGCCCTGGCGAAGGTCCGCGAGCTCGCCCCCGTCCGCCACACCTTCAAGGGCAAGATAGATCCATGCCGGGTCGTACAGCCCCATCACGCTGATGGTTCGGGAGGCGTCTCTGACGTCCCACACCGTCGTGTTCGGAACCCCAAGCCGACCGTAGCGGTCCCGAAGAAAAGCCACGCCGGAGCGTATGGCCTCGCGCACCCGCCGGCAGTGCCCGGCCCGCGGCTCGGGCCTCACCCACCGGGTCACCTCAAGGCACCGATGCGGCTGCGTGGTGGATGCGTCCCCCCCCCCCACCGCGCGCGAAAGCCGCCGCTCAGGATCTTTCCGCCGCGCTGCCCACGGGACTTCCAGAAGCACCCCCCGGCCGGCCGTAGAGAAGCGGGCGACCGCGGCATCCACCTCCCCAGCCCCGAGAGGCCGATACAGCGAAGCCCAACCGTCCGGATCCTCCATGGCGTCCAGCCCCACCGGAATCATCCTCTGCGCCAATCCCACCGGGGCCTGATGGCGAACAAACGGCAAGACCAGACCGGGGGACACAAGAACGGGCGCTCCCAAGGGCGTCGATCGCTCGATCTGCGCAAGCACCTCGGGAAGCCCATGACACGTTTCGGGGTGGAGACCCATTGAGTACAGGCCCAGCGTGATCGCCGAGACCACGACCATCGGGCACACCATCGCCGCCCGCGCCGGCTTTCCCGTTCCCGCCAGCCCCTGTGCCACCAACGCATAGAGGAACGGCGCTGAGGGGGCGTGGGCCGCCGCGAAATGAAGCGCCGGTCTTCCCGTGGCCAGCCAGCCCGCAACGAAGGTTAGCGCGATCGGTCCCGCCCCAAGCAGCACCAGTTCCAGCGCCACGGCGCCCAGTCCTCGCACCCCCAAAATGGCCAGCCCAAGCACCAAGCCGCCCAAGATGAAAGGGACGACCGTGGAACCCGCTCGGTACACCCAATACCCGTCAATCCCCCCTGCCAGCCGGAAACGATGCAACCCATCCGCCGCCGACCCCTCCGGCACCCAGACCCACGTCTGAACATAGAACACCAAGTCGGCCGCAAGCTTGAACGGGTCGTTGATCAGATGCGATTCGAATGCCTGCAATCCTCCCCGATAGGCTTCCGGCCAGGAGGCCACCGTCAACGCGGCAGCAACAGCGGCCGGCATCGGCGCGAGCAGTTCTCGCGCTCTCGCCCGCTCTCCCCGCCACCGGTGAAGTGCCAGGACGATCCAGAACGTGACCGACGGCAGATAGACCAACGTCGAAATCGCGCCCAGCGCGGCCAAGCCGGCCGGCCCTGCGATGCGGTCGCCGCCCCTGCGCTCCATCCACACCCAGCCCACAATGGCGAGCGCCTGCACCAGTGCATACTCCCTCAACTGTGTCGAAAGCATGACCTGAAAAGGAGCCAGCATCGTGATCGCCAGCACGGCGTCTGCCCGCCGAGCCCACCCGCGTCGCTTGAGTTCCGACCACATCAGCAGTCCAGCCCCCAACGAAACACCGCCCAAGAGGACCTTCAACAACACCTCGGAGCCGAACGCGCCTCGCAAGCCCTTCACGAGCAGGGCGAACAGAACATTGCCGCCCAGAAGCCGGGCGGAGCCCCCCCACAGTTCCCGCCAAGCCAAGTCTCCCGATCTCCACCGGTTCACCTCGTCAAATCCCAGTTCGGCCAGCCAGCCCGGGAGCCGAATCGCCAACGCGACAACAACGAGCCACAGTGCAGCCGACATCCGGCGGTTTCTGGCCCCGCCGAACCCAGACGCACGCTGGACTACCGCGAACCCGCTCACGCCGCGATTGTACACCCCGAAAGCGCGGTCACACGAAAAACCGTCGCTGTTCCCGACCGGAAGAGCTCTCGATCACTGTGGCGGGGATGATCGCTGTCACGCGCGTCGCCACACGCGAGGCCTTCACCAAGAGGCGCCACAGGGTGGATGAATTCCAAGTGTCCCCCTCTCCGCCGCGCGAGGCCGAACCGGCGCCGAACCCCAGGACCACACGATGCACTACGAGACCTCCTTCCGGCTCCAACCATCAGCACATCAAGTTCGGGGAGGGCAAACGCCCGGGCATGCGAGAATAGACTTCCGCAGCCTCACAAGGTCAAACTCTGACGTTTCGAGCACTGCGGAAACGCCAGGTCTGGACGCCTCTTTTTTTGAGGAGAGCTGGTATCCAAGCCCCCGGGAAACGTGGATGGCTCGACCTGAAAAGTTTTCGCGTTCCTTGAAGTTTTTTCAGGTTTTCGAGTTCCAACAGACTGCGCGAAAGATGAATCACTAACTGGCCGATTGGACAAATCCAATATATTGATATTACAATATATACACCACACACCCTATGGCACGCTATCGCCGTCTGGTTCGGTAATTGCTCCTATTCCACTTGACAAGGGCTGTGAGCTTCAGTAATATAGAGGCCAAAGGGCAAATTCACAGCGTGAAGCTGATGAATATTTTGGGAGGCACCATGACAAAACGGCTACGGTTCTCTTTCATCCGCGCGGCCATGTGTGGCGGCGTCATGTTCTACGCTTTCGCGTGTAGCAGCGGCGACAGCCAGACATCCTCTTGCGGCACCTCACCCACTCCACCGGCCCCCTCGGCCGTGGCGAACACCTTGGGGGTGCGCATCAACGACCGAACGCTCAACTATGCCGAGTACATCCTCCAGCAGTTCCTGAACAACGCGGACACGAAGAACGCCATCCGTAGCCTTCTTTCCTCCAGTGATGCCCTCACAGATATGTGCCTCTCCGTTCCTCTCATCGGCAACGCCTGTGTAGCCCTTTTCATCGAAGACAACGACGGCGATTTCGGCACCGACCGCAACGCCAACAACGGGTGCACCGGGAACGAGTCCTTCACGGATACCAACGGCGACTTCCTCTGGGGCAAGGGAGAAGGCTGGGTTGACGCCAACGGCACCGGCTACGACCACGACTCCAACCCCGGCACCGCCAACAAGTACTTCGACCCAGGCGAAACCTTCATCGCCTGCGACGACAATGACGGGAACGGCCTTCCCGATGCGGCTTGGGGTGGCTGCACCGACACGGGAGCGGACACTGACACCTGCGCCTTCGCCCACTACGTGATCGATTGCGGGCCGGACGGGACCTGCGGGAACGGCGACGACGGCAACGGTCAAGCCGGCCGCGGCATTCCCGCCTCGTACTGCACCCTCGCCCAACTCTTCTTCGACCGCGATGCGGGCGTGGATCTGAATTCCGACCAAGATCCCTGCAACGACGCGGGGGATGCCGGTCGCCTCGGCATTAACAACGCCGGCGATGGCGTGTCCATCGATTTCACGCCGACCGTCTCCATCGCCCCCTCTCTGGGCGCTGACCTCGATCCCGACACTCTCACGGACATTCAGAACGGCACGGTGGACGACCGGCTGGACATCACGCTCACGCTCGCTAACTTCGGCATCGATCTCGTCGCAAAGCCCAACCCCTTGGCAGACGGCTGCGGCGAGGACACCCTGTGCGGCGTCCCCAATGAAGAGGACGATGAACCCGACAAGTTCATCAACTACATGGGTCTCGCGGGCAACGCGACCATTCCTTCGCTCTCGGTCACCATGGGCATCGGCGTCATCGCCGGCGATTTCGCGTCCGGCAACGCCGCCGTCAACCCGGGTACCGAGCTCGGGATCGAGCTCGATCCCCTCGACTTGGATACGAACCTCACCCTCGTCCTCAAGCCTGAAACGCCGGACGATTCCGACCTCTCCCACCTCCTCTCCACCATGCTGCCCTACATCGAGATCGCCACGCTTCGCTACTTCACCGAAGGGTACGACTCGGGGCTGGACTTCTTCCTCTATGAAGGCCTTCCCCTCATGGATCTCAACGACACTCTCGGCGGTTCGTTCGAGCATCCGCTCGTGCCGGGCACCAACATCGCCATGGGCCTCGGCCTCAACTTCGGCATGACAACGGCCGACGACAACGCCGACGACGTGGGCGATGCCATCCTCCTTCGAGGCGGCATGGGCCTTGACCTGGCGTGGGACGGCACCAACTGCGTGGATGCCAACGGGACGAACGCGCTCTCGTGGGGCACTGCATTGGCCACCCTCGGCCCCAACGACCCGAGCGCCAACCCCTACATGATCGGCGCCGGCATGCACGAAAACGCCCTCTCTTCTATTATCTACAACATGATCAAGTCCGGCATCCTCTGCATGACGATCGATACGGCCACCCTCGAGGCTATGGGGCTCGACTCTTCCACCCTGCCCATCGATCTCTTCTCCACCGACACCTTCGGCCTCCTTATGCCCAAACTGGTGGATCCGAGCTACGGCAACCTCGCCGGAAAGGCGATGCGCTTCGTGCTCCGGCCCTCATTCAAGGATCCTCTCGACGGCCAGTACACGGCCGCGGAAGACACTCCCTACATCCTCGCGGGCGGGCCGAACATCGACCTGCCGGCCGCCAACCCCTACGGCGATGTGAGCCCGGGGATCTCCATGGAGATGGTCCACCTCACCTTGGACTTCCAGGTGGACACCTCGGCCGGTCAGACCGGGACGTGGCAACGCGTCTTCGGCCTCGATCTCTCCACCGGCCTGAGCATGGGCGTCGGGATCGATCGCGACACGTCCTGCACCGGCTGCTTCTCCACCACCATGCGGCCCCGCATCACGCTCGAGGCGGATCCCGAAGTGGATTCCTTCCTGTGGTATGACGAGGCCGTCGTTCTCGTGGGCGCGGGCTATGACCCCGGCGACCCCGGCCAGCAGTATGCCGAGGTCGAAGGCGTCCTCTCCAACCTCTTGCCCCTCGTCCTCTCGGGCGTCTTGCAGGCGGATATTCTGCCGCGCATCGAGATCAGCGAGCCCTTCGGGATCGGCGATCCCAGGGCCAACCCGCCGCGCGGGATCACGCTCACCACAGGCTTCGTGGGCGGCACGGGAGCCGATTCCCCCGGTGGGGGCGCTGACCCCGAGACCACCAACACCTCGGGGGATACCTTCGGCATGTTCATGAGCATCGTCGAAGACCTCGATGGCGACTGCACGCCCCCCGAGCTGGCCAACGGCACGGTGGACGCGTGCGAAAGCGAGAACTACCTCAACCCCAACGACGTCTGGAACCTCGTCTGCGGGGACATGATCTACGACTCGATGGCCTCCGATCCGGAGCAAGCCGATACCGCCGAGCTCATCTGCCAGATGTGCGCCGGCGCCAACCACTGCCCGGCGATCGGAAACGACCCGGACAACTGCACGGTGTCCCTGCCGTCCACGTGCGGCCTCCAACTCGCCCCGGCGCGCTTCCAGACCGCGGGAACCGATTTCACCCACCTCGCCCCTCAAACGGTCGTGGACCTAGGCGGGGATCTGCGCGGAGCGGACGTGGATCTGCTGAACGGCTACCAGTCGGCGGATGCGTACGGCCTCGACCCCCATGGCGGGAGTGTCATCTCCGTCGGGTACGAAGACCGGTACAGCCATCCCTCAGAGATGGTGTACAGCCACCGCGTGGATGGCGGGGCATGGAGCCACTTCCGGGCCGAGAGCGAAATCACGCTTCCGCCCCTCTTGGAAGGCCTCCACTCGGTCGAGGTGATGTCGCGCAACCGCTTGGGCGTCGTGGACTCCTCACCGGCGGTCGTCCGCTTCTGGATGGACCACGTGGCGCCCATCATCCGCGTGAACGGTCTCCAGGGCGACCGAACTGTTCTGACGCACAGCCCCGCCTTCAATGTGCAGGTCGCGGACTTCGTGGCCGGCCCGACGGACCTCTATGTTTCCTACCGGCTGGACGGGGCGGATTGGCAGATCATTCCTGCCGAGACGACCCTCCAGTTCGAGGGCCTCGCGGAAGGCGAACACCTCCTCGAAGTGCGCGCGTCGGATCCGGCGGGCAACGGCCGCGCGGAGGAGCTCCGCTTCGAAGTCGCAACGCCCGAGGAAAAGGCGTCTGAAGGCGGTTGCGAAACCGTGGTCGGGCACGGGTCGAACGGCTCCGCCGTCTACCTGGCCGCTTTGGGTCTGGCTCTGATCGCGCTCCGGCGGCGGTCGCGGTAAGGGGGGGGCGTGCGCTTCCCCGTCCGGGGGCGCCCGAACCCCAACCTGCCCGGGTGGCGGCCGGTCGCGGCGTGGGCCGTGGCCTCCGCCCTCGCAGCCTGCAGTCACTCGGACCCCCTCGCCGGGCAGCCTCCCCTCCTGCCCCCGCTGTGTGGTGACACCGTCGAGGAAAAGGTGCGAGTAGGCACCGAACGACTCGCCCTCACTTTCTTTAATGGGATGCCCTACCTCGCCTATTACGATGCCGAAAACCGCGACCTCCGCTTCGCCTACCTTCCGGAGACCGGCGGGAAATGCTCGTCGAGCACAACCTCCGCCGGTGCATCCTCATCGAGCTGGGTCAGTGAAACCGTGGATGGCCAGACCCCGGACATTGACGCGGGCGACTACCCCTCGCTCGCCATCGACTCGTCCGGCCAACCCCACATCGCCTACCTCGATCGCACCAACGGTGACATCCGATACGCGAAGAAAGAGGCCACCGGCGCTTGGTTCATCACGTCCAACCTCGACGTTCAGGGCGCCGTCGGCGAATGGGCGCGCATCGCCATCGAGGAAAGCAGCGGACGCGTGACCCGGGTTCACCTCGCGTACGTGGACAAGGATTTCGGCCGCGTGAAGTACTACGCGGTGCAGGGGCAATGCACGGGCGCAGGAACCTGCCCGGAATACGTCGAGCCGCCTCAGAGCGTCGGGGGCGGCATCTCCACCTCCCCCATGTACCTCGACATGAAAGTCAAGGATGGCGTCGTCTACATCGCCTACTTCGCCTCCACCGCCAACGGCGGAGAACTCCTCCTCGTGGCCAAGCAGACGGAACCCGACAAGCCCGCGCTCTCCGATCCCGTCCTCTGTCAGACCAAGACCTCCACCGGCTGGTGCCTATCCTTCGTGGATACGGGCAAAGGGCTCAACCTCGACAACGAGAACCCGGCGGATGACGTCCCCGCCAGCCGCAGCCTGGGCCAGCATGTGTCCCTCCAGATCGATCCCCAGCAATCCAGCCGTCTCCACCTGGCGTACGCGGACGACAGCAACCAGCTTCTCAAGTACGCCTTCTTCGGCCCCGGTGCGCCCTGCGTGGATCCGAGCTGCTGGCAGTACCAGATCGTCGAGGGAGAGAAGTTCCCCGTCGGGTCCGGTGTCGGCCTGGCGCTCGCCGAGAAAACGGTGAAGGGACAGGTCCAGGTCGCGCCGATCATCGCCTTCAAGGACCAAACGGGTGGCGACCTCCGCGTAGCCGTCAAGGACGTCGCAAAGGACAAGTGGGAGACCTACAGCGTCACCACCTCGGGGAATGCCGGTACCGCCCCCACCATTGCGATCGCCCGCACGGAAAAAGAGATCACCCTGGCCATCGCCTCCGTCAAACTCATCCAGGGGAACAAGGGCATTCTCAACTTCCAGTTCTTCCCCGTTCCGTAGTACAATGGAAACTGGGAGGGCACCTGTGACTCGTCCATCGCGCGCGGAGACCCGTCCATGATTTGGCGCACGCTCAACAAGCTCAGCGCCCTGGGCCGATTCTTAAACAAGTACCGGGGTGCCGCCGCGGCCTCGGCCACCGTCTTGGCTATTCTCGGCTTCTCCGTGGGCTACCGGCCGAACTTTGCCGTCTCAGTCCCCGAGCGGTACATCCCCTTCACCTCCAACATGATCAACAAGGATGGCATGGTCTTCACCGTCCGGCGCGAAGGGCTCGACTACCTCGGCAATATCCTCGGCCCCAGCCTCGACACACCGGACATGTATCAATACCTCGCCGATGCGATCCTGGGCCTGGACCCCCTTTCCGATACGTGTACCTCCGGCCAGCACGTGATCGTCACGGCGGAAGACGGCGTGGACGGAACGCCCATTGACGGAAAGGTCCTCTACTACGACACCGTCGCAACCGAACCCTACGGCCGCCAGAACAATTACAACAACAAGGCCCCGACCGCCGTCCTCTGGGTATACACGGGCGACCATGGTGGCCTCGGCCACCCCAATGAACCCCACATCGACGCCTACGTCACGCTCTATGACGTCGTGATGGAACTCCGCGTGAAAACCTTCAGCACGTTGTGTCTCCTCGGCTGCTGCAATCAAGGCGACACGGGGTGCTGCTCTCTCTGCAACTCCGCAACCATCGCCAAGCTGGACACGTTCCCGCTGCGTCTCGTCATCGATCCCCAGAAAATCGACGTCAACAATGTGGGCTCCAGGGCTGACGATCCCGTCATCTCCATCGACGTCCCAACGGTTGACATCACTCCCACGGGAACCATCGTGGCGTGCGGCCTGACTCTGGACTGGGGCTGCGTGGCGCCTCTCATCGAACCCATGCTCGAGCCCATCCTCGCCTCGACCATTCAGTCCCAGGTGCGGGGCCTCCTCCCCATGGATCTCAACGGGATGTTCGCCTCCGAGCCGGCCTACAGTTGTCCCACCTACTCCGGCACGGACAACAACCCCTGGTGCAAGTGCGGCGTGCAGACCGACCCGATGCTGGACGGCTTCGGGTACTGCAACGATTGCGACCTCGATGGCATGATCGCCGGCCCCACCGACCTCTACGAACCCGCCTACAAGGCCAACTTGGGAGAGACCCCCCCTACGACCTACGGCACACTCTCGTGCGGAGAAGCGCTCATTGACATCGGCGCCTACCCCCACCTATCGATCGTCACGACAGGCGAAGGGAGCCCCAGCGATCGCATGACCATGAATACGGACTTCGCGTGCGATGTGGATACCCCGGCGCCCGACATCGTGCCCGGCCGCATCAACGCCCAGGCCAAATTGTGCTGCTGCGGGGAGGGCGGCTGCGCCACCTGCGTTGGTAATCCTCCCGGCAATACGCCCTGCTGCCCCGCCGCCGGATCTTGCCGGCCCACGCCCCCGGGAAGCCCCGACTACAATAACGACTCGATTCCTGACAACAACATGTTCTCCTGCTCCATCGGCCAGGATGCGGGAAACCAGATCGCCAGCGCCATCGTCCAGTCAGGCCTCATCTCGTGCGAGATCAACGAGAATGGCTTCTCTTCCGGCTTCCCCCTCCCCCTGCCCCTTCCTATCGACATGCAGGCATTGCTCAAGGTGGAAAGCTTCGCCGGTCTCGTACCGCCCATCGACGACTTTGCCGACCCCGGCACTTACGTGACCATCCGATGGCGCCCCTACGGGGACGACAACCCCGCAACCTCTGAAATCTGTGCCGCCATCGGCGCCGAGCCGGGTCCCGAGTTCCAGGAGAAGGGGTGCTCGGCACTTATCGCCACTGGGGCGACGGATATCAACTATTCGTTCCGCAACATCTATACCGACTTCTTCATTGAAGAAGGCGGCCAGATGGAGAAGGCATTCGGGATCCGGGGCGACGTCGGAGGCGCCGTTGACCTCGAGTTCAAGACGGCATTGGAACCTGACCGCAACTTCGGCTCAAAGGCCGCGTTCCTGGCCGCAGGATGCAATCCGCTCGCCGGATCGAACGGCTGCCTGAAGCTGACGCTCGACCCTATCGATCTGAAAATCAATGACTTCGTCTATTTCAATTTCCCCGTCGGCTCATGCCCCGTTTTCGACCCCCTCGACCCGGACTGCTACAGGCTCGACAACGCCCTCATGGCCGAGGCACTCCCGGATGTCTTGATCAACCTCGTGGGCGGCGCGATCAACCTATGGGTCGAGACGCAGATCACCCTGGCGGGACTCGGGATCAACGCTTTCTTCGCCGGCCCCGACCGATATGCGCCCGATCTGGATGGGAATTCTAAGGGGGACTTCCTCACCTGCGCCGGGAATTTCACCGGAACCTTCGACTTGGCGCTGCTCCTCGATTCGTTGTCGAGCTCCTCGACCGAGGATCCCTGCGCGATCGAGAACCTGAAAGCCGCGGCCAGAATGATGGCCTCGCGAGCGGCCGAAGAGAAAATGGCGGCCGCCCGACGCCCGCCACCGGCCGGCGGACCCGAAACCTACATTATTCACCCGCGCTCTGGAAAGGCTGTGACGCAGCTCCAGCTGAACGCGGTCGAGGCCCGCGACGCGCGACTCCTTCCCTTGAATAGCCGCGTGGGGGTCGAGGCCGTCGGTTCCGGGAAATCGACCTACACCTATCGCCTAGATAACGGACTCTATCGCGCTTCGAAGGAGCCCTACCTCGAGCTGCCTTTCCTCCTTGAAGGAACCCACCTGTTGGAGGTTCAGGCGGTTGATGAAACGGGCCTGCCGGACCCGACGCCGGCCCGGATGAAATTCACCGTCGACTCCGTTCCGCCCAAGATCCGCATCCATGGCGTGACCCCGAAGGGCATCGCCGCCGACGGGACGATGGTCTTCGAGGCCGATCCGACTTCGGTCCTCGTGCAGGTCTCGGACTATCAGAACGAGTTCAAGGATCTCCAAGCCTTCTATTGGCTGGACGGCTCGCCCCAGACTCCTATCACCGCGTCCGAGACACGCGTCGATCTTTCCCGCCTCGATGCCGGGAAGTCTCACATGCTCAGTGTCCACGCCATCGACCCGTCGGGTCAGGAATCCCGCGTCGTCCGGACCCTAAAGATCCGACCGACGGCCGATGAATCGGGTGGTGGCTCCGGTTTCTTCGGCTGCGTGCAGGTGCCCTAGGCCGTCACCCAACACTCGGATTCCACTCATGGTCTCCGCACGGCGGGGACCGCAGCGCCAAACCAAACACCCTGGCGTAGTGGCCCAACGGCCGGGGATACTTGCCCTCCCTCGCTGCACGCCCCAGAATGGGCCCCATGGTGAGGTTTCGCTCGCCGACAACATGGCTCGCACTCGCGGTCTATGCGGGTGCTCTCACCCACTACCTCGTCAACGCTACCCCCGACGTCACATCCATGGATAGCGGCGAACTCATCGCCGGCACCCACGTCTTCGGTACGCTGCACGGGATGGGGTACCACCTGTACGTGCTGGCGGGAAAACTCATCGAACTGATCCCATTGGGGAACATCTCCTTCCGGATCGTCGTCCTGAACGCCGTGACGGGCGCTGCGGTCATGGCCATTCTCAGCCGCACGGCAGCCTGGGGCCTCCCCGGCACGGGGGAAGCCATCGGATCGACACCCTGGAGCTACGTGGCGCTGGGCGGAGGCATCCTCTGGCTCTCGACTCGTCAGATTCCGCTGGCCGAGGCCACGCATGCCGAAAACTCCATGCTTTTCCATCTTCTCGTCATTCTGGCATGTGCGCAGCTCTTCCCTGGCATCCGAGAGCGCGCCAACTCGCCCTCAGGCCCACGCCTTCTGCGCTCGATCGCCCTCCTCGCCCTAGCCACGTCCTACTTCCCGGCGGCATTTCCGGGTGTGGTTCTTCTCCTGTGCTGCCTCTTATTCATGGTCCGACGAAAAGCCACGTGGGGCCTTGCGCTCCTCTCGGCATCCGGCATCGTCCTACTTCCCCTCATCGCCACCGCGATCAGGGCCGCCCAAGCGCCCGCCATCGGTGGGCCTCGCCTTACCGTTCTGTTCCCCTTTGCAGGCGTCTGGAAGCAGTATCTGAGCTCGCCCTTCCCCCTCAACTCGGACTCCCGCGCGTCGGACCTGGTGCGCGCCTTCCTGTCCGCCGACCTCAATACCCTGGAATATTTGCGACGGAGCTTTCCCGATCCCCTGCTCTGGATCGTGCTCTTGCTCGCCCTGCTCGGCGCTGTTCGAGCCCTCCGCCGGGCTTGGCTCCCCGTGGCATTCCTGGCCCTCGTGGCTTGCGGTTCGGCAGTGCAGCGGATGTACAGCCCCGGCAGCGAGGCCGATACCCAGTCCCTCCCGCTGCATCTCATTGTCGCCCTCGCCGCGTGCTGGGGCCTCAACAGCCTCCCCGTCTTGGCCGCATCCTTGGCCGGCTCGAAGCACGCCAATCATCCCGCCGGCCCGGCGCCCCCGTCCGGAGCCCGATGGCCGACACGCCTGGTCCGCCTGCTCGCGAAGTTGCACAAGCCTTCTGCAGCGGCTGTGGCCATGGCCGCCGTCTGGGCGCTGACGCACACCACCCACAGCGCGAGACTGGACCTTGCCGGAAGGCGCTTCGCCCAGGAGGCCCTCTCGAGAGCGCCCGAGGCGGCGTTGCTGGTGGTCCGCGATGTTCCGGAGCATTTCCTCTTCCTCCCCCTTCTCGTGGTTGAGAACCAGCGGCCGGATATGCTTGTGGTGAACCAGACCCTACTCCCACTTGGACCGGTCCCGCCGGAACTCGGTCGGCTGCAGGGGCAGGCCCAAGTCAGCCCCGCAGCTCAGCCGAAATCCTTCCTCGAACATTTCTGGAATGATCGGCCTGTTCTGCTCACACGGATCGGGTGGCACACCCCTGCCCCGGGAAGCCGTGGGTACTACTCCGCGAAAGACCCCCACCTCAAACAACTCGATCTCATTCCCTTGGGAACCGCCTTTCAAGTCGCCCGGTCCACAGCTTCGCAAGACCACGATCGCCCACCGCGACCGGACACAAGCGGCGTCGTTGACGGGCACGCCCTCAAGCTGTGGCAGTGGTTCTATCTCGACCTTGCCCTCCTCCACTCGGACAAAGGAGACCAGCAAAGCTACGTGGAGGCCCTCCGCGATGCGCTCGCCGCCAATCCCTCGGACAGGCGCGTGCAGCTCCTTCTCCAACGCGCCCTCAGAGATCTCAAATCTCCCGGTTGACAGTTCCGCCTCGGCGAGGTAGACAGCATGAGTGTTCGCCTCGCCCCAAGTCCCGCGAGCATGAAGACAATCCTCGTCTGGCTGGGCGTCGGCCTCGCTGTGATCCTGGCCGTGGCCTTCGGGGTTGGAACCTCTCTCCCGCGGGAACACATCGCGGCCCGTGAAATCTCCCTCCATCAACCGCCGGACGCCGTATGGACCGTGGTTTCCGACCCCCTCGCTTCGGCGCAGTGGCGGCCGAACGTGGGGCAGATTGAGTCCCTCGAATCCGAGTCAGGTCGGCCGCGCTGGCGCGAGCACTACACGAACGGCGATGCGCTCACCCTCGAGATCGTGGCTTCCGATCCCCCGTCGCGGCTCATCACGCGAGTGGCCGATCCCGAGGCGCCCTTCGGGGGCACCTGGACACTGGATATCGAATCCACACCGGCTGGCTGCAGCGTGCGTATCACCGAGCAGGGCTTCGTGGATTCGGCGATCTTCCGGTTCGTGGCCCGGTTCATCATGGGCTACAAGGCCGGCTTGGATGACTACCTGACGCACCTCGCGGCGCGTTTCGGCGAAAAGGCCGAGTTCGCGGCGGACTGAGTTCGGGTCGGATCCGCCGCGGCCGGCTAGGCTCTGTTCGAAAACGCGGTGACACCGGAACGATCCGCGGAGCCTGCCTGCCCGTCCGCCGTGGCGGACAGGCCGGAAGGCCCCGCTACAGAGGGAAAAGCAACTCTCCGTAGCGGGCCCTTTAGGCCATGTTCCATGCCGCGCCATCCTGGGCGCGGCGACATATCATGGCCCCGTACCCTCCGTGGCACGGGGGTCCGCGATGCGTTCTCAAACAGAGCCTAGGGCCGAACAACTAGTACCGAGACCTTCGAGCGGCGCACCACGTTCTCCGCCGTGCTCCCCATCAGGTAGTCAACCAGATTGGTCCGCCCCAGAGATCCGATCACGATCAGGTCCATCTTCCGCTTTTCCGCCACTTCCAGGATCCGCACCGAGGCTGGACCGGACTCGTAGAGGATGGTCCACCTCCGGCCCGACTCGCGGATCTTCTTCAGGAACGCCCGCATCTGCCGCTCGGCCTCCTGCGAGGCCTGCCTCAGAATCTCCTCGTCGGATCTGGGATGGGGCATGTACACCCCGAATTGCAGCGGGACGAGAACGTGAAGCAGGAAGATCTTCGCCCTGTACCGTCGCGCGATCTCTTCCGATACGCGAACGGCGTTGAGCGCGTGGTCGGAGAAGTCCACCGGCACCAGGATCCTGCGGACGTGCAAACCGGGTCTCGACATGCGCGATGGTATACAATAATCCGCCGCGCTCTTCCACCAAACTCCACCGCTCTACCTCCCGCTTGAACGACGCGCCAACCCCGATAGAATCCCCAGTCTATGCCTGACAGCCGCCCGAACCGGCCCGTCGTCCTCGTCACGGGTGCCTCCAGTGGACTCGGCCTGGCCACGGCGACGCTCCTGGCGGCGAACGGCTACCGAGTGTACGGGACAACCCGCCGAGGATCGGCAGCCACTGCACGCGACCGAGGAGCCCCCACCCTGCTCAAACTCGATGTGCAAGACGACGCGTCCGCCCGCCGCTGCGTGAACGAGGTTCTCCAAACCGAAGGCCGTCTGGACATCCTCATCAACAACGCCGGCTACTTCCTGGGCGGGGCGTTGGAAGAAACCTCCATCGCCGAGGCCCGTGACCAATTCGACACCAACTTTTTCGGCGTCGTCCGGATGATCCAGGCCGTCCTGCCCCACATGCGCTCCCGCCGGTGTGGCCAAATCCTGATCGTGGGGTCCATGGCGGGTCTCGTCTCGGTCCCCTTTGCCGGCTTCTATGCCGCCAGCAAGTTCGCCCTTGAGGGCCTCGCGGAATCTCTCCGCCACGAGCTCAGGCCGCTCGGCATCCGGGTGGTCCTCTTGGAGCCGGGGTTCTTTCGATCGGGAATGACGGAGGCCACGAGGCGCACCACCCGCCGGATCTCCGAGTACGATTCGGCCCGCGAGGGCGCTCTCGGCTATATGGCCCGCTCTCAGCAGAACGGAGTGGAACCCGCCACCCTCGCGCGCGCGATCCTGAAAGTCCTCTCCAACCCTCGGCCGCGCCTCCGGTACCGCCTGGGACCTGATGCCCGCCTACTCCCCCTCCTCAAAAGCGCCCTGCCCCAATCGCTCTTCGAGTGGGGCACTCGTCGGGCCATGCGCCTCGGAAACGACTGACAAATCCTCACCGTGATCCGTTACCACCTCCGACTCCTGTGGATCTATCTCAAGTACCGCTTCCGCCCCACGCGGCAACCCGCCAGCATCACAACTTGGCGCGTCAAGATCCGCGACTGCGACCTGAACCGACACATGAACAATGCCGTGTATCTCCTGTACTTCGATGCCGGCCGGATGGACCTCATCCTCCGGTCGGGCGCGGCGGCCCGGCTTGTTCGCGAACGATGCAGACCTATGCTCGGCGGTGTGGACGTCACCTACCGCCGCGAACTCAGACCAGGCACGCGCTTCCAGCTCCAAACGCGCTTCGATGGCCTAAACGGCAAGGTGGTCCACGTCCGCCAGGACGTGTTTGTAGGTGAGACCCTTCACACAAGTGCCCTCGCCCGCCTCCTGATCCTCAAGAACGGCCGAGTGACGGACCCTTCATTCCTCGCCGACCTCGTCGTGCCGACACCCTCCGATCAGCTTCCCACACCTCCCGTCACGCCCCCCCCCAAAGCGCACGCCGCCAGGTAGTGCGCCGCACTCCATCCCCCGGCAGCGACCGGCCCAGATCCGAGGCCACTCCGAGGGCAAGGTCACACCGCGGGCGCGGAGCGATGAGCAACCCCACGGGCTGCTTCGAACCGCACCGCCACGAGCCGTTCGATGACGGCTGGGAACCAACCAATCCTGAGCCACCCCCCTTGAGAACCACCGTCACCGACGACCACGCCCGCTCCGTGCTCACCCGAAACAACTCCCCGGACATCCCCTTCGATCGTTCCATCAATCCATACCGTGGCTGCGAACACGGCTGCATTTACTGCTTTGCCCGCGCATCCCACGCCTACCTCGGCATGTCGGCCGGACTCGACTTCGAGAGCCGTCTCTTCGCGAAGCCGGACGCGCCGACGCTCCTGCGTAGGGAACTGGGACGTCCGCGATACGTCTGCAAGCCGATCGCGATGGGGACGAATACTGATCCCTACCAGCCGGTCGAACGTGAGCGCCGCGTCACGCGGGGGATTCTCGAGGTCCTCCTCGAATACCGACATCCGGTGACCATCGTCACCAAGAGCGCTCTCGTGGAACGCGACCTTGACATACTCGTTCCGATGGCGGGAGCGAGCCTCGCGCACGTCACTCTCTCGGTCACCACGCTGGACCGGAGGCTGGCGCGCCGCATGGAACCCCGCGCGTGCGCCCCTGTTCGCCGCCTTCAAACGGTTCAGAAGCTTGTCGCGGCCGGAGTTCCCGCCGGCGTGCTTATCGCGCCGGTCATTCCGGGCCTCACCGATGTCGAGATCGAAGCCATTCTCGCCGCCGCCGCGCACGCCGACGCCCGATGGGCAGACTACGCCCTCCTTCGCCTGCCCAAGGGTGTGGATACGCTTTTCGAGGAGTGGCTGGAGGCCGAGGAAGCGCTCCGGTCCCGGCGGGTTCTGCGCCTCATCCGTCAAACGCACCACGGCCGCCGCAATGACGCCGCCTTCCACCGGCGCCAGGCGGGAACCGACCCCTTTGCCCAATTGATCCGCCGCCGCTTCGAACTTGCCACCCGCCGACTCGGCATCCCTCGCGACGCCCCCCCGCTGGACGTCACGCAGTTCCGCCCCCGTCGCGTGCCCCCTCCGCAGCTCAGCCTCTTCGGTTGAGCGTGTCCTTCACCGGTCAAGCCCCCGGACAGACCGTGTACTGTACAATAGACGGCCGTCCATTGTACAGTAGCATCACCGCCGGGCAGAGAGACAGCACCTCGCCCGGCCCGCCCTCAAGCGGGAGGTGGAAACCCCCTCTCCAGCGCAAGGAACACTTCGGGAAGAACGTCGATCATGTCGGAGGCGATCAGGGCCGTCTGGCCGCAGGCGACAACCACCGTGTCGCCTGCCAAGCCGTGCAGGTAGACACCCGCACGCGCCGCGTCCACAGCGTTCAGACCCTGCGCGAGAAGAGCGCCAATCATCCCCGTGAGCACGTCGCCTGTCCCGCCCGTGGCCATCCCGGGATTCCCCGTCGGATTGAAGAAACTCCGGCCCTGTGGCGCGACCACCACCGTCCGGGCCCCCTTGAGGACGGAAACCGCACCGCTCTCGCTTGCAAGAGCCCGCGCCGTACCCACACGGTCACCCTGCACCTCAGCCACCGGACGTCCAAGGAGACGCGACATCTCCCCCGGATGCGGCGTAAGCACGGTCTCTCCCTTGCGCGATTTCACGAGGTCGAGCCTTCGCGCGATCGCGTTGAGACCGTCCGCATCAATCACACAAGGTGCCTCGATCCGCGGGACGACGGCAGCGACGAACGCCTCCGTTTCCTCGTTCCAACCCAGGCCCGGGCCCAGGGCAACCGCCGACCTTTCCCCCGCCGAGCGAATGACCGTATCGGCCGCCTCCCGGGACACGCAGCCGTCCTTCTCGGCCAGTCCAATCGACATGGCCTCGGCTACGGCGGCGTGAAACGACGTATCGGCCGCCCCAGGGACGGCGGCCGTGACGAGGCCTGCACCCGATCTCAAGGCAGCACGAGCCGCCAACACGATCGCCCCCACTTTCGAACGCGACCCGCCGACCAGGAGCAGGTGCCCAAAGTCGCCCTTGTGGCTTTCGAACCGGCGAGACGGGAGGAGTTGCCGCACCTCATCCCACGTGATCAGCTCTTCATCCGAGGATTCCTGCGCGAGGGACGCCGGAGGGAGTCCTATGTCCACCACCTCCAGCCGACCCGTCCGCGATGCCCCCGGCCCGACGACGTGACCACGCTTGGGGAGCCCGAGTGCAACCGTGATAGACGCGCGCACGCCGTCTCCCATGATTTCCCCGGTCGAGCCATTGACGCCCGATGGGATGTCCACGCTCACCACCGGCTTCCCACTCGCATTGATCCATTCGATCGCCGTGCCGTAGTCACCCCTGACAGGCTGGGAGAGTCCCGTCCCAAACACCGCGTCCACCACGAGATCCGATCCCTCTATTTCCCTGCGCGCTGCTGAGCCCAGAGGCAGGACGCGGCCCCGAGCCGATTTCCACCGCCGCAGGTTGGTGCGTGCGTCCCCGCTGATTTCGCCGGCCGGCGGGATCAGAACTACTGCGGCGCGAGCCCCGGCCCCGGCGGTCAGCCGGGCGACGACAAACCCATCGCCCCCGTTATTGCCCTTCCCACACACCACCGCGATCCGTCGATTCTTGAGTGGTCCGAACCGTCGAGCCATCACCGCGACCACGCCGGCTCCTGCCCTTTCCATCAGCGAGAGCGAAGGGATGCCCATGCGCCCGATCGCGTGCTCGTCGATCCGGCGCATCTGCTCCGCGCGAACGATCTTCATCGTGCCACTACGCTGTTTCCAGGATCACCTGCGCCATCGCAAGCGCCGAAGTGTGAGAAATCGAGAGGGCCATCCGAACGACACCGGCCTTCGCTGCCAACTCCTTCGCGCGACCGTGGAGCTGGAGCGAAGGACGCCCCCCCTTCTCGCGAACGACCTCCACGTCCGTCCAGACGATGCCTTGCCTCAGTCCCGTCCCCAGCGCCTTGACGAAGGCCTCCTTGGCGGCGAATCGCCCGGCCAGATGTTCCGCCGTGTGGGCCTTGCGCGCGGCGTACTGTCTCTCCCCTGTGGTGAACACACGCTGAAGAAACCGTTCCTTGTAGCGCTTGAGGAGGCGGTCCACACGCCCCACCTCGACCAGATCCACACCCACACCGTACACCGGCACCGTCCCTACGCTCCTGCCGGGCTGTCGGACGGTCGGAGAAGACCCACCATCTCCCGCACCGCCCTCTCGAAACCCACCAGCACCGCCCTCGCCACGATGCTGAAACCGATGTTGAACTCCTCGATCTCGGGAATGGCGCGCACGGAGGGAAGATTGACGTAGTCCAGTCCGTGCCCCGCAGCCACGCGCAGTCCGGCGGCACGCGCGACCTGTGCCCCTTGCCGCAGGCGTTCGAGCTGGCGCGACTGCTCCTCGCCCGGCCGCGCGTTGCAATACTCGCCCGTGTGGAGTTCGACCATGTCCGCCCCGACTTCTCTCGAGGCACGAATCTGGCCCTCATCCGGATCCACGAAGAGACTCACTTGTAGCGCCGCTTGGCTGAGCCTGCCCACCACGCGCCGGATCTCTGCGGGATGATGGAAGACATCGAGGCCACCCTCCGTTGTCAATTCCTCCCGGCGCTCCGGAACCAGCACGCACACACGGGGCCGGGCCTCGAGCGCCACGCCTGCCATCTGGTCCACCGCTGCCATCTCCAGATGCACCTCCGTCTGAATCGTTTCCATCAGGACCCGAAGGTCGCGATCCTGGATGTGGCGCCGATCCTCCCGCAGGTGCACGATGATCCCGTCCGCCCCGGCGAGTTCCGCCAGCACGGCCGCCGCCACGGGGTCCGGGTAGCGCCCGCGCCGCGCCTGGCGAACGGTCGCCACATGGTCCACGTTGACGAAAAGTCGGCGTCGCATCGGTAAAACCGCGGTTTCGCTCGGCGGTCGGCCCCTCAGCCGGCCCCAACTTCCTTCTCGATCTCTCGCGCGATTTTCTGGGCGTAGGCGCGGATCAACGCCTCGTCGCGCCCCTCCACCAGCACGCGGGCCACCGGCTCCGTTCCGGAGTATCGGACGTAGACCCGCCCACCCCCATTCAGCTCTCCCTCCACGCCACGGATCGCCCCTGCCACAGAGGCCATCTCCTCCAGAGGTCGCTTCTCCCGGACCTGGATCCGGAGCAGGACCTGCGGCACGCGATCCATGAAGCGTTTGTGTTCCGCGAGGCGGCGGCCGCTCCTCGCGCAGATCGACAGAACCTCGATGGCGGTGAGAATGCCGTCGCCGGTGGTGTGCCGGTCCAGGAAGACGACGTGGCCCGACTGCTCCCCACCCAGAACATGACCCCCCTTCTGCATTTCCTCGACCACGTACCGGTCGCCAACCGGCGCGCGAACGACCCGGATCCCCCTTTCCCGAAGCGCGATCTCGAGACCGTAGTTACTCATGACACTCGCCACCAGCGTGTCGTTCGCCAGCCTCTTCGACTTGTGAAACTCAATGGCGCATAACCCCATGATCTCGTCACCGTCCACGATCTCCCCGGCGTGATCGACTAGGATCGCCCGATCACCATCTCCATCGAGCGCCACGCCGAAGTCCGCCTCCTCCTCGCATACCCGGCTTGCGAGGTTCTGAGGGGACGTGGCGCCACACCCATCATTGATATTCCGACCGTTGGGCGAGATGGCGAGGGCCGTCACCTCCGCCCCCAACTCGGAAAAGACCTGCGGAGCCACCCGGTAGCAGGCGCCGTTCGCGCAATCGACCACGATCTTGAGCCCCTCCAGGGACAGGTCCTTTGGGAAGTAATTCTTTAAGAATACAATGTAACGCCCTGTTGCATCGGAGATTCGACGTGCTTGACCAATCCTTGACGCTCGAACACGTTCCCGATCCGGTTTCTCCGAAAGCACCAGTTCCTCGATCTCGCTCTCGATCTGGTCGTTAAGTTTGAAGCCGTCCGGCCCGATGAACTTGATCCCGTTGTCCTGGTAGGGGTTGTGCGAAGCCGAGATCACCACGCCCGCGTCGGCGCGCATGCTGGCGGTAAGATACGCCACGGCGGGCGTGGGAACGGGGCCGCAAAGCATGACGTCCGATCCCAGCGCACAGATGCCCGCCGCCAGGGCATTCTCAAACATATAGCAAGAGAGACGCGTGTCTTTCCCGATGATGATCCGACCCCGGCGATTCCGCGTCCCGAAGCGGTATCCTGTCGCCATGCCGAGCTGGAGGGCCAGTTCGGGGGTCATCGGGTACTCGTTCGCGACGCCCCGTATGCCGTCAGTCCCGAAAAGCTTGCCCACGCCTACAACAGTTTCTTGAGGTACTTGCGCAATCCGTCGAAAGCCTTGGCGCGATGGCTCAGGCGATTTTTCTCCGCAAGTGTGATCTCCGCGAATGTCCGTTTGAACTCGGGCAGGTAGAAAATGGGGTCGTAGCCGAACCCATTTTTCCCACGGCCGCGCAGTGTGATGAGGCCCGTCACGGCCCCGATGGAGGAAAATACGCGCCCATCCGGCAGGGCGAGGCAAAGGGCACTGACGAACTTCGCACGGCGCTTGGGCAGTGGGAGCCGCTTTCGCCCCAGTTCCCTAAGGACCTTGAGGTTGTTCGCCCTGTCGGTGGCGTTCGGCCCGGCATAGCGCGCCGAATAGACGCCAGGACGGCTGTCGAGCGCCTCCACCTCCAATCCAGAGTCCTCCCCGAGGCACGGTACCTGGAACTTTTGGGTCCCGGCCAATGCCTTGGATTGGGCGTGAGCCTCGTAGGTGGACCCGTCCTCGGGCACGTCCAAGCCTCCTTCCTGACCCCCTAGACTGAGGAGCTTGAAAGGGAGATCTGAGAACAACTCCTTGAATTCATTGAATTTACCATCGTTTCGAGTGGCAATCAGAAGCGCTGCCTCTTGGACCATGCGACTTCATTATTCAGATTTGCCCCCAAAAATCAACGCGGCACGTACCGGCCTGTCGGCGACCGCCCATGAGCGGCGCAAGCGTTATTCCTGCGCCCATCTCACAGGGCCGACCGCAAGGCGGCGGCGTCCGCCGTGAATTCACGAGCAAATCGCGCTAGAATCCGGTGATGCGGCGGAGGGACTACCGTCTCCCACTCCTCCTATTGGCCCTCACGGTCGTGACGACGCTGTACGCCAGCCGCAAGGTGAGCGGGCAGTCCGACGCGAGCCTGTTCGCCTACTGGCCATTCTCCGTCACCTTGATGATGATCCTGCTCACGCACGAATTGGGCCACTACTTCACGGCCCGCTATCACCATGTCGATGCGAGTCTTCCCCACTTCATCCCCGGGCCGCCCCCCATCGGAACCTTCGGGGCCTTCATCCGGATGCGGTCGCCTGTTCTGAACCGGAAGTCCCTCGTCCACATCGGCGCTGCGGGACCCCTCGCCGGCCTCCTCGTGGCCATCCCTGCTCTTTACGTGGGGCTGCACCTTTCCGAGGTGCGGCCCGTAGCCGTACGCGAACCCGGTCTGACCTACCAACTCGGCGACAATTTGATCTTCTCATTCGTGAGCCGAATGGTCGTGGGGGATCTCCCGGATGGGTATTTTCTCTCGCTCCACCCCGTCGCGTTCGCGGCGTGGGTGGGGCTGTTCGTCACCTGCCTGAACCTCATTCCTGTGGGCCAACTCGACGGGGGCCACATCGCGTACTCGGTATTGGGTCGGAGGTCCCCCTATGTGGGGGCGGCCACCGTGGTCGTTCTCTACGCCCTTGCTTGGCTATGGCTCGGATGGTTCATCTGGGGATCCGTCCTGCTCTTCGTGATCGGTTTGCGCCATCCCCCGCCGATCGACAATGTGACGCCGATCGATGGCCGAACCCGGGCCGTCGCAGTGGTCAGCCTCCTGCTGCTCGGGCTGACCTTCACGCCCAACCCGATCCAGGTTGTGGTCATCGAGTGAGCCGCCGCCCGCCAGCCGGGGCTTGAGGTTCCGAGAAGGATGACCCCCCAGCCCGAAATGCCCGCAGGCTCAAAGCCTGCTGTGCCCCGTTCCACGGGTGTGCCTACCTCGGCCTCACGGCTGGGTGGTAGCCGCGGGCCTTAGCCCGTGTCATGGGGCGAGAGATCCTAGCCCGAATAATTCATGCACGAGGAGCGGAGACCTGCAGAGTGTATTTTCATGGTCGTACCGTCTCCTCTGATGAAGTGCATGAATTATTCGCCCCAAGGGGCCGCCCCAACGCAGGAAGCGTGGGGGCGGGGCTGGCCCCCGCCTCCTTGGCCTCGCAGAGTTCATGAATAAAGGGGGCTAGCACCCCGGCGCGTCGTCTGCCTTGCCGTTGCAGTCGTTGTCGATCTTGTCGCCGCACACCTCGGTGGTCGGTTCGCCCGCCTTCGTTCCGCACTCCCACCCGGACTGGTCGGCTTTGCACACGCGGCCGCTCGTCCTCTCGCAGGCGCCGTTCCCCACGGCACACACCTTGCCGAGCTCAAAATCCTCGTCGACCTGACCGTCGCAATCGTTATCCTTCCCGTCGCACAGTTCCGTGGAGGATGGACACGCCCCCTTCGCTGCAAACTCAAAGGTCTGCTCCGTGCGGTTCCCGAGCACACCGGCGGCGAGCACTCGGAGTTTGTGGCTCCCTTCGGTCGAAGCGACCACCTCGTGGGGGCTCTGGCAGGCGGAAAGGGACCCACCATCTGCCGAACACTGGAAGGTACACGAGGGGACACTGCACGTGAAGGTGAAGGCGATGCTCTTCCCGGCCGCCACCTCGGAGCCCGCCGCGAGGTCGGCCCCGTCCGTTGTCGCGGCGAGCGTGAGCGTGGGAGGATCGAGCATCACCTCCCCGAATTTCGGCGGATCGGCTTGCGTCCCCGAGCTGCTCAACTCCCTGCGCAAAGCGGTCTCCAGCTCCGGGAGCCGCTTCTTGAGCTCATCCAGGGTCACCGTGGCCGACTTGTCGGCCGCTACATCGGCCCCCTTGACGGCCGTTTCCACGAGGCTGGCGACACCATCACCGTCCTCGTCCGGCAGAGCGACGTCCTGGAAGCTCAGGCTCGCTTCTTCGAGGCCGACCACCTCGACCCCCCCCCCGGCGAGAGCCAGCTTGGGCTTTGCCTTGATCTCGAGAAGCCCGATCTCGGCGCGGCGACTCATCCTGACCTCGGCGCGAATCTCTGCCGTCGTCCCCGTCAATCCCTCCGGGCTCAGCGTGAACCTGGTGTGGTACACGAGGGACGTGGCTCCCGAAGTCTGGGAGCCCGATGTCGTGGTGGCGCGTTCGGGCGACTTGGCGCCCGTGGACACGCCACGGATCCCGGCCTTGACATCCGACCTTACCCCGCCGGACAAACCCTGTGCGGTGGGCTGATCGTTGACGAAGATATCAGTGGAGAGAACCCGCACTCCCTCCTCGCCGCCCGTTTTCTTGGAGTCCTCACGCGCGCCGGCGACCAGACCGGCCTGCTCGGGCTGAAGCGGAATCGCCAACTCGACTTCCAGGCCCCCCGAGGAACCCGCACCCAACCCGATCTTTCCGCCGCGACCGTCGCAGGACAACCCCACCAGCGCCGTCATCCACGCCGCGGTGCACCAGATCACCAACGGGCGAGAACGGGGGACGGCAACAATGACGGACACCTCCAGCCTATTTTACCGCGCGCCGGCGATTGTTGCCAGCGCGCGCGACCGACTCAGAGGAGGACGCGCCTTACCGGCGGAAGCGGACTCCCCAAGAAGCGTCTCGCCACGGCCCCGAAGGATCCGCCGATATCGGTACTGAGGATCTCCATGCCTCCTCGCGAGGCGGGGGCTGCCGTCAAGCCATGTTTCAGCAACAGATCCTCCACGGAACGTGCCACGGCTTCCGCCGAATCGATCAGCGTGACGCCGCGGCCCATCGCACGTCCGATGGGGCCTTTCAGCAAAGGGTAGTGCGTGCATCCCAGGATCAGGGTGTCGATCCCCTGGCTGCGGATGGGCGCGAGATACGTGCGGGCGACCGCGTATGCCACGGCCCCTCGCGTCCAACCTTCCTCGGCCAGCGATACGAACAAGGGGCACGCGCGCGCCGCCACTTTCAGACCCCGTCGGGCGCGCGTGAGCAGGTTCTGGTAGGCCCCGCTGTTGATCGTGCCGGCCGTCCCGATGACGCCGACCCTCCCCTTCCGCGTGGCAGAGAGGGCTTCCCGCACACCGGGCTCGATCACGCCGACCACGGGCACGGAGAACGTGGCGCGCAGGCGCTCGAGGCTGTAGGCACTGGAGGTGTTGCAGGCGATGACGAGCACCTTGATGTTCTTCGAGGTGAGGAAAATCGTCGTCTCGAGGGCATAGCGAATGATCGTGTCCCTCGACTTGTTCCCGTACGGCACGCGGGCCGTGTCGCCCAGATAGATGAGGCGCTCGCGGGGGAAGCGACGTCTCATGGCGCGCAGGACGGTCAGCCCGCCCACGCCCGAATCGAAAACCCCGATCGGCCGCGGGTCGTGCCGCTCCGATGTGCTCGATCGGACCCGCTTAGTGCGCGTAGTGAACATCGACGAGGAAGAGCCCTCGGGCCGGAGCCGTCCGTCCCGCCGCCGCCCGCCGGCGCCGCTCGAGGATCCGTCCGAGTTCCTCGGCTGGTATTCGCCGGTGCCCGACATCCACGAGTGTCCCCACGATGGCGCGCACCATCTGCTTGAGGAAGCCGCTCCCACTCAGACGGATGCGCACCTTCTCGCCGGACCGGATCACCCGCGCACTCTCGATCTTTCGTACCGTCGTCTTGACGGAGCTCCCCGCGTTCTGGAACGAGGCGAAGTCGTGTTCCCCCACGAGCCGCCGGGCCGCGCGACGCATCGCCGGCAGGTCCAGCTTGGCGGGCACGTGCCAGCAATACGCTCGATTCCAGAGGGGGCGAGCGCTCGCTGTCGAGAGCACGTACTCGTACGTCTTGAGCGACGCGTCCTTCCGAGCATGGAAGACGGCGGAAACCTCCCGAAGATCCAGCGGCACTACGTCTTGGGGGAGCACCGCTCCAAGGGCCCGGAACATCTCCGCCACGGGCAGGCCGCTGGACGTGTCGAAGTGGCTCACGTGCCGGCGGGCGTGAGCCCCGGCATCGAGACGGCTGCAGCCGACGACCGTGACTCCCTGTCCGCAGATGCGCGACAGCGCGGACTCCACCACGCCCTGCACGGTCCTCTTTTCCGGCTGCCGCTGCCAGCCCGCGAACGCGGAGCCGTCGAACTTGAGCGTGAGAGCCAACCGGCGCATGGCATGCCGCTACATCTCCAAGGCTCGCGCGGCACGCACCGCGAAATAGGTCAGAATGATGTCAGCTCCCGCGCGCTTGATGGCCGTGAGGATCTCGAGCATCGTGCGCTCGCCATCCACCCAGCCGCGCTGGGCCGCCGCCTCCACCATGGCGTACTCCCCGCTCACGTTGTAGGCGGCGATCGGGAGATCGAATCGCTTTCGCGCGGCGTGGATCACATCGAGATACGCCAGCGCAGGCTTCACCATCAGGATGTCCGCTCCCTCCTCTGCGTCGAGCGCCATCTCCCGCAGTGCCTCGCGCGCGTTTGCGGGGTCCATCTGGTATGAGCTGCGATCCCCGAAATGTGGAGCGGAGTCAGCAGCCTCGCGGAACGGACCGTAGAACGCGGAAGCGTACTTCGCCGCGTAGCTCAGAATCCCCACGTTCTCGTGGCCCGTTCCGTCGAGCGCCCGCCGGATCGCGCGCACCCGACCGTCCATCATGTCGGACGGTGCCACGAAGTCGGCACCGGCCTCGGCATGCGACTCCGCCACGCGGGCCAGCAGCTCCAGCGTCGGATCGTTGGCCACCTCGAAGCTGCGACCGCTCCGTCGCACGATTCCGCAGTGGCCGTGAGAGGTGTACGCGCAGAGGCAAACGTCGGTGATCACCAGCAGCCCCGGCGCACGACTCTTGACCTCGCGCACGGCGGCTTGGACCGCCCCGTCGCGCGCGAAGGCCTCGCTCCCGCGCTCGTCCTTCCGGCGCGGAAGCCCGAAAAGGAGCACACCGGGCACGCCCGCCTCCGCCACCTCGCGAACCACAGGCGCGAGCCTGTCCACGGAGTACCGGTGCACGCCCGGCATCGCGGCGATGGGTGTCTTCTTGCCCCGGCCGGGCTGCACGAACATCGGATAGATGAAATCATCGGGCGCAAGGCGCGTTTCCCGCACCAGCCTGCGGATGGACTCCGTCCCCCGCAGCCGCCTCAATCTGGTCGCCGGGAATGGCATGTCTCCCTCGCAGCTCCGGGATAGGTGGTAGTCGCACCCTTGAGGGTGCGTCTGGTCCAAACCCCGGTAGCCGCAGCCCCTTGCCCAGGAGGGTATGAGGCCATGATAAGTTGTGGCCCAGGATGGGCCACATAAAACATGGCCTTCAGGCTGCGAGCCGGAGGCGGGCTGCCTGCCCGCCGAAGTCCGTCCGCCGTGGCGGACTGGACAGGCGGTAAGCCCGCGGCTAGCTACCACCGTGCGGCACACAGGATTCTCGTGGTCGTGCTACCCGATCTCCTGAATCACGTGCCGGGCGATGACCAAACGCTGGATTTGCGAGGTCCCTTCATAGATCTGCGTCACCTTCGCGTCGCGCATGAGCTTTTCCACAGGGTACTCGCGCGAGTAACCGACTCCGCCGAGGATCTGGACCGCATCCACGGCGGCCTTCATCGCCACATCGCTGGCGAACGCCTTGGCCATCGAGGCCAGCTTGGAGTTACGCTGCCCGTGATCGATCAGCCAAGCGGACTTGTACGTGAGCAGTCGCGCCGCCTCGGTCTGCATGGCCATATCGGCGAGCATGAACTGGATCGCCTGGAACTCCGCGATCGACTGCCCGAAAGCCTTTCGTTCCTTGGCGTAGCGCGTGGAGTGCTCCAACGCCGCGCGAGCAATCCCCACCGCCCCCGCCGCAACGCCGGGACGCGTTCGATCGAACGCCGCCATTGCAATCTTGAATGCCTGTCCCTCGTCGCCGAGCCGGTTGGCCGCCGGGACTTCGACTTCCTCGAACGTGATCTCGCGTGTGTCCGAAGCGCGCTGACCCATCATCGGCTCTTTCTTCCCGACGGTCACACCCTTCGAATCGCGAGGGATGATGAACGCCGTCATGCCCTTGTGCCGCTGCGCCTTGTCCGTGTAGGCAAAAACCACGTAGTAGGACGCCAGACTTCCGCCGGTGATGAACCGTTTGGTGCCGCTGACCGCGTAGGAGTTCCCCTTCTTGCGGGCGGTCGTCTGGATTCCCGCGACATCCGAACCCGCGGCGGGCTCGGTCACGCAGTACGCCGCAAACATCAGTTTCTCCGTGAGCGGCCCCAGCCATTTCTTTTTCTGGTCCTCGCTCCCGGCCACGAGGATCGGCTCCATGGCCAGGTTGGTGATGTTGAGCGTGGCGTGGATCCCCATACAGGCCGAACAGAGCTCCTCCGCCACGAGGCAGTCCTCGATCGAACCGAGTCCGAGACCGCCGTACTCCTTGGGAATCCGGTAGCCGATCAGCCCGAGTTCCCAGGCTTTCTGAGCCACGTCCATGGGGAACACGCCCGTTTCATCCGCCTCCTTGGCTCGGGGCGTGACCTCCTTCTGTGCGAATTCAGCGGCGAGGCTTCTCAGCGCTTCTTGTTCCGGGGTGAGGGTAAAGTCAATCATGCGGCGGAGTTTACCGCGTGCGGTCCCTCTGTCAACCTACGGAATCAGCAGCACCTTCCCCGTCGTCTGCCGACCCTCCAGCGCCCGATGCGCATCGGCGGCCTCGCGCAGCCGAAGCTCCCGGCTGATCCGGATTCCAAGCTTTCCACTCCGGATCCAATCGAACACCGCCGTCGAGCGCTCCACCAACTCCTCTCTCTTCGAGATGTACCAGCCCAGACCTGGTCGTGTCAGAAACAGCGCCCCACGTATGCTCAAGATGCTCGGGTCGAAGGACTCGACCGCCCCGCTGGCCTGACCGTACAGCGCGAGCATCCCCCGCGGTCTGAGGCAGTAGATGCTCTTCGAAAACGTCGTCTTCCCCACTCCGTCGTACACGACGTGCACGCCCTTCTTCTCAGTGATCCTCCTCACCTCCTCCTCGAAATCGGTCTTGGTGTAGAGGATGACGTGATCGGCGCCCGCCTCTCGCGCGAGCTTGGCCTTTTCCTCGGTGGAGACGGTGCCGATGACCTTCGCGCCGAGCAACTTCGCCACCTGGCACAAAAGCAAGCCCATCCCGCCCGCCGCCGCGTGCACGAGACACCACTCCCCCGACTTCAGCGCATAGGTGGAGTGCGTGAGGTAGTGCGCCGTCATCCCCTGAAGCATCACCGCTGCCGCCGTGCGCGCGTCCACACCATCCGGGCGCTTCACCACCCGATCGGCCTTCACCACTTGATACTCGGCGTAGGAACCCAGGATACCCGTGTGCGCCACGCGGTCTCCCACTCGCAGGTCCGTCACTTCGGCCCCCACTTTCTCGACTGTACCCGCGGCTTCTTGCCCTGCCGTGAAGGGTACGTCCGTCTTGTAGAAGCCCGTCCGGTAGTAGGTATCGATGTAGTTGAGACCGCACGCCTCGATACGCACGAGAACCTGTATCGGGCCGGGCTCCGGCATCGGGATGTCCTCGTAGGACAACACCTCCGGCCCGCCAAGTTTGTTCACGCGAATGGCTTTCATGGGCGCCGATTGTACGGAAACCGTATGGAGATTGGTAGTCGCGGGCTTTTCCGCCGGTGGGCGGACAGGGAGCCCGCGTCCGAAGACGAATCCGCACCCGTGAAGGCCATGTTCCATGCGGCCCTTCCTGGGCCGCAACCTATCATGGCCCCATGCCATCCTCGGCAAGGGGGTGCGGCTACCGGAGAGTGCTTCTGGTTGGTTGGTAGCCGCGGGCTGTGAGCCCGCGTATGTGACGCGCCCTAAAGGGCGCGGCTACCGGAGATCGGACTGGACGCTGCCCAGAGGGCGCGGCTACCGGGGAATGGCTGCCGGGTACGGGGTAGCCGCGGCCTTCGGGCCGCGCTCTTGGCATTTCATGCTACACTTAACCACGCGCCCCTCCATGGCCACCGAACCTAACCAGATCCGCCATCGCATCCAGCGCGCGGCCTACGAGAAATGCATTCCCATCCAGGTCGTGTTCGAGGTGACGGTCCGCTGCAACCTCCGCTGCCACCACTGCTACAACTTCGACCGGGCAGAGCCGCGACCCCTCGCTCGCAGTCGCGAAGAGCTGACGCCAGAGGAGGTCCTCAGTATCATTGATCAGCTCGCGGAAGCGGGCACCCTCTACCTCGCCTTCAGCGGCGGCGAGGCCCTCATGCACCCGAACCTCCTGGACTTCGTGGGACAGGCCCGCCGGCGCTACATGCTCGTGCGGCTCAAGTCCAACGGAATCCGTCTCACGCCGGCCGCGGCCCGAGAACTGGTCGAAGCCGGCGTCCACAGCGCCGACATCACCCTCTACGGGGCCACGGAAGAGACCTACCACGCCTTCACCCGCGTGCCCGGGGCTCTCGAACAGACGCTGCGCGGCATTGACGCCGCCAAGGAAGCGGGCATGAAGGTGCGGCTGTCCTTCGGCCTCATGCGGACCAACATCCACGAGTTGGAAGCGATGATGGAACTGGCGCGATCCCGCGGCCTCAACTACACCATGGACCCCCATGTCACCGCCCGCTACGACGGCACACGCGATTCGATGGAGTTGAGGCTGGACGGGCCTTCACTCCGCCGGCTGTACGAGAGCACGTTGCGCCAGATGCTGCGCGGACCTTCGAATCGCCTCGACCTGCCGCCACAGTGTTCATGCGCCCGAAGCGTGTGCGGAATCACAGCGTTCGGCGAGGTGTATCCCTGCATCGGCGCGCCGGTCCCTTCCGGTAACCTCCGCGACAAGAGCTTTGCCGAGATCTGGAAGGATTCCCCCGTCCTGAATCGGATCCGAAGCCTGAAGCTGGACGATTTCCCGGTTTGCAAACCCTGTCCCGACCGCGCCTTCTGCCGTCGCAGCTCGGGGGCGGTCTACTCCAACACGGGCGACTACACGGGGCCCGAAGCGTGGACGTGCATGGAGGCGGGAATTCTTCACGAACTCCACGATGCAGGCGTCCGAGGCGATGCTGCGCCCGACGAGAACACCGTCCAACGCTTCTCCGTCGAGCCGGAGTAGCCGCGCCCTTTAGGGCGCGCTCAGTCTCATCCCAGGTAGCCGCACCCCCTTGCCGAGGATGGCATGGGGCCATGATAGGTTGCGGCCCAGGAAGGGCCGCATGGAACATGGCCTTCACGGGTGCGTCTTCGTCTTCGGACGCGGGCTCCCTGT
>JACPQY010000006.1 GCA_016190245.1 Nitrospirota bacterium | reverse complement strand
TGCTGTTCTGGTCCACCGACAAAATCTGACTCCATGCCGGCGCCCCCACCGCGGCGGGCGCGTAGTAGAACCGCACGGCCTTCGTGGCCGAGACCGCGTCGAGCTGAACCAAAAGGCCCACCGCGTTGTCCACGTTCTCGAGCCAGGAGGCCCCGTTGAAGTAGGCGTTGTAGGCGAAGTGCGCATAGGCCCCGCCGGAGGACATCATCGCGACGTTCGTCGCGTCGCCCAGCGCGATCACGTTGTTCTGGTCCACCACTGCATTGCCGCCCACGTGCAGCGGATATGACGGGCTCGCCACCCGGATCCCCACCCGGTTGTTCGTCGCATCAATCACCAGCGTGTTGGCATCAATGTTCCAGGCGCTCGTGGAGTTGGCCAGCGACGTGGTCACGGCGTTCGCGAAGTTGAACGTCCCGGCGTTGACCGTCACGGAGTCACCCGAGGCGTCCCCCATCGTCACATTGCCCGAGAAATTTCCCGCCACACCGAAGATGGTGCTCCAACGAAGGGCCGCCGAGCCCGAGGTGTAGGTGTTGTTCGCGCTCGGGGTGACGTTGCCGGTCGCGCTCACGGCGTTCGTCTCGCACGTGGCGTCGGCGCTGCACGCATTGGCATTGGTTGCCACGTCGGCGCTGTCCGCCGCGATGGATCGAATGGCATAGGGGCTCGTGGTGAGCTGATCGCAGGGGGTGAACTGAGTCTCGTCGGCGAGGGAGCCGTCGCGGTCGCTGTCCACCATCGCGCCGAGCCAGTAGTTGGCATCGAAGGCCAGGGTGATGGACGTGATGTTGCCGATGACCACGCTGAACAGGCCGTTGGTGATCTGCTTTTCGCTCCCCACCCCGTGCGTCTCGGTGTAGAGGAGGTTCGCTCCCGTGTCGCCGTTGCAATCGGCCTGGGTGGAATAGATCCGGAAGCGCATCTGATAGGTGTTGTCGCCCAGGGGCTGGCCGTTCGCGTCGGTCACCCGCGCCTGGTAGGAAAGCAGTTTGGAGGGGGCGGCGTGGGCTGCGTTGGATCCGGCGAGGAAGATCACGGCTGCGGCGCACAATTGCGAGGCCGCGCGCAAGATCGCAACGCCCGCGGTGCACGCCGAACGTCCTACCTGTGCGCAGCTTTCTGCCTGGTAGTACCCGCCACTCACACGCATTGGACCTAGGCCAATCCCTGAGCCCAATTGTAGACCAGCAGTGTTTCGCTTGTCAAGTGTTCGCCGAACGTCGTGAATTCAATTATGATGGATATCACAAGCGCTCTGGCCGCCCCCAACGAACGGACCTGTCGAGCCGCTTGGAGACGGGGCCCGTTTCCGAGTATGATTCCCCCTTCATGTTGCCGGTCACCCCACGCTCCACACGTATCTCGACCATCGCCTTGGACTTCGTGGATACGCTCTACGAGGTGGACCGCTCTCACCTCCCGGAAACCGAATTCAATGGCTACACTTTCCGCAGCACGATACCCCTCACCCACCGATGGCTGGTGTCTCACGGAGCTCAGGTTGAACTGGAGGACTACTGCGCGACGGTGATCAGCGCCTATCGAGACGCGGAGACAAGTCGTCAGGCCACCCGGCGGGAGGTCCTCTCGGAAACAATCTTCGAGCGCATCCTGGAGCCGTTCGCCCCGGCGGACGATCTGTCCCGTCTGGCACGCGAGGCCAGCCGCATCCACATGGAGCACCTGGCGGGAGCGCTCGTGCTCCCCGACGGCTATGGCATGCTCCTCGAGTCGCTCCACCCCCGGTATCGCCTCGGTGTGGTCTCGAACTTCGATCATTCCGCCACCCTTGAAGCCGTCTTTGCTCGGGATGGGATACGTGGCTTCTTCTCTGCTGTCATCGTTTCGGCGGATGTCGGCTGGCGAAAACCCGACGGCCGCATCTTCGAGGAGTTCACCCGCTGTGTCGGTGTCTCTCCCGAGGAGGTGCTCTTCGTGGGGGATCGCTACGAGGTGGACGTGCTCGGCGCGAAACACGCGGGGATGAGGGGCGCGTGGCTGAACCCGTCCCCCGATCCCGGTGCCGCCGAGGCGTCGCTCGCTGACCTCACCCTACGTTCTCTGTGCGACCTGCCCGACGCACTGGCACGGCTCGAACGCGCGCCCCAAACCTAATCCCTCAGGAAGGAGGCCTTCGTGTCGCCATTGAAAACCCTTCTCGTTACTACTCTCCTGCTGTTCGCGCCCGGCTGCACTTCGAAGCCCAAGAGCGTGCCCCACCCCGGCGCCGGGGAGGAAGCCCGGATCTGGGAGGAGCGGTCCCGCCGACCCTCGGCCATGCAGGAGGCGCTTCGGCCCTTCAACGAGGGCGTCGCCTACCTGATGCGACACCGGCGCGACCTGGGCCTCACGGACGACCAAGTCGAGGATCTCCTCGAACTGCGGAACCACGCGGACCGCGATGTGCACGAGATCGAGGCCCGCATGCTTTCCCTGGCTGACGAGATACGTTCCCAACTCCACGTCGGCGGACTGGACGGGCCGGACATCACCGACCAGCTCCAGCAGATGGGCGAGCTTCAGGCCAAGATCGATCAGCGGCGCTTGGGCGCGCTCGCGAAAGGGCTCGATTTGCTCACCGAGGAACAGCGGGGCGCATTCGACGACATTCTCCTGAGAGACATTCAGTGAGAGACGGTAGGGGGTCTCGGCACGCGGGCGTGAAGCCCGCGACTACCCGGGACCCACGGGTGCCGCGGTAGCCGCACCCCCTTGCCGAGGAGGGCATGCGGCCATGAGTAGATGCGGGCCACGATGGCCCGCGCATAGCAAGGTCCCGGGCTGCCTTCCGTTCGTGGCCCGTGGACCTTGCTCTCGAAGCCGCAAGGTCCACGGGCTCCCTGCCCAGGTGTCGCCGCGTCCGCCCCGCGGCGGAGGCGGCGCGGCATGCAACATGGCCTTCACCGGGGTGTCTGAGGGCTCCATCACGCTACCACCTTCTCAGCTCCACGCCGCTGCGCTTGTGGGCCAGCACGGCCAGGGCGAACAAAAGGTCCGACAGCCGATTCAGATACCGGATGGCGTGTTCGGGGACGGCCTCCTGCCCCGCCAGCGCAACCACTCGACGTTCCGCCCGCCGGCAGACGGCGCGAGCGACGTGGAGCGCGGCCGAAGCCGGGGACCCGCCCGGGAGCACGAAGCTCTTGAGACGGCCCACCTCGGCCATGCAGCGATCGATGCTCTTCTCGAACCGCTCGATCCGTCCGGCCGTCACGCGAGTCTTCTCCTTCGCCTTGGCGGGGTCGAACGCCGGATCGGCCAACTGCGCCTGGATGGCAAAAAGATCCTCTTGCACGGAAGAGAGATCCTCTCGAAGGTCCGCATCCTGTAGCACCGCCAGCGCCCATCCGAGCACGGAGTTCAGTTCATCCACCTCCCCGTACGCCTCCACCCGCAGGGCGTCCTTTTTCACACGCTTCCCTCCCGCAAGGGACGTTTCGCCCCGATCGCCGCGCCGCGTGTAGATTTTCATTGAACGCCGTCAGGCCTTGGTAACAAAAAGGCGCTTTCTTGACAACACGCCGTGATCGGTTATGGTAGAAGAACCTGATCGCGGGGTGGAGCAGCTCGGTAGCTCGCGAGGCTCATAACCTCGAGGTCGCTGGTTCAAATCCAGCCCCCGCTACTCCGTTCGGATGTGCGGTGACCTGCGATGGAGGTGGGGTGCGCGGGGTCAAGTTTATTGTTGGCTAGTTCTCCCCGGCGGGTTGCAGGCGTCACCCCGAGCGGTCGCACCGGAGCCACCGCGCACATAAACTCGGAAAGGGGCGCGTCGGTGGCCTCGACCAGTTGTTCTGTCGATTGCTCCCCCTCGGAACGTTTACGCGACGCTGGCGGGCCATGCCGGGCAGGCAACGGATCGCACATCAATATTCAATATCGATCTCCTAGTACGAGTAGTCCTAACTCCTCCGCGGCTACCCAGAACAAACTTGACTGCCATATTGCCTGATGATACGGATGATACAACTGAATCTGCAATGAGTTCATCTGCTATTGAGGCCATGCCGTGGGCGACTCCATCGAGGGGCGCTGGCTCCTTCTGATTCATCAGATCCCCCCGAAGCCGAACTACTTCCGGGTGAAGGTCTGGCGTCGGCTCCAACGCCTCGGGGCGGTGGCCATCAAGAACTCCGTCTACGTCCTTCCGCGCGGCGACCAGACGCAGGAGGACTTCCAGTGGGTCCTACGCGAGATCGTCGAGGGCGGCGGCGACGCATCCATCTGCGAGGCGCGGTTTGTCGAGGGGCTGTCGGACGAGGAGGTCGAGGCGCTCTTCCACGCCGCGCGTGACGCCGACTATGGACACATTGTCGACGAGGCCAAGCGCCTGGCGGATGAACTCTCCGCCGCTCGGCCGCCTAACCAACGTCGAGCTCAGCTCGAGGCAGAAACCGCTCGTCTCCGGCGACGCTTCGTCGAGGTCTCTGCCATCGACTTCTTCGGCGCGCCCGGGCGCGAGGCGGCGGATGGGCTGCTCTCCGGCATCGAGTCGAGCACGCGCACGGAGGCGAAGGGCGACGCGAGCAAGGCGACGCTGACGAAGGGTGTGCGCGGGCGCACGTGGGTCACGCGCAAGGGCATCCATGTCGATCGCATGGCGAGCGCGTGGCTCGTCCGTCGGTTTATCGACCCTGATGCGAGTTTCAAGTTCGTCCCGGGCAAGGGCTACAAGCCCGAACCGGGCGAGCTTCGCTTCGACACGTTCGAGGCGGAGTTCACGCACGAGGGCGACCGCTGCACCTTCGAGGTACTCGTCGAGCGCTTCGGCCTCGATGACCCCGCGCTGCGTGCCGTGGCGGAGATCGTCCACGACATCGATCTCAAGGACGCGAAGTTCGGCCGCCCCGAGACGGCGGGTATCGACCACCTCGTCGCCGGAATCGCGATGGCTCACAAGGAGGACGAGCAGCGCATGGGCCGCAGCGCCGCCGTCTTCGAGGACCTCTACGAGTACTTCCGCAGGAAGCCCGCACGAGCGAACGCGGCCCGCGAGGAAGGAGCAGACAACCATGAGACCAAGACAGTTCGGATGGATCGCAGGGATCGCCGCTATCGTCACGACGGTCGCGTCCTACGCGGACGAGGCCGCATCCCCACGGACGTGGAGCTTCGACGCCGACAAGCTCGACGCGCCCCCGGCCGGCTTCAGCTTCGGCAGGACCGGGAGCGGCGCCCAAGGCCGCTGGGTCGTCCGCGCCGAGAAAGCGGCGCCGAGCGGCGGTAACGTGCTGGCCAAGCTCGACGCCGACGACACGGACGATCGGTTCCCGGTGGCGACGGCCGACGCGCCGTCCCTCCGCGACCTCCGCCTGTCGGTGAAGTGCAAGCCCATCTCCGGCAAGGTCGACCAGGCCTGCGGCCTCGTCTTCCGGTATCGCGACGAGAACAACTACTACGTCACCCGAGCCAACGCGCTCGAGAACAACATCCGCCTCTACTATGTGAAGGACGGCCGCCGGCGCCAGTTTGCGAGCTGGAGCGGGAAGGTGTCTGCCGGCGCCTGGCACGAGCTCCGGGCCGATGCGCGCGGCGACCAGATCGAGATCTTCTGGGACGGCGAGAGGATCATCGACGCTCACGACAAGACGTTCACCGAGGCAGGGAAGGTCGGCCTCTGGACCAAGGCCGACTCGGTCACCTACTTCGATGACCTGGCCGTCGCGCCGCTCGGCGGGGCAGGCTCGCCATGAGCCGATTGTCGTTTCTCGTACTCCTGCTTCCGTTTCTGTTTGGCTGCTCGTCGGCGCACGGGTCCGGGCCTGCGGCGGCTTAGGCGGCTCCATGGGCCTCACGACCTGGGCTGCCTCCTCGGGCCGCGGCGCGCTCGCGATGAAGGAGGAGGTCAAGGTGGACGGCACCGACCGTCTCGATCCCTGCACACTGCGCCAGGTGGTCCTCTACTTCCTTCGGCTCGGCACGGTTGGCTTCGGCGGGCCCATCGCGCTTGCGGGCTACATGCAGCGCGACCTCGTAGAGGAGCGCCGATGGATCTCCGAGCAGGACTACAAGGAAGGCCTTGCGCTCGCCCAGCTCGCGCCCGGTCCGCTCGCCGCACAGCTCGCGATCTACCTCGGCTGGGTCCGTGGCCGCGTGTTCGGGGCAACGCTCGTGGGCTTCGCGTTCGTGGCGCCGTCATTCTTGATGGTCCTCGCGCTCTCGGCGCTCTACCTGCGCTTCGAGGGTCTGCCGTGGATGCAGGGCCTGTTCTATGGCGTCGGCGCCGCCGTCATCGCGATCATCGCCCGGAGCGCCGCGAAGCTCGTACGCATGACGCTCGCGAGGGACCGGCTGCTCTGGACCCTCTTCGCCGTGAGCGCGGCGGTCACCGCGTGGACCGAGTCGGAGATCGTCTGGGTCTTCGTCGCCTCGGGCGTCGTCGCGATGTTCATCAAGGCGCCGCCGCGCCTGAGCAAGGGGTCGGCCGCGATGGGCTTGCTCCCGTGGTGGATGCTGTCCGGACTTCATGGCCCGGCCGCCGCCGGAACGCTCTGGACGATCGCATGGTACTTCACCGAGGCGGGTGCGTTCGTCTTTGGCAGCGGTCTCGCGATCGTGCCGTTCCTCCATGGGGGGGTCGTTGAACGATTCCACTGGCTGAACGATCGCCAGTTCCTCGACGCGGTGGCCGTCGCGATGATCACGCCCGGCCCGGTCGTCATCACGGTCGCCTTCATCGGCTACTTGGTCGCCGGGCCCGCCGGCGCGGTGGTCGCCGCGCTCGGGACCTTCTTGCCCTGCTATCTCTTCACGGTCATCCCGGCGCCGTACTTCCGCCGGTTCTCCAAGAACGAGACGATCAAGGCGTTCGTCGACGGGGTGACTGCCGCCGCGACGGGCGCCATCGCCGGCGCAGCGTTCGTGCTCGGCAGGCGAGCCCTGTTCGACATACCGACCGTCCTCATCTGCGCCGCGACTCTCCTGGTGATCATCAAGGTGAAGAAGCTCCCGGAGCCGCTCGTGATCCTCGCCGCCGGCGTGGTCGGCGTGGTGCTTCATCGGGCGCTCGGCCTCACGGTCGAGGTGCCGCGATGAGATGCCTTTCGCTCATGGCCATGGCCGCGCTCATGGCCGGCTGACGTGACTCCAAGCGGCCGTCGGAGCTTCACGCGCGAACGGCCAGCGCCGCACCTGCCGCGCCGCCCGTGCTGTCATTTCGGCGCGACATCCTCCCCGTCTTCGACCGGCACTGCTTTGGAAGCCAAACCACGCGAGTCACGATGAACCTGCGAATCCTCCTCCTTGCCTCGGTCGTGCTCGTTGCCGGCCTGGGCTGCAAATCGAAGTCGAAAGAGGTCGTCATCTACACCTCGGTCGACCAGGTGTTCTCGGAGCCGATCTTCCGCGCCTTCGAGCGCGAGACCGGCATCACCGTACGCGCCGTCTTCGATACCGAGTTTATGTGCGCGGTGGCTCCGGTGCGAGCGCTCGGGGTGACGCCTGCAACCCGCGGGGGAGAATCAGCCAACAAGAAAGGTGACCCCGCGCACCCCACGTCCATCGCAGGTCACCGCGCATCCGAACGGAATAGCGGGGGCTCGATGGCTCGGCTCCCTACACGTTGAAGAGGATGTTCAGAACGTCGCCATCCTCGACGACGTAGTCCTTGCCCTCCTGGCGGAGTTTGCCGGCGCTTTTCGCCTCCGCCAGGCCTTTCAGATGCAGCAGATCGCTGCTCGATACCACCTCGGCCCGGATGAACCCCTTCTCGAGGTCGGAATGAATCTGGCCCGCGGCCTTCTGGGCATTGGACCCCTTCCGAATACTCCAGGCCCGCACCTCGTCCGGCCCCACCGTAAGGAACGAGATGAGATTGAGCCTCGCATAGATGAACTGGACGAAACGGCTCAGCGCCGGTTCTTTCAATCCCTGATCCTCTAGGAACTCCTTCTGGTCCGACTTCTCAAGCTGGGCGATCTCCATCTCCAGTTGACCGGGAACGACGAACAACGGCACACCCAGGTCCCGAGTCAGGCTCTCGAGAGCGGTCAGACCGGCCGCCCCCTCTCCGGTGTTCGCCACGGCGATGACCGGCCGCGTGGTGGCCAGGCTCAGCCCCGAGAGAAGCTTCACGTCGCCGTCCGAGAAGAAGTCCTCGCCGATCACACGACCCCCCAGCAACCGCTCGGCGGCGTCCCTGAGGATCTGGTACTCGCGCGAGTTCTTCTTGGCCTCCTTCTCGAGCCGCCCCATTCGTTTCTCCACGACCTCGTAGTCGCTGAAGATGAGTGAATCAACGACCCTCCGCAGGTCTGCGGCGGGATCCACGTGACCGGAGGGGTGCAGCACGGAGTCCGACTCGAACGCGCGGAGGACGATGAGGAGCGCGGCAAGGCTACGGAATTCGGCTATCGACACCGGCGCGATGCTCCCGCGCTCATCCTGCGCGATCTGCAGATCCTTCACGATCACCTTGGCGTAGGTGGTTCGCTTGGGCCTGAACAGATCGCTTAGAGCGTCCACGCGCGGATCCGGCACCTCGATTTCCGCGATGTTCATCCCCTTCTTGCCGCCCGCATACTGCGACGTGGCGGCCTGCCGGCCGGTGACGGCATTGAAGATGGTCGTCTTGCCCGAAAGTGGGAGTCCGATTAAGCCGGTGAGCATTGTGGTCCAGCCGTTTCGCGGCGCGCAGCTTAGCCCTTTCTCACTCCGTCCGAAAGTCTCCACGTCTGCCGCAGTAGAGGAAAGAGCCCCGGCACCCTCCTTTACACAAGCATGGCGATAGCCTACACTTTCGGGGGTGGGAACATTCCGAGAGACCATCGCCGTTTCAGCCTTGGGGAATGGGCGGGGTGAAAGAACGCTCGAAGCCATTGTGGACAGTGGTGCCGCCTACACATGGCTCCCGGCTTCAATACTTCGCGAACTCGGGATCGCGCCTGCCGGAAGACGCCAATTGAAGATTGCCGATGGCCGGATCATCGAACGCGACGTCGCCGTCGTGGAGGTCACCGTTCGCGGCGGGACGACTCCGACGTGGGTCATCTTCGGTGATCCGGGCAGCGAGCCACTGTTAGGCGCGATCACACTGGAGGAACTGAGCCTGGGCATCGACCCCGTGAACCGCACGCTCATCCCCGTCGTCTCCCTCGCCGTGTAGGCCCGGGCCCATGGGGGGCGTGTATCGGGACCGGAAGTCGAGCGGCTGTGCGATGTGTAAGCCCCACAAGCACGGGTGGGCACCGAAGAAGAAGCCGAAGGAACAGGCGCTACTTGAGGCTGAGGAAGCTGAGATCAGATGGGCGGCTGAGAGACCGGCTGAGCCACCGGATCGCGGCGCGCTACCGGTTTCCCCCGCCAAAGCCTGAGAACGCAAAGGGCACCCCTCTCACCCCCCTCTCGCGGACACCGGGCCTCCAGATGGCAGCGGTGGTGCCTTACTGCGCCTTCGTGACGGGGAAACGGCCGCTCGCGCTGCGTTCCCAAACGTAGTCATAGACCCGACTCGCGGCCGCCTCGGTTTCGTCATCGGTGAACGGCGGCCTCGGAAGCGACTCCCACACAGTGTTGAGGATGAACATTTCCACTTCGGCCTGGGTCGCTGCGTTCTTGGTCCATTCGCGCATGGACTGGATGAGGTTCTGCAGAGACGCGAGGAGCCCGCGGCTTGCCTGCTTCAGCCGTTCCCGATCCGACTTGCTGATGTCGTCCTTGAACATAAGGTCGAAGAGCGCCAGTTCTTCGTCCGAGAGCCCTTCCTCCGCTGCCCGCTTCTGCTCGGCGTCGAGGCTCGCCGCGAGGGCAACAAGCTGAGCGAAGGTGGCCTCAACCGTCGCCCGGTCCTTCTCGCGGTTGTAGTCCGCGATGATCTCATGGTACTTTCTGTAGTAGTCCATCCGCATCGGGTTGCGGGCGAGCATGTCGGCGAGCTTCTGTTCGACGAGGACACGAATGTCCTGCAACGCCGCGTGCTTGCGGCGGACTTTGCTCGCGAACTCGCCACGTAGCTTCTCGAAGTCGATCTTGCTCAGGTCCACCTTGAGCCCTTCGGCGTGGTCGCCGCCCGGCGCCGCGGCTCGGATGGCCTCGTTGACGATCCGGTGCAACTCCTTGAGCACCTCGGTCACATCGGCCGTGTCACGCCGGTCCTGCAGCTTCTTGTAGATGGCTTCGAGGTTGTCGTGCCGCTCGGCATACGCCAGGGCGCTCGGTTCCATCAGCAGCGCCTTGAAGCGAATGAACACCTGCCGGGCCATGATCTCGAACCGGCGCTTGGCCTCGTCCGAGGTGTAGAGCGCGTCCACGGCGTCACGCAGGGCTTCAATGCGCTCAAACCCCGTGGTGCCGTGAAGTCGGGTCGCTTCGAAGCCAAGCCCGAGCAGGTGCTTCTCCGCGGCTTCGATGGCCTGCACCAGGGCCACTACCAGCTCCTCGATGGGAGCCACGATGCCGCCTCCGCCGCCGTCATCCTCATCCCCGAGGGCGTACTGCGCCAGCGCTTCGCGCAGGCTCTTGAGCATGCCGTTGTAGTCCACGATCACGCCGCAGTCCTTGCCCGGAAACACGCGGTTGGCGCGGGCGATGGCCTGCATCAGGTTGTGGGCTCTCATCGGCTTGTCGATGTAGAGCGTCGCCAGGCACTCGACGTCGAAGCCCGTCAGCCACATCGCGCAGACGATCGCGACCCGGAACGGATGCTGCGGGTCCTCGAAGGCGTCTTCCTCCGGCACCCGCTTGCCGTCGGGAGTCTGGAACCCGGCCTTCATCACCACGCGGTGCGGGATGATGTCGAAGCCCCACTTCTGGAAGTCGCGCACCTCGTTCTGTGCTTCGCTGATGACGATCTCGATGATCGTGCTCTCCATCCACTGTGCCTGGCCGCGTAGTTCATCGAGATCCCTGCCCAATCGTTCCCGCGCGTCGGGGTCGCCCGAAGCTTCCAGCTCCCCTTCCTTGATTGGGATGAGCACCTGAAGTCGGGCAAGCTTCGCCTTCCAGCGCGGCTCGATGCGCTGGAACATCCGCGCGCAGGTGACTTTGTCGATGCACACGAGCATCGACTTCCCGGTCTGCCAGCGGGTGGAGCAGTGTTGCACGAAATCGTCGGCCAGCTTGTCCAGCCGGTCGTCGGCCGTGATCACCTCGTAGTCCTTGCCGAGCAGCTTCTCCAGCAGCGCGACCTGGTCGGGGTCAAGCTCCGCGCGCTCGATGGCGTCGGCAATCCGATCGTTCAGGTCCAGGCGGGCGATCCCCAGCTTCTCGCCCCGGTTCTCGCAGATGAGCTTGACCGTGGACTGGTCTTGCTCGGAGCGCCGGAAGTCGTAGCGCGAGATGTACTCGCCGAAGATGCGGCGCGTCCGCTCGTCGTATTTGAAGAGCGGCGTGCCGGTGAAGCCGATGAAGGAGGCGTTGGGCAGCGCCAGCCGCATGTTTCGCGCGAACTTGCCCGCCTGCGTCCGGTGCGCCTCGTCCGAAACGACGATGATGTCGTCGCGCACGCTGTAGGGCTCGGTGACCGGCTGGTTGAACTTGTGGATCAGGCTGAAGACGAACCGGTGGTTCTCGCCGAGGATCCGCTGCAGCTCCTCTCCCGAGCCGGCGCGCGGAGTCTGCGCATCAGTCACGCCGCAGCCAGAACGTCCGCCAGATCTGGTCGTCCAGATCCTCGCGGTCGGTCACCACCAGGAAGGTGAAGTTGCCGGGCACGACCCGGCGGACCTTCTCCGCGAAGAACACCATTGAATAGGACTTCCCGCTTCCCTGCGTGTGCCAGAACACGCCCAGGCGCCCCAGGTCGGGGTGTGCCCTCTTCGGGAGGAGCAAGGCAAACCCTTCGAGGCGGCCTGAGGATTCCGCAGCGGAATAGACCAATCTCGGAGATTCGTCCGCGGCCTCGGCCAATTCGGCCGTCGGAACGCGGTACTCTACGCGCTGCTCACGCGCGGGGTACCGTCGTTTCAAGCCCTCCTGCCGCAGGACCGACTCGACGGCGTTGTTTACCCCAAGCACCTGTTGATTGCGCGCGACGATCTTGCGCCTGCCGCCGGCGCGGCTGTCGTCGAAGAGGATGAAGTTCTCGACCGAGTCGAGCAGCCGCTCCCTGGCCAGCATGCCGTCCAGAAGTGCCTCGGCGTCCAGGCGCGCCTTGTCCTTTTCGGTATTGCGCTTCCACTCGACGAAGTGCTCCCACTTGCTGGTGATCGAACCATAGCGGGCCTGGTCGCCGTTGCTCACTACCAAGAAGGCGTTGTGATGGAAGGCGTGGGCGATGCTGTGCTCGGAAAGGTAGTCGGTCAGGTTCTCGTCGAAGCCGGCGCGGATGTTCCGATAGACCGCCTTCAACTCGATGAAGACCAGCGGCAGCCCGTTCACGAAGCAGATGAGATCCGCCCGGCGGTTGTAGTGAGGGACGCGCACGCCCTGGAGCTTCAGCTCGCGCACCGCCAGAAACCGGTTTCGGCTGACGGTGCGGAAGTCGATCACCCTCGCGCGGGCATGCTGGGTCTCCCCGGCGGCGTCGCGCCACTCCACCGGCACGCCGTCGCGGATGAAGGCATAGAACTCGCGGTTGTGCTGGAGCAGGGAGCGGGCTAAGTCGGTTTGCGTGAGCTTCTCGATCGCGAGTTCCCGCGCCGGCTCCGGCAGGTCCGGGTTGAGCCGCTCCAAGGCCGCCCGAAGGTCGCGCACCAAGACGACGTCCCGCTCCGACGTCCGCCCCAGCGTGCCGTTCGGCCCGAAGGTCTCCTCGTTGTAGGCGTAGACGCTCTCCCAGCCAAGCTGGTCGCGGAGGTGGTCCGCGAAGGTCTGCTGGACCAGCCGGTCCTCGCTGTTGACGTCGGTGATCATCGGCACTATCCGAGTGTCCGTACAACGGCGTCAAGCAACCTCACGGCGCGCTCCAAGTCGAACTCGGCGAAGTCCTGCTCACGCAGCACCGGCTGAAGGTCTGTCGCCAACTGTTGCCGCAACTGTGCTACTCGATCGGGCGAAACATCCACACGTCCGGTCCCGGGAACTTCGAGCTTCCGTCGCAGCAGGTCCAGGAGTGCCCGATCCCTGGTATCCAAGGCTCGCTTCCGCACCGCGTAGTCCAGGTCGAAGAAATCGCGAATGGCGACGTCCTTTCGGGTGAGGGCAGCGCGGAGCTTCTCTGCCATGGTTTCCTGGTGCGAGAGGCACGTCACCGGAAAGGCATCAAGCAACGGCCTCTCGTTGGCTGGGTTGAGAAGCATGGTCCGCGACGATCCCCGGTGCGGCGCGGTGAGAGTCGGTTCCCGCTGCCCTACCTCGATGCCGATCGGTTCGATGTGAGAATCGAGCAGAGACTCGTAGCCGACGATGGCGTTGTACTGCGTGGACTCATTGGCCCCGCGAAGCGGTTCGAGGATCCGCAACCCGGGTAGACGCTTGGGCACGTCTCCGACTATCAGCTTGAGCGGCTCGGCTCGTCGGCTGCGCTCCTTGCGGGACGCGTCCAGCGGAGTCGAAATGCTGAAGTCCAGATCCTCGCTCAACCGATAGAAGCTGCCGTGGACCTTCGCGAGACTGGTGCCTCCCTTGAAGGTCAAGTCGGCATCGCACGCCGCGAGGTACTCGAGCACCACACTGCAAAAGTAGTCCTTTTCGACGAGGCGGGGTTGGAAGCCGGTTCGGCGAGCGGTGAGCTCGATCGCTTGTACCAGCAAGCCGGGGTCGTCGGCGTGCCAGCGGATTGGCATCGTCAGATCTCGCCGTTCATGATCAGTCCCCATCGGCGGTTGAGCGTCCCCCGCTTGGGCTTGGTGGGGATCCAGGGAATGGTGCTGGTCGATTTGGGTAGCGCGCTCTCCAGCTTCCGCATGGCCCTCGCGCTGACGCCTGTCTTTTCCAGCAGGGCGCCCATGCGTCGCAGAGTGCCCACGTCGCCGTACCGGAGCGTGGTTTCAACGAGCGCGGCGGGGGTCACCCGCCGTTCGGCGAGGTCGCGAGTGATCCACGCGTAGCCGCGTGGCAGACTGCCGAAGCGCGCCCAGTCGTACACCGCATCAACGAGGGTCCGCACACGGGACGAATACACGACGACCAGGCCCTCGCGCGTCGTGGCTTCTTGGGTGTCACCGAGGCGTGCGTCAGCGACCTTGATCAACATGAGGGTGATGGCGCCGATTGTCCGTTCTCCCGAGAGCCTGTTGTTGTAAGCGTAGACGCGGTTAGGAACCTGATTGCTGAAGCCGTAGCGATTGAAGGCGTTGAGGCCGCAGATCTGGTAGCGGCCCCCGCGATCAGCCACCAGGGTGTTCAGCACCAGCGCCTCGTCCGGCGTCCAGGCTCCGCCGATCGGCAATTCGCGTGGAACCAGATACAACCCGCGGCGGACCTGTGCAATGAGACCGGCCCTGGCCAGCCGGCTATAGAGTTCGCGCTCCTGCTTGGCCGTGATCCCGAGTGGCTTCGTGAGGTCGCCGGTCCGCAGCTCGCGGGCCTTCCGCAACTGTGCGTAGGCGAAAAGCTGCCGTTCGAGATTGCCGAGCCGCCGCTTCACCACTGCATTCTATTTCTTCCAAATTGCCTGTCAAGCAATTACGGCGAAATAGCGTGCAGTCTTGTTTAGACCGCCAGTTCCCCGCTCATCAGGCGCGGCAGGAGCAGGTCGCGGGCGGCACGGAGTTTATCGTTTTGCTGCTTGAGGATCCGAATCTGGCTCAGTAGGACCATCGCCTGGTCGCAGAAGGCAGTGGCCAGAGAGTGCTTGGGCAGCAGCACCTCAAGCTCCCGGAACTTGCCGCGACTGACTTCTGGATACGTACTTCCGCTCCCCATTGCACGGATCTCTTCAACGCGCTCACTGAGGTGAAACAGAAAGTAGGGCCAGAGTATCGGATCGTGCGACACGATAGAGATAAAGCCTTGGTTCGTGCAGGCCGCTCTGCCGACGACGGCGAAGAACCCGACGGATGCACGGCTGGTCATTAAGACGGCATGCGGCGGGACGAGCTTTGCAGAACTGTTCTGAAGTCCTGCTTCGGTGATTTTCTTCTCGGAGTCGAGCAAGACGAAATGGGCATTCCTGGTGACATCGGTAGGCGTAACCCAAGTGACTTCGCCGTCCTCCCAGTAGTTTGAAACCGAGGTCGGAGGCGTCCCACCGCCAACACAGTCGGCGACATCCCCAATCCGTGTTCGCTCCCATCCCTCCGGCACGCCGTTGTTGATGCGGGCGTGCTCATGGCCGGCCTGCCCCCCGTAGCCTTGGCGAAGGCGGGGGAACCGTAGGCGGACGAACCACTCGCGGTAGAGCTGCCGCGCCACCTCCTCCAGCAGCGCCATACGCCGCCGGTTGTTTTCGATCAGGTCGTCGTAGGCGGAGAGGATGTCGGCGATGTGTGCTTGCAAAGTGGTATCTGGGCACCGCACCTTTAGTTCATGCAGGACGTTGCGGTTAACGCCGGGCACGGCCGCCTTGTCGCTCTGATAGTCCCGCAGAACGTTCTGCAGAAAATAGGCGGCAAAGCGTGGGTGATTACCCTTGAAGTCCACGACATAAAGCGCAGTGTTCAGCGGCCAGTAGTCTTGCTCAATGTAGAACACGTCGCCCAGCGTGCCATAGCGTCCGGTCACGACGCCTGGGGCTCTTGCCTTCGATTCATTGTGCTGCCCGGTAATACCAGAAGAGGAAACAACCGGCACGTCGCCGTCCTGCCGCTGAGAGTCGGGCAAGTCGTGACCACGTTTCAGCGTCAGCACATCTCCCAGGTGTGCGGTGCGCCAGCTCATGCCCCCAACTCCTCGAAGTTCTCCTGAATCTTCGCCGCCAAATCTACCGCTTCCTTGTCGAGATCGGCCAGGTCGGTGTGGATGTCGCGCGAGGCTTGTGAGCGGTTCATTTCCCATCCCTGTTCCGCGCGAGTTCCGCCTCGATCTCATCGACGGTCGGCAGACTGCCCTTGAGTTCCTCGGGAAGTGTCCGGGTGATTTTAGTTTTCCATTCGGCCACGCCGATGGGTCTGTCGAAGCCGCGCAGGGCGTATTCGACGACGAGTTTGCTCTTGGCGCGGCAGAGGAGAAGGCCGATGGCCGGCTGGTCGTCGGGGTGGCGGAGGAGGTCATCCACCGCCGAGAGGTACAGGTTCATCGTGCCGACGAATCCGGGATCGAACGGCACGGCTTTCAGTTCCACCACCACGTAGCGGCGCAACTTCAGATGGTAGAAAAGAAGGTCAAGATAGAAGTCCGTGCCGCCGACTTCGAGATGGACCTGCCGTCCGACGAAAGCGAAACCGGCGCCGAGTTCCAGCAGGAAGCGCTGGATATGATCCACCAGCGCCTGCTCCACATCCCGCTCGCGGCGCGGATCGGCGGTGCCGAGAAAATCGAACAGGTAGGGGGCCTTGAAAACCTGGGCAGCCATGTCGGATTCGGCGGGCGGAAGCGCGAGGGCGAAGTTGCTGATCGCCTTGCCCTGGCGTTCGTGGAGACGGGTCTCGATTTGCAAGCATAGGATAGGCTGAGACCATCCATGTTCAATCGCTTTCTCGGCGTACCACATCCGGGTATCGGAATCGTCCAACTTGTCCAACAAGGCGATATTTGTCCGCCAGGGTATTTGTGCAATGACCCGTTGCACAATTGCCGAATCCGGCCAGGCGGCGGCAAAGGCGCGCATGTATTTGAGGTTGCGCGGCGACAGACCGCTCATGTCGGGATAGGCCTCGCGCAGATCGGCGGAAAGGCGGTCGATGATCTTGGCTCCCCAGCCCTCGCGTTGTTGGCGTTCGAGGATCAGCCGCCCAATGTCCCAATAGAGCCTGACCATGGACGCGTTGGCGGCCATGACCGTACGCAGTCTTCCGGCCTGGATGCGCTGCTTGATCTCCGCCAGGACCGTTGCGTACCCATGGGGCAAACCCGCGCGGGACGGAGGGGCCGGGAAGGCGGCATCTGCCCTCGTTCGCCCGCGCGACGCCCGCCCGGCGCTGTTCGCGGGAGTGGTCTTCCTCGGCTTCTTCATATCCCCAGATCCTCGAAGTTCTCCTGAATCTTTGCCGCCAAACCCACCGCCTCCTTGTTGAGGTCGGCCAGCTCGGTGTGGATGTCGCGCAGGGTTTGCTCGAAGTCGAAGCCCTCGTCTTCTTCCGGCGGGGCGACGCCCACGTAGCGGCCGGGCGTGAGACTCCAGTCGGCTCCCTCGATCTCTTTGCGGTCCACGAGCTTCACCAGGCCCGGCACGGCTTCGAGTTCGGCCTTCGGGAAGCGGTCCTGTAGCCACGCTACCTGCCGGTGAAAATAGACGGCGTGCTTGAGCTGCTCGACGGCGGCCTTGCGCTCCTCGTCGAGCTGCTTCACCAGCCGACCCGTCGTGCGGCGGTCGTAGGCGGCGGAGATCGCATCGTCGGCCGCCAGCTCGGCGCTCAGGTCCGCCACGCGCGCGACGAGTTTGTAGAGCAGGTCCACCTGTTTGACGAGTCCGCGGATCGCGTCTGCGTGGGGGTCGAACGCCTTGCGCGCCGCATGCTGAGCGTCGTTCTTGTCGGGCAGCGCCTTGGCGTACTTCTGGCCGAAGGCGGCGAGCCTCGCAAGGAGCTTCTTCGCGTCGGCTTCGTAGAGCGTGGCGCCCTCGCGGAGTTCGGTGACGGCGCCGCCGAGCGCCTGCTTCTTGTCGGCGTCCAGTGAGGTGTGCTTCGCCACCGCCACGGCCAGCGCATCGAAGCGTCCGCGCAGGTCCGCGAGCGTGGTGGCGAATGGTGCGAGCATCGCGGGGACGGCGGCGCTTTCGGCGCAGACGCGCCCAAGGTAGTCCTTCACCAGACCGAGAAAGCGCTGACGTTCGCCGCGGTAGAGCCAGACGATGGCGGCGAGGTTCTGCATCTGCTCGGGCGAGAAGTCGTAGATCTTGCGCGTGACCTTGCGGTAGACGTTGCGCGCATCGCGCATCAGCACCTTGTCCTTGCGCTCGGCGGGCTTCGCCCGGTCGAAGTGCCACAGCTCGCAGGGGACGGTGCGGGTGTAGAAGAAGTTTGAGCGGATCGAGATCATCACGTCCACGTCGCCGGTCTCAACGATCTTCCGGCGCACCTCCTTCTCGCCGTGCCCGGCGCTGGAGGCCTGCGAGGACATAACGAATCCCGCCCGTCCCTTCTTGCTCAAGTAGCTCCAGAAGTAGGAAATCCAGAGGTAGTTGCCGTTCGCGACTTTCTTGGCCTTGTTCACACCCGGCAGGCCGAAGGGTAACCGCGGGTCGCCCTTGATGCGCTCGGCATCGACGAGGTCCACGTTGAAGGGGGGATTGGCCATCACGAAGTCGCACTTGCCGGCGAGGCTGTGCTCGTCCTGGTAGTAGGTGATGGCCTCGGCGATCTTCCCTTCCAGCCCGTGCACCGCGAGGTTCATCTTGGCGAGGCGGATGGTGTCGCGGTTCTTCTCCTGGCCGTAGAAGACCACCTTCTTCGCCGTGTCGCCGCCCTCGTGCTCGATGAAGTGGCTGGACTGCACGAACATGCCGCCCGAGCCGCAGGCCGGGTCGAACACCGTGCCGTGGTCGGGCTCGATGACGTTGACGATGGTCTGCACGATCGAGGACGGCGTGAAAAACTCGCCGTTGTCGTGCGCCTTCTGGATCGAGAACTTGGCCAGGAAGTACTCGTAGATGCGGCCGAAGACGTCGCCGGTGGCCTGCTTGATCTGCGCGCTGTTGAACAGGCGCATGAGGTCTTCGAGCACCTTGGTCTCGAAGATGCCGTAGTCCTTGGGCAGGACGCCCTGAAGCGGCTCGAACTCGGCCTCGATGGCAGTCATGGCCTCGGTGACGAGCCTTGGCAGGTCGGCGCCACTGACAGCCGCCTGCTGCATGATCCAGTCGTAGCGGGCCTGCTCCGGCAGGTAGAGCGAGCGGCGCGCGATGTAGTCGGCCGGGAGCACCCTGCGCTTCGGCATCTTGCCGCTCGCCTGGTCGGCCGCGATCTGCCGCTGGGCCGCGTCGAAGCGATTGGCCGCGTGGCGCAGGAAGATCACGCCCAGCACCGGCATGAAGTAGTCGCTGGAGGTGAGCTTCGAGTTGGCGCGGAGGTTGTCCGCGGCCTCCCAGAGATCGGATTCCAACCGCTCGACGTCGAACGACCCGACGCTACCTCGATCACGCGATTCGTTCGGGCCCGTCATTGGATGTACTGGCCTCGACTGTATCACGTCCTCACCACTTTCTCCGGTCCCAAGGGTGCGATGTTGACTTTGGCTCGTGCCACAGTGCCACGAGCCCATGGTTCCCCATCCTCGAGACCGTTTCGAGTGAGTGAGCTTGGGAGATGATGCCCGTTCTGCGCGCCATGAAGGAATTCTGTGCGGTTCGACGCACATCATCAACGCCACGAACGCACACGCCTCAGCCCCACGACCGTTCCCGCCGCCCTCTTGGCTCGCGGGATGGCCAGAGTACCTCGACCCCTACCGGTTCTGGTCGAAGACCCTCCACATGTCATCGTCATCGAAGATTTTTTCGGACTCGTCGGCGTGCATGGCGTCTTTTTCGAAGTCGCGGTAGCGGCCCTTTTCGTCGCGGAATTCTTCGTAGAGGTCGTGCTGGACCATGAGGCTCATGATCTCGTTGGTGCCGGTCCAGATCTGGGTGAGCCGCGTGTCGCGCAGGGCACGCTCGATCGGGTAGACCTCGGTGTAGCCGATCCCGCCCGTGATCTGCATTGCGAGGTTGGTCACCTCCCAGGCGGCCTCGGTCACGAATTTCTTGGTCTCCGAGACGATGCGTCTCAGATTGGGCGCGCCGGCATCCGCCGCCCTTGCCGCCTGGTAGATCATCGCGCGGGAGGCATCGATGAGCGTCTGTGCCTGCGCCACCATGAAGCTGACGGCTTGGAACTTCCGGATGGGGCGACCGAACGCCTTGCGGCGATCCGCGTAGTTCATCGCCACATCCAGACAGGCCTTCATTCCGCCGGTGGCCGGCGCCGCGCTGCAGAGGCGCTCGGGGACCATCATCGTGTTGAAGACAAGCGCCCCGCCGTGAAGCGGGCCCACCACATTCTCCTTCGGCACCTTCACATCTTTGAACACGAGCCGGCCGGTACCCCCTCCCCTCGTGCCGAGGAGGTTGTAGAGGTACTTCACCTCGACGCCGGGCCCGCGGTCAATGATCATCGCGGAGATGCGGCTATGCGCCGGGGCGTCTTCCGCCAAGTTGGTACGCACGTAGGCGAAGAAGAAGTCGGCCCCCTCGGCCCCCACCACGAAGCGCTTGGCGCCGCGCACGACGAAATGGTCGCCGCGGTCTTCCGCCCGGCTCGAGGCGCCGAAGAAATCGGATCCCCCGCGCGGCTCGGTGAGCGCCTCCGCGGAAACGAGCCTGCCCTCCAGCATGGGCTTCAGGTACTTCCGCTTCTGCTCCTCCGTGCCGAAGGTCGTCAACGCCTCGCCCACGATCGAGGGCATCACGTACGAGCAGCCGGCGGCCGTGCCCAGACAGCCGAGCTCCTCCATTGCCGCGCACTCCTGGACCCACGTCATTCCCTTCCCTCCGTGCTCCCGGGGGAAGCGCAGGCCTAGAAGACCGTGCCGGGCATATTTCTCGTACAGTTCCCTGGGATACTTGATCTCGTCCCGGTCCATCCGCCGCAGGTACTCGGGATCCACCTCGTTCTTCACGAACTCGCGGACGCGATCGCGGATCCTCCGCCCTTCCTCATCCAGCATGAAATCGTACATGTTCACCTCCGATCGGAGTCGGAACCGTCTGTCTCTCGGTGCCCCACACTCCCAGAACAGAACCGCCCATACCCTGTCCCATCTCCGTCATCACGGCGGCCATCTGAAACACCACCCACGCACCGCACCGGTCGCAGTCCACGTCGTTCCCGTAGCAGCAGAACGGCGTGCGGAAACCGTCCAGATCGAGCCACAACGGGAGCAGGAGAGCCTTGGAGGGGCAGTTGGACGTGACCCCGAGGGCGCGATCCGGCGACATGAGATCCAGGCTCAGACCCTTGTTCCGCACGAACGAGGGATAGGCCTGCTTCAGGCGGCGGACTTCCTCCACGGCGGCCATCCGTTCCCCGAGGTTCGACCAGGCGTTCCCCGTTCGATCCTCGCGGGCGGGGACGTGGAACGAGAAACTCATCCAGCCGGCGCGCGTGGTCTGGAGATCCTTCACCAGCTCTTCGAGCCGATCCTGATTCTTGCGGGTGACCACGCATTGAACCTGGACGGCGGAGCGGAAGCCCGGTGGGATTCGCGAGAGCGTCTTCATCACGCGACGGTAGGAGCCCTTCCCACGGATGAGATCGTTGATGTCCTCCGGGCCATCGAGGGAAACAACATAGAGCACGCTTTCGCCGAGATCCACAAGAGGTACCGTGCCGTTGGTCGTGATCGTGTTGCGCGCAAACAACGGCACCCCCTTGGTCAGGAGGCTTTTTCGCAGGAGGGGCTCACCTCCCATCCAGAGCATGAATTGGATTCCATGGCGCTCTTTCAGGAAGGCCATCGTTTCGACGATCGCGTCGTCGGAGAATTCCTGGCGGACGGACCGCGGTGCGAGGTTGGGGTTTCCATCCCTGTAGATGAAGCAATGCTCGCAGTGGAGGTTGCACCGATTCGTGATGTTCACCATGGCGAGCGCGTAGCGCCCGTCTTCGCGGTAGGACCCCTGGAGTCGGACGGGTATCACGCCGAGCCTCCCGCTGCCAAGGGTGGGGCACCGAGAGTGTGGGCCACGCCTGCCTCAGCGAGCAGACGCCGCGTGGAGCTTCCCCGCAGCGGGCGGAGGACAGTAGCAGGCACAGTCGGGCACGATTCCAGCCAGAACTCCCCCCAGAGGGCCAAGCCCCGCCCGTTGTATTCTCCGAACAACGAACGCACCTCGGGCCCCGCCCAGCCGGACGGGAGCAACTCCTGCGGCAGGAGGGGATCGTGGTAGAGCAACCGGATCACCTCGCCTCCGAAGGCAAATGTCTCTGCCAGCGCCCGTTCCCGCGGCATAGCGTCGAGGGCGCGCAGACTCCCTCTGAGACGCGCCAACACGCCTTGCAAGCGCATTGAGACATCCTTCAATTGCCACAGTCCCGCCGCAAGTTCCCGCTCTCTTCGGCGAGATTGAAAACGTGATAATAATACGTCCATTCCAGATGTTACGCCAAGTTCATGAAGGCTACGCCTTAGATCGTCGGCGCTCAACGCCAGATTGGAGGGTCGCATCCAGACGCCGCGATAGGGTGAGGCAAGCCGAACTGCGGTGAGCGCGTCTTTCATCCGGCGGCGCGACGAGCGCTCCCGCTCGGGCACGGTCAGCAGCACCTGCAACCAGCTTCCGTCCCACGACCGCACGGGCGGTTCGAGACAGGCGGCGCGAACGTAACGGTTGAGGGCGCGCGTGGACGGGCTGAGACCATAGGCGGCCGGCTCGCCATCGGGTGCACCCTCGATCTTCCCCGCGGCGACGAGGCGCGACAGGGCCACGCGGGTCGCATTCTCCGTGATCGCGAAGAGAGAGGCCGCCCGAATGAGAAAGCGCACCGGGACGGCCCCCGGGTCCGCCACGGAGAGAACGTCAAGGACAAGCGACGGGGGGGATATTACGGACATGGGAAGATCGTACGGGATGTGTAATAGGCTGTCAAGTGCATAGACCAAGACGCGTGCGAGGTGCCGCCCGTCCGCCCAGCGCCACGCCAGCACGCCGCACGGCGCGACTCGGCCAGCCCCGATTATTCCTGAATTCTCGAATCCAGCGGAGTCGGGGCCAGCCCGATGAACGGAATTTCATCAGGTCCTTGCATCGCCCTTCGGGCGGATAATTCATGTACTACACCAAGAAACGAGCGCAGCCTCAACAAGTACACACTGTCATTCATGATAGATGTACATGAATTGTCCGGGCTAGTCTTCGGTGACCAGCAGCACCACTGCCCGTCGGGGCAGCACGGTCACGAGGGCGGAGAGGCGGCCGTCGGCGCCGCGGACGACTGCTCCCTCGATCTCTTGGCCGGTCTCCGGATCCAGAACGGTGAATGAGTCGGCACCCGATTGAAGCGCGAGATCTGCGGAATGCGCCTCTCCCGTCTCGTTGAAGAGGACCTGGACCTCGCCACCGTCCAAGGCCCGCCGGACGACTCGGAAAGGAAAGTGTTGAGCGTCGCTTGAGATCGCGGGCAGGATGCCCGCGCCGGCGAGCGCTCGGCCCAGCTCGGCGGCGCTCTCGACCCGCACTACCGTGCCTCGCAGCCTCTCTGAGGCGGCGGTCACCTCCCCGTCCCGACGGGTCGCCTCAACATAGCCCAACGCCCGACCAAACAACTCACCCACGACCACAATGGGCGCACGTCCCGAGGAGATCCTCTCGAGAGCCTCCATCATCGCCGGCGTAACTGCTTCCAGGTCTGTCACCAGCAATCCCGCGTACTCTGCGGCTCCGATCACCAATCGGCCCGAATGAACTGCCGCCTTCTCCAGACCGGACCGATTCACGAAGTCGAACGTGAATCCGGCCTCGCGAAGGGCCGCCGACACCGCGGACTCCCCCTGCCCCGGCTCCAACGGGGCGCGCCCGAGGTACGCCTCGATCTTCTCCGGGTAATCGCCCCGCGGATAGAGCCAGGCCAAGTCGGCCCGATCGCTGCCCAGCGAGAGGGCGTACGACAAACGCGCGCTGAAAGAGTTGAGAGCCGGGAAGCTAGACCACGCCGGATGATCCTCGTCGCTCCAGCTCGTGGCTACGATCGGGACCTCTTTGTTCCCGGTGTCGTACGGATACCAGCGCCGCCCGTCGGCCCGGACGTATCGGTACGGGTACAGATAGTGATAGATCTGGTTGGTGCCCGCGGCCAGAACCTTGGTGGTGAGAAAGTAGAAGTCCTCCAGACTCAGGGCGCGTGGCGGCAACCCGGTACTCATGGTCTCAGAGGACACCCGCCGCTTCCCCGCGACGTGCGCCGCCGATGAAGCGAGCTTGAGAAACTCGTAGGTGCCGCCCGCGAACAGTGACTCCGTTTCGGGCACGTCAGCCATTTGGTACGCCTCAATGTAGTCGCCGTACCCGCCGTGCGGTTGGTAGCGAAGGCGGAGGCCGGCCGAATGCGCCCAATCCACGAGCGGCTGCACGAACTCTTCCAAGAAAAGACGGCTTCGCAGTGCTTCGTAGTCCTCCCGTACCCGCGGGCCGATCTCTCCGGAGCGATAGATGGGATCGTCGGGCATGAAGAAGAGATATTTCACCTCTCCGTACTTCCTGAAAAGGAGTGGCAGGAACGGCGCGATCTCGTATCCGAATTCACCCGAGAAGCGCGCGGGGAATTCGCGAGTCCAGGGCAGATTGCCGACGAGCTCGAAGCTGTCAAGGAAGACATGGGTGAGTGGATTGCCGATGAATGGCCCAAGGGCTTCAACCATGGGTTCACCCACACCCGCGAGAAACTCGCCGATGCCGCCGCGATTCAGGTGATCGAGGGCCAACATCTCATCGGCACGGCCCGGATACGCCGCGAAGTTCACCCTCTGTCCGGAGCGATTCTCGTACACCGCGACGAGGAGCCACTCCCCCTCGGGCGCGTCCCACACGATCCTGCTCCCCTGCACGTACGTCGTCACATCGGTCAGAGTCACCAGTTCGTCAAGCTCTTCGGAACCGTTCGCCACCCTCGCGCCCACCACGGATACGAGTCGCAGGTTCTCGTCGAATGGGGCCAGGACGGAGCCGAAGCCGGCATCCGACAGGAACGTGGAGAAGGCGGGCGGGCCGGGGCGCGGCAACTCAGCGTCAATCCGCGTGCCCCCCGCGATACGGGCCTCTGCCATGACAAGCTGCAGAGCAGGATGCTCGCGAATCCACGGCCCACCCTGCGGCCAACTGCTCCCCAGCATGAGGTGAACTTCGAGCCCAAGATCGCGAGCCACTCGGCAGGCTGTCGCCACGCGCGAGTAGAAGCTTCGCGTGCCGACCGTGGCGATCGCGGGGTCTGCCTCGATTTCGGTCCGGGACATCCCGATGGCATAGGGGATGATCTCGACGCCGCCGAACCCCTGCCCCGCGATGAGGCGCAATTCCCGCTCGATCTCCCCGTCCTCCACCGCCCCTCCGGGCCACGTCCACCAAGCGTAAGGCTTGAACATGTTCGGAGGATCACGCCAGGTTTGCGTTTCGAATCGGTCGAAGTCGGCGACCGCGGGCGAACGGTCGGTGCATGATCCCAGGGCCAAGACAAGCCCCAGAAGACCGGAGCAACACAGGCCCCCCCATCCTGGCCTTCCCCCGCGGAGGGGGGAAGGGAACCGGTGGCGGACCGACTGAAATCCCCTCCCCCTCGACCACGTTGATCGCGGCCCGTCCTGGGCCGCTTCTGCTCGTGGTCCCATGCCTCCCATGCCGTCCTCGGCAAGGGACGGGGGAGGGTTAGGGTGGGGGTGAACGCCGATCATCTCGCGATCCCCCTGCCCTTCGCGCGAAGCACGATCCCCGAGAGGCTTCCAATCGGGAGCTCCACCTCAAGGACCGATCCATCGAGTCGGGCATCAAGCGAGCGCAACACCATGTTCTCCTGCCTATCCGAAGCGCCTGATGGAGGCCCAGCGAGCGTCGTAGCCGAATGCAGAGCCCAGCCCTCACCGACTTCCACGGAGACCGCGAGCGAGTTCTCCGCCCCCCGATTGAGCAGGAGGAAACTCATCTCTTCACTCGCTCCATCCTTCATGGCAACCCAGCTCAGCTCCGGTGGCTCGCCCGACGTCGTGCCCCCTCCCACGACGTCTTGCCGCAGGTACTCCGCCACCAGCCTGACGGCCTCGTAGAGCGGTTTCGGCCGGACGCTGCCATCCGCCTCGAGAGAAAACGGGTTGAACCACGGCTCGATGGTTGACTCGAAACGAATGTCCATGTGAACGCACGCGGGCTCGACGCCCAGTCGCAGAAAGAGCAGGAGATTGTCCGCGACGGCGAGAGCGGGAAGGATGTCGTCTCGGGCATCGAAGAAACCGAGATCCGCCCCGAGGGCTGTCGCGTGGTGTTCGGTGACGGCAATGCGGAGATCCGGATTCTCGCGAGGCAACGATGCCAGTTTCGACGCGAGGGCCCCGTAGTTCTCCTCGAAGACATCGGCCGATCCCATCAGGAAATCCGGCCGCCTCACACCCGGCACCCCCACGGTGAGAGCGTCGTCGAGGTTGTACTGGTGGACCACGGCGCCTGCAACGGAGGAGTGTGTCAGCAGGGGTTGGAGAGCCCGCGTCGTGGCCTCCAATCCACCCCAGTACTGGAGGCTTGCCTGGTTGAACACGGTGAGGAAACGCGCGTCCGGCTCGACGGTCTGCACGGCCCGGATGTACTCCATCGCGCGCTCCGCGTAGTTCGCGGGATCCGACGTGGGCTTTCCATGCCAGAGGGGATCGCCCCCGTTCGGCGCCTTCGGATTCGCGTACGCGTAGGCGTGATCCTGGCTGTAGCCCGTATTGAATGAGAAGTACGATTCGTTGCCGATCTCGAAGAGGTGGACGTCGTAGGGTTCACCTCTGCCCCAGAACGCCCTTGCTGCCGCGAGAGAGGGTCCTGGATCGGTCGCATTGAGAAACCGGACATACTCAGCCGCTTCGCTTGCCGTCCCCGACCCGAAATTCAGCGTCACGAGCGGCACACCCCCGGACTCTTCGATGAACGCCATGTACTGCGGCACGCTCATGTAGTCGCCGGGTTCGACCTCTCGCGAGGGATCCACGTAGCGCCAGAAGTGGTACCCGTCTTCGGGGTATGTCCCGCCGCGGGTCGCTACCGATCCGTCAATCATGAGGCCGGAGTAGCGCATTAGGACCGGACGGCCGTTCCCCGGCTGGATCTGGGAGAGCCAGTTCGCCACCGAAACCATCTCCGGCGTTCGCCATTCAGGATGGAACGGGTCCCCCTCGCCGGCGTAGCGAATGAGTCGGCCCACGTTCCAACAGATGAATTGACCGACGGGCCGACCGGGCGCGTCGGAGCCGAGCGCGATGCGAACATCGGGCTCGAAGGGAGCCGAGCTGTCCGTGCTGCAGGAGACGCAGATGACGCCCGCGAGGAGGAACACGCCACTCCACGCTCCAGGGGAGGTTCTCATTCCGGCTCCACGAAGATGGGCGACGACCACGCACGCTCTTCCGCGGAGGCGAGACAATCGTCCCCTTCGCCACGATATCCCCAGTAGCATGGCCGGGTGGACGTGCAATGTCCCGTCGCGTCCGGCTCGCATCGAAGCCCCGCACCATTCACCTGGGGCGTTGCCTCCTGTATGGCGCGAACGTAGTACACGGTCGAACGGCGAGAACCGGCAAACTCAGAATCTTCGAAGGAGGCGGTGCACCCCTCAGGCGATCCCGGGCACGGGATTACCTTCCAGGGATCTTGCATCAAGTCCTTGAGAGATTCGCCCTCGACGACTTGGGGCGTGATGCGGATCACCTCAATGCGGGAAATCGCGTAGCGCTGATCGATGGGATTGTAGCACTCGCCGAAGCATTTCGTCGCCACGAATCCCGGCGGAGCATCCCTCACCGCCTCGGCAGGACAGCCGGGGCTCTGTTTGAGCGCGCCCACCGCGGTGACCTCGAACGCCGGGGTAGAGGCCGTGGACACCTCAGAGCCCATGGGGGACTTCCTGCCTGTGGAGCCATCCACCATGTGGAACCACAGCAGGATCCTCTCGCCTGATGTGGCGTACACTTCGCGCCTTTTCAGCGCCTCCCAGATCGCCCGCCGGCCTCGTCCGTCCGCGTGTACGGCCACCAGTCCTCCCGTGAAATAGAACGAATACTGGCGCTCCCATTCGCTGAAGAGCGCATCGAGCATCCCCTTGAGCGCGGAGAGTTTGGGAGAGGCGATGCCGATGGAGTCGGTGAACCGCTTGTCTTCACGGTAGCCCACCCCCGGCCATGCCCGGTGACCATCGGTCGAGCCAATGAGGCCGAACCTGAGGCGCAGGGGGTCAGCCCCGGTCACCGGTTTCGAGCGCGCGAGAGCCGCCTGCACAGAGGTGCCCGGTGTGAGATTGAACGCCGGTGCGAAGCAATCGCGGCATTGGCCGCAATCCAGCCACTCCGCCGTGGGCACGTCGGGAAATGCGTCGCGTCCACGAGACCCCCCCCCCCCCGCGAGATAGTCATGCTGGGCTTTTCGGACCGCCGCCGTGCACTCTGCTCCGTCCGGTTCCACCGCGCACGCCGCAGTCCGGGACCGGACGATCTCCCCCGCTCGCCAACAGCACGGGAGGTACTCCGGCCTGGGCGCCGGGCACACTCGATCATCCCCCTCCCCCTCGGAAGCTGTCCAAGGACGGTAGGACTCCGAGTTGCCGTGCCCCGAAAACACTTCGATCAGCCGCTGGCGGCTCGGGTCGTGTTGGCGCGGATCGAGCTGCTTGTCCCAGTTGGACAGCCATGGGTGGTACGCCCCCCAGGCGTTCCCGTGGGGGATCACGAGGCTGTCAAAACCCCACTGGTCCAGCTTCTCAAAGAGCGTGGCGGGGTCGGCCGCGTATTCGCGGCAATCGGTGGGAAGACGGCGCGTATCCACGCCCTCCGCGCAGCGCGGGACGGCGAACATGCCGCGCGCCCGATCGAGGAGCCCGGCGTACTCCGAGGTGTGATCCGAGTCGAGCGAGCCGAGGAGCTTCACCGCGGCTTCGAGCGCCCCGGACTCGGTCATCTCACGAATCTCTTCGATGCCGGCCGTGGAGGCCGCCGCGATGGGCCGCGTGGGGACCCGGCCTTCCTCGGTATCCAGGAGGATCACGTTCTTGTGCCCGTAGTCGGTCTTGATCTCTTTCGAGTCCTGCGTCCACTCCCAGCCCAGGTAGCTGACCATGTCGGGATCCTCCGAGTCGCCCCCCGCCGCATCGTTGCAGGCGCGGATGGCCTCTCGCGTATCGGTCCAGTACTCGGTTCTCAGATCTTCCGCATGGTCGTTGATGCTCCAGAAGTCGAGCTGGGAGCAGTAGCGGGCAAAATCGCACGCGGCCGAAGGCGGACTGACTCCGTAGCCCTGAAGCGCCGAGAGCGAAAACAGGTAGGCGTCGTAGGAGTACGTCGTATGTGCGTGGAGGTCGCCGAACAGGATCTGTTTTCCTTCAGGGCCAAGGATCCGCGCGCGGTGGGAGGCAGGGGAGGTGTCGCAGGCGGTCCAGGAGAGGACGAGACAAAACGCAGTGAGAGATCTCCTGAGGTAGTCGCGGGCTTCCCGCCTGTCCCGTCCGCCACGGCGGACGGACTTTGGCGGGCAGACAGCCCGCGTCCCTGAGTGGGAGGCTCCGAAGACGCTCACGGGTTTTGTACGAACAGAACCGCAGCGCGACGGGCGGGCACTGAAACCCGCACGATCAGCCGGCCTTGGGCATCGCGCCCATCGTCCGAGCCGATCGCGCGTCCCGATTGCGGATCGAAAATGAGCGCGGATCGCCCCGGCAGGCTCAACCGCACCGTGTCAGTCCTGTCCGACGGGCCTTCATTGAACAAGACCAGCAGCGTTCCGTTGCGGACGGACCGCCGGGCGAGGCGGACCACGATGGGGGGGGCATCCACGGCGACGGCGGGCACCAAGCCTGCCGCGAGAACGGAAGCTCCGACCGCCCCGGGCGACTCGACCGCCGCGACCCGGCCTGCAAGTGCCTCCAGCAGCGCCCGAACCTCGGCATCGCGAACATTTGCATCACGGTAGCCGGCAGATTCATGCGGCAAACCCCCTACCACGAATACCGGCACGCCGGCGTCGGTCGCCCGCTCAATCGCGCGCATCAGAGCCGGAGTCGCCGCCTCCAAATCCGTGATCAACAGTCCACCGTATTCCGCCTCGCCCACCCGGAGGCGGCCCCCTGCCGCCACGCCCGATTCGAGCATCGAACGGCTTATCCAGTCGAACGTCAAGCCGGCTTCCCGCAAAGACGTCACGGCCACCGAGTCCCCTTCGAAAGGTTTGAGTCCCATCGGCTCGGCGATCGTGAGGTTCGCCTGAAGGCTCATGGCCGCGAGGTTGTCCGCGTCCCGCCGGACGCGCAACCACGCCAAGTCCGAGACATCGCGGCCGACCGTCATCGCGTAGGACAGTCGCGCGATGTACGCGTGCAGGTCCGGGAAACGCTCCCACTCGGGATGCTTCTCATCGGACCAACTCGTGATCCCGGTGCCGGGGAGCATCGCGTAGTAGTCCTCGAACCAGGACTTCCCGTTCTCCCTCACCCCGCCGTACGGGTAGCCAACGTGGAAGATCTGATTGATACCCGCGACCACCGATCGGCCGGCCAGGAGGTAGAAGTCCTCGATGCGCAGCCCGCGCGGATCCATGTGTCTTGTGGTGAAGGTCTCGGAGGCAACCCGGCGGCGCCCCGCCACGTGCGCGGCCGAAGACACGAGCTTGAAGAAATCATATCGGGCGCCCCACAGCGTCTCGCTCTCGGGGATGTCGGAAGCGGCGTAGGAGTCGAGGAGATCCGCGTAGCCGCCGTGTGCCTGGTTGCGGAACAAGATTCCCCTCTCACGCGCCCATTCCGCCAGCGGGTGAACGAAGGCTTCGAGGAAGAGCCTGCTCCTGACTTCCACGTAGTCCTCACGAACCCTGTGCCCGACGCCTTCCGCGGAGTAGCGGGCCACCTCGGGCATGAACGCAATCAAGTCCGTCTCGCCGAACTTGAAAAAGAGAAGCGGAAGGTATGGGCGCAGATCGTAGCCCGCCCGCGAAGTGAATTGATCCAGGAAATCGGACGTCCAGGGCAATTCAGCGTTGAGTTCCGGACTGTCGATCACCACCGCTTCCAAGCAGCCACCGAAGTAGGGCGCCAGACTCTGCTCGAGCGGCTCGCCGTACCACTCGAACATCTCCTGGATGCCGCGTCGGTTCAGGTGATCGATGACCAGGGTGTCCTGCGGCGAGCCGGGAGCGGCGGAAGACAGGACGAGCTGCCCCGTGCGGTTCTCGTAAAGCGCGAAGAGGAGCCATTCACCTTCCGGCACCTGCCAGGAGAGCCGCCCGCCGGAGACGTGGGCCGTGAGGTCCTCCATCGCCTCTATTTCGAGCGGTTCGGTCTCGGCGTTTGTCACCCGCGCCGCCGTCGCCGCGACCAGGGTCATCCTTTCGTCGAACGGCCTGAAGGCCCACTGGGCGAGGCCGCCGCCGAAGGACTGGACGAGCTTCAGATACTCCGGGGGCTGGGCCGTGGGAAGCGGGCCGTCGAATCGCGCCGGACCGGTGAGCCTCTGCGAGGCGAGAAGGAGCTGGCGCTCTTTCCCGTCGCCGGGATGCGGCGAGCCCGTCTCCCAGCTCGTTCCGAAATACACGTTGATCTTCATGCCTCGCTTCTCGGCGATCCGGCAGGCCGTCCGCACCTTCTCGAAGTAGGCCGGCGTGCCGACGGTC
>JACPQY010000053.1 GCA_016190245.1 Nitrospirota bacterium | reverse complement strand
TCCACCCGCCGAATGAGCCGGAGCCGTCCTGCCGTGACTGTTCGCTCCCACGGTCGGGCCTTCGCCTCCATCTCGCGAACCTGTTCCGCCGTCCCGCCACGGAAAAAGAAGTCCGCCGCATCGTCGCCTTTTTCCTTCGCCCCGGCCCACTCGATTACGTGGACCCTCCCGCCGATACGGACGAGACCCGCCGCAATTCTTTCCAAGTGTGCGCGGCCTTCGTCATCGTTGTCCGGCCAAAGGTAAACGTCCCGCCCCGCAAGTGAGCGGAGAACTTCATCCGTCGGTGTCCCGCTCGCGCCTGTGACGCTGCCGACCGCCCGAACTCCCGCCGCGTTGAGGGCGTCGGCGGCCTTCTCGCCTTCGACCAAGACTATCGGTCCGGACACATCGCGTAGGCGTTCGGTCCCGTACAGCGGAAGAGAATCGCGCTTCATCCCTCCCAGCCCTTTGGTTCCGTCGGGGCGTTCCCACCACATAGCTTTGTCACCGGGCGAATCCTGCCGGACGTGTATGGCAACCGTCTTGCCGTCGGCGTTCTTGATTGGAAATCGCGTGATCCTGTCCGGCTGGCCTACGGGGGTCCCATGAGTCTTGCCACAATCGCACGAACCGTGCATCCGGTGTGCGTAGGTAGAAGACGACAGGTTGACGGTGATCGCCCCGGCGAATTCTTCCCGTGTGCAATGGGCGAAATCGCCATCCTCGGAGAGGAAACCCCAACACCGCTCCCCCGTCCCGCGCCGGTCTCCTTCGCTCCCTGAACAGATGGGACATCGAAGGCCGCGAATGAATCGGCGAACGTTGCCGGTCGCGGTGGCAGCATCAGGTTGCGCCGCGCCGTTCATCGCTTCGCGCGGTCGAGTATTTCTTCCGGCATCACTTTTCCCGGCGCTCCCGGTTTTCTTCGATCCAAGCTCGAACGTCTACGGGGTCGTAAAGTAACTTTTTCCCCAACTTGATCGCCGGAGGGCTTGTGAGTCCCCGTGCCCGGCGGACGTAGAGGGCCTCAACCGAGCACCGCAGTATGGCCGCGACTTCGCGGGGGGTGAGTAGCTTCGTGTTTTCATCCATCATGGCTATGAGGGTCAGAACGCCCGTTAGAGGGGGGTCCCCCTAACGGGCGTTTCAGCGAAAGTCGCGGAGGGACGGAGGGTTACTTCTCGCGGGACTGCTTCAGGAGGGCGTCGGCCTGCTTCTTCAACTGGCGTTGTTCGGGGGTCATCTTCACGTAGGAACAAAGGCGGGGCTTGTAGATCGGGTCCAGCTTCATCCGGCCCGTTCGGTTCGCATCTTCGCGCCTTGCTTCTTCGATGGCATCGGGCCGATCACTTTCCTGATACGCTTCCGGTGGACCGGAGAACACGTACCGCTTGGCAAGCTGGTAAAGCGCTTTCACGGTGTCCCGCTTGATAGTGAACAGCCTGGCCACCTTCGCATACTTCCCGCGTCCGTTGATTTTCTCACACCCCCTCACAATGTCCGGCCATTCGTTGAATGGGACGCGGACTTTCGACCGGGGGTACACATCTACGTTGTAGACTTGACGCTTGAGTGTGTTGACGGCTTTCCATGCCCGCCCTACGTCTTCTTTCGTCGTGTCCGGGTGAATGAGAATCGCCAGCTTCACGGCGTCGTGAATGTTCACCCCTCCGCGTTGCCAGATGTAATGGCGGGGGATGAATTGCAGGTGACTCGTTCGCTCCGCACAGTCCCACACCCACCACAGCCGGGGATATTTGCGTCGGAGTTTTTCAATTTCATCCGCCTTCGCCACCCGCACCCCTCCGGGGCCTACTGTCAGGTAGCGCGGGAATCCGGTGCGCCTGGAAAAAACCTGACCCTTGAAGTCCCCCTCCTCAAGTCTCTCGTACTCAACCGGCGCGGCGGTCACGTCATCCCAGTCTTCCCGAAATCTCCCGAATGCCAGGTGCAGGCGCATGATCCAGGCCTCGTAATCGCCCATCTTCGCAAACCTCACCAAGGCGTTGAATTGGTCCCAAAGAGCCTCCACCCTTTGCTCGCGTTGTTCAGCGTTCTCCCGCTCCGAAAGGCGGCTTGTCCGCCACGTCGCCATGAACGCGCCTACGGCCTTCCTACGCCCATTGGCGGGGTATTCCTGAAAGTGTCACGGACAGATCGGGTGATTGGAAGGGGGGTACTGAAAAACTTGGAAGCGGGCGAATCTCCCCGGTCTGGTGTTGCGGGGGGGGGAATTCGGAGACCGCTTCCGTGTGGCTATAGTGTGGCTACGATGGCCTTTTCTTGGCTTTCTCACGATTGCATGAGTTTACAGCGTGGTCGGTGTAACATCCAGTCACGTCGAAAGAATCACGATTTTTCGGGACTTACGGAAAACGCGAAAAAACCGCCTTGCAGCTTTGCCAAGGCGAGGGTCGAGGGTTCAAATCCCTTCGCCCGCTCCGTCCTCGAGGCCTGACCGGCCCTCTCCCCCGGGTCGGATGACCGCTTCCACTATTGTGGAATGATCTCCACTATGCTAGAGGTGTGACGGGATGTCGCGTGCCGCCCCGCCCTTCCCGGTGCCCGACGAGGCGCTCATGCTGAAGGACAGCCTCGGGCGCTACCTGACCGAAGAAGTCCTCCCGATCGAACGGTCGCTCCGGCTCTTCGAGGAGGACGACATCCCCGAGGACGTCAAGACCCGCGTGCGGAAGCGCTCGGTCGAGCTCGGCTTCTACGGCATCCACATGCCTCAGGATGTCGGAGGCGGCGGGATCGATGCGCTCACGCTGGCGCTGCTCAAGCAAGAGGTCGGCCGGCAGAACTCGATCCTGGGATCCGAGGTCCTGGGCGGCTTCGGCGGCCCCACCCACATCCTGCTCGACTGCACGCCCACCCAGCGCGAGAAGTTCCTCGCGCCGCTCATGCGGGGGGACAAAACGTGCTGCTTCGGACTCTCCGAGCCGGGCGCCGGGAGCGACGCCACCGCTATCCAAACGCGCGCGGCCAAGACAGGCGACCGCTACGTCCTCAACGGCACGAAACACTTCATCACGAACGGGCCGTTTGCCGATTTCGCCATGGTGTTCGCGGTGACGGACAAGGAGAAGCGCGCGCGCGGTGGGATCACCTGTTTCCTGGTCGAGAAGGGTACGCCGGGTTTCCGGATCGGCCGCATCCACCAGACGATGGCCGGCAAGAAGAACCAATGCGAGCTCATCTTCGAGGACTGCGAAGTGCCCGAAGCGAACGTTCTCGGGCGGGTCGGCTATGGCTTCGCCTCCGCCATGAAATGGATCAGCCACAACCGCGTCGCGATGTCCGCGTACTTCGTGGGTGTTGGGGAGTTCCTCGTGGCCCTCTCCATCCAGCACGCCAGGACCCGAGTCGCATTCGGGAAACCGATCGCCGAGCAACAGGGGATCCAGTGGATGTTGGCGGACATGGCCGGGCAGGTCCACGCCGCGAGGTGCATGCTCTACTCCACCGCCTGGATGCTCACGCGGGGTCAGGCCGCCCGGATGGAGGCCAGTCTGCTCAAACTCAACGCCACGGAGATGATCTGTCGCGTCGTGGACACCGCGCTCCAGATCCACGGAGGCATGGGTTTCATGAGAGATCTCCCCATCGAGCGCATCTACCGCACGGCCCGGGCGGGCCGGATCGGTGAGGGCACCTCGGAGATCCTGAAGAACACGATCGCGAGAGAGCTCTTAGAGGAAGGGTGAGACAGATTCCCGGCAGATACCACACCAGAATCGGCGCGGTGTTGCTGATCGCCTCGCTGGTCGCCTGCGAGGCCACCCGCGGGACCGATGCAGACGTGCCGGCCGGTCCGGCCTGGACGCGCGAGTACCAGATCTTCGTCTACGGCCAACCGCCCCTCTCCTACCTCAAGGCCGTGTCGGGCACGGGGATCGCGTGGTCGGTTTTCCACGGCGGCGTGAACGACGCCCAACTCGCCTACACGCGCGAACTCCAGGCTGAGGGCATCCGCGTGGCCTCGAATTTCCCGACCATGCAGGGCTCGCCCACCGTGATGGCCGCCGATCCCGCCGCATCCGACCCCGACTTCCTCCGCCGGACCGCCACGCAGGATCTTGCCGGCGAGCCGGCACTCGCCATGTGGCTCCAGCCCGAGCCGCCCTATCTCCCCTCGCACAACGATCCCGAGTGGCAGGACTTCCTCAAGCGGCGCGCGGCGGAGCATGCCCGTGGCGGCGTGGATGCGCTCCACATTGATGAAGTGGAGGGCGTGGGCGGACACCTCTACCTCTTCGGCTTCGATCCCGATTCTATCGTCGCGTTCCGCTCGCACATGAAAGGTCTCTTCTCCGCAGCGCGCCTCCGCGACACCTTCGGCATCACGGATATTGACTCGTTCGACTATCGCGCATATCTCAACGGCGCGGGTGCCCGCTCACTCGGGGACGACCCCAACGCGGACCTCCGCCGCGAGTTCGTCCGGTTCCAGCTCCTCAGCCGCCGCGCCCAACTCGCCGACCTGATCCGACACACACGCGAAGTGGCAGGGCGCGAAGTCGGCTTCGCGGGTAATGCTGTGAACCTAGGGCCTCAGTACCAAGTCCAAGCCACGGTCCTCGATTTCCTCGTCTACGAGGTCATGCTTCCGCTCCCGCCTCAAGGCCGTCTCGTGGCGCTGCACCGCCTCGGCTACCACCTGCTGCGTAAGGGGGTAACCGCTGCCTTTCCCAACATCATCAACCTTCGCGACATGGTCGAAAGCGGCCGGGACTGGTCCACGATCGCAATGCGCTTCGCGGAGGCGTGGGCGGCGCAACAGTCGTTCCTCCTGCCCCACAACGCCTACGTCTTCGGCGGCGGACTCACCACCGTGACCGGCCCGGCCACAGTGCCCGAGGACGTAATCGGACCGATGGCGGCCTTCGCGTGGGGTCGCAGAGACTTGCGGGAGGCCCGGTGGCTCGCCAAGGTCGGCCTCGTCTATTCGTTCAAGACCTCGCTCGACGAGTTTCTGGACATGGGTTACGCTCTCTCCTACACCACGACCGGGCACCACAACGCCTTCCTCTCAGCCGGCGAGCAACTCCAGTCCGAACATATCCCCTTCGACGTGGTGTACGCGGGGGACGAGGCCGTCATTCCTCGCCGCTTGAGGGCTGCCGACCTGGACAGGTTCGAGGTCCTCGTGGTGCCGCCGGGGACGACCTTCGCGGAAGAGGATCGTGCCGCGCTCGATGAGTTCGAACGCGTTGGCGGGCGCATCGTGTCCACACTCAGCGCCTCGGACGCGGGCGGGTGGGCCGTGCTCGGCGATCTCCCTTCCACGATCACGGTCACGATGGCAGAGCCCTCGTCCGGCGATCTTGTTGCCCACTTCGTCAACTACGACTACGACCGTGACGCAGGGCAGTTCCGGACCACACCCGCGTCCGCCATCAGCCTGCCCCTTCCCGAGGGGCACACCGGTTGCCCGGACGCACAATTCAAAACACCCGATGGCGAGTCGCGCATAATCGCCGCCCGCGTCGCGTCCGGCCGCCTGGAAATCTCCTTGCCACCGTTCTCGGTGTACGGGCTGCTGATCTGCACGAAAGGAGCGTAGTCCCACAGTCCCCTTCGATCTCGCCTTCCTGCTCTTTGCGGGCGTCGCATTCGGCGTGGCCTCCGACGCCCATGTCGCTGTTCGTCCGTGGCCCTTCGTTGTGCTGCTCCTCTTCGTCACCTTCCTTGCCCTACCCGTTGCGTTGGGATGCTACGCGATCGCACCCGCGTGGTGCCTCATGTATGGGGCGGATCCGGACCGCCTCCCACCCCACAGCGCCGGGATCATCTTTGCGACGTACCCCATCGCGGCCGCTATCGGATTCGGCCTCGCCGCGCTGATCGGCTCGCCGAGAGCGCGGCTGCGACTGGCGGGACTCCCGCTGCTCGCCATCCTCGCCCTCGCGGTCTTCTTCCCCCGCCGCCTCTTCTACGTGGGAACGATGGCCGACTGGACGGCCGGCTCGGTCGTTCCGCTATGGAGGTCTGAACCCGAGCTGATGGCCGTCGCTCTCGGCGGCGCTTCGGTCTGTCTGATCGCCTTCGTGGCACTGGTTCGGCGGGTGGGCGCCGAGCAAGACCACCGGTGGGGCGAAGTCGTACTCGGAGCTGTTCCGGTATCCATCTTGCGCGCCGAAGCCTCGGTGGAGCATTCGCTCCGGTCGAGCCTCGCGGCCTGGGACGGCCTCGATCAGCTCGCGCGCACGGTCCGGAAGAAGGGCGGACCCGTGATCCTCAAGCCGAATCTAGGCGGCGGCAGCGTCCTCCGCCCGGGCACCTGCACGCCTCCCGACTTCATCATTGCGGCGGCGAGGATCGTCCGGTCGGCGGCCCCGAAGGCGCGCCTCATCGTGATGGAAAGCGACATGATCTTCTGGTGGGACATGAATCGCTATCTCGCGCGGAGCACCTACAAAGACATCCTGTCTGCGGAGAAGATCGACTTCATCAACCCGAGTCGGCCACCTTATCAGATCCACGATTTCGGCGGTCGGCTGGGGGTCCAAGAGATTCCCGCCCTCCTCTCCCCTGACGCCACCCTCGTGGATCTGCCGGTTCCGAAGACGCACGCCTATTTCCGACTGTCCGGCGCCGTCAAGAATCTCTTCGGACTCCTTCCCGCTCGAAACAAGATCCTTCACTACCATATGCGCCGCGCCGGGGATTGGCGGGGACAGATTTTTCTCGACCTCTATCGGAACTTCCCGCCCGACATCGTGATGGTGGACGGTCGTGTGGGAACGGAGGGCCACGGGCCGCTCGGGAGCGCCAAACCCGCCGGCTTCGTCCTAACCAGTCCCGATGCCGTCGCCGCGGATATCTCGCTCTGCGAAATCATGGGCTTCCGGCCGGAGGGCGTGCCCTATCTGCGCCCCCTCGTGAGGGCAGGCGCAGGTCCCCTCATCAGCTTCAGTGGATTGAGCCCCGACGCCGTCCGACCGCCGACCGCATGGAGGCGAACCTCGCCGTGGACCGGTCTGCCCGTGAATCTCGTCCGCATTCTGCGCGATCATGCCGCTCTCCGCGCGGCTGGAAGGAAGCCCCCACAATGAACACCGGACCTGAACTCACGACAACCCTGTTCGCTCTCGCCGGGGCCGCCCTTGGCGTTCTGACCGCCGTGGCCCTGAGGCCGAAGGCCCGGACCCTCGCTGCCGCCTGCCTCGGCGGCCTTGCAGTCTCGATCTTCGACGTCTTCGGCGTCGTCGTGGCTCACAGGATGGACTGGTGGCACTTGCAGGGCGCCTGGATGCTCGGCCCCGTCCCGCTCGTCCTCAACGCTGCATGGATCTTCCTGGGGGCGGGCTACTGCCTCGTCTATGAGCGACTCGCCCGCCGCGCCCCTCCCGCGCGTCGTGTGCTTCTCGTCCCGCTGACTGCGGCGATCGGCGTCGGCAACGACGGGCTGCTGCGCCACCTGGGCGTCCTGTCCCTCGGTGAGGGAATGCGACTCGCCTACACGTACCCCTACTGGCTCATGTCCATCACCCTCACGCTGGTCGTGTTCGGTTTGGCGAGCAGCAGGTCCGCCCCGCCGGCACCGGCGGGCACACGAGGGTAGTCCCCGCCTTCGCCCGGTCCGCCGGAGGGCAACCGCTCTCCTGGCGCTCGGCGGGCGACCCTGCGGCCCGTCCCCTGCGCCGCCACACCGGCAAGGAGGAGGAGCATCCCGCCGATCTGGGTGAGGGTGAGGTGCTCCCCGAGGAGGAACACGGCCCACGTGGCCGTGAAGGCCGGGCCGAACGTGCTCACGAGATACGTGCGGGCCGCGCCGACGCGCTCGATGGCGTAGGAGGTCAGCACGAACGGGACGAAGCCCGACAAGGTTCCCAGGACGGACGCATACACCCAGATCATTGGGTCCAGCGGCAGTGGCCGCCCGCCAAAGAGGCAGCTCAGCACCACGGTGGCGGCAACGCTGCCGTAGGTGAGCAGACGAATCGGCGACAGGCGGCCGAGCAGCAGCTCCGTGCTGACTCCATAGCCGGCCCAGGAGAGAGCCGCCAGGAGGGCCAGGACCACACCCATCGGATCCACTTTGATGGTCCCGATGCCGCTGAAAGGAATCACGGCGACTAGGCCGATGGTCGAGAGTCCCAACGCCCCGATCGTTCGCCGTGTGATGCGACCGCGCCCGAGGGCCACCGTCAGGAGCACCGTTATCGCGGGATAGGCGAAGGTGATGAGGGTGGAGAGGGCCGCCCCGATGCGATCGATGGAATAGAAGGAGAACAACATCGGCAGGGCGATTCCGAAGACACCGGTGGCCGAGGCGAGGGCACCGAGGCCGAAAGACGGGCGCAGCCCTCTGCGGCCCTCCCTGACGACCAGGAGGGCGAGGAGGAGGGGCGTGGCGACAAGCATCCTGAGCCAGACCAGCACGGCCGGGTCCGCCCCTCGCTCGAGCGCGAGCTTCACGAGGATGGACTTGAACGACATCGTCACTGCGGCCAGTACCGCCAAGCCGTAGCCGGATGCCGCGAGCAGCTTGAGAGTAGCCATGCGTTTCGTCTCCTGTGTTCCGCCCCCGAAAAACGCGAAGGCCGCGGGCTCCTCGCCCACGGCCTTCAGGATCCGTGTGAGATGTGGACGGAACCCTCAGGCCATGGTCATCTCCTTCTGGTTCAGCCAGACCGAGAGGACGATCGGCGTGGTCGCAGGCATGTGGATTTCGCGCATGTCTATCGCCTTCATGAGCAGTTCAGTCTACCCCCTTTCCCGGCTCACGTCCAGCCGAATCGCCCGATGCGGCCGCGCGCCAGTTCACGCCGTCCGCCAGCCTCGCTTCGCGCTCCTCGCCTCGTGGCTCTTCATCTCGATAAACGCTTCAGTGATCTTGGGATCCCTCCAACCCTTGCGCACCTCGTCCTCGAGGGTCTCGAACGTTTTCTTTCTCGTCAGCGCGTCCTTGTAGGGACGCTCATGGGACAACGCATCGAACGCGTCAACCGTTTGGAGAACGCGGGCGAGGAGCGGGATCGCCTCCCCCGCCAGACCGTCCGGGTAGCCGCCGCCGTCCCACCGCTCGTGGTGGTGACGGATGATGGGCAGAACCGGACGCATGCTCCTCATCGGTTTGCACAGCCTCTCCCCGATCACGGGGTGCTGGCGCATGATCGTCCACTCGGAAGGCGTAAGCCGGCCCGGCTTTCCGAGGATGGCGTCGGGGATCCCGATCTTACCCACATCGTGGAGGTAGCCGCCGCGGTGGAGGGCCTTGAGGTCCGCTTCGGGCAACCCCATCCAGCGCCCGAGCGCGACGGCATCGCGGGCGAGTCGCTCGCAGTGGTCGCCGGTCGTGGCGTCCCTCGCCTCCACGCTCAAGGCGAGGCTCATCAGAACGCTTTCCGCGTTCTCGAGCTCGTCCGTGAAACGCTTGAGCCGGAGCAGGGCGCGCACGCGGGCCTTCAATTCCCAAACGTTAATCGGCTTTCGAAGGAAATCATCCGCGCCCTCCTCGATGGCCTGGAGCTTCTTGCGAGCGGTGGGGTCCGCCGTCACGATGATCACGGGCAGCAGGCGCGTCTCCGGGTTGTCCTTGATGAGCTGCGCCACCTCGAGGCCGTCCTTGCCGGGCATCCCGATATCGAGGATGGCCAGATCGGGATGGTCGGTGCGCACTTTCTCGATGGCCTCGTTTCCATCCTGCACAGCCAAGACCCGGTGGCCGAGCGGAGACAGGATGTCTTTCATGAGCGAGAGGACGGTCGGATCGTCGTCTGCCACCAGCACGGTGGGCACGTATTCCCGGTCGTTGCCTTCAGCGGCCATGGACCATCCCTTTCAGCTCGTCGAGGTTGAATGGCTTGGTCATGTGCGGCAGGCCGGACCGGCTGAGAAAATCTCTCAGCTCCTCGGAGGCACTGAGACCGGAGACGATGACAATCCGCTTCGCCAGCGCCGGGTACAGGCGTCCGATCTCGCGAGCCACGTCTTCCCCGCTCATCCCCGGCATCCGGTAGTCCACCAGAATGACATCGGGTGTCTCCGTGGCGAGAATCTCAAGCGCCTCGGGACCGTCGCGCGCGGACAGGACTGTGTCTCCGTCCGCAGAAAGGGCCTGGGTGACGACGTCCCTGATGAAATCCTCATCATCCACCACGAGCACCCGCCGCGGGGAGCGCTTTTGTACAAGAGGGGGAGCCTCGACGGGCTTGACGTGATGGTGCGCCACCTGCGTCTCACCCGCCGGCAGGCGGAGCGTGAACGCCGCGCCCTCCCCGTTCCCGTTCTCCACGCCGATCGTGCCCCCGTGGGCCGCCATGATGTTGGTCGCCACGAAAAGCCCCAATCCCGTGCCCTTCCCGGGCTCCTTGGTGGTGAAGAAGGGCTCGAAAAGCCGCATCTGAACCTCCGGAGTAATGGTGGGGCCGTTGTTCCAAATGCGGATGAAGATCTCGCGCGATCGGGACGCGGCATCCGTCCGGACCAGGACACCCGTCCTGATGACGATCCGGCCCTGTGCGGGACGGCCGGTTTCGGCGATCGCCTGCTCGGCGTTCAAAATCACGTTGAGCAGAACCTGGCGGAGTTGGTTGACATCACCTTCGACCATCGGGAGATCCGGCACCAGTTCGAGTTCCACGGAAAGGCCGGTGGCCACCGCATTGTAGCGTCTGACTTCCGCCACGTCACGAACAAGAGAATTCACGTCCATCGGCTTCTTCTCGGGGAGGCTCTCCCGCGAGTAGACCAGCAGGTTGCGCGCGATCCGGCGGCATCGTTCCGCCTCCTGGTTGAGCCGTTCGATCAGCAACGCCGTGTCGCTTCCAGTGGGCGCGGTCTTCAGAAGTTGGGCGTAGCCTAGAACGCCGGTGAGGGGGTTGTTCAGCTCATGCGCAACGCTGGACACCGTCTGGCCCAGCACGGAGAGCTTCTCGGAACGAATCATCGCCTGCTGTGCGATCTCGAGCTGGCGCGTGCGCTCGGCCACAATTCGATCCAGGTCCTGGGCGTGGCCTTCCGCCCCCCGGATCTCCTCCCGCAGGAGACCCGCCAGATTCGAGACGGTCCACCAGACCGCCAGCACGATGAAGTCATGCGGCACCGTCGAGTAGAACAGGTCCGTCAGGCGGGGCGCAGGCGAGTCGGCCGGGAAATCCAGACGGGGGAGAACGCCCAGAAACTCCATTCCCAGGTAGAGCGTGTGGAGTCCGGCGATCAGGAGTGCAACGGCGAGCGAAGGCCCCTTGGAGAGCAGGCTGGCCGCGAAGACAAGGACGAAGACGCAGAAGTAGCGGAAACCATAGGACGCGCCTCCCATGGCGTGACTGATGGTCTCCACGAGCACGGCGTCCAGCAGGAACGTGGCGAAGAGTCTCCCTTTCCTCTCCACCCCCGCACGGATGACGGCCTCGAGGATCGCCGTGCTCCCCGCAAGCCCCAGGAAGGCGGAAGCGGTGAATCTGCGATCCAGTGAAAACGGACCGGCCAAGGCCGGCACGAACAAGATGGCCACGCCTGCCGCCATGACCCATCGGAGAAGGACGTAGGTGCGCAGGCCGCCACGGAGAAATTGGACCTCACGCGACGGCGTGGACGGGGTCTCCGCCATCACGTGGCGGCGGCCGGCAGCCGCAGGCTTAGGCGCGTGACGCCGTTCGACGACGTGAGCTTCGCCTCCCCTCCACAGGCGAACGCTGCTTCCCGCACGAGCACCAGCCCCAGGGCGCGGTCCGACCTCACTCCTGCCGTGCGGACCCTTTCCAAGGCCGTGGGATCCATCATGGCTTCCGCCAGACCTTCCGGAAGGTCCGGCCCGCAGTCCTCGATGAGGAATTCAACCCACCGGCCATCGCCGTCCACCTTCACGTTCGCGATGATGGCTTGTCCGGCCCGCACGCGGGTGAGGCCGTGGGCAAGACCGTTCTGCAGCGCTTGGGATAACAATTCCTCGTTTGCACGAATTGTGGCGCGGACGTTCACCGCCACCAACCGCACGATCTTCTGCTGAGCGGCCGCGACCGGTTCGATCGCGCGCACCGCTTCCTGCAACACATCCTGCGCCACCACCTCCGATCCGCGATCGAGCACGCCACACCTGAGTTGACCCAGCATCGCCAGTGAGCCCAGCATCCGGTCCAGGATGCCGCAAGCGAGCAACAACATCTCCAGATTGCGGCGGTCCGTCTCCCCGAGACCGTTCTCGGATCCAAGAACGAGTTGGGCGTAACCGATGATGGACGTGAGGGGGTTCCTCAGGTCGTGAACAATAGTCGGTAGGACCTTATCCTCCAAGCCTCTCCTCCGGTCGCCCTTGCGGTGAATATTCTCGCGATTCGGACCGGTTCGCAACATGACCCGCGTCAAGTCCGGGGGGGGGTGGAAACGGGCGAAGCAATCTCAGGGCCTTACCGCTTGGCCGGATATCAATACGGAACTTGGGTGCAGCCCCAAGTCTTGCCCGAGCCGCTACCGTTCAGTTCAGGTTTCGTCCTGAATTCGATTTCACGCACGGACTCGATCCCACCCGCATCCACCGCGCGGACCGCGAGCGTGTGCCGCGAGTCAGGATTCAAGGATGACACATCTATCCTTGTTGAAGCGGCGGTCACTGCCACCGGGGCGCCCTCGTCCAGCCGATAGGACGCCTCGATTCTTTCGAAGGGCGTCAGGTAGTCGGAGACCTCCAGATCCATGAAGGGCTCCGACGCCAGATAGATCTGCCCCTCGTCGCGCCCGTCCTTCGCAAGGCCGTGCAGCCGGATCTTCGGGCCGACGGAATCGATCCGGAAGAACAGGCGCGCGGGGGTTGGATCCGTCGCGCCCGTCGCATCCACCGCTTGGACCTCCAGGATGTGATAGCCCTCGAGGAGGAACGGCAGTCGGAGGGACGGTTCGTAGGAAACACGGAAGGGCCCGCGGTCGAGGCGGAAAGTGTACGCCGGAGTACCGGAGCCGACGGCCTGAACCTCCACGCGGCTCCCTTGGGCCAGAAGGCCCGCCGCCCGGGCCTCGGACGCCTCGAGCTGGATGCGCGACTCGGGACGGCCCGTCCGCGGATCCAGGATGAAAGTTCCGACGCCGCCCCCTTCGGAGGGTCTTGCTCCGGCTGCGGCGAGGCTCTCGCGCCTGGCCTTGGCCTGGAGGTTCTCCACGGTGCATGGGTTGATCCCCGCGCCCGATACGAACAGATCCATCAGCATCGCCAGATCGAATGACTGCGCAAGACTTCCGGCACACGTAAGGTAGTCGCCCTTTCCGTTGCCGTCGAGATCCGAGGCGTAGCGGTCCGGCCCCGCGAAGAGGACATCAAACGTCAGCCCCGCCATCGTCACCTGCGTCTCCAGCCAGAGGTTGACCGCCCCGCCCATGAGCGTCGCCATGACCTCAGGGATGGCCGATTCCAACTCCTCGCACTTGAGCAGCGCCCCTGCTTCCTCTTTTCCTGCGCCGCCGACGCCCGTCACGCACACGGGGTCGCTCTGATCACTGAACACGATGCGTTCCACGTCCAGATCCACCGGATCGAGCGCCACCTTGAGGCATCCCGAGGTGCCCGCCAGCGGATTGCACCCGCTCGAGAGGAACATCGCCTTGTCCGCGAAGGTCCGGTTCGCGGTCGTGAAGGATTGGAACTCGACGTCCACCCCCCCCCCGAAGTGGCTCACGATCCCGAAGGCGCGGGTCAGCGTCGCGTCCTTCTCGATGTAGAAATCGGTGTAGATGTTTCGTAGCGAGAAGTTCACGTCCACGGGACCGGTGTTCACGAGTGCGGAGCACCCCTGGGAGACGAGCGCGGGACCCGGCTCCGCCCCCACGGCCATGCACACCTCGGTGGTGGACGGATCGCCGTCTCCGTACGGCCGCCATCGGATCGTCACGGAGCTCCCGGGGTCCGCGTAGTCGTCGATGGGCGGCACGAGCTTGGCGAAACTTTCGACCTTGAGGGCATCCGAGAGGATCGACGGCAGAGGGACGGGGCTGCGGAAATTGGTGGCCACGCCCTGATCACTCACCTCGCACGCGATGCCGCCGGACCGCGTGATGGCGCCGGCGATGCCGCCCATCGCGTCTTGCCCGACGGAGCACGAGAACATCGGGTCCTCCGGCGTGCCGTTGTTGTCGTAGTCCGGGTTCGCGGGCGGCGTCGGCGCGCAGTTGCCCGAGCAAAGCTTGGGCTGAACGTTGATTCTATCCTTGTCCACATCCCCGCCGGCCTGCCGTGTCTCGCACGCGAAATCGCTCTGGAGCTGGATCCGATCGTCAGGCCCCTCCGCACCGTCGGGATTGGTGACCGTCAGGTGCGGGTACGCGCCGACGTCTATGATGGCGCTGCCCTTCGAGACCGAGCCGTACGCGGTGGGCGGGTTGACGGTGTACGCGGGCAGCACCGTGTTGGGGAGTCCGTCTCCGTCGCAGTCCTTGCAATAGCCGTAGCCGTCCTTCCCCGGATCGTTTTGCACGCCGCACTGGCACCAGTTCGCGGCGTCCTTCGTCGTCCCGGAATAGGTGGGACAGTTGTAGGGCGGCTCACCGGCGATGAGCGCGTTGAGGTCCATCGGGAGGCTGCCGCGGACCATGTCGTGAATCAGGTAGATGAGGACATCGGCCAGGATCGGTTCGGCGATCGGCTCCACGCAGCTCCAGGGGACCTGGTCGCACCCGTTGTGGGAGGTGTCGCAAACCAGCGGGGGGATGCAGTTGCCGAACAGGCAGAACCCGAAACTGCACCCGAGGTGGATATTTTGGGAGGGCGCCACCACGTCCACGTTGGCGATCTGAATCGTCATGACGGGATCGTCCGTGCGGGCGTTCTCGCCGTTCACGTCGATCTTGTCCGGATCCATCATGATCCAGAAATCCACGTGGTTCAGGCCGAGACTGATACAGTCGCCGATGATGCTGTTGTTCATCTCCATGTAGAAGTCTTCCATCCGAACCATCATGTCGAAGTGGTCCTCGTTCGGGTGCGATGTGTTGTGGGCGTTGTCCTCGTAGGCGAGAAGCGTCACCTCGGGCTCGCACTCCGGCCCCCCCCCGCAGCTCGACATCCGCCCGAGGGGATCGGCGGCGTCGTTGTCGTAGAAGAGGAAATGGCCGTCGCCGTCCGTGTCCTCGGCCTTGGTGCAGCCGAACGTGTTGTCGAGGCAGACGCAGTTCTGATAGTCGGTCGTGCCGCAGGTGATCAGCTCGAAAAGGTCGCGCACGTCGCGCTTGTCGAACTCTCCGGCGATGATGGGTTCGAGGTAGTCGAGCGCCGATCGTTTCAGGTCGGCGACGAGGGCACTCTTGTTGAGCGAGGAGGAGGTGTAGGGCACGTTGGGTTTGGGCACGGAGGCCGCCTCGCGCGGCCTGTAGCTGATGGAGGTGGCCAAAACGAGCCCGGCGATGACCACCGATCCGAGGGCGCCCAGATGGCGGCGAAACCATCCAGACCCGCCGCGACGGCCTCGCTTGCTGAACGGCTTGGTGCGCTCGGGCGAAGCGTTTCCTGCGGAGGATGAACGCTCCCCGTCCACAACACCCAGCCCAAACCAATGGGCCGATCCACTGAAGTCGGCCATGTAGCTCTCTCGGAAGAGGGAGCAACCGGCATGCCATCGCTGGCCCACGGGCCAACCGGGGGATCAAGTGAGAGGCAGCCGCCGTATCAAGGGATGACCAATTTCCAGTGCTGTGTGAACCTCCCAGTGACTACAAAACATTGCGAATCAGGAAAGCTCGCACTTCCGAACGCTCGTTCTCTCAGCCCGGCGTGAGGACGCGTAGGTAGCCCTGCCGATGAGATCCAATGGTCGTGTCGGTCCTGGGAAAAGCTACACAAGGTGAAAGAGATTTGGGGAATGTAGTCCCCAGCCCTTCGGCCCGCAGGAGCCAAGGCTCGGCTAACGCCGGGGGATCAGGAACGAGCCGCGCCAGACGGGGGGGCGGGTTCGGCCGCAACCCCCTTCTCTGCCCAGTACTTCGCCAGGCGCTGCACGAGGTCTTTGAGGTTCCGCTTGTTCTGTCCGAAGTCCTCGATGCCGATCCGACTCCGGCTGCGTGCGGTGACGAGTACGCGACCGCCCGTGGCGGGCTCGATCTTGAGCACGACGTCGTCGGCAAACCGGATCCGTTTGGTGTAGTGCACCAAGCGCGCCTCGCCCGCGGCGGGGGAAAGGTCTTTGATCCGCCAATCCGGATCGCCTTCGAGAATGACGGCCAGCGCCCTGACGACCTCGTCCACGGACGACTCGACCAGCCACGGTCTCAGGTGGGGATCGTCCCCCTCGGTGCGCAACTCGGCGGACGCGCAGGCAAAGAGGCCTAGAAACGTGGAGGCGAGGACTCCCAAGCGGGAGCCGAGGCGATCAGTCGGAGGCGGCAACGAACTCCTCCACTTCGTGTCCCACCATCTCCATGTGCCGTTCCTCCAGCACCTGCTGGCCCGCCAGCACGCGGCGGCGATAGATGAGCCCGCGACGGATGCGCAGGAGGAGCGAGCGGAGGATGATCTCTATCTCCTGGATGTCGTATAGGGCGTGGAAGTGGCCGATCTTCTTGAGCAGGATGTTGTGGCAGTCCTCGTACGGGAGCCGCGCATAGCTCGGAGGCCAGACGAGCGGATCTATGTAGTTGTAGATGGACGTGAATTCCACGTTCGACGGCAGCGGCCGGTGGTTCAGCTCGCTGAGGAGCCGGCTGCCCGGGATCATCTGGAGGCCGCTCTCCCCTTCGATCCGAGGGAGAATGCCGGCCGAGGCCAGGAATTTCGTGGCCATCCCGTGGAAGATGCCGCCGGGCACGGCGGCGTAGGTGCCCAAGTGGGGCGTCGCGAGAGTAATGCAGTGGCTCACGAAGGTGTGCCCGTCCATGACCTGGATGATGTAGCGCGCCGCGAGACCGCCCTGGCTGTGGCCCACGAGGTACACGCGGCGGGGGTCCGTGCGTTGGAGCACGAAGTCAATCTGCTTGCGAGCCTTCTCGGATGACTTGCGCAAGTCCTGCGAGTAAGGCTGGTAGCTCAGTGTAACCGGGAAGATGCCGAACAGTTCGGATTCCATGATCCGTTCCGTCCGGGCGAAGGCCGCGGTCCCCTGAATGTAGCCCGGGAGCAGGAAGGCGACGCGGCGCTGTCCGCGATAGGCCTTCAGCCGCTCGTCCATGTATTTCTGTCCGAACGCGACGCGCCCGGCGAGGGAGATGGAGTGATCGAGCACGTTCTTCGCGACGTTGCCGGCCTCGCTGACGCCGCTCACCACCATCTTGATGTTGGTGAGCAGGGACCGGCCGAAGACGCTCGGCCAGTCGGTCGCCTTCGGTGGGGTCCGCCGCGGGCGCTCGACTTCGGGCTCCGGTGGAGACGGGGCCGGCGTTGGGGGCGGTGGACTTACGATGATCGGCTCCGGCTGAGGAACCGCGCCGTTGCCGGCATTGACCGCCGCGGCCGTCCCGTTCGGCTCCGGCCCGGTTCGGCCGGGGCGCGAGGCGGCCCGTTCGTTTCGCTTTACGGCTCGCAGGTGGCGGATGGGTCGAGCCATGGCTACTGTGCGGTGGCGCCGGTCGCGGCGGCCTCGGCGGGCGCCGCCACCCCCCTGCTGAAAAACTCGCGCACGCACCGGCTCACCTCGTGCTTGTTCAGCGTCCACTCGGGCGCCACGGTGAGATCCGCCGGGGCGTGGCCGGTCACGCGATGCACCACCGTTCCCTCCGGGAGGCGACGGATGAACGCGGCCGCCGCCCGCGCGTAGGTCTCGATGGACATCACCTCCACCCCACCGCGCGCATACTCCTCCGCCATCCTGGTGCCCCTCACCACATGCAGGGGATGGATCTTCACGCCCTCGACGCGGCACCGGGCCAGGGTGTCCGCCGTCACCATCCAGTCGTTCCACTGCTCGCCCGGAAGCCCGATGATCACGTGGGCACACACTCGCAGGCCGCTTCGATGCGCGCGGTCCACGGCGTCGCAGAACTGCGCCACCGAGTGACTTCGGTTGATCGCCTGGAGCGTTGCGTCCTTCGCGCTCTGCAAGCCGAGTTCGAGCCAGAGATACGTCCGGCGGGAGAAATCCGCGAGCACGTCGAGCACATCATCGGGCACGCAGTCCGGCCTCGTCCCGATCGCCAACCCGACCACATTCGGGGCCGCGAGCGCGGCTTCATACAGCCCCCGGAGCATCGCGAGCGCCTGCGCCCGCTCCAGTGAACCCTTCTGCGCGCGCCACAACGCGGGGAGATGCGTGTTGCTGTTCGGCTGGAAATAGACGAGCAACGCGGCATCCTTCCCCACGCGGCGCCGCCGAACCCGCGCGGCGCCCAGGCGAATCTGCTCGCTCACTGGCCGATGCGCATCAGCATAGGTCGGGGTGTAACTCTCCGTGCGGCAATAGGTGCAGCCCCCGCGCGCGACGGTCCCGTCCACGTTCGGGCATGAGAAACCGGCATCAACGGAAACCTTGTGGACAGACCTGCCGAAGGTCTCGCGGAGTTCCTGGGAAAGCGTCCGATACGCCGCCACTTCTTGGTGATTGATTGTATCGCGAATAACACGCTGCGTCAAACGAACGGCGAGGGCGTGCCCCTCTCGATCGCGAGGTGGAAACGTTGTATAAGAGTGACCGCATGAATCCAGTTTTGCGCGCGACCATCCGGCTCACTACGGCGGCGACGGTCCTCCTTGCCACCGCCTGCGGGACCACCGCGCCGCGCAGGGTCGCCACGGCCCCCGCGGGCTTCTACGAGGGGCGGCTCGCCAACGGGATGTCGGTCATCATCCAGGAGGACCACGCCTCGAAGGTGGCCGCTATCCAGATCTACGTGAAGGCCGGCTCGCGCAACGAGACCCCCGAGATCTCCGGCGTGAGCCACTTCATCGAGCACCTCATCTTCAAAGGCACGCCGCGCCGTCCCCTCGGCCAGGTTGCGAAGGACATCGAGGAGCGGGGCGGCGAGCTCAACGCCTATACCAGCCGCGATGAAACCGTCTATTGGGCCATCGTGCCCAGCCCCGAGGTGGCGATCGGCATCGATGTCCTGCTGGACGGGGTTTTCAACGCGCGGTTCGACGCCACGGACATCGAGAAGGAGCGCGAGGTCGTCCTCGAAGAGCTGCGCCGCGCCCTCGACTCGCCGGAACGGCGAATGTACGACCTGCTCGGGCGCACGTCTCACCCCACCCACCCTTACGGCCGCCCCGTGCTCGGCACGGAGGAGACGCTCCGCCGGATTGGCCGCAATGAAATCGTGCGCTACCACGAGCGCTGGTACCGGCCCGGCAACATGATCGCCGTGGTCGTCGGCGATGTGAATTCATCCGACGTGAAAGCCCTTCTCGAGAAGTCCGGCGGTGGCGCGCGCAAACAAAAGACGCCGCGTCTCGCTCCCCCCACCGATCCAGCCGAGCGGTCCGGGAAGATCGCCGCGGAGACGAGCCCCTCCCGCATCGCCTATCTCGCCCTCTCCTTCCCCGTCCCCAACGCGCGGCACGAAGACGTGCCCGCGCTCGACGCGCTCGGATCCCTCCTGGCGGGTGGAAAAAGCTCCCTCCTCACCTCGCGTCTCGAATTCGGCTCCGCCCTCGTGAAGGACATCGTCGCCTATGCGGACACACCCGAGGACCCCGGCCTATTCGTCATCTGGGCCGAGATGAACCCGGAGCACGTCACCGACGCGCTCAAGCAAATCCTCGAAACCCTCCATCAGGTAAAGAAGGGCTTTCCCCGCGAGGGGCTCGAGCGAGCGAAGTTTCTCATCGAGAAGGACCAGATCGAACAGGCCGAGACCATGCAAGGCAAGGCGCACGCGCTCGGCTACGGCGCCGCGTACTATGGCGACCCCCTGCACGACGGGAAGTATCTCGCCGCTGTCCAGGCCCTGAAAAAGGATGACGTGGTCGAGGCCGCGAGGAGGTACCTCCTGCCCGAGCGAATGAACGTGACCCTCGTGTATCCGGAGCATCTCCAGAAGAGCGCGGCCGACCTCGAGCAGATGCTGGGCGACACGGTCCGCCGGGCGGCCAGCGAGACGGGGGCCCTTTCCATGCACACGCTCAAGAACGGACTCCACCTGATCCTCTGGGAAACGACGACCGCCCCCACCGTGGCCGTGGCTGCGCTGGCGACCGGCGGCGTGCGCGCGGAAACCCCCGATCGCAACGGCGTGGGGCCGCTCCTCTCGCGCGTGTGGACGCGAGGCACGGAAAAGATGACGGGCGAGGCGATCGATCGGCGCCTCGACGAGATCGGCTCCAGCATCGAGGCATTCTCCGGCATGAACTCCCTGGGCCTTCAGGCGCACGCGCTCCGGTCCTCCTGGGAGGAGACGTTCGACCTTTACTGGACGATCCTGACACAACCGGCCCTGCCCGAGGCCGAGATCCAGAAATCCCGCAAACGTCTCCTGACTCAAATCGAGGAGCGCGAGCGCAATCTGTCCGGGCGAGCTTTCCAGCGCCTGCGCGAAAACCTGTTCGCCGGCCACCCCTACGGTCTCGAGTCTCTCGGGAATCCCGAGTCCGTCCGCCGGCTCACCCGCGAGGACCTCGCGGCCCACTACAGCCGCTGGGTCTCGCCCGAGCGGACGGTCCTCTCCATCGTGGGCGACTTCGATGCCCGCCGGTTTCTAGACGAGCATCGCGCACGACTTGAAAGCTGGCAGCGCGCCGGCGCGCGCGGCACTCCACACCTCCCATCTGCCCCGATCGACCCCCCCGAACGCCCCCAAGCCCGAACCTACCCGCTCCCCAGCGAGCAGGTCCATCTGCTGATGGGCTACATCGGTCCGCCCTACGCCTCTGCCGACCGCCCCGCCCTCGACGTGGTGGATGCGGCGCTCTCCAACCAGAGCGGCCGACTCTTCGTGAACCTGCGCGACAAGGAGGCCCTCGCGTATGTCGTCGCTTTCCAGACGTTCTACGGCGTGGACACAGGGTACCTCGCCGCCTACCTCGCCTGCGATCCCGACAAGGCCAATCGCGCCCGTGAGGGGCTGTCCGCGGAACTCGCCGCCCTCCTGAAAGGCGGCCTGACCGCCGAGGAGATCGCCGCCGCCAAGCGGTACCTCACCGGCTCCTACCAGATCCGCCTTGAGCGCAACTCCGACAAGGCCATGACCACCGCCCTCGACGAGGCGCTGGGCCTGGGATTCGACCACTTTGAAAAGTACGAGCGCGAAATCCAGGAGGTCACCTCGGAAGACGTCCGTGCGGCCCTTTCGCGATACATCCAACCGGATCGAACCACGCTCATCACCCTCGGCGGGGCGAAATGAGTGCCCCCCCCCGGGCGCCGGCCGACATCGAGAAGGCACTCGAAGCGCGCCCCGGCTGGAAACACAGACCGAACGAAATTCACCGCACCTACAAGTTCGCCACCTTTCTCAAGGCCATCGACTTCGTGAATCGGATCGCCGAGCACTCGGAATCGGTGGACCATCACCCGGACATTACGATCCGCTACACCTCCGTGTCCGTGGCGCTCAGCACCCATAGCGAGCGGGGCGTGACGGACAAGGACCTGGCCTGGGCGGACGCGACAGACCGAATCTGCGCGGAACTGAGCCGAGGATAGCCGCCGCGGTCGGCGTCAGCCCTTGATCGAGTGGTAGGGCGAGGCGCCGGTGCTGGTGGTCTTGAGCGTCGGATCCAGGAGATCCTCTCGCAGCACTCTCGACACGATGAGGCTTGCTACCGAGAGAACGGCCTGGCGCTCCATCCCGCCCATGGCCTTCCAGGCGGACTTCACGCCCTCGAACGCCAGTCGAAGCGATTCCGCGAAGCCCGCTCGTTCCCGGGCGTCGCTCCACTTCTCGATAAGATCCGCAACGTCTTTCATCTCGCGCTGAGGGTGCGAAAGGAGCTCGAGCGTGAACTCCCGCCAGATGAACGGCGGGACACGACGGTCGCGCAGCGCCGTGGCCAGGATCGTCGCCGGCCCTACAACGTCCGGATCCTGCATGATGCTCGGCAGTCCTTCCTGACGCGCCGGGGGCGCGGCCGCGAGTGGATCATCCCTCCGGCTTACGGGTGTCTGCATAGGCGGTCTTGTCTGTCCCATGGGGATCTCACTCCTTCACGGCTCCACGGCCGCCGCAACCAGAAGGGCAGGCCGGGGAATGGCGCGGCCGGGGACAACCCGCCACGCTCTCCTGAGCCGTCTTCGTCATCAACATCGTGTGTCGTTGCATCGATCAAAACTGCCGCACTATTGTGGAGCTGCCGCGTCTCCAGAGGGGGTGAACATAAAGGGCCACTAGGTTGACCCCCTTGGTTGCCCCTCGATAGAGCCACCCAGCTCTCTTAGGTGACGAACCTACCGCATATCGCGTGCCAAGTCAAGTGAATCAACCTACCGAACAAACGCACGTTTTGAGCCGACCTCGCCATCCGGCGGTAGCAGTGCCGAGAATGGCATGTCTTTGTGGCGCACCCTGACTCATCGGCGCACATCCGATCGGCCCCGGCACCGTAGGCAAATCGTACGGACATGGTATCATGCACGCGTGCCACTGGAGCGTTGTCGGAGGATCTTTTGGGGGATCGCGTGGGTCGCGGCGGTCGCCGCATCCTGCACCGGCGCGCCCACGGATGCCGGCACGGGAAAGGCAGCACTGAGGCGAGTCAGTGTCCAGGAACTCGAACAAGCGATCCTTGCCGAGCTCGGCGTCACCGGAGAGGAGCGACCCTCACTCTATGTTATCGAACAGGACGCCGAGGCGCTGTACGATCCGGCCGACGGCATCCGCCTGATCGCGCGAACGCTCTCCATCCACACCCGGCGCAACGTGGGCTTCACGCCGTCCGCCACGGAGCGAATCCTTTCAATCCTCGAAGCGAAAGGGATCGAAAGGCAGGAGGGGAAGATCTGGCTCTACGGGCCCGACGGGGTGAAGAGTCTGAGGCAGGTTCGCGAGGAGGCCGCGCGCCAAGCGTTGCCGATCCGGTTCCCGCGGGTGTTCACGATCAAGATCGTGGACCCCAAGTGGTCGGCCGACCGGCCGCGATCCGAGACCTGACGTGGCGGCCCGGCACCCGGGAACGAACCCGCCGCGGGGTCAGTTGATCGGCACAGAGAGCCGCGACGTGGCGCCGAGCCTCAACTCCTCCGCTCGACCGGCCGGCAGTTCCAGCACGAAGCGATAGGGGGACCCGGCGCTCCAGAGGCGATCCGGGTCGGGCTCCATCCGCTGATTGCTCACGGCATAGCCGCGGGCGTCGAAGAACAGGATGTCGAGCGCGATCTTCACGTTGCGCATGTGGAACGGCGCAACCGAATCCTGCTGGAAGAGAAACAGAATCGCCTCGCCTCGCGCGACCTCCTCGGGAACGTTCTGGAACCCCGCCATCTGCTCCACCGGGGCATCGGCCACGCGCGCCTCAACCACCACGGGGGCACCGACATCGTTCTGGAGCTGCACGCTGCGTTTCTCCATGCCGGAAAAATCCGCGGGGATCTCGATGGGCGCGGGCGTGCTTGCCCCTCCGCTCCCCTCCGACCGGTTGACGGCGTTCGAGCAGGCCAGCATCCCCGCCAACCCGACGACACCGCACAAGAAGCCCACGCGCCCGTCTCGAACCGGCGCCCGGTTCTCCCAGAAACGACTCATTTCCTGCACCTCCTTCCGCGACTCTCTCGTCGCGCGCCACATCGACACACGAACTACCATTCTCGACTCGCGACGCTCGATGTGCGACTTCCGATTCCCGATTTTCGATTCACAATTCTCGGTTCTCCTCCTGCCGCTCACTGCTTACTGCTCACTGCTTACTGCTCACTGCTTACTGCTCACTGCTTACTGCTCACTGCTTACTGCTCACTGCTTACTGCTCACTGCTCACTGCTCACTGCTCACTGCTCACTGCTCACTGCTCACTGCTTTCTGCTCACTGTTCACGGCCGCCCCCCCGCTCACAGCACCACCAAGTTGTTCCGATGAACGATCTCGTCGGCAAACTTGTATCCCAGCACGGCCTCGATCGCTGAGGAGCGGAGCCCCTTGATCCTCAGCAGGTCCAAGGACCCGTAGTTCGTGAGGCCGCGCGCCAAATCGCGCCCCGAGGGATCCGCGAGCGAGACGGCGTCACCGCGCTCGAACTCCCCTTCGACGCGAATCACGCCCGATGGGAGCAGGCTGCGGCCATGCTCCGTCACGGCCCGGCACGCGCCGGCATCGAGCACGATTCGACCGCGTGGCTTGATGGAGAACGCAATCCACTGTTTGCGCCCGTCGAGAACCCGCGGAGCCGGCTGAAAAAGCGTCCCCACGTCCTCTCCCCTCAGCACCTCATCGAGAATGCCCGGGCTCCTGCCATCCGCCACCACAGTAGGGATACCCGACCGGGCCGCCTTCCTGGCCGCCTCGACCTTGGTCGCCATCCCGCCCACGCTGAAGACCCCTGCCGTCGAGCCCGCAGCCTTCTCGGTGCCCTCATCAATATTCATGACGATCGGAATGCGCTGCGCCCCTTCACTGCGCCCCGGATCGCGGTCATGCAGGCCGTTGGTGTTCGTGAGCAGCACGAGCAGATCCGCCTCGACCAGCGTGGACACGAGGGCGGCCAGGTTGTCGTTGTCCCCCACGCGGATTTCTTCCGTGGATACCGTGTCGTTCTCGTTGATCACCGGCACGATGCCGCGTTGCAACAGGAGCTGGAGGGTGCAGCGCGCGTTGAGGAATCGGCGGCGATCGGCGAGATCATCGTGCGTGAGGAGCACCTGGGCCACCTTGCGCAGGCGGCGGGAAAAAGCCCGGCGATAGCCTTCGATCAACAGCCCCTGCCCCACGGCGGCGGCAGCCTGCTTGTCCTGCACGGAGAGGGAACCACGCGCCAGGCCGATGAGCGCCCGACCGGTGGCGATCGCGCCCGAGCTGACAAGGACCATCTCCAAGCCCTGCCCCATCTGCCGCGCGACCACCGCGGCCAACCGGGGCAGGAACGCGGCCTTGGGCCGGCCTTCCGGCGCCAGGATGCTGGAGCCCACCTTGACCACCACGCGGCGGACGCCCCGGACAGCCGTCTTTCTCACGTCGGAGAGGTCCTTCACCATCGCGTTTTCCTCCGGGCCTCGCCTTACGCCGCCCCCTCGGCGGTCTCGGATGCCGCGTCGAGCGTCTCCCCGCTGCCGGCGCCGGCCCGGCCTCGCCACGCCTCCACCCGCGCGCCCACGTGACGGACCAACTCTGCGATGCCCGTCCCCCGCAAAGCCGACAGAAGAAACGCGCTGCGCCCCTCGGCCTCGAACTCCATCTGCAACCGAGCGAGACCGCCCGTGTCGGGGCAGAGGTCGGCCTTGTTGAGCGCAATCGCCCTCTCCCGTCCCAGCAGACCGGGATCGTGCTTGCCGAGCTCATCCACGAGGATGCGGTACGCCTCTTTCGCCCCCGGCCGCGCGTCCGGGGAGACATCCAGCAGGAACAGGAGCAGCCCCGTGCGGTCCACGTGGCGCAGAAACTGGTGCCCCAATCCCACGCCCGCGCTCGCGCCCTCGATGAGACCCGGAAGGTCGGCCAACACGAAGCTGCCAAATTCGCCATATGGGACCACGCCCAGTTGAGGGACCAACGTCGTGAACGGGTAGTCGGCCACCTTCGGACGGGCCCGCGAAACTTTGCCGAGCAGCGTGGACTTCCCGGCGTTGGGCAGGCCGACCAAACCCACGTCCGCCATCAGTTTCAACTCAAGGCGAAGCTTGCGCGACTCGCCGGCCTTCCCGGGCTCAAACTCCCGCGGCGCCCGGTGCGTCGGCGTCGCAAACCGGGCATTCCCCTTCCCCCCTCGTCCACCCCGCGCGACAACGAGCCGATCGCCCTGTCTCAGTATCTCCCCGACGACACCGCCGTTCTCAACCTTATGCACCACCGTTCCAGGAGGCACGGGGACCACCCGATCCTTCCCGTCTTTTCCGTGGCAATCCTTCCCGCGGCCCCGCTGACCCCGCCCGGCACGATACGCGCGCTGAAGTTTCATCTCCAGCAGCGTGTGCAGGCCGCGATCTCCGACGAAGACCACATCGCCCCCATCTCCGCCATCCCCTCCGTTCGGCCCGCCCCGCGGGACGTATTTCTCCCTCCGGAAACTTACACACCCGTCTCCACCGTCACCCGCCGTGACGGTGATATCCGCTTCGTCAATGAATTTCACCGTGCCCGTCCGGGAACCGATTGTATGCGCTTTTTCCCCCTCGAACCACCGCGGGGGGGCGCGTCGCGGGCGCCTGCAGCAATTCGCACAGTGACGCGGGCTGCCTGCCCGCCGAAGTCCGTCCGCCGTGGCGGACTGGACAGGCGGGAAGCCCGCGACTACCAGGACCGAAAATCCAAGGTAGCCGCAGGCCATGTTGCATGCCGCGCCATCTCCACCACGGCGGACGCGGCGACACCTGGGCAGGGAGCCCTGGTGCCACGAGCAGAAGGCAGCCTGGGAGGGGCTGCCATCAACGTGGCCTTGCATGGCCCCATGCCCTCCATGGCAAGGGGCTTTGAGCCTGCGAGCCACTCGCGCCACGCTCCTCCTGCTGGACGCCCGCAAGACGGGTCCGTTGGAGGGCCGCCCCCGGCCCAAACGTGGCGTCACCCATTTGACATTTCGATCCGATTGAGGGAAATAGTGCCGAAAGGGTCAAAGGGAGGGCTTGGCTATGGGCTGCGGGATCAAATCGGCGGGGCGCACGCAAGTGCGGGGTGAGCCTCCCAGGCGCCGCTTGGACCAGCGACGGGCCGGCTTGGCGCTCGTTGCCATCTCGGCCGGCTTAGTGTTGCTTTCTGGCACCGCCTGCTCTCAGCTGACCGCTCTCATCCGCAAACCCGCGCCGGCGCCCACGAGGAGCCTCTTCCAAGGCTACGCGGAAACCGACTGGGGGATGTCCCCCTCCGAGATCAAAGCCCTCTACCCCAACACCGAAGTAGCCCTCGACGAGCCCACGCGGGACTTCGGCCGCGAAGGCCATCGCCTCGTGCTCGAGTCGGATGAAGTCCGGCGGGAATTCCTGTTCGAGAACGAAGGGGGCCGGCTCGCCCTGCGCAGCCTCACGATCACGTGGGACGTCTGGGACGAGGTCACGTTCGACCAGACACGCACCAAGCTCGCACGGGAATGGGGGGCGCCTCAGGATTCCCAAAGCGTGCTTGGGGTCGCCTACGACCGCTGGGAATTCTTCGACGCCGATCGAGGCGTGCGAATCCGTTCGACGCTCCTCGCCCCCCGGAAGCAGCTCAGCGGATTCGAAAAACAGGAACCGCTGACGAAACTTGGGCGCTCGTGGGAGGAAGAGACCGACGTGGTGAGCCAGACGTTCGACTGGGTCCCGCAGTACGGTGAGGATCTGCCTCCCTCGCTCTACCTGCACTACACTTCGGAACGCAAGGACAAGACCGCGTCCCCTGCGGGCAGGGCCGCTGTCGGTGAAACGACCCCCTCGGCGGGCGCCGCGGCGAATCCGAAATAGCGCGTACCCCCTCTGGAAATGGGTGCACGACAAATTTGTGAGATAACCTCATCAGGTGCCGGGGACGGCTGCCGCTGACCGCCGTTCCCAGAAGTCCTCGAATCGGCCGCTCAACTTGCAGCAGCGCAGGGCGATGATGGCGTCGGCCCCGGCGATGGTCC
>JACPQY010000010.1 GCA_016190245.1 Nitrospirota bacterium | reverse complement strand
GGGAACGGCACGTACGCCGCCGCCGTCAACTACGGGGCGGGGACCGGGCCTCGCTCCGTCACGACGGGCGAATTCAATGCCGACGGCATCTCCTACCTCGCAGTGGCGAACTAAGGCGGCAACAACGTCTCGATCCTCCTCGGGAACGGGACAGGCGGCCAGGGCAACGGCACCTTCGCCGCCGCCGTCAACTACGGGGCGGGGACCGGGCCTTTCTCCGTCACGACGGGCGATTTCAATGCCGACGGCATCTCCGACCTCGCCGTGGCGAACTCTAACAGCGACAACGTCTCGATCCTCCTCGGCCAGGGCACCTTGCAGTAACCACCACCCACACCCAACGCCTCACCCCCGTCCCGGTGACCAACCTCCCATGATGAAATCCGCCCACTGGCGAGTCCCCCCTTAATCCGTTGACAAGAAAGCGGTCCGTTTCCGTCATTCCGGCGAAAGCCGGAATCCAGACGGGAGGTTAGCCTGGGCTCCGGCTTCCGCCGGAGCGACGACGACTTTCACCGGTAGGGTGAGGGCTGACCCCTCGTGCCTACCCTGTTGTCGACAGATTAGGGTCCCCGTCCAAGACTTGCCATGGTTTCTTACACAGGTAGAATGGACAGGTAAATGAAGGCAGGAGACGGCAACTCGGAAAACTTGTTTTCGACGCGGCAAAGTACTTTGCCACCCTCGTCGGTGGGACATACCTGCTCAAACCGGACGTTCTGGCCGGCGGTATCGGTTGGAAAACAATCGCGATTATCTTTGGGTTGCTCGTCCTTGCTTGGACTGTCTATCCAAAGGGGAAGGATTAGATGACCGATCCCGGCAATGCCCTGCTGATTTTCTACGGTGCGATCGGCCTGACGGTCGCAATATTGGCCGCTGTCGGAGCTTGGCAGGACCGACACTCCAAAGCTCAGTGATCAGGCGTCCCCTGGGGCCGCCCCAGGGGTCAACATTCTGGGGGACGTTGTTTCCTGGATTGCATAACGGCCGGCGACGGGTGCGACCGGCCGAACTGAAGCGCGGATTGGGCGTGACGCGCGCCAGGGTGAACCGGATTGTGCAGTGCGGCCGGTGTCAGGTCTTGCATTCATTCATTGAGTTGAATCTCGGATTCGCCTGCGCGATGCACGAATGCAAGACCTGACCCGCGTGTTTGCGTGTTCGCTTGCACGGTATCCGTTAATCGTGTAACATTCGGCTTGTTTGATTACGGATTTCAGGGACAGGACGACGCAGGACATCTATGACGGGACGAATTCGAAGGCTGCACGGAAAATCCCCAAACCGGTCCAGCGCGTGGCCAGGCGGAAGCTGGACATGCTGAATGCCGCCCGCACGGTTCAGGATCTGTCGGCTCCACCCGGCAACCGGTTGGAAGCCCTGAAGGGCCATCTCAGGGGGCGACACAGTATTCGGATCAACGACCAGTATCGCCTCGTGTTCAAGTTCGAGAACGGAAGCGCGTCCTCCGTTTGGATCACGGACTACCATTCCTGAAGGGAGGATCATGCTGCCCAAGCGCCGTCAGCCCAGCCATCCGGGGGAAATCCTGCTCGAGGAGTTCCTGGAACCGCTTGGGATCACCCAAGTCGAACTCGCCCGTTCTCTCAAGATCCCCATCCAGCGAATCAATACCCTCATCAGGGGCAAGCGCGGGGTTACCGCCGAGACGGCGCTCCTGCTCGCCAGGAAGCTGAAAACAAGCCCGGAGTTTTGGATGAACCTCCAGGTTGCCTGGGATCTCTATCGGGCGGCCGAACATTCCGACCGTCTGGCCGCGTAGCTGTTCGCGAACCAGCCCACGGCTGGGGATGTCGGCTACGTGGGTTTTTCCCGACATGCGTTCTGGGGGACGTTGTTTCCTGGATTGCATAACGGCCGGCGACGGGTCCGCGCCGGCAAAGACCTTGGACGTGTCTTGTCAGGCCCGGGTGCTGGCCCGCGCCCTCGGCGGGCGAGTATGCGCCGGGTGCTCGGCTTCAGTGGTCCCGCCGGTCATTGCCTTGGATGGCAGCGCCCCTTCGGATGTTCTCGATCGGCTCGCCCCCACTCCTGGCGAGGTCGGGGGGAATGGGGTCCGGCCGCGGCGGAGATGGCTCGACAGTTGGTTTGAACACATCGAACATCGTGGGGCCGATCGGGGGGCAGGGGGATGGCGCAGCGACAAAGCAACCCAGGAAACAACGTCCCACCCTGCCCTGTGCGCTGGCGAGGTAGAGGGGCAAGGATGTGCGTCCGCTGACGCTCCTCAGTTCGCCTGGCGCGGGTCGATGGCGTCGCGGAGGGCCTCGCCCACGAGGTTGAACGCCAGCACGGTGGCCAGAATGGCCAGCCCCGGAAACGCCATGAGCCACCACGCGACGTGAATGTAGTCCTTGCCCGAGGTGAGAATGTTGCCCCAACTCGCTGTGGGGGGCTGGACGCCCAGACCGAGGAACGACAGGCCCGCCTCCGTCAGGATCGCTCCCCCCACGCCCAGGGTCGCAGCCACCATGACGTAGCTGAGCACGTTGGGGAAAACATGCCTCGCCATGATGGCCCGCCGCGTCACCCCGAGCGCCCGCGCGGACGTCACGAACTCGAGCTCGCGCAGCTTCAGGCACTCCGCCCGCACCACGCGAGCGAGGCCCGGCCAGGACGTGAGGCCGATCACGGCCATGATCTTGAAGATCCCCGGCTCGAGGAGCGAGAGCACCATCAGGATCAGGAAAAACGTCGGGAAGCAAAGCATGATATCCACCAGCCTCATCAGGACAGCGTCCACCCACCCACCGAGAAAACCCGAGACCACACCCACACCCGTGCCGATCACAACCGAAATCCCGACGGCCACGAAGCCAACGCTCAACGAGATCCTCGCCCCGCGCAGCATGCGCGAGAGGACATCGCGGCCGAGTTCGTCCGTGCCCATCCACGCGGAAGCGGACGGCGGACGGAGACGCTCGGCCAGCGCCTGAGCATCGGGGTCGCGCGGCTCGAAGACGGGCGCGGCCAAGCCCACCACTCCAAGCGCCACAAGCAGGACGGCCCCCACCAGACCCGATCGGATGCGGACAAACCGCTGGAGGTAGATCCTGAGCATCACGAAGACACGATTCGGACGCGCGGATCAACGATCGCGAGACCCAGATCCGCCAGAAGATTCCCCAGCAGCGTCAGGAACGCGACGATCGTGCCCAGCCCCATCACGACCGGGTAGTCCCTCGACATCATCGCCTCCATCCCGAGCCGGCCCAGACCCGGGTAGGCGAAGATCGTCTCGAAGATGAACGCCCCTCCGATCAGGTCCGGGAGCATCAAACCCAGGAGTGTGACCATGGGGATCAGCGTGTTTCGGAACGCGTGTCTCCAGAACACGCGCGATGGCGACAGTCCCTTTGCGGCAGCGGCGCGCACGTAGTCCTGCCGGATCACCTCCAGTAGCGCGACGCGCGTGTATCGCGACATGAACGCGAGGCCCGTGAAGGCCGCCGTGAGTACCGGCAGGATGAGATGCTGTGCCACGTCGAGAAGCCGCCCCGTCGCCGAGAGCTCCCCGTAGTCGAGGGAGCGCAAACCGGAGACCGGCAGCCAGCCGAGAAATATCCCGAATAGGAGCATCAGGATGAGCGCGAACCAGAACGTCGGCATGGAGAACCCCACGAACACGAAGATCCCCAAGCCCCGGTCGATCAGCGAGTTCTGGCGCAGCGCGGAGACCGCCCCGATGGGGATGGCGAAGAGGAAGATGAGGGCCATCGTGCACACGTTGAGGAGCAGCGTGTTCGGGACCCGTTCGAGGATCTTGTCGATCACGGGGCGCCCATCCTTGAACGACTCCCCGAAGTCGAATTGAACACTCCGCGCGAGCCAGTTTCCATACTGAATGTACCAGGGTTGGTCGAAGCCGTAGAGTTTGTTGAGCCGATCCTTCATCTCAGGGGAGATCTTCGCGGACATGTCGGTGGCGAGATCGATCGGTCCGCCCGGAGCCAGTTGCATCACCGCAAAGGTGACCAGTGTGATACCGAGGAGGAGGATGATCAGGGTCAGGAGGCGGCGAAGGAGGTAGCGGCCCATTCAGTCCCTCGATGGCCGGGCGGTCGCCTCCTGCGAGACGAACTCACCCATTCGCAGACACCTGCGTGCGGTACCGCCGCTTCTCCGCCGGCACGAACCAGCGGATGAAGTTCCACGTGAGGCCTGCCGGGCGGACCTCCGGCCCCTCGAAGCGACGGTGAACGACGGGCGTCGCCTCAGGGTAATAGAGGAACACGTACGGGAGGTCGTCGTGAATCAGGCGATGGATCCGCCGGTAGGTTTTCTCCCGCTCCGCCTTGTCGAACGTGGTCCGACCCTTCACCCACAGCGCGTCCGCTTCTTCGTTTCGGTAGCCCACGAAGTTGTACTTGCCCTCGCCGTCCTGGCTCGAGTGCCAGATGAGGTACTGGTCCGGGTCGCGCCCGAGCGACCACCCGAGGATGACGACCTCGAAGGCGCGCGGCTCCACAAAATGCTGGATGAACGCGCTCCATTCCACGATCCGGATCTTGACATCGAGGCCGATCCGCCGGAGCTGCTGCTGGAGGACCTGCGCCGTGAGTTCGCGCGTCTTGTTCCCCTGATTCGTCATCACCTCGAAGCGAAACGGCACGCCGTCCCTCTCGCGGATGCCGTCGCCGTCGCTGTCCTTCCATCCCGCCTCGTCCAGTAGTCGTCGGGCCTCCTCGAGATCGTACGCGAAATCCTCGATACCGGGATCGTACGCCCAACTCATCGGGGGGAAGGGCCCGGTGGCGGCACGGCCGAGACCCATCAGAACACCTTCGATGAGCTCGTCCTTATCGATGGCGCGTGCCACGGCCAGACGCACGCGGCGGTCCTGGAACATGGGCTTGCGGAGGTTGAACCCGAGGTAGGTGTAGCTGAATGAAGGATAGCGGTACTTCCGGTACGCCTCGAAGAAGACGTCATAGGCGCGGTACTGATCCGGCCGCAGACCCATGGAGTCAACCGACTCCCGCCTCAACTCCAGGAACTGTACCGCTTGGTCGGGAATCACCCGGTAGATGTACCGCTGGATGTGCGGCCGACCCTCGAAGTAGTCCGGGTTGGCCTCCAGCACCACCTTCTCGTCCGTGCGCCACTCGCAGAACTTGTACGGCCCCGTGCCGATGGGGCACCGGTTCGCGGGGTGGGAAACGAAATCCTCCACCGTCTTCGCGGGCCCTGCCTCGGGTCGGCACGGCGTGGGCGGACAGGCAAAGGACTTCGCCTCGTACACGTGTTTCGGAAGCACCCCCATCATCCAGCTCTCGAGCGCGGGCGCGAACGGCTCGCGGTATGCAACCACCACCGTGTTCGCATCGGGCGCGCGCACTTCCTTCACCAAATCGTACTCCGAGGAATACGGTGTGGGGACCTTCGGATCCCGGAGTTTTTCGTACGTGTAGAGAACGTCCGCCGAGCTGAAGGGCACACCGTCGTGCCACCTCACCCCGCGACGCAGGTGGAATGTGATCTCCAATCCGCCCCTGCCCACGTCCCATCGCTCGGCGAGCACGCCTTCAACTTGCAGATCCGGCCCATAGCGCAGGAGACCGCTGTAGACAAGATCGTTGATGTCTCCCGATGAGGCGTCTTTGGCGAGCACGGGGTTGAGCTGGCTGGCGTCGCCGATCGAGGCTTCAACGAAAACATCTCCGTCACGTGAGTCCGCGCCCGCCCCCGCCGTGTGGGTGGCGAGTTCGGTTGGCGCGCGGGGAGTATCGCAGGCCGCCAGCGCTGCCGCGAACCCCGGCGCGAGCCACCGGCGAAACGCTCCGCTCACTCGAGAGGGGGGGGAACCAGATGGACCTTGCGCCGGAGCCGCTCGAGCTGGTCCTTCTTGGGTGAGAGCTTGAGCGCCCGCTCATAGGCCTGCCGCGCCGCTTCGCCGCGGCCGAGGTTGAGCAGGGCATCGCCAAGGTGTTCGTGGATCACGGGATCATCCTTTGTGAGCTCCACGGCCCGCAGGAGTTCTCCCAAGGCCCCCTCGAAATCGCCGCGCTGGAAGAGCACCCACCCCAGGCTGTCCACAAAGTACCCGTCCTCGGGTCGAACCTCCAGGGCCCTGCGGACCAGCCCCTCCGCCTCCTCGAGATTCTGCCCGCTCTCGGCATAGGTGTAGCCCACCCAGTTCAGGGCGTTGGCGTGCGTGGGGTTCACCCTCAGGATACGCCTCATCACATCGAGGCTCCCCTCGCGATCGGACTTCTCCTCCAGGAGGATCCCCAGCCGGAACAGAATCCGCTCGTTCTCGGGCTCGAGCTCCGCGGCGCGGCGAAGCGACGCGAGGGCACGATCCGAATCTCCCTGCTCCTGGCGGATCAGACCGAGGATCTCGTGATAGCGAGCCTCGTTGGGCGCCGTCTTGAGCAGCGCGCTCATTCTCTCCGCGGCGTGGTCCCACTTCTTCCCCCGCGCCTCGATCAAGGCGAGGCGGATCGTGGCATCGGCATACCGGCTCGATCCCGCCCGCACGCGACCAAACGCCGCGTACGCCTCGGCCTCGTTCTCGAGCGATTCGAGGGTGAGCCCTTCGCCATAGGCCGCCTCGTCGAACTCCGGGTAGCGGCGGAGGCTCTCCCGGAAGGCCTTGAGCGCCTCGGGAAACGCCTCCCGTTCGAGATGGGCCCAGCCCAAGGCCAGGGGGAAGAAAGGATCCACGGGGTATTGCTCCGTGAGACCCGCCAGAATCTCTGCGGCCTCCGAGTTCAGTTGAGGGTCCCAGACGGCCTGCCAGAGCATCGTACGCCCCTCGGCGTGGGCAGGATTGACACTGAGGAGCCGATGAACTTCCGAGAGCGCGGCCTCGGGACGCCCGCTGTCCTTGTACAAACGCGCGCGCTCCCACAGCAGCTCCGAAGAATGGGGCGCCCAACGCAGCGCCCGCGTCACGGCATCCTCGGCCGCCTCGGGCTGCCCCTGTCGGGAGAGAAGACGGGCCCAGTAGTACAACAGGGTGGGATCCTCGGGTTCCACCTCGAGCAACTCCTGGAGGAGTTCCTTCGCACGGTCCAACTCGCCGGCCTCCAGGGCCACGGCCGCCATGCTGACCCCCAACCCCGGGTAGTCGGGCTGGCGACGCCGCACCTCCTCGTATTCGTCGAGCGCGGGCGCCCAGCGCCCCGTGAGCGCAAAGATCTGGGCAAGCATCAGGTGCGGCTCGATGAGACTGCCGTCCAGCCGCGAGGCCTCCCGATACGCGTTCTCCGCCACCTGCACTTGGCCCGCGCGCGACGCCGTCTGCCCGTATTCCGTCCACAACTCGGCGGACTCCGGACGCAACAGGACGAGCCGGGCGTAGACCTCCGTGGCCTCGGCCGACTGCCCCGCGTGCCACGCGCGGCGCGCCTCGAGGTACCCCGAATAGAAATCCATCTCGGGCGACGGCGGCACGCCGGGCAGCGTGACCGAACGGCGCAACCACGGCGAAGAGCACGAGACCCACGCGAGGCACAGGACTGCCGCACCAAGACCGAGGTGCCGGACGAACCCTCCGCTCCGATCCGCCTGCTTTGCGCTCAACCCCGCGAAGCGCTCAGCCCAACCGCCCGACATCGAAACGCCGCCGGGAGACCCCACTGGGATCCTGTTCGTCTCGGGGTCCGTGAAGCCTCTCAAACCTCGAGAATGGCCGGATTGACGCTGCTCGTGAGTCGAAGAATGAGTTTCTGAAGATCGTCTTCCTTCATCTTGAGCGTCTGGAGAGCCAGCCCGTCGATCGGGTAGTACCCGCCATCGACCCCCGACCCCTTGCCCATCATCAGGCAGGCCGCGTCGGACAAGTGAACGATCGAAACGAGGTCCGCGTCCGAGCTCGCCAGTTGCGGCGCGTGATGGTACCGAATGGCATTCACCAAGGCGGGGGGAAATCGCCACTTCCGCGCCACCTCACTCCCGATCTCCGCATGGTCGAACCCCAGGAGCTTCTTTTCCGCCTCGAGGAACTGCAATCCATCACGCTCCACCAAGTCCATGATACTCTGGAACACCTCGCTGATATAGAGGCTCATGACGAGCTTGCCGACATCGTGGATGAGACCCGCCGTGAAAGCGGTCTCTCTAACGGCCTTGTTCCCGACGCTCTCCGCGAGGGACTGAGCGGCAAAAGCGGAGTAGATCGAATGCTCCCAGAGAGCGCCCTTCGCCATCTTGTAGCCCTTGAGCTCCTTCTCATACATCCCGAAGAGCGAACTCGCCAGAACGAGATTGTGCAGGGTGTTGAAGCCGAGAAACGCCACGCCCTGTTGGATGCTGCTGATCGTGCGGATCACCCCGAAATAGGGCGAGTTGGCCAGCTTCAGCACCTTCGAGGCAAGCGCCTGATCCTGCGAGACGAGGTCCGCAATATGCTTGGCGGAACAGTTGGGGGCCATCATCAGTTCTTTCATCTTCATGACCACGCGCGGGATTGGGGGGAGATCGTCCACAGAGCGGACGATCTTCCGCTTCAACTCGAGTGAGATCGGCACGACTAAATATCGAGGGGTTCGCCCAGAAGGTACTTGACCTGGACGCGCCCCGTCCCGGGGTGAATGATGACGTGCCGCTTGCGCCGGCCTCCAACCTCCTGGGCGGCCACGAGGAGACCCTCCTGGCTGAGAACGCGCGAAACGACTTCCACGTTCTTGTGCCCGACCGAAAAATTCGTGGCCCCCATCAGGTCGGACCCCCCGACGACCTTGATGGTGATCTCGTGCTTGGCGACACCTTGGTTCTCCATTTCACCGAGGAGTAGCTTCACGCCCGTGTCCGCGAACTTGGTGAGATCCGCCCGACTCATCGAATTGCAGACCGGCAGGAGCACGTGCACGGCTCCCGCCATGCCGCGCTTCTTGTCCAACATGATCACCGCGACACCCGACATGATGTTGGGTATCTCCATGGGCCCCTTTCCATCGGTGGAGGTTTTTAGTTCTCCGAGACCGATTTGAAGCATGGAATAGCCCTCACGTGCCTACGCATGATAGGGAAAGTCCCGACGCGCGTCAATGAATTGCGGATGGGTCATGGGGGAAAACCCTTGTCACCCAGTGGCGTCACGTCTATAATCCATGATATCAGCTTCATGAGGCCGGCGTCTCTTGCGCGTCTTCCCGCGCTACTGCTCCTGCTCGCGATTTGCGGCACAGCCCCCATCGTCCTCTTCCCTGCCCCCGCCCTCGCGCAGAGTGCCGCGACCGTCACGATATTGCCCAACAACGTTCACCCCGAGTGGCCGGAAATCTTCCGCGCATACCTGATCTCTCAGGGGTGGCCCAACGTGGCCATCGGCGGGCGCGAGTACAGCGGCGTCTACTCGCGCCTGTACTGTCGGGTCCAGACGGCCCCAGCCTGTGGAGAGGTGCGCGCCATGCTGGAGCAGATGACGACGAAGCCCCAGAAACCGCCCCGGCCGCTGCCGGCCGGATGGAGCGGCGACATCATCGTGGCGCTCGGGGATGATCTCGCGGGCTTCTTCACCACCATCACGAGCGGCGAAGGGTTCAAGGCCCGCACGCGCGAAAAACCTAAGGAAGCGCCGCCCAAACCCAAGGTGGTCGCCCGCAAGCCGCCTGCCCACCTATCCAAGAAACGTTTCGACGAACGAATCGCCTACACCTTCAGCGCCGGGGCGGGACACCTCTACCCCACCTTCGGTGCGGCCTTCGAGTTGGAGATCCGTCCCTTCACCGCGTTCTTCGGCTTGGGCAAGTGGATCAGTCCCGTTCTGGAGGAGAAGGGCAACATCCCGATCTACCCAAATCCCAAACCTGAGGGTTACGGCTTCTCCGTGGGCGGCGGCTACTACTACTGGGGATGGCCCATGCCCGATGGACTCCAGGCCTACGCCTTCCTGCTCTACGGCACCGCCCGTAAGCTCATCGACTTCCCCGACGCAAAAGGCAAGTTAACCACGTTCACGATGAACGAACCTTCAGTCCTCCTCGGTCTCCGGTACTACCCGTGGTCCGCGATTCCTCTCTTCGTCCGGATGGGCGGCGGTCTCCAGCTCCTCGACTCAGCCATCTACGGTCGCCCCGTGGGTATGGCCTTGGATTTCGGCATCGGCATGACGGTTCCCAATCCCGGCGGCACCGGCGCTGCCCCACCGACCAAGCGACCACCCGGCCGCCGGTAGACCACGCGATACCTGGATCCGCCCCCTGCCCCTCTGCCCAGGGACCCTACAGCACCTGGTCCGGTGGAGCGACCCGCCGAATCACCATCCGCTTGAATTCCTCGAATCCCCGCTCGGCGCGCGACACATCCGCCGCGAAGAGCGTGCTGATGCACAACCCCACCAGCGTGGCCATCGTCACCTCGGCGATATCCTCCTCCGAGGTGTCCATTCGCTCACGAATCGGGCCGAGCACGAGCCGAAGCCCCTCCAGGAGCATGCCGCGATGGAGCTCCAGGTTCTCGGTCAGGCGGGTCTTCAACTCCGGGTTGGTCATGGCGCGGGCGCCCAGGTTGATCAGGATGGGCATGAGCGGTCGAACCTTGTCCACCAAGCTCCAGAGCTCGTCGAGGGCCCAGATCGCCTGCTTGACGGAGGGCCCGAGCTGGAGCGTAGTGGTGCGCACGCGCTCGGACAATCGGCGGAAGATCGTCGAGGTTACCTCCAGGAACAGGTGCTCCTTCGACTCGAAGTGATAGTGGAGCAGACCTTTCGAGACCCCGGCCTCGCGGGCGATGTCCTCCATGGAGGTCGTCTCGTAGCCGTTGCGGTTAAAGCACGTCAGGGCCGCGTCCAGGATCGCCTGCATCGAGGCCGCCGCCTTCTCGGCGCGCGTCATGCGGCGGGCCATCCCGGCCTCGGTCCCCACCGTCGCGTCTCTCGCCACCTCCTCCGAAGCCGCCTGCACGTTCCCTCCTGATGTGTCTCGGGAGAAAGGCTTTTCCATCGGCGGCTACCTTCTTATCTTAGCCCCGCCGCGGCCTGAATGCCATTCTGCGTCGCGTTCCCCCGAGCCCGCAACCGGGTCGCTGGAACGGCTGTGGCCCATCCGTGAGCGGGGCGATATACTGAAGGGCGTGGAGAGGCTGAGGCGCACGGAAATCGAGCCGGGGGTGATCGTGGGCCAGTGGTTTCACGAGCTTCCCGACGGCCGCCTCCAGTGCGATCTCTGTCCGCGGTTCTGCCACTTGCGAGACGGCCAGAGAGGATTCTGCTTTGTGCGCCGGCGCATGGGGCCCGCCATCGCCCTGGCCAGCTACGGCCGCAGTTCGGGCTTCTGCATCGATCCCATCGAGAAGAAACCCCTCGCCCACTTCCTGCCCGGCACCTCCGTGCTCTCGTTTGGCACGGCGGGCTGCAATCTCGGATGCAAGTTCTGCCAGAACTGGGACATCAGCAAGGCGCGCGAAGCGGACCGGTTGGCGGATTCCGCCTCGCCTGAGCGGATCGCCGCCGCCGCAGGCGAGTCCGGGTGCCGAAGCGTCGCCTTCACGTACAACGATCCCGTCATCTTCGCCGAATACGCCATCGACACGGCCCTCGCGTGTCGGGCCCTTGGCTTGAAAACGGTGGCCGTTACCGCCGGCTACATCACGGCCCAGGCCCGTCCTGAGTTCTTCGAGGCCATGGACGCGGCCAATATCGACCTCAAGGCGTTCACTGAGGACTTCTATCACAAGACCTGCTACGGCCATCTCCAGGACGTGCTGGATACCCTCATGTACGTTCGACGCGAGACGAAGGTGTGGCTCGAGGTGACCACGCTGCTCATCCCCGGCCTCAACGATTCCTCAGCCGAAATCGATCACCTTTGCCGCTGGTACGCCGATTCCCTAGGCCCCGACGTCCCCCTCCACTTCACCGCCTTTCACCCGGACTACAAGATGGCCGACGTCCCGCGGACCCCGGCTGAGACGCTTCAACGCGCGCGGGAGCAGGCCAGACGGGCCGGGCTGCGCTATGTGTACACCGGGAACGTCTTCGATGCCGACGGGCAGAGCACCTACTGCCCCGGCTGCGGCCGACTCGTGATCGAACGGGACTGGCACGCCCTCGGCGAGTGGAACCTCGAGGATGGGTCCTGCCGGTTCTGCGGAACGCCGATCGCAGGCGTGTTCGAGGCCGCGCCGGGCGATTGGGGCCGCCGCCGGGCCCGGGTGCGGCTCGCCGCCTAGTCCCGCGTTGAATAGCTCAAGGATGGGTTTCTTGAGGACGCAGGACGATCGGACCGATGATGGCTTGCGCAAACATCGGTCCGAAAGTGCCGTGGCTTCCACCGGCTTCCCGCGCGGAACTTTCGCAACACGGCAGGAGGCCGGCCTCAGCCGGCGCGGGCAAAGCGCTGCCCGGGAAACTGTCTCACGAGCCCCTTAAGCTCCAACTGGAGCAGCACCTGCAGCACGCGCGAGGGGGACAGCCCCGAACGCTGTATGAGAGGGTCCACATGGACCGACTCCTCGCGCAAGAGGTCCAGGACGCGTCCCTCCTCATCGCTCACCGGGGGGACCACGCCGGCCGTCCCCCCCGCGCCCGCGAGCCGCTCGGGCCACAACTCCTCCAGAACGTCCTCGACTTTCTGCACCAGCTTCGCGCCCTGCTGGATCAGCCGGTTCGTGCCCTTCGATCCGCGCGAGTAGATGTTGCCCGGCACCGCGAATACCTCCCGGCCCTGGTCCAGCGCCCTCTGGGCCGTGATGAGCGAGCCGCTCTTCTCCTCGGCCTCCACGACGATGATTCCGCGCGACAGTCCGCTGATGATCCGGTTGCGTATGGGAAAGTTCCCCGCGTCCGGCTTCGTGCCAGGGTCGAACTCCGCGAGAAGCGCGCCCCGTTCCGCCACCTCGCGATAGAGGCGCACGTTCTCGGCCGGGTACACCACGTCCAGTCCGCAGCCCAGAACAGCCGCCGTACGCCCCCCTGCATCGAGGGCCGCGCGGTGCGCCGCCGTGTCGATCCCCCGCGCCATCCCGCTGACGACCGTCACGCCGTGGCGGGCGAGTCCCGCGGCCAGATCCGCCGCGGCGCGGACGCCCTCCCGCGTGGCTCGCCGCGCACCGACAAGTGCCACCGCCGCATCGTCCTCGGCGATGAGCGCCCCCTTGCAGTAGAGGCACACAGGGGGGTCCGAGATCTCGCCGAGCAGCGGCGGATACTCGGGCTGGCCCAATACCAGCAGATTCATGCCGTGGCGACCGGCGAGCGCAAGGGTGCGCTCGACGCCGCTCCAGTCGCGGAACGACCGGATGGCGTGCGCGAGTTGCGGACCCACCCCCTCGACCTGGAGCAACGCGGACTCGGTTGCCTCGAAAACCATCCGGGGACTGCCGAAGTGGCGAACCAGCGCCCGCGCCGTGACCGGCCCCACTCCCGACACCCGGGCCAGCGCCAGCGCCCAACGCGCCGGCGGCTCGCCCTTCCCGGGGCCTCGGCGGCTACTCGGATCGGATGCGGTCACCCACCTGAACCACCGCGTTGCTGCGCGTGATGAGCGCCGTGGACGCGGTCACACCCACCCGGAGAATGACGAGCTCACCCACGAGGATGGGGGGCACCACGAGCCCCTCGACTTCCTCCTCGGTTCGGACGATCTTGAAGACTTGGCCGGGCTCCACCCCGCTGCTGAACGCCAGGTCCACAAACACGATGTGCCCCTGTCCCACGAAGGCCAGGGTGTCCCGCGCCGCCACGATGAAGCCTTGCATCCCCTTGGGCGGCACACTCACGGGGATCTTATCGGGCACTTCCTGAAGAGCCACCACGAGGTCGCCGCTCACAATGTAGTCGTACGACACGAGAATACGGGCGGAGGCAGTTTCCGCCGAGACGTCTTCCACTTCGAGCACGCCCTGGACGAATACAATGAAACCGAGATCGTCGCCCGTCTCCGGGTGCTCCACCTCGTCCCCCAATCGCACGACAAGATACCGCTCCCCCTTTTTCACGGTCGGGCGGTCCTCTTCGAACTGCAAGTACACGAGGTCGCCCTGCCCCATCAGATTCCTTCCGTCCATCGTCGCGAGCACTTGGGGAACTCCCTCGTACTGTTCCTCGAGCTCGGACCGACTTACGAACCCGCTCCCCAGCAGACCGGGGAACACGATCTCGCGAGTTTTTGACAGGGTCGGCACAACCTGCGGAGTGGCCACCTTCGGGGGGGGGGTCAGCTTCACGGTGCGCCTCGGGGACGCGGGGGTCACGGCGGGTGTCGGCGCGAGCTGGACCACCGGCGGCGGTGGGGGCGCGGCCGTACCAGTCGGCACAGATGCCGGGGCGGGAGCCGGAGTCACTTCTGGCGGCACGGCGACGGTGGGCTCGCCGACGATGGGCGGGATCCTCAACACCTGCCCCGGGAAGATCCAGTGGGGGTTGATCACCAACGGCGTGTTCGCCTCCCAGATCTGCCTCCATTCCCAAGGGGAGTCGAGATACTGGCCCGAAAGATCCCACAAGGTGTCGCCTTCCTCCACCGTGTGAGTCACCTGGCCCTTCGGCTCTTCAGGGCTATCCGCCGGGGGCGCATCGGCCGCAGGGGCGGCTTCCTCGGCCGGCGCGTTCTCCTCCGCCCACACCGGGTAGAGGGGCAGCACGTAGATCAGAATCACAAGGGCCGTCCTTGGCCATCCCATACGCGCGCCAGCCTTTCGAGGGTCTACAGTTCTTCCAGTTTCCTTTGCGCCTGATTCGCCGCGAAGCTGAAGGGGTGCTCCTCGATCACTTTCTTGAATTCAACCTTGGCGTCCTCCGTGCGATTCAACTTGAGGAGGCAGTAGCCCGATTTCACCATCGCATCCGGCACCTTGTTCCCCTTGGGGTACTTCTCCGCGAGCTCCCTGAACGTGCGCAACGCCGGCTCGAACTCGCCTTTGGAGTAGTAGATCTCGCCAAGCCAGTAGTACGCGTTGTCCGCGTTTTCATGGGTGGGATAGAGATCGATGAACTCGCGGAAGCCCTTTTCCGCCTCGTCCAGCTTGCCCTTCTGCAGCTTGAGGAAGGTGCCGTTGTACACGGAAATGGGATCCATCCTCAGCACCGGCTTCTCGACAGGGGCGCCCTGCGGCGCAGGTGGCGGCACCGCAACCGATGCTGCAGGCTCCGCCGCCGGGGGGGGGGGCAGCTTGGAGACATCGAGCGACTGGCGCGAACCGCCGGCCTGAACGCGCGCGTCCAACTCGGCCACTTTCTGGCTGACAATTTCGATGCGCGAGTCCATGTTGTTGACCCGCATGCTGACGTCCACGAGGTTCCGCTGCAGCTCCGAGACTTGGCTCCTCAGATCGCGGACCTCCTGCGCCTGCCGCTGGGTAACGCATGAGCACACCGCCAGCGCAGAGGCAATAGCCAAACCCACACGCGCCGATGGGAGCATAGTCCTTCCGTTACTCGTTTAGGTTATTATCGGCAGATTCCCGGGGAAGTCAAACCGGCCCCTCCAGAATCACCGTCCCTGCAAAGCCATTCCAAGACCGTCGTCACGGCGGAAGCCGGAATCCAGCACCTCCCTGGGCGGCCCGCTGAGCAGGCAGGACGCCCTGTACCGGCAGGACCCGAAGAGCCAGAAGGGCGAGCCACCTCCCAACCGCGGGTGCGGACTTCTGCCCTTCCACCTGCGACGCCGCGCCGCGAGGCGCTTCCGCGCCTGCCGCAGGCGGCGGGGTGGGCGACGGGATTTGAACCCGCAACCCCCAGAGCCACAGTCTGGTGCTCTAACCAAATTGAGCTACGCCCACCATACAGGGATTAGGGTACTTGCCGACCAAGCCGCCCATGGATGGGCGGCACAAGCAAAGGCAAATGCCGTTAAGAGTTTCATGAGGCTACGCCGATTTCCGCCGATTTTCAAACTTGCATACGGTCGCCTTGCAGCCCCCACTGACTCAGAACTGGCCAGCCATGGAGGGTGCGGTACTTGCCGCAGCAACGTCGTCCCATGGACCATGCGACATGCGGTCCGTCCTGGACCGCTTCCTATCATGGTCCCATGCCATCCTGAGCATGGGATGGACGGCGAAAGCGCGGCCCGTACTTTTGACACAATTCCACTGATCTTCTACTCTCCGGCTTGAAATGGCCGAACAAGTGGAGCGACAGCAATCCATATCGGAAATTCTGCGGAATCTTCACCAAACCAAAATCGATGGGCTGAAGCAATTGTTCTGGACGGAGCTCAACTACAGCCGAAAGAATTGTCCACTCAGCCTGCAACGCGTTCCATCCTGTTCTCGATCAAACACGCTTCCAGACTAACGCCAGTCTCTTGGACCACGAAACCCATTCCAGTGCCTCTTCCGAGGAGATGGATCTGGATATCCGCCGCATCATCGATGCCGCGCGCGGTATATGGACCCACCGGCTCATCGACCCTTCGCGAGCGAATTCCCTTCTCTTCTACCGCGATCTCAAGGTCGGCACTCTCGACCTGAGCACCGAGCCCGAGGCTGTGGGTCGCCTGCTCGCCGGCGAGAAACTGGGGATCGAATCGCTGGTCTTGGCAGGCCGCCGCGTGGCAGCCTCTGACCCCGTTCCACGCGCCCAACCTCAAGGTGAGGCGCAGGGGTCATTGTTTTCAGCCCTCCCGGAGAATGGCGACCCCGTCGTGCGCGCCCGGGCCGAAGCCGAGGCGCGCCAGAAGGTACGAAGCGCGCTCGTAGCGCTCCAGCGCAAGGCGTTGAGCAATCTCGAAGAGAAAGGTATCGAGACGCTCCACCTGGCAATGGGGATGGCTACCTGGCCCGCCTCCGATGGTGGGCGGCCGTACGATGCGCCCGTGCTGTTGCTGCCGGCCCGCATCGAGGCGCGCGGCCGGGCGGGCGACGACCTGCGACTCGCAGTCGCGGGCGAGCCGCAAGTAAACCCGGTGCTGCTGTATGTGCTCGAGGAGAATTACGCGATCCGTATCAATGCGTCCGCGGTGCTGAGCGAGTGCGGCGGCGAGGACGAATCGGGACAGTGGCGCCTC
>JACPQY010000051.1 GCA_016190245.1 Nitrospirota bacterium | reverse complement strand
CCCGGCCACTTGGGCGTAGGCATCCCGACACGCTCCGGGGTCCCCGGCGCTCTGACAGGGGTCGTAGCACCCCTCGGGGGAGCCCAGCGGCTTGCACGCCACGTCCAACACTTTCGCACACGTGTTGAGGTGGTAGCTCCGACCCTCATCGAGCACGATCTGCAAATAGGCCCTCGGCAGGTTCCCCCCGAGCTCCAGCCCCGTCCGGAATTCGTAGTCCCGCCCGGGCACGGCCTCGATCCGAGGGGCCACCGCGAGCGCATGGTAGGAGGGCTTGAAGAGGGGCGCCTGAGTCGGGATTTGGATGAGCATCGGCGGCTGGCCGCCCTCCAGTCCCGAGAAGCCGAACCACAACGCACGCTTCGCGATCGTCCCCGGCATCATGGCGAGGAGACCAGCCCCATAGGCCGCCTGGGCGTACGGCCCGGGGGCCGTGTCCAAGCCGCCACCGCAGTCAGCCCCGGGGTCCGTCAGCGGATCGCAGTGCGAGGCGAAGTTCATCATCCAGAGCTCGTGGTTCGGGAAGTTGGTTGTCAGCGTCACGAGGACATCGTGCACGTTGCCCCGGCCGAGCGCCTCCTCCTCGATCGAGGGCCCCTCGGCCTGGAAGCCCTGCAGGCCCAGCACAGGCATGCGGGGAAAAGCCGAAATGTCGATTCGATACCCCTCGCCCGGCGGCACGGTGGGCGCGTCCATCACCTCGTAGAACCGGCCGGTGTCGAGCGAGTTGAAACAACCGACCCCGAGGTTGACCAGGCGGTCCTCCCCCTGACCCTCCCAGAACCACTCGTTGTCCGAGTCGTCCGAGGGGCAGTCCCCCCAATCGATACTCGCGTGGGGCCCGCCAATCACCACGCGCGTCTTGAGATCGTACCAAATATCCGAGCCGATCACATCGTACCAGATCGTGTCCGAGACCCGTTTGAAGAGCCGCTTGTACTCCTGCGGGGAGTAGATGAGCGCGGTTCCCGGCCAGCCGTGGGGGTCGCCGGGCGAGCCGGGCCCCTCGGTGGGGCGGAGATCGGTGAGGACGGCGAATCTTTCCGACGAGTTGTGCTCCTCGTTGAACTCCCAGCTCGTGATCCCGTAGTCAAACCCCCAGCCCATCCGAGTGGCCAGCGTCCCGTTGGGCCGGAAGTACTGCACCACGCGCGCCACGTGAGCGGCGAGATCGTCCTGATCCGGGGCACAGTTCAGCCAGACACCCGTGAGCGCGCATCCGGCGATCACGGGCGGCACGCACTGGTTCTCAAGCTTGTAGGCGCAATCCGTGGATGTTTCGCATGCTTCCGTCGGCCCCAAGTACCCGGCGCGCTCGCGGTTGTACCAGTCCCGATGGTATCCGGCGAAGGCATCGCAGGTGGGCAGACATTGGGTCTCGACCGTTTCCTTGGACAGATCGGAACGCAGGCACAGATCCCGATCCCACCACTCGAAGCTCAAGCAGCAGCTCGAGGCCCAATACGGCGGACCCGCCCCCAGGAGGCTCCCGAGATCGAAACCGTACCGCTTCGCCATCACCACGTAGGCATCCATGTCCACAAACTTCTCGTCGTCCCCTCCGTCCACCCAACCATCGTTCGGGACCCGATCGAAGGGATGCGGCACCGCGCCCTTGAGCGGCTCCATCTCTCTCCAGTACGTGGGTACGGTGACCATGCTCAGCCCCGCGCGCTTCATCCGCATGAAGCGGTTCTGGAGCCTGCTCACGCGGCACGTGGACGGATCCACCGGATCGAACCAGCCCGACCCGCAGCCCAGGGCGTCGATCCGAGGCTTGCCGTAGGCGTCCAAACCCGTCATCCCGGGATCGCAGGCCCGGCACTCCACCCTCTCCTTGTCTCCCCCGGCTTGGTGGCCATATTCAATGAAGCAGGGCCGACCGTCCACCTCGGCGCCGTCCCCGTAGCAGTATTCGGGAACCCCCTGCTCGTGGTCCAAAGGGTAGATCAGGACGCCTTGGGCGGCGCCCCATTCGGCGTCGTGCGCACCCGCGGGCGAATCGCCCGGCGAGGTGGAGGGCCGGACCGCTGGGTACCGATAGCTCGACGGGCCCAAGAGGCTGCACGTCGCCTCGCCGGAATCGGCGCGGCTCAAGGGCCACACGGAGAGGGTCAAAATCCTTGCCCCCTCGTCCTCGCGAGTGTTGGCGGTAATCCCCCCAATGTAGGTCGAAGGCAGACGCAAGCGGGACCCCCCGGGCCGGCTGTGCCCCCGGTGGATCCACTTGGCCGCTGCCGATTCCCCGTTGGACCGGTCCACCATGCCGCCGATCGATTGCTCGACGTCCAGAGAGTCCGTGATCGCCCCCGAGTAGTCCACCTCGAACGAGGGGTACTCCTCCTCGGCGGCGCTCAGCTCGTCCGGGGGACCGCCCATCTTCTCCTCGGGGAAACTCACCGCCTGGAGTGACCCCTCATCCAGGTCGCAGTCCGGCACCTCGATCACGCCGTCGCCGTCCGAGTCCTCGAACCCCTCGACATACCCGACCGTCTTGCCGGTATCCTCGTCCACGATGTCGATGGCGAAGGTGGGCAGTTCGGATTTGCAGACGGGGAAGGCCCAGCGGGTGCCGGCGCCGGGCTGGAGGGTGAAGAAGCTCGCGGTCTTGCAGGCCTGGGGGTGGGGTTTGAGGGAGTAGCCTTCGGGAATGTCACCCACCAGGACGACCGATGGGTCCGGCAGGTCGGCGACCATGTACTTGTCGCCCGTGAACATGCCGGGGAACGAGGCCAGCCGAGCGGCGCACACCCTGGGGTCGGAATCGTAGGTGCCGTCAACCACGATCAGGTCCATGTTGTCGTCGCCGTTGCCGTCCATTCCGGAGGATCGAACGACGAGGACCTGCCGATCGGACGGGTACACGTAGCCGGACTCCTTGAGCACGCACGGCTCCAAGAGTGCGTCCGTTGTCTGGCCCCCGATGATTGCATTCGCCCCTCCGACATACGTGAGCGTTTCCTCGCTGAGCAACCCAAACGGTCCAAGCCCCGGTGGGCCGAACACGCCTTCGCCCACGAGGGCTATTGCATCATCGAGGGAGAAATCCGTCAAGATGGGCACGGTTTCGTACTGGAGGGCGCCCGGCGGGATGTAGAGCGTAGCGCCCACGCCCGGCGGGGCCACGAAGGCTCCGATCTCGGGGTCCACGGGAACGACATCGAAGATCCTGGCGCCGGTGGTGACGTGCCCCGCCTTGTCGCGCGCCAGCACGGTGATCGTTTGCGTGCCTATCCCGAAATTCATCAGCGCGCTGACGCGTTCGCCCTCGATGAACGGTCCCTCGATGATGTTGTTCGGGGGCGCAACGCTGATCCAGTCCATTCCGCAGCCGGGTTGGGGGTCGGACACGTTGGCATCGAGTTGGAGGGGCATGAAGTTGAAGACCTGGCCCGCGTAGGGAGCGTCGATGGTGACGACGGGCGGCTGCGCGTCCTGACAGTAGGTGGAGGTAAAGAAGGTGACGTTGCCCGCGCGGTCGGGCAGGGTGGCTTCGATGGTGTGGCTCCCCTCGGTCTGCTGCCCGCTCGTGAGCGTGCCCATGACGCTGGTGGCCTGGTTCGTGAGGTAGGGGTGGTCGTGGAAGACCTGCAACAGGGCGGTGGGCGCGCCGTCTATGGTGAGGCGGATCTCCGCCTCGCTCAGGCCGGAGCTGAATTGCGGTTGGCCGGGAGGGTCGAGGGGGTTGGGATCGGGGAAGCCGGGGGGATAGACTTCCGAAGGCAGGAGGGCGATGAGGAGGGGCGGACTGCTTAGGATGGCGCCGTTGGGGGGATCGGATACGGGCGCGGGGTAGCTTTGGTCAACGATCACGTCATCCGAGCCCTTCCCTTCGTAGCCGACGAAATCCAACACCTTGCCTCGGATCTGCGCCTTGCCCTCCTGGAAGGTGACGTCGTACTCCATCTTGAGTTCCAGGTCACCCACGGCGAAGTTGAGGCCGGGGATTTCGAGCGGAACCCTGGTGAGACGCGTGAAGACCATCTGGGCCGGGGCATGCACGTCGTCGGTTTCGCCGTACTCGTTGTTGTAGAACAGGACTCGACGATAGCCTTCCTCCGCATGGGTGCCCGCGTTGATGCCGCAAGCGCAGCCGTCCGGCGGGAGGCTTTCGGTGTAGGTGATCGTGTAGGCGAGTTGGTTCGCCTTCTGGTAGATGTCGGCGGGCTCGTGCGCGATCGCCACGTCCGGGGGAGTGCGATCGAGGATGAAGGTCTGCGTCACCACGGAGTCGTTGCCTGCGTAGTCGAAGATGCGGATCGAGAGGTCGAGGCAGCCCTCGGGGAGACCCCCAGGGATTTCGCACGACTGGATGGAGCCGCCCGTGCAGTAGAGCGTCACCGGCTCGCCCTGTACCAGTCGGTCATCGACGATCGAGACCTCGAGCTTGTCGAGGTCGAAACCTGAGGCGAGCGGGCCCACGAAGCCTTCCGCGGGGAGTTTCGCGAGGTAGCCTTTTGGGTAGGAGGCGCTGGCGGACTCGATATCATAGACCGTGCCTGAGGGCTCGGGATCGTAGATCCTGAAGACCACTCTTGGCCTGCCGACGGGGGCACAGTAGTTCCCCGCTGAGGCATATGGGTCCAGGACCTGCTCCGCGAGGTAGTCGCCATTGAGCGGGTAGAGGCGGATCTCGGGCGGGGTCGTGTCGTTTTTTACGACCGTACCTGTGGATGAGGCGTTGCCCGCGAGGTCGGAGGCGGCGATGTGGAGGGAGTTGGTTCCTTCGTGGAGGGGTGCGAGCAGTGAGCAGTGAACGGTGAGCGGATCGGAAGGAGAGCAAGTGGGGAGGAGGGTTTCGGAGGATCCGTCGAGGGAGCCGGAGCGGGTGACGGTGATGGAGGCCGCATCGGGGCCCGAAACCTCGTCGGAGACATCGAACTCGAGGGTCAAGGTCGGCTGGTTGGTGGCGAAGTTCGGAGAAGGGGTCGTGATGGTGATGAGCGGCGGGCGGGAGTCGAGAGTTTGGGTGAGATCGAGCGTGGAGGGGTTGCCCAGGGGATCGGTGGCGGTGAGGGACCAAGTGTTGGGGCCTTCGGGCATGGGCGGGGGATACAGGGGATCGGTGGAGAGAAGGAGGCCCGTGAGTCGTGAGTCGGGGGTCGGCAGGTCGTTAAGAAAGATGGTGCCGGATTGGGAGGGGTCGTCGGTGAAGGCGAGGAGGCGCGCGGAGGTGAAGATCGTTTGGGCGTCCGGCAGCGGGGTGAGCACGTTGAGAGCCGGCGGGAGGTTGTCCACGAGGAGGAGGCCATCGGTGAGGGACACGGAGCCGAGAACCGTTTGTTCAGAGCCGTGGCACAAACGGTACTCGATGGCGGCATCCGGTGCATAGGCTTGGTAGCCGGGGAGGTCGGGCGTGGGGAGAGGGTTGCCCTCGGCATCGCGGCCGTCGAAAGCGACAGGGAACTGAACGGTTACGAATCCCTCCCCATCCCTCGGCTCGTCTCCGCGCAGGACCACCAGGTCTCGGAGTTCGAGCGCGGTCTCGCCTACCACTGGCGGATCTATGCCGTAGGGGCCAAGAGCGACGGCTTTGTAGTTCAGCGTGATCGCGACTTCGACTCGGGACTTGTCCGGGTGTGTCACAAGTGGAACACCGAACGGGACCGGGAGCCGTTCCTCGTCTATGGTGAGGAGCGACGTGCCGGAGCCGGAATAGTCCTTCGCAAAGACCAAGCCGAACATCCTGGCGCGCTCGGTGAGCGAGACGCTCGCTCCCGGCGCGAGGAAGCCCCCCACGCTCTTGCTTTCCCCGCTCAGAACGATCGGCCCTTGGTCCACGAACCACTTGATCCGGCGCCCGGCGGAGGCGGAGTCCGAAAGGGTGACCGCGCCGGCCACGACGATGCGCGTGCCCTGTTCGGCGCCGATCCTGGCGCGCTCCTTGATCGTGACGGAGGCGAAGTAGTAGATCCCACGCGGGAGCTGGAGGAAGTCCTCGTCGTCCAACGTGAGGTTCCCCGCGGAGTCTATGCTGCCGGGCGGGAACTCGACCTGGTCGTTGTCGTTGCGTTTCCGCGCGGTGAGGATGAAGTTGTCGGCGACGGCATCGTAGAGCGCGCAGGTTTCCGGAGGCACGGGGTAGATGACGGGGCCGAGCACCTGGGCTTTGTCGGAAAGGGAATAGCTCTCGCAGGCGGATACGACGCCTTCCATCTGGAGGACAACCTTGTGTTGGGCCTTGACGGTGTACGTGGCGGTTTGGGGCTGATGGATGGAGAGCTCGAGGCGGTCGGCGTCCGCCGAAACGAATTGCAGGAGATCGGACGGATCGGAATCCGCCCCTACAGGCCGGTTGTAGGGACCGATTCTCATCGGTCCGGACGCGGACGGATCGGCCGCTCCGGACTCCTGTCCTCCCGCGGCACTTCCCCCTTCCTGGGGGTCGGAATCCGCCCCTACAATACCCTCGGGAGTCGGAACCCCAAGAGACAGGGGGGGAACGGAGACGACGCGGACGGCGGAGGCCGCGGTGTGGCCCTCGAGGTCCGCGGTGATCGTCGCCTCGCCGAAGCTGCGGGCCTCGAGGGCGGGTGCGTTTTGGCCCTGCACGATGGCCGCCACGGTGTCATGGGAAGTCGCGTACATGGCCGGTTTGATGCACAGCCGATCCATGGCCGCTCTGACGGCGATGGCCTGGAAGGGGTCGGAGGGATAGCCGAGAACGAGATCCGGCATATGCAATTGCATAGATCCGTCTTGGCGCAGGCAGGCGGAGGGGTAGTCACCCACCGTCTTGGGAAGGGGGTCTCCGTCGGCGACTCGCACGGTGATGGCAGGCGGGACCGAGATGCCTGTGAGATCCGGCGGGACCTGCGGCAACCGAAAGCGATAGGCGCCTGTCGGTTCCCCTTCGCCGTCGAGGATGGGCGTGAAGACGTTCACGGCCACTGCATCAATCCCCTGGTACGTGGGATCGCTCCCCTCTGGGGCCATGACGATCAGGGGCTCGTCTTGAGGCCAAGGGATCACGGGGTCGAGGGGGGCCTCACCGTAGACGGTGGCCTTCTTGCCGCTCGAGGGATCGGTCCAGAACAGGGCGTGGACCGGGGCCTCTCCGCTGATGTACGCCACCGGCGTCCCATCCATGTTGACGAAGGCCGTGGCATCGGCCTCCCACCCCACGGGGTAGATCTTGAGATCCTCCTCCAGCGGCGCGAGCCAGTGGCCGCGCGGCGGACCCGGCACGCCACCAAAGTAGCGCCCGGCGACGTCCTCGAAGAGCCGGTGCCCCTCGGGGGGCCACAAGTACTGGTAGAGGGGCAGACCCAGGGCCGCGCTTGCGTATACTTGAAGGTTGAAGGAGAGCGTGAAATCCGTGTCCTGGTAGGGCACGCCGTCCAGGAGAAGAGGAAGGGGTGAAGATGCGTAGAGCGCGGCCGCGCGCGCCGGCGGCTCGTTGGCGGCAAGATCGTCCCAAACGACGTATGCGTGGGGGGTCTTTTGATCTCCCGTCGGCACGAGCCATGAGGCGAGAACGATCCGACCGATTTTCTCCACCATTCGCGTCTCGCCCGTTTCTTCGTCTTTTTCCTCCACCTCCGTCTCGCAGGGGCCCTCCAACGGTACGTCCTCGGGGATGTTGAGTTCGTGAATCCAGAATTTCCCGACCCCGCCGGCGAGACTCCAATTGGCCGTGACCTTCGTGCCTTGGGCCCATGTGTTCGTGGACCAGTTGCGTCCCCCAGGCATGAAGGTGCAAACCGTTGTGTCCGACCACACGTCGCAATAGACCTTGCACACCAAGTCCTGCCACGGGCCCGGCTCCACCGGATCCCAGTGTCCGATGCCGACCGTGAATTGCCCATAGGACAACCCGTTGTACTTGCTGAGCGGTTCGAAATACGGCGTGAGGGTGACCTCGAACTGGAGCCCCTCCAGCCCGAAGCCGGCGCGCGAGGCCACGACCCCGTTATACTGTCGGACCGCCTCCGTGATGAGCTTGCCGGCCGATTGGACCACGTAGCCGGGCTGCTGGCGCGGGATGAGGTAGTCGTTGAGGGTCTCCCCGCGCGGTTCCAAGATCGTGTCTTCGTGGGACCTCGACAGGGTGCTGAAATAGTGGTTGGTCCAGTTGTCCCACCAGACGTCCTGATCGTCGAAGGTGTCCGTGAAGGGCTGATCCGGGCTCGCCACCGGCACGAGCGAGCCGATGGGGCCGTAGCCCTCGGCCACAGCGATCGGTTTGGGAGGGGGCATGGGGGGTGGTTCCCATGGCGGGCGGAGGCTCCATAGGTAGTCAACCTGCGAACCTTTGTGAAGGAAGATCGAGGCGACGTAGTGGTCCACGACGAAGGTGGTGGCGTAGCCGTGGTCTGCCAGCGTCGAACGCAAGATCGCCTCGTCCAAAGGTGAGTAGATGGTGGAAAGGGCATCGGGCTCGGGGGCGGGGTCGGTGACGAGATAGGCGTGGACGTCTTGCGTGCCGTCCACGCCTTGCACTACGGTGGGTGTCGTGGCCACGGGGGAGATGGGCACTTCGGTAAGGGCTGGGTCGCCCACGAAGAGCACACCGGTTTTTCCGAGCGGCGGCCGGCCCTCCGGGACGGGGACGAACTCGTAGGCGGTCTCATCCGCCTGAAGGATGGCGCGGGAGAGGCCGTAGGCCTGAGGCAGCGTGACGAAGTCCGAGACGATGGAGTCCACGCGCATGGTTATCTGTGTGTCTTCCGGGAGGGGTGCCTCGGGGTCGCCGCCCAACTCCGCCGTTGCGGCTATGACCATCACGATGACGGGGAAGTCTACGACCATGGGCTGGATGGTCTGCTCGGAGATGAGCGTCTGTGTGTCCGTCTCGATCGCCCGCCCGACGAGGCGGCTCAGATCCGGGTTCGGATCTGGGATGTAGGAGAGTTCGAACGTCCATCGGGTGCCCGGACCGGCTTCCATGCCGGTCGGATCAACCACAACCGTCTCTTCGCCTTCCGGAGAGACGCTGACCAGCATGAAGGATTGATCTCCCCCCGTGCCGCCGTGCGAGTAGAACTTCCCGAACGATGCGCCGTCCTGCTGGGTTGGGTCGAACATGTCGAAACCGAACGATGCGGGGCCGGTGATGGCATCTACTTCAAAGGCGGCGGAGATGGTGAAGGGGCCGTCCACCGTGAACGCCTCGCCGAACGGCTGGCCGGCAATCACCATGTTTCCAGGCTGGCCTTGGGGGATGAGGCTGGTGTCGAAGCGGACCTCGCCCGGCAGGGACTGGACAGAGGCGGGGGGCTCGAGCATCACCCACCAGTCCGCCGGGAGGCCATAGTCAAAGGTTTCTATGAAGGGAATGGGGGGGGCGTAGACCAGCGT
>JACPQY010000050.1 GCA_016190245.1 Nitrospirota bacterium | reverse complement strand
GCCCCGAGCGGGCAACCAAGGCTGCCCCTATCGCATACCGTGGCTCAGGAAGGCCGGGTACCACGCAATGCCACGTTCATCGCAGCCCTTCGTGGGCTGCCTTCCGCTCGTGGCACCAGGGCTTCCTGCCCAGGTGTTGCCCTGCCAGGAAGGCAGGGCGATAGCCGTGGTAGGGGTCGGCTGCCTACTCCGCCGACCCGTCCTCCGTCCGCCTCAGGCGGACCGCTACGGAGGGGAAAGCGGCTGCGAAGGCTGGATGCCAACCCGAACTGTGAAGGCGGCTTCCGGACGGGCTCTTTCCAGGCCCGTCGGGCTCGACAACTTGGCCCTCTTCCCCTAACCTTCCGCCATGCAACAGCATAGTGTCATGAGGGGTGATACCTGGCCCTTCGCGGGTTCTTCACGGCCTAGCACTCCGGGCAAACGTAACCTCCTGGATTCCTCGCCAGGCCCATCCGGGGAGGGACTGAAACGACATACGGAACGCGGGCTGCCTGCCCGCCGAAGTCCGTCCGCCGTGGCGGACTGGACAGGCGGGAAGCCCGCGGCTACCGCCTGCAACACCGGCGAACTGGCAACCGCACCCCCTTGCCGAGGATGGCATGGGGCCATGATAGGTTGCGGCCCAGGAAGGGCCGCATGGAACATGGCCTTCACGGGCGCGTCTGGAAGACCCACAGAAATGTGCCAAAGGCCAGGGGATACGCATTCATGAATGATATGCGCTGGGTCTATTTGACCATCGCCATCGTCTCTGAGGTTGCCGCAACTTCAGCGCTCAGAGCCGCAGAGGGGTTCACCCGTTGGACTCCCTCCTTGATTGTTGTCATCGGGTACGCCTCGGCGTTCTATTTTCTTTCACTCACGCTGCGGTCAATCCCCCTCGGCGTCGCCTACGCGATTTGGTCCGGCATCGGCATTGCCTTGGTTGCGCTGGTTGGATGGGCGGTCTATCACCAATCCCTCGACCTGGCCGCGTTCATCGGCATCGGTCTCATTGTTCTTGGTGTCGTTGTGCTCAACGTGTTTTCAAAAGCGGCGGCACATTGAGCGCCCGGCGCACCGTTGCGTTCGAGAGGGAGTCGTGACGCGCCGTGCGGCGTTGAGCTTGGACGTTGGGCGATTCCGGAGATCTTCCCTTTGCCCACGGGATCGTGTCGGCCGAGGATGGCCGCAGGCCGGCACAGCGAGGGCGCGGCAGGCGAACCGCGCAGACCCGAAATGACCAAAGACGGCGACACATTCTGGTTTCCTGCGAAACGATACGGCTGGGGCTGGGGCCCGCCCACACGCTGGCAGGGCTGGGTTGTAATGGGTGTCTACGTCTTGCTCCTCGCTCTCAGCGCCGCAGTGTTCCTGCCACACGATAACGCCGTTGCATTCCTTGCCTGTGCCGCCGCTCTGACCGTGGCACTTGTCATCGCATGCTGGCTCAAGGGAGAGCGGCCACGGTGGCGGTGGGGAGGCAGGTGAGGGGCGGCAGGTGCCCGGCGCGCACCAGTGGGGGAGCGATTCCGGTGTGACACCTCCGTCCCGTGGCGAGGGGCAGCCGTTCTCGACCCCGTCCGTCAGGCGGAGCAGCCGGAGACGATCAAGCGGGATTGATCTCGTGGCGTATATGCATTACGCCTCGACGACGATTTCGAGAAAGCCGGGTTCCGGGTGCTACGGCCGTAGCCCGAGGACGGGGTCAGCCCCACCCCCACACAGAGATCTGGAGCTACCGGCCGAGGGGGAAGCCGGAGGTCTGGGCCATGGACATCATGTCGTGTTCCGTCCGACAGGCCATCATGCGGACCATGGCGAAATTGATGAGGGCGTTGGCAGAGCGGGTGTCCATGCCGGTGAGAGTTCCCGCCGGCGCGGCGCCGATCTCCCGCAGGCAAACGCCGTCCGCCTGGCCGCCCGGTACGCCGGCGGTCACGTCGGCCACAAGCCCTTCCGTGACACGAAGGACACCCTTCAGGTCCACATGCTTGAACTTGAGATAAGGAAGGATTCCCCCACCCCGCGAGGCGCGCAGGAAGCTGTTTGCCTCAATCTTGTTTTCGTCGAGCAACGCCTCGGTCACATAGATGCGGTCGGCTCCGGCGCCGAAGTGCTCCGCGTCGCCTCGCGCGATGGAGGCGGACCAGTCCTGACGGCCGGACTTGCTGCGGCAGACGAACTCCCCTTTGGCTGACTTGGCATCCGGACAGGCTGCCGCATCGGCGTTGATCTCGGCTTCCAGTAGGAGTCGCAGCGATGAGCCACTGCCAGTCGAGGCAGGCGCAAGGAAGCTCAGGCCCGATTCCATGACAACGCCCGGATGGACCTCGGCGACTTCGGGCAGCGCCAGGGCTTGAAGTCCGAGCGGAGAAAGGAACGCGTTCACATCCGCCGGGCCAAGGGCGATGCGAGGATCCGAAAGCGCCAACTCGACCTTGGTGAGGGCTCGGGCGAGCGTGGACCAGAGCGCCGGGTAGTCAATGTCGCCGCCGCTCACCATCCTTGGCAGCGCAACGGTGTTGGGCGGCAGGATCCCGCTGCACCCCGTGGCGAGACTGGCCAGCCTGATGAGATCCGCGTATTGCTCGAGGTACGGCCGAGCGAAGGCGAAATTGACTTCGAGATGGTCGCAGCCGTTGAGCCGGCCGTCGCCGTTGCGATCCACAAAGCGGAGTCCCAATCCCTCCTCGGTACTGTGCTCGAGGGCGCGGATGAAGGCGGGAGCATCGCCAGGCTCGTCACCGTTGATCCAGCGCAGCGATCGGATGAGGCCGTCCCTCGACTCCACCAGCCGGGTGGGGCCCTGCGAAAGAGTCACGGCCCCTTCGAGAACTTTCAGGAGGAGGCCGTCCGCCGCGTCAACCGTAGCCAGGATCTGGCCCGCTGTGGCGAAGCCGAAATCGCCGGAAAGGAGGGGTGTGGCTTCCGGCAGGAGGGCGGAGATATCGACGTGGGCGGCGGCGAAGAGGAGCGCCCCGTAGACCCCCTCCCCCGCGGCGGCGAGGATGCGGAGAGTCGCTTCGTTGTAGCGCCCGCTGAGATCCACGGACTCGTCTCCGACGGTCAGCACCACGTTCTCGACATCGTACACCCCGTTCGGGAAGCTCGGGCTCATCGCCTCGACGGCTTGAGACAGGTCGCGTCCGCACATCGCGAGGCTCCCCTCGGCGCAGGGTGTATCGGGACTGAGGACTGAGATCGCAAGGCCGGCCAGCGCCGTGAGGTCCGGAGGAGCGTCTCCCGACGGGGCCGCGAGGCTGGACACGGCCTGGGCGAGCTCGCCTAAAGGCTCGGCGAATCCCGCCACGCGCATCATGGCGCGGGTGAAGCCGGTCTCGCCCTTGTGCTGGGGGCAAAGGCTGTCCACTCGATCCAGGAGTGCCTCCATCGGCGCCTTCCCCTGGCCGGTGCCGGCTGTCTCCTTTGTGGCGGCGGGCACGCGCCCGCGGAGGGCATCCACCGCCTCGAGGGCGGCCACGCGCCCGTCGGCGTCGGGGTCCGCGGTGCAGATTTCCGCCGAGCCCGACCCATTGAGAACGGCGAGAAGTTCCGCTTGGGCGGCGATGTCCTCTGGGTGTGCCTTGACCGTCTCCGCGAGGCGCTCGACGTCGGCCGCCGGGGAGGTGGCGCTGTCGCTGCTCGAGCAGGCAGGGGCAAGAAAGGCCGCGAGGACGAGGAGGGCTTGCCGAAATGGAGACCTGCCGATCATGACTCGCTCCCTACGGCCGTCGGGCCACGCGCCGGCGGCGGAAGAGGAGATATCCGACGAAGGCCGCGGCGGGGGGGAGTTCCCCCCACGGCAGCGGACCTGAACCGGGCACGATGTCACAACCACATGAGAGACCGCCCTCGTCGGCATGCGACGGGTAGCTGACGGTAAAGTGATATTGGGTGAAGCTCTTGTTCTCCGCCTCATCGAAAGCCCGGACCAGGAGGGCGTGGGAGGTCTGGTCCGGCAGCCCCGCGATGTTCACGAGCCGATCCGAAGCGAGCGGGGAGTATTCCCCGCCGCCCAGGCTCCACTCTGCGTGAATCTTGTCTTCCTTGGAGACGGCATCCGCCAAGGCCACGCGCAGTTCAACGGTTTCGGGCGAGGGGTATTGCGGCCCGATCACGCGGATGGCCGGACCTTGGGTGTCCACCACGTAGCTCACGACGGCGGGCGTGGGGTCCACATTGTGGTCGGTGTCAACCGCCTGGACCTCCACGCGATGCTCACCCTCAAGCTGCGGTCGCAGATGGATGGCCGGCTCCGCCGAAATCATCTCCCACGGCCCCTCGTCATTCCGCCAAGTGTACTTCGCTCCCCTGTCACGGTCATCCGTGTAGTGAACGTAGACGGTGCCGCCGAGCGGGGTGATCCCCCGGTCGGCCGTGGTCCGGGCATCGAGCTGGATGAAATCGCTCGGCGGCTCATCCGGGAGGAGGGAGAGAAGCGCGTCCGGCGCCCCCGGGTTGATATCCGACTGGTAGCCCACGACGCCGGCGCGAACGGGCGCGAAGAGACTGGAGCCGCCATCTTCGGACGTCGCGTTGCAGTCCAGCAGACAGTCCGATTTCGCGCCGGGGTCCGTGCTCCAGATACTCTCATTGAGCGTGGAGGAGCAGACGCCGTCGCCGCCGAAACAGTCCTGAGTGCAATGGTAGTTTGATTGTCCGTCCGAGCAGGTGGCATCGAGGGCCTCGCACCCTTCGCACGCGCCATTGCCGCAGACGGGGGGGGGGCCGCAGTCCGAGCACGTGCCGTACCGCTCGTTCTGACCTCCGATGACGCCGGCCGTCTGGCAGATGGCATCCCCGCACTTGCAGTCAACCGTCGGCCCGTAGGCGAGGGCCTCCTCGCCTCCGACGCACGTGTCGTTGTTCGGATCGAAGCAATCGGCAAGGCAGTTCGACTCGTCCTCGCCGGTCTCGCAGATCGTGTCCGAGTCGCACTCCGTCTCCTCGATGCCGGTGAGGAGATCTCCGATCATCAGCTCGATGATGTCGAACTGTTCGAAGCGCGCGTAGGCCGTCCAGAAGTCCTTGGCTCCGTTGCCGTCCCCGTCCTGGCCTTCCGAGCCTTCGAGCTTGGTCATCGGTTCCGGCCCCATATGCAGGAACTTGAGCTTGATGCCCGGGATGGCGATCTTCGTGCTGAAGCTCGCGGTCATCGCCATCTCGAGCATTTCACCGAGCAACTCAGCCAGTCCGCTGCGGAGCTGCTTGCAATTGTCGATGAGAGACTGAGGCACCGGGTTGGTGCTCGTGTCTTCGGAGACGGTGAGGCAGTTGCCGCCGGTATCCGTGAGGTTGCGGTCCGGCTCGGTGTTCACATCGAGGTATCTGACGCTTTCGATGTCGAGTTTTGTGTCCACGAAGAACTGGAGGCAGGCATCGTCTTCATCCGTCCCGTCGTTGTCGTCGAGCCCCTGGCACGCCACCGCATCCGTGAAGTTGGAGGAAGCGCATGTGGCGCAGTCCACGACCGTCCCGAATTCGTCATTGCTGCAGCCGAACTCCATCGTGGAAGAGCAGCAGGTGGCCGCGTTGACAGGGTCTTTGCAGTCTTTGCCGTTGACCGTGACGCTGGGCGTGCAGACTGGATCGGAGGTGGTCGAGTCCGAATCCGCCCGCGGACAGAACCCCTCGCCCGTGAAGTAGTCGAGGGCGACCTGCATGCTGGTTTTCGTGCGGACGGACATGAGGCGTTGCAGGGCGGAGCCGTCCACGCCTTTCAGGATGATATCGATGTCGTAGTTGGGGAGAGTGAATTCAAAGTCGGCGCGGCAGTCCTGGGGGCAACTGTCCGCCGTTTCGTTCGCGTTGCAGATGAAATCGGGGCACGAGCCGGTGGTGGTGGAGGTGCTCCACATCGGCGCGCCGATTTCCGCGGTGGGGGTGCCGCGCGGCAGGGTGCGGAGCATGACCGTCTGGCTCCCGTCACCACTCGCGAAATTCTTCACGGCGGGGACAAGCATCTCGAGCGAGGCCATGGAGAAGGCCAGCGAGGCGGGGTTGAGGAGCATGGTGGGGTCGAAGGACGAGAAGATGTCCTCCTCTTCATCGCTGCTGTCGTCCGCGTTGGGGTCGGGGATTTCCATGCAGAAGCTGCCCGACACATAGAGTTGATACATGATCCAGGCGAGGAGATCCTGCGACATGCCGAAGGCCATGTGGTAGTTTGTCCCGTTGAAGCTGAGGTAGTTGAATTTGACGGGGGCGGCGGAGGTGGGGTTAGGGGGATTGGTGGTGGACAGCGATTCGTAGCAGTCCGCCGACTTGAGGAGGGAGAGATCGGAGGTCACGGGTTTCATTCCGAAGTCGAAGGGGAGGAGGAACCCCTGGTTGTCCACGTCCAAGTGCGGATAGAGGGCCATGCCGATGAGCGACTGGGCCCCACCCATGACGCCGTAGTAGCGGGCCGAGTCCGGATGACACTCGGGCGTACACCATTTCACATCCGTGGCCCCGCCGCACGTCTGATCGCCGATGGCGGGGTTGGTGCCTTTCGGGATCATGGTGGGCTGGGTCCAACCGGTCATCAGGCCCATGACATCGATGGGGAACATTTCCTGGACGGCCTCCTGGATGGCGTCCTCGATCGGGGTCAGCAGCTCGCCTTTGAATAGATCGAGCAGCAGGCTGCCCAGTCCGAGGTCGTTGAGGAGCCAATCGAGCAGCAGGTTGCAGAACCACCCACACCCCGTGTCCATGATGATTTCCTCATCAACGAACTGAAGGTCATTGATCGCCACATCGGCATCGAGGATGCTCGGGAAGCGGGTCAACTCGGTGCGTTTCATGGGGTCGAAGCGGCCCACCACGTCATTCACGGGTGTCTGCCCGGCGTCGCCGCAGTAGTCGTAGTCGTTCGATTCGCCCAGCGAGACCACCTTGGCGCTGAATCGGATCCAGTTGATCCCGCAGGATCCCTCCACGGCCAGTTCGATCGAGAAATCGTTGAGGCGCAGGCTCAGGCCCACCGTATCCTGGTCTGTGATGAGAGGGAGCTGGACGTAAGGGTTGGGATCGTTCGAGCACTTGTTGACGTAGCTGTGGCCCGTGGCCGAATCCATGGGGTCGAAGTAGATGGCGATTCCGTCGCCGCTCGTGTCGCGGATGTAGATGGTGAGTTGACAGAACCAGAGGTCCTCGTCGGCCACCGGCTCGTTGGGGTCCAGCGCGCTGTTGATGACCTCCGTGAGCATGTCCACATCACCGATAATCTTGTCGAGCTTCTCCTGAATGAAAGCGAAGCCGGTGTCCTGGCTGCCACCCACCGGGTCGGCCGTGAGGCGGAAAGGGATGGCCTCGAAGTTGAGGAAGGGGGGCATGGGCGAACAGGTGGCGGAATCGTGGCCATACTTGTCCGTGCACGTACCGCCCTTGACCGGGTGCGGGATCGGGTTGAGGGGGAGGCCCGACTGGACGTCTTTCACGCTGCTGTCGTAGGGGGCGCCGCTTCGTTTCGTGGGGTCTTCAAGAGGCGGCAGGCCGCCACTGCTGTCTTCCTCCGAGCAGCCGGTGCATCCGCCATCCGAGCATCCAGCCACAACGAGGACGAGGAGCCAGAAGAGCAGGATGCGCAGCGGGACGTATCGCTCGATGCGTGCCCGCCAGGTTCTTAGGACAGGGGTTGCCTTTTCCATAGTCTCACAACATGGGCATGACAAACGGGTTGAAGACGCGGAACAGGAGACGCCGCACGAGCGCTCCGTCCGCCTTTTGCTCGAAACCTTCGTAGGCGACCCCGATCACCCAGCCTTCGAGGACCTCCTGGGAGTAGGTGAAAGACGCCATGCTCGACCAGAGACCCACAATTTTTGGAGTATCGATCGTCAGGATCTCCCACGAGGTTCCTTCGCTCACTCCGGCCTCGTTCACGCGGGTGGGGAGTTGGACCGCCAACTTCAGATCGCCGGTGGCGCCGTCTCTGTAAGAGACAAGAGGTCTGCCGTTGGGCCCCATGGCGATGGTGCTTTCGAGCCCGGTGCCGGGCCCGGTGCCGTCCTCCACCACTTGTCCCACCGTCTCCTCGATCACTTCCTGCCCTTCGGGCTGGGTAACCTCCGCCAGCGATTGTTCGCTGACGAGGACGATATTGGCCGAGCCTTCGGCGGTGGTCGGCGCGTCCTCGCGCAGCACCTGGAGCGTGCCACGGTCGAAATTCTTGATCGTGCGAAAGCGCGGATACCAGCGGGTCAGCGCGGGAGAGTAGACGAGGTACTTGAGGTCGCCGGAGAGGGCATCGGTGTAGCTGATGTGGAGGCGGCCGCGAAGGTCCACGGTCAAAGAGGCCCATTGGCCGACGTCGCTCGGGGTCTTGTCGCCGGGGGTTTTGGCACCCGGCAGGAGGTCATCGAGTTGAAGAATCTCCCACTCGCCCCCGAGACGGACTTTTCTCGCGAGCCGGAGATTCCCATCCGGACGCCCCAGTGCCGTTTGATTCGGATCGTAGTAGAGAATGTAGAGAGTGTCGGGCCCTTCCTCGGCGTCCGACCTGGACAAGGCAATCGCCGTCTTGCTCGGCTGTTCACCGTTGGCGAGCGCCCCGGGATCCACGAACGCGCCGGCCACGGCGACACGGTCACCGTCCACTTTCGGGTCCCAGGCCACGCCGCCCTCGCCACAGGATGTCAAGCGGCACCACGTGAGGTATTTCACCTTGCGTGATGTCGCATCCACGTAGGCCACGTGGAGGTCCTGCCGGTCCGAGTCGTCGAGGAGCGCGGCCACCCAGCGGCCGACGTTGAGGGCGTCCGGATCGAGCCACACCATGCACCACTGTCGATCGCGGGTGACCTCGGGGTAGCACGACCATGAGCCGTCGCTCCAAGCGTAGAGGGCCCACGCGTACTTGAGCTGCTTGTTATCGTCGTCGTAGTAGACCACGTGCGGACGATTGAGGCGGTCGAGCAGGAGACTGCTCCATTTCCCCACGCCGTCCCCGGAGCTTTTCTGGCCCTGATCGACGACCTGCCCCTTGATCGTGGTCACCTGGCCGGTGGGGAGACCAAACTCGTCAAGCACGTCGATCTCGATCTGCGGCAGCCACCGCCCCGTGGCCCCGCCGGTCTTCGCGAAGTAGATGTACTTGAGGCTTCTCTCTTTAATATCGTGATAGGCGATGTGCGGCATGCCGCGCGCGTCGAACTTGAGGGAGGCGCCCACGCCCGCGTCTCCCGAGTCATCCACGACAACGGACGGGATCGGGAGCGGTCTCACCAAGTCCTCGCTGCCCGAGCGGCCGCACGCCGTGGTGACGGCGGAGAAAATGGCCAAAGGCCAAAGGAGAAAGGAGAAAGGTCGGAAGGAATGGGGCGAGGCAGGCGCCCTGGATCTCCCGACCTCACGACCTCCCGACTTCACGGCTTTCATGCCTCCAATTTGTCGAAATAGCGGAACATGAGGACGTGACGGCGCGCCCCGGTTTCGAGGAGTTGAAAGCCCTGGTAGCTGATCCCGAGGGCCCAATCCTGCGGTTCCTCGCCCGCGATGACCTCCACCGAACTCCACATCCCGACGGTGCGCGGGTCGTCGAGCGGCACCGTGATCCAGGAGTGTCCCACCACGGAAGGCGTGAGGGAGTCCTGGAAAGCGATTCGCAGATCGCCGGTGGTGCCGTCGCGGTAGGAAAGGATGGCACGGTTGAAGGGATCGAGCGTGATGGAAGCCGCGACGCCCGTGCCCGCCCCCGAACCGTCAATCACCACTTCACCCACCCATTCCTCGAGGACCGTCGTTCCGGTGGAGAGAGAAAGATCGCGCAGGGGCTGCTCGCTCACCACGCGCGTCTCCGTTTCGACCGTCTCGGGATCCAAGAGTTCAACCAGGACCTGGATCTTGGAGACATCGAAGTTCTTCACCCGCTGATAGCGCGGGAACCATTTCCCCAGCTTCGACGAATAGAGCAGGTACTTCAGGTCCTTGTTCGAGTCATCCACGTAGGCGATGTGGAGAATGCCGTTCGGATCCACGATGGCGGCGGGCCAGAGCCCCACGTTGTCCGGAGTGAGATCCCCCGGAAGCTCGGGGGTGCTGCCGGACGCTTTCGTCTTGGGGAGATCGTCCAGGATGCTGATGGCGAAGGCGGTTCCGCGCGGCGAGAGGGCCTTGCGCGTGGCCAGCCGGAGGTCACCGTCGGAGGAGGAATAGTACAGGACGTAGATGTCCTGATCGGCCACGGACTTCCCCGGCGAGATGGCGACGGCCACACGGGAGCCTTCCGCGGCAGCCAGCGGTTTCCCCGTGGGTTCCTGGCCCGGCACGTTGCCGAGGTCCACCAGTTCGATGTCTGCGATGACCGGCCGATCCTTTTCGGCGGCCTCATCCCACGAGCGATTCCAACGGAGGTATTTCACTTTCTGGAACTCGCTGTCCACGTAGGCCACGTGCAGGTTCTGAGGCGTGGCCTCATCCAGGGCCGCGGTGAGCCACTTGCCTACGGCGGAGCCGGATGAGTCCAGGAAGACCTTCTTGAACTCCCACGTGCCGTCCGGGTTTGTGCCGGTCGCCCATGCGTACTTGAGCTGGCGATTGTCGCCGTCGTAGTAGACGACATGCGGGCGGGCATCGCGGTCGAGGAGGAGCCAGTTGAAGTAACCGACGCCCTGCCCTGCGCGGGGGCCGAGATCCACGATCTGGCCGCGGATGACGGCAAGGTTTTCCTCCAGGGGACCGCAATCCAGAAGATTGGCATCGCCCGTCTTGACGATCGGTTGCCAGGCATAGCCCGCTTCCGAAGGAACGCCCTGTATGAGTTTGAGAGCCTTGCACTTGACGTCGTAGTAACTGATGAAGGCGTTTCTCTGGGCGTCAAAACGCAAGGAGGGTGAAATCCCGGCATCCGAGGAATTATCCACGATGGCGCTGGCGGAGAAAGGGATTCGGAAACTGTCGGTGCCGCCCGAGCGTCCGCAGGCGATGGTGAGAAGGGCAAGGGGCAAGGAGGAAAGCGAGAGAGCGAAAGCAGAGAAGCTGAAGAGGGAGGCGGGGGAGCGGATTTCGGAAGTCGAAGGCCGAAATTCGAATTTCGAAATTCGGATGACTCTGCTCATGACCCGTGACCCATGACTCATGACGTCCGTGGTTTCCCCATTTCCATCCTCGGGCCTTGGGGCACCGCCTAGGAGGCCCGCCGGCGGAGTCGCCGGGCGAGAGGCGCGAGAAGGAGAGGCAGGAACATGGCGGCCCCTGACCCGCCGGCCGCTCCCGGTACGGAGACGCATCCGCCCGCCGATCGCACGGAGTGGTCCACCACGAACGCGTGGGAGGTTTCGGTCACGTTCCCGGCGTCGTCCATGGCCTTCAGGCCGAGACGATGCTCGCCTTCGGCCAAGCCCGTCGCTCGGATTTCGCGTCGGTCCGAGTCGTCACTCCACTCTCCGCCATCGAGGTTGTGCGAGACGCGGATGGCCTCCTCGGGCCCCTGCCGGTCGCTCACCGAAATCTTGAAGGAAGGGTTCTTCCCGACCGGCGCCGCCGGGTCACCCAGAACGCGGATCTCCGGCCCCACGGTATCCATGCGGAATAGGAGCGTGGCCGGGGTGCCGTCCACGATGCGCCCGTCTCCGCGGGACTTCACCTGGAGCTTGTGCCAGCCTTCATAAAGACCGGGGAGTCCGGTGTACCGATCGGGCGTGTAGAAGTGCCAGGGGCCGAAATCCAGCTTCCAACTGAACTCGCGCGCGCCGTTTTCGCCGAAGAACTCGGCAACGGAGTCGAACGACTGGAAGCCGGCCTGTTTGGCCTCGACCGCCGTGAGGACGAGATTCTTTCCGAACCGACCGTCCGCGAGCTGGATGAACGTGTCGGGCTCACGATCGAGGAGCCGTGTCGGCGCGGACCGAGCCGGGGCGGTCGAGGGGCAGGTTGGATTCGGGAAATTGGGGCAGATCGTGTCGTCTGTCGGCGGTGCCGTGCAATACGTTGTACGCACCACGTTGCACTGGTTCACTTGGGGGCAGGTGTTGCACAACTCGTGCAGGATTGGACGACACGTTTCGTCCATCGCCTCCGAGGGATCGGCCGTGCACATGAACCCTGCCGCAGCGGTCCACACGGCCTTGGGCGAGAGAATGTCGGGGTCGGAATCGGCGTCGCTACCGTCCAGGAAATCGAGCGTGATCCCCAAGTAGTCCCCTTTGCCGTTGTCGTCCCCCTCCGTTTTTCCGTTCACGTTGATCGGGAAGCTGTCGCTGTCCGCGCCCATGGGATCGATGAGAAGATCGAACATGGGCAGCGTGATGCCCAGCAACTCGTTGGGGTTGATGTCGGCACCCAGGTCGAGGCCGACGGCCACGCTGAGCACGAGGCCAAAGAGTTCGGAGACAACCTTGTCGGGCGACTTCTTCCCCTGGTCGAGCACTTCGGTGTTGAAAGTGAACGTGCGGAGTTGCGGATTGCTCTCGATGCCCACCTCGAGGGACATCAGCCAACTCGGATTGCCGTCCGAATCCAAGACGGGCTGCCCCTGGTCGTTGGTCACTTTGCGGGAGACGTCCAGCGCCACCCCGAGTTCGAGGCCGACGTCCACCTCCGCGGCGGTCTGGAAGTTCTTGGCGCGGTCTACATCCACTTGGATGCCGAAGGCGAGGTGCGGGATGCGTGCGAGAAGGTCTGCCGGGACGGACTTCCCATTGGCATCGATCGTGTGGCCGCCCACGAGGAGGGTGGGCGTGTCCTCCGCCAGGACGTACTGGCCGTCGCGGGGGTCCACGAGTTTGGGAGCGATGGCGAACTTCACCTCCGAGCTCGGGAAGGCCTTCTGGAGATCGGGCCACAGGAAGGGACCGAGCGTGTCGGTGTTGAAGAGGTCCGGGAGGCCCATTTCGGTGAGGTCCACGCCAAGGGCGACCAACGTGGCGTTGTCGATGTTGACGCAGGCGATGCCCGAGGTCATGGCGTTGTACATAACGGCGCTGAGGATGTCCTGATGGAGACCGATGCCAAGCATCGTGCCGGGGAACGAGAGCGGGTTGATGGGCATGACCACCGGCGCGGCCGCGGGCGGCCGCAAGGTGCAGTTGAACTGGCTCGGATACGATAGGGCAAGGCCCAGTCCGCCCTTGAGGTTCGCTCCGCCCGGATCGAACTGAGGCTCGCACGCGGAGGTGCTGCCGCCGTTTTCCATCGTGCACGAGGTCAGGAAATCGAAGTTGAAGCCGAGGCCGAAGGTGATACATGCTTGGGTGAGAGGGTGCGTGAAACCGCCTTGGGCCGCGCAGGCATCGGTGGCGCTGGAGGAGGAAGACGAATCGTCTCCCGTCAGACCCCCCAGGCTGTCGCTGGCGAGAAGGTCCGTCAGCATCGTCGAAGCATCCAGCATCGGGGTCGGGCCGAAGTATTTCGAGACGGCTGCGTCAAACTGGTTGTTCAGCGACAAGGAAAGATCGAGGCTGATAAACGGGAGCATGGCCGCGAAGGACTGAGAAAGGGTGTCGGGGTTGGACGGGAGCGTCAGGTCGATGTCGAGACCCGTGCCCAGCGTGACGTAGGGGATTTCGAGCGCCAGTTGCGTGCCGGGGTTGAGCGGGCGGATGGGATTGCCGTTTCCGTCGACGGATACCGGATCGCCGCCGAGGGCGCGCACGGCCATGGTGAGGGTAAGGTTGGCGATGTCCGCCTTGGCATTCACGGTGACGAATTTCAAGGGATCGGCGACGTACATGGATGGGTCCGTCGGATCCACCTGCGCTACGCCGTTCGACTGCACCGCGCAGTCCTCCTCGCCGGTCGAGGTCGGCGGGCGGAATCGGAGGTCGGCCGTCACGGGCGCGAGGTCGATGACAACGGAGAGGGCTTGCCGGGTCAGGTCCGGCACGATCTCGGCCTTGTTCACGGAATAGTCGAACGCCTTGCCGTCGTTGTCGAGGTCCTCGAAGAAAAGGGCCAGGCACATGTCGGGCACGAAGGGATCGAGGCCGAACGTGAATTCGAAAAGGGCCTGGCTCGTGTCCCCCAGGAGGTCGGTGATGAGACCTGTGAGGATATCCTTGGTCATGTTGAGCTCGGTGGAGGGATTGTTCGGATCGCTAAAGTTGCAGCGGCCATCGTTCTTGCCGAGGAGGCAATTGATCGTGCGGTTCAGGTAGTCAAGCAGGGCGTTGTCGAGCTTGACGTCCATGGAGTTGCACAGGTCGCAGGTGCCGTTGGCATCCACGTCAAAGGAGGGGATGGTGAGGGTGAGGGGCGTTGTGCTGGAAGTGCTGCTGTCCGATTCGCTGCAGGAACTGCTGCTGCTCGAACTGTCCGTCGAGCACGCAAAAGCTATGAATACGGCCAGAAATAGGGCGTAGACTTTCAACCTCTCCATGCGCATGGCAACTCCCTCCAGTTCAATTGACAATAGCCCCGACGATCGCCATGTGTCAAGCAGTTCAAGGGGAGCAAGGGAACGGCCATCCACCTCGAAGGAGTGCTTGTAACGATCTATTATCTCATTTGATTCTGAACGGATGTACTTCCAGTCCGCTTGGCCCTGCACGGTTTTTCTTTTTCTGGAAAAACTTTCGGGCCGCTCCGTGCCGCCGCTGTGAGGTGCGGGAGGCAGGGGACTACCTCCCTGGGCGGGGCGGCGACCATCAAAAGAGACCGGCAGACCGGTTCGCGGGGGGGGGATCTGCGCCTGACCTACGTGCGACTACCGAACCGCTCGCGCGCTTCCTGGACGAACTCCTCGGTGATGAGCGTCACGCCGCGCTCGCGGGCGAGCCGCTCGATTTCTTTCTGGACCATGGGCCGGACAAACGCGGGGATGCGTTCCAGGCGAAGTTCAGCGTCCGTGCTCCAAGCCGGCGCCGCCGCTTCCTGGGAATCCTGCCTTTCGGACTGCGCCATCATCGCCGGAAAAGGACAGCCGCCAGGAGAGGCCCCCTGCCCTGCGGGCGAGGATTCAGCCAGAAGGGTGGTCCGTGTCATTTCCAACGGCTGTTCCGGTGCGGTGCGACCGCCCAGTGCTACGCCGAGGGCATTGAGCATTTGAGTCTCACCGGCATTGGTCACCATCGAAAAGCGATGTCCACACGTTTCGCACCGGAACGTGACGCCGAGCGAGCCGTCCCCGATGCGCTCCTGTTCCGCGTAGGTCATGAACGACTCGCAGGTTCGACAGACGAATTTCATGGCGAAACTCCTCTTTCAAATGCGGGGGCCACCTCGGCGGTTCCTTCGAGCGCATCCCGCAGCCGCCGCGCCAGGTCATCGAACTTTTCGATCAGAGCGGGTGAGGCGGCCGCGGCGGGCCCCGCCAGCGTGCGGTCCATCGGGATCATCCCCCACAGCGGCACACCCACTGCCCGGGAGAGTTCAGCGGGTCCGACGGCGCCCTCGCCTTCGAAAAGGCTCTCTTCGTGGCCGCAGTGCGCACAGACGCGGCCCGCCATGTTCACCACCAGGCCGAGCGGGCGCACACCTGCCTCGCGGGCGTAGGCCACCGAGCGCTGCACCACCTCGGCCGCCAGAGCGGAGGGCGTGGACACGATGATGGCGCCGTCGAGGTCGGGCACGAGACTCGCTAGCGCCGGGGGCTTGTCCGCCGCCGCTCCCGGCGGCAGGTCGGCGAGCCACCAGTCGAGCGTCTCCCACTCCACATCGGCCAGCAGCTCGCGCAGGACCGTCATTTCCATGGTACCGAGCCAGACCGGGGTGAGATCCATCGGACCCTTCCACCGCACGGGCGCAGCGTGGTCCAGCAGAAAACCGAGGGAGGCGACTTTCACGCCCAGCGGCCCTTCCACCGGCCGCGCCCCGCCGTTCCCGAGGGCGAGCCGACGTTCGGCCACGCCCAGCAACGTCGGGAGGCAGGGGCCGTTGAAATCCACATCGAGCACCCCCACGCGCTGCCCGCTCCGCGCAAGGGCGAGCGCGAGATGAGCCGTGATCGTACTCTTGCCCACCCCTCCCTTCCCGCTCATGACGAGCACCTTCCGCCGGACCGACCGCATCCTCTCCTTGACCGCCGCCGCATGCGCCACGATTTGTTCCACGACCCGGGCGCGGTCCGGATAGGCGAGCCCGTTGAGAATCGTCTTCAGGTCCCTCCCCACGCGGCGATGCTACCCGGCACGCCCGGCAATGTCCAGACGTGTCGCCTTGCGACCGCCGCACGCACTCACTCTTCAGCCATCGGAATGGCCGACCTTTCTCCGCGAGCAGGGTCACGTTTGACTTCGGGGGGGAGGTGACCGATCATGGAACGAGCATGCGAGGGGGAATCATCGCGTGATCAAAACGTGGGCTTTCGGCGCGACGGCGGTGCTTGTTCTAGCGGGGAGCGCCCTGTCGGGCGAGCCGAACAAGGCTGCCACCTCGCCGGAAATGCCCGCGGCCGTCGCGGGGCCGCCCTCCGCCCAGGCGGAGACCACACCGGTTCCGCTCGCGTCTGTCGCGGCGGACCCAGCCGCGTACGAGAATCACACCATCATGATCGAAGGGCTTCTCCGGAACGCGGGGTCGAGCTATTTTAAAGGCGCGCGTTTCGAAATCACCGATGTGGGCCGCTCGCTGGGCATCCTGCCGTGGCTTCCACTCGAGACCGCTCCTCCTCGTCCCGGGATCTCACCCGCGGAAAGACGCGCAGTCATGTCGGACTTTCTCTCGAAGCGGGTGCGTCTCGAAGGTGCCTGGAAGCACGAGGACGGAACATGGAAGCTTCACGTCAAGCGGGCTGAGATCCTGCCCGAGCCCAAGCCGGCCGCGCCATGAGAGCCCTTCTCGCCTGCGTCCTGGCCCTCACGGTCGGCTCCTTCCCCGGCTGCGACTCGGCCGGGCCGGAAACACAGGACGCCCCCTCGCGCGCGGCGGACCAGTGCCCCTCGCCCGACACTGCGACATCCGCGAAGGTCACCAAGATCCGCGCACGGTACAACCCGGCAGGCTGTATTATTCCCCCCAGGCCCAGTCTCATAGATCCGGTCACCCGGCGCTTCCACTCGACCGGCTACCTCGCCCTGCGGACGCTGCCCTTCAAGCCCGCCCTGCGCGAGCTTCTCCCTGAACCCTCGGAACGAATTCCCCGCCTCATCCTCCCCTTTCGCGCCTTGCCCGACGTGAGGGCCCCCTCCTCGATCCGGATCGCCATCCTCCGGCTGGACTTCAACGACAACAAGCGCGACGGGTCCGTCACGAACGAAGATCTTCAGGACACCTTCGTGGGCACGATCCCTTCGGGCAGCATGCGCGATTTCTACAAGGAGGTCTCCTACGGCCTGCTCAATATCTCCGGCTCGATCTCCGGGCCCCGTTCCATCGTGAGCTCGACCAAGTGCGGCGGCTCCCCTCTCTATTCCTGCTACGCCTGCGGCGAGTCGGGACTCTGCACGGGGGAACCAAACCTCGTCACCCTCGCGCGCGACGCCGTGCAGGAGTTCGATTCCACGGTGGATTTCTCCGGCTTCGACGCAGACAGCGACGGGTTCGTTGACGCCCTCTTCGTCCTTCATCCCGGCCTCGGCGCGGAGGAGAGCGGCTCGCCGTCCGACCTGTGGTCCGCCATGACGAGCCTTCCCAACCCCGTGAGCGTGGATGGCGTGAAGGTGCGCGACTTCCTCGTCGTCCCCGAGAAGAGTTGCGTGGGGCCCGCCAGCAACCCATGCAGCAAGATCGGCGCCGTGAACATCGGCGTCATCACGCACGAGTTCGGCCACATCCTCCAGCTCCCGGATCTTTACGACGTGGACGGCGGCAGCGACGGAATCGGGATCTTCGACGTGATGGCCACCGGCGCGTACGGCGCGGACAACGCCTCTCCCCACCTCCCCACGCATCTCTCCGCGTGGATGAAGGTGATCCTCGGCTGGGCCACTCCGCGCTATCTCGGAACGGGCGATTGCAACGGTCAACTCCTCCCGGTGGAGCAGAACGCGGACGTGATCCGGATCAACGCGAACGGGCCGGACGACACGCAGTATTTCCTGCTGGAGAATCGCCAGAAGATCGGATTCGACGCTCGGCTCCCGAACGAGGGCCTCATCATCTACCACGTGGACGAGACGGTCTGCGAGAAGGGCTTCCTGGACAACAGCGTGCAGAACAATCCGGCCCAGAAATGCGTGGACGTGGAGGAGGCTCACGGAGGCGCGCAGGATCTGGACACGGACGCCGACTCAGACCAGGGCTCAGCCGACGACTTCTTCCCGGGCAGTCCTCCCAAGGTGCGTTTTGCAAAGGACACGCAGCCTTCGTCCGCACCCTATCTGAACGCACCTCGCAAGGACGCTGGATTCCGCGTAGAGATCGACGACATTCGTCTGGATGGCGATCTCGTGAAATTCTGCTCTTCGGGACTGGACGGCACCACCGGCGGCCCCTGCCCTCCCGGGACCGACGGCACGGGAAACGCCGCGCCCGAACCTGCCGGTGGGAAGGACGGCAAGGGGACAGAGGGCGGCGGCTCGGGGACCGATCCCAATGCGTCACAGGCCAACTCCCCCCCCCCGCCTCCGCAGTGCGGTTGTCACTCGTTCGGGCCGGCCGGAGGAACCCTTCCCTCGGTCCTCTCGATTCTCCCCTTGGCGTTCTTTGCCCTCCGGCGACGGCTGCGCCGCTGAGCACCTGCTCGGTTTGACAGCCGCAAGCTTCGCGTGGTACTCCCCAACCGAATGAAGGCGGGTCCGACGCAAGGAGGCTCGGGGTGGCTGCTTGCCCTCGCTCTTGGCGTGCTCTGTGTGGCTCCGTCGCTCGCGAGCGCCGACAACGTGGGCGGCCCGATCGGCGTGCTTACCCGCTCCAAACTCGGCCTCTCCCTCTCCGCCGGGCTGTTTCAGCGCGACGTCGAGTTCGACACGAAACTCGACGACTACGGCGCGAGGGACGAGACCAAGGTGGTCCAAACCTCGATCCGTCCGATCGTCCTCAAGGCGCAGGTCAGCGCCCTCGACTGGATGAACCCCTACGGCGTCTTCGGCCTCGCCGATCTTCGGCTCGACGAAACAAACTTCGAAGGCACGATGAAACCGTTCTTCGGCGGCGGCGTCGTGCTCCGACTCCTCGATTCCCTCGAGGCGGGCCCGGACGTGTCCCTCCAGGCCCACTCCGTGTACACCTACAACGACGATTATCTCACCGGAAAAGGCGTGGACGCCAAGCTCACCTACTGGGAGATCCAAGCTGCGCTCTATCTCCACAAGCGCATCAGCAACTTCATCCCCTACATGGGCATCGGCTACTCGGACACGCCGTTCCTCTCGGAGATCACCGGGAAGGGCGATGTGAGCTACCGCCCCCGCTCCATCCCGATCGGACTATTGGCCGGGCTGGACTACTTCGTCACTCCCGAGCTCTATCTCCACTCTGAGCTTCACAATTTCGCGGAGGATGCCATAATATTAGGCCTTGGCTTCAACCTCTGACCCTGAGAACCACGCAGCCTAGATGAAAATCTTCCTCGATACCGCGAACATCGACGAGATCCGTAAGGCGAAGGCCTGGGGGATCCTCGACGGGGTGACGACCAACCCGTCCCTCGTGGCCAAGGAGAAGCGAGACTTCTACGAGGCCGTGCGGGAGATTTGCGCAACCGTGAACGGCCCCGTGAGCGCGGAGGTGGTGGCCACGGAATCCGAAAAGATGATCGCGGAGGGCCGCAAGCTGGCCAAGATCGCGCCCAACATCGTGGTGAAGGTGCCCATCACTCCGGAGGGACTGAAGGCGATCCACCAGATGGCGAGTGAGGGCATCAAGATCAACACGACCCTGATCTTCACCCTTCCCCAGGCGCTCCTCGCGGCCAAGGCCGGGGCAAGCTTCGTCAGCCCTTTCATCGGCCGGTTGGACGACATTTCCCACACGGGGATGGACCTCATCCGCCAGATCGTGACCGTCATCCGGAACTACGGCCTCACCGTACAGGTGCTGGCGGCCAGCATTCGCAATTCGCTCCACGTGACCGAGGCAGCACTGGCGGGCGCGCACATTTCCACCATCCCCTTCAAGGTGCTGGAGCAACTCTTCAAACATCCTCTGACCGACAACGGCCTTCGGGCGTTTCTCGACGATTGGAACAAGTCCGGTCTGAAGCTTTGAGCGGTCCCGCGGGCGTGACCGCCTCGCTGTTCGAGCGGGTCCGCCTTCACGCGGAGGATTTTCTATACCTCGTCGAAGACTTCACGTGGATCCTGCTCTTGGGCCCGATGGAGGATGTCCTCGCCCGCAATGGCGCCCCTCCGTCGAACCGCGTGGGCCGGCCGATCGTGGCCGTACACGGCTTCGGACAGACCCGCCACGTGTTCCACAAGATGCGCCGCTACTTGGCCACGCGGGGGCGCGACCTCCGGCTCTTCAACTACTTCACCCCGCAGTCCGTGAAGAGCACCGCCGCGCGGCTCGACCGGTTCATTGACGAGGTGCTGCGCGACTCGGGTGCCGACAAGGTGGATCTCGTCGGCCACAGCCTTGGGGGGCTGGTGGTGCGCTACTACGTGCAGGGGCTGCGGCGCTCCGACAAGGTCGGCACATGCGTCACGCTCGGCGCGCCTCACTATGGGACGCGGCTGTCCCCGTACGTGCCGCTGCTCACGAGCATGGTCGAGATGAACCGGATCCTCCGGCCGAACCGCTTCTGCCGCGACCTCAACTCCACCCCGAAACCCGCAGGCGTGCGTTTCATCAATTTCTACTCGCCCCACGACTTCTTCGTCCGCTCGCGCGACCGGGGCTCGTGGCCCGATGCGGACAAGGACATCCGCACCGAGTTTGTCGGCCATCTGGGGCTCATCATGGACTATCGCTTCTTCGACATCCTCCTGCGCGAGCTGCGATCCACCGAAACGCACGGCGTGGTGATCCCCATGCCCGAGCGGATCGGGTGAGGAGCCACCGTGGCCGGCGCGAAAAAAGGTGGAGCAAGGGAGCCCAAGGCGGCGGGAAAGGGCGGCAAGTCCGCCGCGGCGGACAAGTCCGACCCAAAGCAGCTCATCATGGAGGAGTTCGACCGCGAGCTGCGCGAGAGCTTCGGGTTCATCGAGGAGAAACTCGGCAAGACCTTCGGCGGCCCCCTCGGCGCCATCGTTCGGAAAATCGCAGGGGAGCTGTTCGGATGGTTCATCCGCATGGGAGGAACCGATCGAGGGCGGCGGTCCTTCGAGATGATCGTGGACCAGGCCGCCAAGGCGGGCCGCGACAACGTGAAGGACGTGATCGATGCCTCGCTCGATCACTACCTCAAGCTCAACGAGCTGTTCATCCGCGCCTCGAAGAATCACCCGGGGCTCGACAGGCTGAGGCAGGCGTTGCGCGAGGAATACGAGGCGCGCCTCGAAATCTACGGTCCACTCATGGAAAGCACCGGCGAGACGTATGCCGAACTGGTCCGCGCCGCCTTCCCGCAACAGGCGACGCTGCGCGGCCTGATGGACCGCCAGTTTGCCGCCACCGAGCGCGTGCTGGGCTTGATGGAATCCGAGGACGGCCTCTTCAAGATCCCCACGCTCGTGCGCAAGCCCGTTCTCAAGGTGATCCGCTCCGCCTACACGATCATGCGCGAGCGGATCGAGAAGGGGACGGACCGCATTTATCGGGAGTCGGGAGACGGCAGTCGTGAGTAGTGAGGAGCGAGGTGTGGGGGGAAGAGAACGGATCCGACCCACCGCGATTTCCCTTTCGCAAGGCTCTGAGGCTCCCGGCTCGCGCCTCGCGGCTCCCGAACCGCCATGCTGACCCTCATCCGCCGCAAGCGGTTCCGTCTCTACGTCAAGCTCGTGTTCGGGCTCGTCGCCTTCGTGTTCATCATCGGTTTCGCCCTCGACATCACGAACGTGGGCCAGCAGAAGGCGGCGGGGATCGCGGCCCACGTCAACGATATCGTCATCACGCGCGTCGAGCTGGAAAGGATCTACCGCAATGAGGTGCAGCGACGCTTCAGCCAACTCACCGCGGATCAGCGGCGCTCCTTTAACCTCCCGCGCCAGGTGCTGGATGATCTGATCGAGACGCGCCTCCTTCTCTCGCAAGCCCCTCGCCTCGGCCTGCCGGTCGGCGCTGAGGAGTTGCGCGCGGAGATCCAGGAACGGCCCTATTTCCAGGACGGCGGACGATTCAGCATGGAGAAATACCGCCGGATCATCCAGCAGCAGCTCCGCACGACACCGGCCGACTTCGAGTCAGCCGAGCGCGAAAACCTCGCCTTTCAGAAAGTGCAGGGCTTGCTCACGGCCGTTCTCTACATTCCGGCGGAGCAGGTCTCGCGAGGCGGGCTGAACTCGGCGGTGCAGGTGAACGTGGAAGTACTCGAGGTGGACGCCGAAGTGATCTCGAAATCGCTGAAAGCGACGGAGGGCGCGCTCAAGGCCCATTTCGAGGCACACAAGGACGGCTACCTCACGGAGGAGCGCCGGAGCCTCGAGATGGTCAAGTTTGCCACACAGGATGAGGCGCAGAAGGCGGTGGAGGCGATCGGGGAGAGGCAGGATCTCGCGGCCGTCGCCAAGGAGCAGGGGTGGACCGTGCAGACGCCTCCCGCGGTCACGCGCGAGGGCACGATCGAGGGCGTGACCGATGCCTCAAGTCTCCTCACACAGGCTTTCATCCTGGAAAAGGGTACCATCGGGCCTCCGGCGAAGGCGGGCGATGCCTTCCATCTCATTCGCGTAGCCGATGTGCAGGCCCCGAGGCCGGCCACATTCGACGAGGCGCGCGCGAAGGTGGAGACGGACTGGCGGAAGGCGGAGTCGGAGCATCGAGCCGCGCGTCGGGCTGAGGCGCTCCTCGCGCAAGGGCGGAAGTCGGGCGGTCTCGGTAAGTTGAAGGCGGAAGGGGTCTCTGTCTACGAAACCGGCCTCTTCGCTCCGAACAATCCATCCGTTCCGCATGTGGGCGCGTCGGAAGTCTTCAAGCTGGCTGCGCTCCGCCTGCGGCCCGAAAAACCCTGGGCCGAGGCGCCGATCAAGGAAGGACGAAAGTGGTACCTGTTGCGCCTGGTCGAGCGCAGGCTTCCCACCGCCGAGGAGTGGCCGCAGAAGGTCCAGACCGCTCTCGACGACCTAAATCGCCTGAAGCGCATCGAGTTCCTGGAGGCCTGGCGCAAGACCCTCCGCGACGCGTCCAAGATCGAGATCAACGAAGAGGTCCTGAACGACCTCTCGTGACGCCTCCTGGCACACTGGGGGCGTCGCATCACGTGGAGAACCAGGCGCCGCGCGCGCAGGTTGCCGGCTACTTCTTCCGCGAAAGCCCCTTGGCCGGTGGCCCCTTCTTTCGCAACGGCTTGGCCGCCCCTTTGGCTTTGAGAGCGGCCCATTCCTTCTTCTTCTCGATGACCTTCTCCAATAGATCGCGCGGGTAGACCTTGTCGGCCAGCTCGTCCCAAACGGGTCGAGTGCGTTCTTCGAGTTTCTTCAGCGTGGCCGCGTCCGGCCTCACCACATGGATGCCGTGCTTGATCATCCCCTCCAGAGAGCGATCCTGATCCGGCCTTTCGAGTTGGAAAAAGTAGTCGCCGAGTTCCTTGCGCATTCGTGCCACCAGGTCCTTGATGTCTTGCGGCAGGGCGTCCCACTTCGACTTCGTCATCAGGACCACGCCGGGGTCGTAGTACAGGTTGAAGTCATAGATGTAGCGGATTACGCTGGACCACTGGAGGCCGACCGCGGCGAGGGGACTCGCCGTCACCACATTGAGAAGGCCGGTCTGGAGCGCCGGAAGCACTTCAGGCACGGGCGTGCCGATCGGGCTCTCCACACCGAGCGCCTTGTAGGTGGCCAGACCGACGGGATCGGCGCCCCACACCCACACGCGCTGGCTCCTCAGGCCTTCCGGCAGGGGCACGAGGTCACGCGAGGCGAGGAGGTCGAAACCCTCCTCCACCAATTCGATGAGTTTGAAACCCTTGCGCTGCATGATCCGATCGATGTCATCGAACAGGGAAATGAGCACGAAGTCGGCCTCGTCGTAACTCTCGAACATGAACGGGAGGCCGAACACGCAAAGCTCTTCGAGGGCGGCATGGGTACCCTTCATGGTGAATCCGCCTACGTCAAGCTGCCCGATCCTCAGTTTCTTGATCATGTCCGGCTCGTCGCCCACCACACCGCCGACGTAGAGGAGGTTCTTAAGCCGCCCGCCACTTTCCCTTTCGAGGTAGCTCTTGTAGGCCTCGAGCGCATCCGTGTAGGCGGTGCCTTGCGGAGCCAGCGTCCCCCATCGGAGCATGATTGGGGCCTCGGCGGATCGCGCGGAACCGGGAAGTCCCACGAAGGCGAGCAGAACCGCGAGCGTGGCGGCCGCTGGACTCAGCCGGATCATGATCGGCCGAATCTAGTCCTCATCGGCCCGGACCGCAAGCGTGTCCGTACGGCACGTGCGTTCAGGCAGACGGCAGCTCCGTGCGACAAGAACAAACCGGCCTGCTACTCGCTCCTCTGATGGGGCGCCGGATCGAAGCCGATCCACTCGATTCCCTCGACCCCCCCGAATCGGCGGGCCATGACCTCGAGCGCCTCCGGGCTGTTGTCCACCAGAATGAAGCGCCGCCCCACCTCAAGCGCGGCAGCGCCCGGAGGACATCGACGTTGTCGGCAAAATCGATCCTGCCTGTCACGTCGTCCTCCATCAGGGTCTTGGTCGTGGCTCCTCCTGGCGTCCAGCGGGGGGCGGTGAGCCGATCCCGCGTGACGGGGCGCGGTGGCTCGCCAGGTCACGCGCGATTCTCCTTCACGGCGCTGTTCGGCGGAGCGAAGCCGAGCCCGGGGGGCGCTGTCGCTCATGATCGGCATCACACTGACTCAAGCCGCCGAACGGCCGAGCTGAGCCGCGCTCCCCGCGCCGGCAGGGTGCATCGGCACCAGCGACGGGTTCGGCGTCACACGGCTATCTTGCGTAGTGGTGGATCAGCTCAGACAAGAAGGTCTGGTACGCAACCCCGAGCGCCTTGGCCTTGTGCTTGATACTGGCCAAGTCCTGACCATTGACGCGAATGTTGAGAACCGCATCCTTCTTCCTTCTCGCGATGGCCTTTGCGATCCGGTCAAATTCCGAACGCCGGACCGGGCGGAACTCCCCACGGAGCAGCGACTTCTCAATGGCCTTCTCCCCACGGTTCAAACGGACCTTCTTCATTCCGATCCCCCTTTCCTCCACCTCTTGGTGAGCTTCCGGCTAGGGAACAGCGTCTTCAGGAAGATCCCTCGCTCATCCCTGACAAAAGGCACGACCCAGACATGGCCTCTAAGCTCGAAGAGCATGACCTTCTGGTTTGTCCGACTCGCGTGCTGCTCTACTGCGAGCAGCTTCGCTCCAAGGATTTCCTCAAATGACACACCTCTTGCCCTCTTGAGGCGCTCGTTCTTGCCCTGGTCCCAGCGAACCACCACCCGCGACCAGTGTAATACGTACGTATATACATGTCAATCCCGTGGGCCGGCGGGCCGAAACGCCGAACGATTGCGCTCACCCGCGGGCGCTATAGATTCCATAATGGCGCCATTCGGGTGAAGCGCTTTGGTCGCCGGAAACATCACTTCTCGAACAACCCGCGCTCGCGGGGTCAGGTCTTTCGTTCATGGATTCCCTTTCCCTCACAACCCTTCGTCCATCGGCTCGCCATAGTGTAGTGCCGTTCCCCGTGGTCCGCGATCTCATGAAGCCGGTACCCGTTTCTCACATGCGCCCGATACGCCTCCCGATCCGTCCCCTACCGCAAGAGCTCCGCCACGAACGCGAGCTACGCATGGATGGCCCGACGACGCCGCCCATGAAATTGCCCCAAGACCGCGCCGGGGAATTCCAGCCTCAGCGGACGAGCCCTCGCTCAACCCCATCCCATGTGATAACGAAAGACCTGACCCCGCGCGTGCTCTGCGCGCCCGTCCCCTCAATCCGATGTTGGGCACTGGTTTCTAATTCGTCCGTTGCTCAGTCTTTTCATAGCCTTGGCTAATGCGCACCTTGTGGACCAGCTTCGCCAGATTCTTCTCACCTTGCCAATCGTGGAACACAATCTTGATTCCGACGTGTTCTTTCGGCCACAAGGCACTGAAGTACTCGGTGTTCTTATCGAGGAACACACCCTTCTCGTCAAAGATCGAGCCTTCGACCATTACGCTAGAGAGCATTGTGCTGCCGGTATTTCTTAGCGAGCCATAAATCGCCGGCTTCCCTTCGGTGAATACTAGCCTATGTTCATTGATGCTAATGGTCGGTGTCCCAACAACTGTGTCTCGGCATCGGGAATCGTCAGTCACGATACCTCCCCGAGTAAGACCTACAATCCATATCGCCGATATTGAGGCCAATCCGATGGCGAAGCCGGTGCCCCAGAGCAACCCTCGAATGAAAGTGTTGTTCATGTTCCTCATTGTGCCACACTATTCATTGTCCACTTTTGCATACCTTGCGACTAGCATGGTCTGGTGGTGCGAGTCAAATGGAAGAGGACCGCGAGTCACACCCAGAGGAGGGCGTGCTAAGGGCTTGACATTCACGTTCGTACGCCAAGTATCCATCGCGGACATGCCGCGAGCGACGACGTCTCGGAACGGGGATGGGCAGCAGCAATGGATGAAACCCGCGGAATGCTTCGGCTGACACACATGAGCTACCCGATCTGACCCTTCCCTGATTCCCGATCCGGGAGACGCCCCCGCACATCGAGCCCGCACGAGATCAGCGTGGTGGGACACTGGTCGCCGTGGGGAGAACGATCTTGCTGCGAACGTAGGTGCCCACACCGTGGCCGACGAGTCGGCCCTGAGTGTCAGTGACGTGGGCCTCGGCCAGACACTGTCTGCCGCCCCCGTTCAGTATCTTCCCTTTGGCGGTGATCTGTCCCGAGGTGACAGGCCGGAGGAGATGGATCGTGAAGTTGGACGTGAGAACCATAACATCCCGAACGAGTGAGTTGGCCGCGAAGAATCCGGCGTCGTCGAGCAGTGTGAAGTACACAGCCCCGTGAACGGCGCCGGCAAAATGGAAGAAATCGGGCCGGACCTCAACACCAATTTCCGCGGTGCCGTTGCCGATGCGGATGGTCGGCCGGTAGTAGGCGTTCGTGGGTGCCGTCAGGTACAGCCGCTCGAGATGCCTGTAGTGCTCCTCAGAATCCGTCATGCCCCGCGCACTGCCTGAATGTGTCGTCTGTTCAGGCACGCTCCACGTCGCGCTCCCGGGCGATCAGGGCGGCGCCCAAAGCGCCCACGGTGTCGGGCTCGGGTGGGACCACCACTCCGCACTTAAGCACCTCTCCGATCGCGCGCACGACGCCGGCATTTCGCGCCACACCGCCCGACATGGCCACCGCAACGCCGTTGATCTGCGGGGAAACTCGTTTCACGAGCGACAGCGTCCGGCGGGCGATGGCCCGGTTGAGCCCCGCGACGATCTCCTTCACCTCGTGACCATCCGCGATGAGAGACACAACCTCGCTCTCCGCAAAAACGGTGCACATGCTGCTGAGGGCGAGACCGGATTGCGAGCCCAGATCCATCTCCCCGAGCTCGTCAATCTCGACCTGGAGCGCCCGCGCCATCGCCTCCAGGAACCGCCCCGTCCCCGCGGCACACTTGTCGTTCATGGCGAACTGGACCACCTTCCCTTCCTTGTTCAGGCGAATGGCTTTGCTGTCTTGTCCCCCGATGTCAATGAGCAATTGCGTGTCCGGAAACAGCGCGCGGATGCCGCGGGCGTGACAGGTGATCTCCGTCACCGCCGTCAGCCGACCCTCCACCCGTTCCCGGCCGTATCCCGTGGACACAATGGCGGTGATGTCTTCCTTCGCGATGCCGGCCGCGGCCAACACTTCTTCGGTTGCGCGGGCGATCGCTTGGCGATTCCGCGCCCCGGTCGGGACCACAGTACTGGCTCTCACCTTCTCATCCCGGTCCACCACGACCGCATCGCACGAGAGGCTGCCGATATCGAGACCGAGGTAGTAGGCCAACGCTACCCCCTCTCGTGCTCGGGCGCTTCTACCCCACCCGACCTCCCCTTACAAAGGGGAGGAGAGGGGCTCGGCGCGATCGCTCCTGCGCGCCGACCGTCGAGCATCTCGAAAAAGGCCTCGATCCGGGTCCTCAACTGGCCCTCCGCGAAGTTGCGCACGTCCACGCAGTCCACTTCAAGGTTCAGCACCGGAACCCCGATCTCGCCCATCGCACTTTCGATCAGACCTCGCGCGCCCGTGCCCTGCCGACAGCCCCAGTGGCAAGGATTGATGGCCCCGTCAATCTTGTAGCGACGTGACAGGTCACGCAGGTGACGAATCCGCCTCTCGACACTTCCGTTCAGGGGAAAGGAAAGGATTCGCCGGGCCACGCCGGAGAAGGGATCGTCGGGATCGATCGGATCCCAGGTCACATCGTTGAGCTCATCCACCACGACGGATGCCCCGAACTCCGTCGCCATGAACTTCTCAAGGGGATGCTTGAACTGGATGCGGTTCTGGAGCCACATCAGACGGAACCTCTCTCCCGGCAGGCCGCTCACCCCCGCGCTCACCCTGCGCCCGAACTCCTCGCGGTAGGCCCGGACGACCTCCAGCGAGCCCTCGGTCCCCAGGAAGAGGGCCATCACGACGGCAAAGTTTCTCAGGTCGCTGCTGTCCACCGGCGATGGGACGTGGCGCGCAAGTTCGTAGACTTCGGTCATGATCCGGCTTGCTTCGTTGGTTTTCTCCACGGCGGCGCGAAGCCGGTTGGGGTCAAGGGCCTGCCCCGTGTGCCGGGCGATGAAGGCCACCATCCGTTCAATCTGATCCGCCAGGTAGCTCACCTCGTCCGCCCCGTCCGCTTTCGGGATGTGAAGGACAAACAGATCCTTCGAATAGTGCCGCGCGAGATTCTCGAGCACGGCGAGTCCTCCGGAGCAGGGGAACGTGGTGCCGACCAGGAAATCGGGCACGGGCAGGAGCCCCTGTCGGGCCGCTCCGATGGTCGAGCGGTGGTATCCGCACGTGTCGGGGGAATAGCCCGCATCCTCGGCCTCCTCCAGGACGGGCGTGACCGCCCCGCCTGACGCGAGCATCGCGCCGAGAAACTCGACGAAGCAGGAGGAGATCCCCATGGCGGCCAGGATGTCGTAGGGCGCCGCGACGCCGCCGTAGGCCACGGGGCCGGTGCCACTGTATAGCCGCCGGCCCAAGCGCGCGATTTCGAGCGAGTACCTGTCGCGATGGTGGGGAGCGTCGGGGCTGGACTGGATCTTGCCCAGGAGGCGGGTCTCCATGCTTTCAAAGATCTCCTGCAGCATCGGCGTCACCTCAACATTTCGACAAAGGCCTCGATCCTTGTTTTCTGCTGGCCGATCGAACCCAGCGTGCAGTCTCCCTCCAGAGCGAGAAACGGGATCCCCTCCTCGGCCAGGGCCTCCCGCACGGCAGGGATCCGCGCCAAGTACGGATCGCAAAACTTGACCACGTGGCCGATCACGCCGCGCGCCCCGCAGGCCTTCGCCCGCTCCGCCACTTCCCGGGAGACTCGTCCGGGCTCGGCGGGGTCAAACGTGCGGGCGCAGGCCGGACCGGCCAGCAGCCCGCGGGCCATTCGGAGCATCTCGTCCTCACCCGCCGCCTCCTCCATGCGGCTGATCATCCGCGAGCCCGTGCAGAGGTCGTCCGAGACGATGCGGGCACCGCACGACTCCAGGAGAGCAAACGCCTCCGGGTCCGGGAGGACGTGGCCGAAAAGAAACACCGGCACAGATTCGAGCCCCGTCCCGTTCGACTCGGGCTCGGAGGTCAAGAGACGCGCCGCCGCGAGGGCGTCCTCCGGCGGCTCGGTCACCACGGTGTTGTAAAGCTTCTGCAGCCGCGCGCTTCCGCCCACGAGGGTCCCGGCTCGTGACCGACGCGCCAGATTCTCAAGGACCTCCCGGAGCGCGTTGTACCTCCCGATGCTGGAGACCAAAGCCGCGTGGTCCGGGACGTCTCCGCCCCACTCGGCGAGGGTGTGGGCGAAATTCCGAATCTCTCGCGCAAAGAAAGCGACCGAGGCCTCATCCCGAGAGGTGGGCAGATCGATCGAGGCCACTCGATCGTTCGGCCGGACGGCCCGCCAGGCATCCTCCAGTCGGCGCATGGCATCGCAGCTCTCCACGAAAACGATCCCGGCCAACTCCGGCAGGTCACGAGACAGGGCCCGATCGAGAATCCTTTTCACGTGGGGACACAGGTTGTCGTGCAGCCAACGGCCGGCCTCCTCGGGCGACCGCCCCATCGGAAGCACACGGTAAGGCGCAAAGCCCATGGCGTGGATCAACGGCAGAGGGGTGTACGCGCATGCAAAACCGATCCTGCCGCGCGCCCCGGAGGTCATGGCGATACCCCTTCCTGCACGTTTGCCAGCACGCGCCGCAGGGTCTGCTTGGTCCGTTCGATCTCCCTGCCATCAATGCCTCGAAGAACGGCATCCAGGGTTTCGTCAACCACGGCCAGTACCTTGGCGCGGATCTTCCTCCCCTCCGAGGTCAGATGAATGCGCTGGACTCTTCGGTCTTCGGGATCGGCAGAGCCTTCGACGAGGCCGTCGGCCACCATACGATCGATCAGACCCGTCATGGTGGAGGGCTCGAGTCCGGCCCGCCTTCCCAATTCGACCACCTTGAGGCCCTCTTCGCGCCACAGGCACATCAGCACGCCCAGATAGGCCGGCTTGACCCGATCCACGCCCGCGGCCGCGAAATTCTTCTTCAGAGAAGCGGTCACCTCCAGCGTGGCCCGCGAGAGGAGGAAGTACGGGCAGTCTTTAGGATCTCGGACGTCCACTTTATTCTGTTCCGTATTATATGGAACAGAAATATACGCATACGAAATATTATTGTCAAGCGGAAGATCCACACCCGTGCGGGACCCGGCTCATCCCCGGCTGAGGCCCAAGTTCATCACCGAGGACTTTCCATGCGTAGCCCCGTGGAGTAGCATCCGCACCATGCGGTGTCCTGTCCCGTCACGATCGGACCGCCCCTAACCTTTTTCCCGCCGAGGCTAGATGCGCCTCCTCTGCTCGTTCAGCCACCTCAAGTTTCGCAGCCTCCAGGCACAGTGGGTGCGCTACCGCGTCGGTCTCAAGGGGTACGCCGGACTGGGCTCGCGCAGACGCGAACGCTTGAGCGAACCCGGCCTGCTGGCGCTCGTAGATCTGGACTCCGGACGGATCCTGCGGCGGTCGCGGCACCCTCGGGCGGCGGGTTTTCTCGTCGAGCGCGGCCGCATTCTCCTTTGCGCCGGGCACGAGATTCGAATCCTGCATCCATCCACTCTGCGGACAAGGGACCGCATCTCTCACCCACCGTTCAACAGTCTGCGATGGATCGAGGCGTCTGGCGGCGGATATCTGGTGGCGGACGCCGGCACCGACACGGTCTTCCGGCTCGATTCCCGACTGGAGATCGTTTCCGCATGGAACGCCACGGAGCACGGATTCGATCTTACTCCGCTGGGCCGAAGACGGCGCGTTCGCCTGGACCGCGACCACCGGCGGAGGATCTACCCCACGATCGACCAGGCCACACATCTCAATTGTGCCGTACCCCTTCCCCGGGGCGGGATGCTGGTCTGTCTGTTTCACCAGGGCGCGGTCGTCGAGGTTGCGCCGGATGGGAGCCCACGCAGGCGATGGGCGGGCCTGAAGGGGCCCCATGCCATCCGGCCTCGGAACGAGACGGGCTTCTACCTTTCAGATTCCTGGCACAACCGCATCGTCTTCCATGATCACGGGCACCGGCGGGTCTGGGAGCTTGGGGACGTCACGGACTGGCTGCAGGATGCGCTCGATGTCGGACGCGACGCCTGGGTGATCGCGGACTCAGGGAACCATCGGATCATCCGGCTCGACAGGAAGACGGGACGGGTCGAGCAGGAATACAGGTTCAATTCTGACTGGAGGATCTACCAGATCGAAGCCCTCGGCGCCTGATGCGCCAGGGTAGCGCCTCAACCCGTTCCGGTGTTCCGCTTCGCACAACACGCCGGCGAGTTCACGGGTCTTGACCTCACCGTCAAAAGCTTCCCAACAGTGTTGCGATAGGAACTTTCACTGCTCGTGTCTCTGTGTTGCCGGGTCGTTCGAAAACAACGTCCACCGTCACTTCCACGTTCTCCATCCGCCAATGCTCCTCCAAACGAAAGGGAATGCCATTCCGGTCAACATAAGACAATTCGATGTCGAACTTAAATTGGGACCCAAGGACATTCATGGGCATGTTGTAGGTTCCGGAAGCAGTCCCATTGATCGTATATCCTCGAAAGCCGAAATCCTCATAGACCACTGAGGCGCTCCCTTCCATTTTTGAACGATCGATAAAGCCACTAACTTTTAGAATCGCCTGACCCGTTGTGCCCTGAACAACCGTGTCCACGCTTGGCTCTATGGCATCAGGATCGAATGGCGCCACGGCGTGGTGAAGAGTCCTGCCTGCCCGGAATCCTCACACGCGACAAAGACGATCCAACTCACGCACAGAAGGGCCCATTTGGACCTGCGAATACCATTCCGCAGGTGCCCATCCCTCGGCTCTCTTAGGATCTCATGATGCGGCATTTCTTCACCTCCAATTCTTCTGGGCGGCTGTAAGGGACCGACTCGTCGGCCCCGGTCGGCCGTTTGAACGCCCCTACCATTCGAGACGCCATGCGGCCGGTGCCTCGGGGGAGGCGTCGATCTCGAAGCCAACGAAGCCGTCCGCCGGCATCAGAGTCGAGTGGCCGGATTCCAACCTGAGCCGCACCGGGCCGCTTCGAGATACGCGCACGCGCATCTGCACACGATCGGCGGCCACGGGGCGGTACCGGCCTTCCATGAACTCTTCACCGTAGGTGACGCTCACGAGGTCCGTGGCAAACCGGAATGGCTCGAACGGGAGACGCGGGTCAATCGTGAGCCCGCGGCTGTCGAACGAGATCCCGACGAGCTTGGTCAGCGAGTAGAGCGGCGCAAAGTGGGGGTCCGGGTGCGTAGCGGGCATCCGGTTCATGTCCACCATCGGCCACCACTCCCATGTCCGGCCGGGATGGGCCGAACGCGCTGAATTGTATGAATCGAACGAGGTCCAGATGCCGGACCACAGCTCTGGATACGCCTCTGCGCGGCACGCGAGGGTGTTGCGCCGAAAAAGGTCCCACGCCATCGAGGGGTCGCTGCGCGAAGCGGCCCACACGAGGTGCCCGTTGAGGAGGGGCCAGATACCGCCATCGGCGCCTTCTCCAGGATCGCCGCCGACGTCGTGTCCCACGGGCTCGTTGACCAAGCGTGCGCCGCATGGCTCGCCTTCCAGAAGCTGCCGTCGGGCGTTGTCGAGGAGCGAACGCCCTCTTTCCTCGCCAGCGGCACCCGAGACGATCGCCCACGGCTGCGGCTCCAAGTACATCCGCTCATCCCCGAACACATCCCCCTGGATGACGCTCGATGTGCCATGCAGTTTCGCCCGCGTGTACCACCGCCCCGTCCACTCCCCCTCGAGAGCCCTCGCCAAGGCACTCGCCCGTTCGCGGATCGCCGCCGCCAGATCGGCATCCCCTCGCGCCTCGACCAACTCCGCGAACCGGGGATAGACATAGGCCGCCATCGCCGTATTCAGCGTGGACTCTCCTTCCTCCAGCACCCGATTTCGATCCGCCCCCTCGGTCAGGTAGGCCGCAAGCGCCACCCCATCGTTCCAGTCTCCACCCAGAATCCGCACGAGCCCCGAGGCGCCCGTGCCCACGCGCTCGTCCTGGTGCCGGTAGGCGGCCGCGAGATGATCGTAGAAGGACCCTTCTCCTCCATCGTGGAACGGGAGCGACACGTCCAGGAACCCCCAGTCTCTCGTGGCCCAGACGTACTCCGTGCCCGCCCAGAGAAAGAACAGTGCGTAGTCGCTTGGCGAAATCAGCCCCCCCACGTGCCACCACGGCAGGGTCGGATCCTGGGGGACCGAGGCCGACAGCACGGCGAGGTGTTCACGCGAAATCTCGGGGTCGAGGAACGCGAACGGCATGGAGTATTGCGAGACGTCCCGCAAGGGACCCGCCACGTCGCGCGTCCCAGCGTAGCTACCCGCCCCGAGGAAATACTGATACGACGAAAATCCCGAGACGGCCCTCCGGCCCCCCTCCGCCGGCGAGAGGATGGCGGCCCGCAGGGAATATGCAGACCACTTCATCTCGCGGTCAAGCCATTCCTCACCTGGGACTTCGAAGCTCGGTACGTAGGCGCGCCACGCTTCCATCGTTTCGGCAAAGGGATCGGCACGACGCCGGTACGCCTCGATCAGTTCCAGTGCATCCTTCATCCGCGGGGCGTAGCCGAAGATGAACTCGAGGGTGCGCGCCGACCTCGCGGGTAACTCCACGTCCACCTGAACCGCGAGACAGGGCGCGTTCGACCCGGGCGAGCCCTGGCCGTTGCGCGGCGGATCGGCGGCAAGACCGTTCACGACACCGCCAGGCCGCGCGCGGCCTCCCTCGCCGAAGAACCGCGTCGCGTCCATCTCGATCCCCGCCGGACTGCTCCCCAGCGGAGCGAGGAAAACGACGCGGTACGGCGCCTCGGGCCCTTCATGAACCGCAAACAGCGCCTCAACATCCCTACGATAGAAGGTTCGGATGGTGTAGGTCGCCGCGGCATGCTCCCTGCCTGCCTCCGGGGATTCCGAACCCAGAACCAGTTGCAGGTGCGGCCCCCAGTACTCGAAATACGACGCCCGCGCGTCGCCTGCGCCCTCGTTCTCGATCTCGAGTCGGGACAGGATCACCGGATCGTGCCCGACGGGGAGATACAAGGTTTGGCGCATCTCCCACTCACGCCGGCGAACCTCCTTCTCGAAGTACCCCGTGCCAAACCGGCGGCGAAAGACAGCGTCCCCCTCCCGGTCGTCAAAGAACGTGCTCAGAAGTGTGTCGCCCACGCGGAGATATCCGAATCCGCCCGAGTACGCATTTCGATCGGGATCCCAGGCATTCACCCACGCCCCACCCTCTTCCGCGCTCAGAAGCTCCACGTGTCCGTGGTTGTAAGCCAACGCGAGGGTGCGATCGTTGCCGAGGAGGTGCCAGTGATCGCGGCGAGTCACCATCGCGCCGCCGAAGTCGCCGGACGTCCACTCCGCCCGAGGGTCCGCCTCCTCGTCCATCTCGTACTCATAGGCCGGAAGGCCGTACTCGTCGCGGGTCCACCGCCCGAAGGCCCCCGAGCCGTACTCGCGATCTTGAGGAGCGGGCGAAGCGTCCGCGCAGGAGAGGGCGAAGAAGAGGGCAAGGACGCAGTATCGCTTGCCGATTCGGACCCGGCTACGGAGCCGCTTTGCGATAGGTGAGACCGAGCGTGAGCTGGTCGTAGAATCCCCCATATTCTCCCGCGGCCGAAGGATCGAGATCCGGCGCGCTTTTGCGAATGGCTCGCGACAGCCCCTGCGAGTGCTGGAACCCGACGGCGGCCGCCAGCGTCGGACTCAACGGATGCGCCACGGTCAGTCCGGCTTGCACCGTATCGAGGTCGAGATTCTGGGCCGAGAAATAGTCGTCCTTGAGGCTGCCCCGGCGATAGCCGAGCACAGGAGAAAAGATCCAATAGCTCGGCGACATGTATCGCAACCCGCACCGGACACCCAGGGTGTTGCGGTGGCCGCGGGGCTTGTCATCAATCTCGAGGACGTCGGTCCCCGTGTCCCACTCGATGAGGAGGGTCTCCACGCGCGACCAGTCTTCGAGGCGCAAGAGGAGGTCCGTGGACAGCCGGGGCGAGAGCTGCCACCCCGCGCCGACCTGCGTCACGGCGGGGAGCCGCGTCGTGAGGCGGGCGGTCCGTCTGCCCGTGTTGGCCGGGTGGAGGACGTAGTTCACGTGGGCCGGGCCCTCCAACTGGAAATCCGCGCCGGTGATGTAAGACGCGCCGAGCGTGAGACGTTCGATCGGATGGACCCACGCCCCGATCGTCCAGGACTGCGTCCACGCCGTCCCCGTGTCCAGGTCCAGGACGGCCTCATCATCCACGGCATCGTCCGCCACCCGGAAACGCCCTGAGCCCCGGATCAGGTTGTAGCCGGCCCCCAGAGAGAGGAACCGGACGGGCCGGACGGCGATCGCAGGAGTCAGGTTGAGGGTGAAAACCTTGGCCTTGATGAGATGGAACCGTTGCGGGCCGCGTTCAGGGAAGGAGGCGTACGTCCCCGTCGGTGGGAGATAGAACGCGAGGCCACCCCACACGCGGTCGAACCACGGGCCGGACGTTCCGCCGAGAAAGAACGGCAGCGCCACGGCCCGGCTGGAGGCGGAGGGTTGATCGTCCAACTGCGCCCGCAACGAAACGAGCGTCGGTTGCACCGCGGCCAGCACCGTCGTGCCTGTCCCCGCGGCGAGGGCCGCGGGATTCGTGGCGACCGAATCCGGGCTCGGGTCCACCACGCCGGCGCGGGCCGGTGCGGAGAACGCCAGGAGAGCGATACCCAGGAAACCGCCCGCACCTCGACCCGACATGCGGGGGAGCACACGCACACGCATTAGGAGAGGAACGATCAGGAGCAAGGCTAGAAACCCGAGCCCGCTGCCTTGGCCTCCGCGCGCCGTCTCGCACCCAAGCCCCTTTTCCTCGGAACCCTCCATCGGCACGAGGAGGGGGGAGCCGTTCGGAAAATTCGGGAGGCTCGTCAGGTAGGCCTCGAACAGACCGGAGCGGATCTTGATCTCGACGAGGGACGCCAGATAGCGGCACGTGGCCCCCCCCCGGATCCTGAATGACTGCGCCTCCGATGCCGGGTCACCCGGAACGGAACTGTAGGTGTGGTTGAGAAGGCTGTTGTCCCCGTCGTCGTCGCAGGTGTGCCACAAAGTCACCTCCTCGACCTTCTCGGCGGCTCTCACCCTCGCCTCCATGAGGAGATCCAGACCCTCAGCTCGGGCCGGCTCCACCTCGATGGAGTACTCGAAGCTCGGCGATCCGGTGATGATGTGGCTGTAGAAGGCCTCGAGCGTGGCCTCCTTCTTCGGCCCGTCCGCCCCGTGCCCCGCGTTGGGCATGATCGAGTAGTACTTCTCGGCGGCCACGCGCGTCCAGTCGAGATTGATCTCAGGAGGGAAGAAGCTGTCGTTCATCGCGCCGATGTGGAGGATGGGGGCCGCGTACGTGAAGTTCACGAGGTTGAGATCGAGGAACCGAGGGAAGATCGCCGTGGCCAGCAGGAAATCGCGCGCGATCTTGGGCGTGAGCAGATTCGTCGCGAGGGCGATGTTGCCCCGCACCACGCCGTTCAAGAGGTGCACCATGTCGAGCACACCCTCGGCGGATTGCGGAGCGATGGCCGCGATGCGCGGGTCGAGAGTGCCGGCGGCCATCAGGGTGGCGATGCCCCGTTTGGAAATCCCCCCGAGGATGGTTTTCCGAACACCGAACTTCCAATCGAGAACCGTGAGGGCCCGCCGGAGCAGGTGGGAGGTGGGGAACCGCATGTCGTAGCTCGAGTCCTGGAGGGCCATGTGGCTGTCCAGGCTGTGGAAGTAGGCGGGATTGTCCAGCACCTGGTGGCAGCCGGACGAGAGGAGGGGGATTTGCGTCACGCCGTCCACCCTCATGAGGTCGAAATTGTAGAGGGCCCCCTCGCGCACGAACTGGTGCTTGGGGTTGTCGCCGAACAGTTCCACCACGATCGCCCCCTGCCGCGCGGCCCGGAGCGCGGGATTCTTCTCGACGTCGTAATCCGGCTGGAAGGGATCGAGCCCGAGAGGGATACCGTCCTCAAAATCCACCACCCCCTGGTTGGCCAGGATGGCGAACTCCGGGTGCGCGCGGTTCGCGGGAACCCAGACGAGAAGGTTGTGCCTCCACGGCAGGCATTTCCACACCTGGCTCGTGAACGAGACCCAGATGACCTCCACATCGCCCAGCGACGTGGAGAAGGTGCGGCGGGCGTGTTCCGCGTACTCGAGATTGTCGGTTCGCTCCACCTCCGTCTGGCTCGCCACGCCGGCCGGCCCGAAGGTGTCGGCCGGACAGGTCCCGCCATAGTCCGAGCGGAAGCGATCGCGATAGAGGCGCCGCATGAACTGGATGTCGATGGCCTCCTTCGGCGTCCCGCACTGGACGTCCATGATCTCCCGGCAGTAGGTCCCCGGGATCTCCTGGTTGAGGAAGGCCTGAGCCAGGGGACTGCCGTACTGGAAAACCTTGCAGGGATCCCACTGGGCACGAGCGGGTCGTGAATCCGCGAAGATCCAGACTACCGCCAGCAACAGCCCAAGGGCGAATGGGGAACGGCGCGCGCCGATCATGTCAGAGGCGACAGTCCAGCTTGCCGGCCCCTTTGGCCGCGCAGGTGAATGTTTCGTTTCCCCATGCACTCGTGAACCCTCCCTTCAACAGCGGACCCATCATCTCGAGGTCGGACTGGAGCCTCCCGCTTTCTTCTCCCTCAAGCGTCAGATCTCCTGCGAGCCGACCCGAGAGTTTCGTGAGCGACGTGGCGAGATCGAGAACGCCGGTCGTGTAGGTCTTCCCGTCGTTGGAAAATCGGTCATAGACCGCATACGACTCCATCTCGATGAGGGTTCCCTTCAGCCTAAGCTCAATGGAACCGGCCACCTTGCCCACAACGGTCCGCTCTACGGCCAGCGGGCCAAGGTTCTCGAGCGGCGGGGCCCAGGCCGGCGTGGGCGTGGGTTGGGCCAGGATCTTCGGCCCCGGCGTGTAGCCCTTGAGGCGGGCCAGGCGGATACGCGAGGGAGGTACGGCCCCGCCGGAGGAGTCGCCACCGATCGACTCCGAGTACACGATCGCCGTCCCGTCCGGATGCCAGAAGGGCTGACCGTTGAAGCTGTAGCCGTCTTCCCCCGTAACGGAAATTCGGCGGTGCTCCCGGCCTTCGGCATCCGTCACCCAGACCTCCACGGTGAGGGGGAACGCGTCGAGTCCCAACGCGAGATACGTCAGCGGGGCGATGATCGCGATGTTCTGGTAGCGGGGCAAGGGCAGGAGGCTGAAGGCCCTGATCTGGCGATAGGCCCGGGTGGATTCGTAGGCGACGAGCCTGCCGTCCGGCGAGAACGCCGCCCCCTCGTCCCACTCCGGATGATCCGTGATCCGCGTGAGGGCGCGCGTCTCCAAGTCCAGGGTGAAGACGTCGCCGTTCAGACTCTCGGACGTGTAGGCCAGGACAACGGATTGCCCGTCCGGCGTGAACCCCTTCGCCTCGTAGATGGCGAGACTCTCCTCCAAGCGGATCGGGTCGCTCGTGTCGAGGTCGGGAGGATTGAGAACACGCAGGTTCTCGAGTCGAGCGCCGGAGCCGTCCTCCACGAAGTCGGCCAAGACCATTTCCTGGAGGTTGTTGCGCAGCGTGGACCAGAGCACCTTGCGACCGTCCGGCGAGAAGTAGGCCAAGCGGTCGTCGCCCACAGCGAACGTGAGCCTCGAGAGACCCGTCCCGTCCGCGCGAACGGCATAGACCTCCTGTTCCTCGAGAATGGAGCTGCCCTCGAAATCCTCGGTGGAGGTGAAAAGAATCCAGCGGCTGTCGGGCGACCAAGAGGGCTTGACCGCGCTCTTCTTCATCCCGCACGTCAAACACGTGACGGCGCGGCTTGTCACATCCAGGACGTGGATCGCGCGCGTGCCTTGCGGAGAGGTGCCTACGAAAGCGACGCGGGTTCCGTCCGGCGACCACTGCGGCTGCACGCCGTGGTCCCAGATCTCCTCCGTTTCGATGTCGAAGTCGGGAAGAGCGCCATCGCTCCCGCATCCGCTGAAAGCCGCCGCGAGGAGCGCCAGGGCAAGCCCGTTGGACACGCCCTGTCTCCACGCGGGGCTTGCCTCGCCCTTTCTGTCTCCACCAGAACCTCGACCCTCTCTCACACGATCACCTCCCTTTCGATCCCGTGTTCCCGGCCTCACTACCCCGCGGCTGTGTGTGCCTCCCCCGTCCCACGGCCGGCGCGGCGCCAGCGGCGAGTGTAGTAGCCCATCATCCGGCGGTCCAGCCAACCCGCGACGCGGACCGTCGTATCGGGGAACAGCGCCCTCGCGACGGCAAAGGGTCTCACAAAGCCGTGGGTCGAGACGAAGAACCGGTCCTTCCGAATCGCCTGCACCACCTTCCTGGCCACGCGTTCCGGGGCAATCCCCGCGTCCGCAAAGGCCCGAACGGCATCGAGGGCCTCGTCGGATTTTTCGGGCGAGCCGAAGTGACAACGCGATGCCTCGGCGATCGGCGTCTTCACGTTGGCGGGACAAACCACGGTGACGCCGATCCCCAGAGGGCGGACCTGTTGGGCCAGCGCCTCGGCCAAGCCCACCACCGCGAACTTGGTCACGCTGTACGGCAGCATGGATCCCATGGCGACAAGTCCTGCGGCGGAGGCCACGTGAACGAGGTGCCCCTCCCCGCGCTCGACGAAATGCGGAAGCACGGCCCGAACCGTGTGGATGTGTGCCCAAAGGTTCACGCCCATGATCCACTCCCACGCTTCGTGAGGGATTCTTTCCATCCGCCCGCCGACGCCGACGCCCGCGTTGTTGATGAGAATGTCTATGCGTCCGAACGCCTCCATCGCCGTTCGAATGACGCCCGTCGCTTCCGCCGCGTTCGCCAGGTCCGCCGGCGCGAGTACTACCGCCCTGCCCGTCCGCCGAATCTCCCGCGCCGGCCCATCGAGCGGGGATTCCGTCAAGTCGTTGAGAACCAGCCGGCAACCGGCGCGACCGAGCTCAAGCGCAATGGCACGGCCGATGCCTCCCGCCGCGCCCGTCACAACCGCCACGCGATCACGTAGATCTTTCATGCGTCACTCAACCGGGATTGAGAGAGAACGCGCGATCGGCAGCTCTGCCCCATGAAGAACTCGATCCCCCCGCGTTGGAGTCAGGATTCTCAGAGGCCCCTTTGAAAACGACAGTTCCGGAAACAGCAAACCAAGGATATGATGATTCATTACCGACGATATTATCAAGCCCTAGCTTTTGTGTCAAGCCCTGGCGCGTGCGTGTGTTAACTTGTAGTTAAAAGATGTTATTATTGACTACACCCACCGTTGCGTTTGCGGCCAGAAATTCAGAAATTCTCCCCTTGACACGTTCATCTCCACTTGGTAGAATTCCAGAAGTGAATATTCATGTCCCGCAGCCCACGTCTGTAGCCACCACCCCTCCTCGCCTTCGCGTCCAGCCTCCGTTACCGGCTAGCCCCGCTCAACTGCCTAGCTCCCCACGCACGCGATCGTTCGTACTCGAGGGCGAGATCCCACTCACTATTCATAAGATAGAAACCCCACATGGACGAGAGCCGAAGCCTCCCCTCGTGTTCGTCCACGGCGCGTGGCACGCCGCGTGGTGTTGGGCAGAGAATTTCTTCCCCTATTTCGCTTCGCGCGGATTCACGTGCTACGCCCCCAACCTCCGCGGCCACGGCGATGGCGGCGACCACTCCCTCCTCCGACGCGCACGCTTCCACGACTTCGTCCAAGACCTCGGCCGGTTGATCGAATGGCTGGAAACACCGCCCATCCTGGTCGGCCATTCCATGGGCGGCATGGTGGCGCTGTCCTGTTCGCGTCTCTTTCAAATCCAGGGCCTCGTGTTCCTCGCCTCGGCCACGCCTCGAGACGCGGTAGTCTCGCCTCTCCGTTTCTTCATGCAATCTCCGGGGGCGATTCTTGAGTCCCTGCGCACTCGCCGGCTCGATGCAGTGGCCGCCTCGCCCGAGCAAACCCGAAAATGGCTCTTCTCTCCCGATCTCCCCACGCCACTTCTCCTCGACTACCATCGGAGAATGCAGGGGGAATCCTTTCGGGCCTTCGTGGATCTCGTTGGCGAAGCCTTTCGTCCCGTTGCCGCCCCGGACGTCCCCACTCTCGTCGTGGGCGGCCGAAGCGATCAAATGTACCGCCCGTGGCAAACTCATGCGACCGCGCGTCGTCTCCGTGCCGAGTGCGCGATCCTGCCGGGCCTCGCCCACAACGCGATGCTCGATACCCGATGGCGAGCGGCCGCCGATCGGATCGCTCAGTGGCTGGAAAGATTCGAACGCCCGGACGCAGCCGACTCCGCGAGGCGCCCCCTCCAATGACACGCCGCGCCCCACGGGCTGCCGCTCCCGGCCAGGAACCTCTTGGCTCGCGCGAACGGCTCCTGCATGCCGCGGAGACCCTCTTCTCGCGTCAGGGGTTTCACCACACGCAGATTCTGGACATCACCCGGGAGGCCTCGGCCGGCGTGGGCACCTTTTACCGCTATTTCAAGGACAAGGACGATATCCTGTACGTCCTCCTCGAGGAAATCTTCACCCACTTCCGTGGCCGCATGGCCGATCTTCGACGCGGCCTCGAACAGCTCCCGCCCATCGAGCAGGTGGCCGTGCTCCGCCAGACCTTCCGGATGGCGTTCGAGGCCCACATGGCCCGTCCCGAGCTCACGCTCACTTGGTTCCGCCACGGCTACGGCGTGAACGAGCGGATCGACGGCGTGATCTGGGGCTTCATCACCGACATCGTTCGGGACTTCGCGAGCGATTTCGAGCGGCTCGAACGGACGGGACTTCTGACCGTGCCGGACAAGCCCGCGCTCGCCATGGGCCTCGTCGGCCTGACCCATTACCTCGTGCACAGGATGGTGGTGGAAGGCACGCCCACGATTGATGAGGCGGTGAACCTCTGCACGCGGTTCGCCCTCGGCGGCCTCCTCGCTTTCGCCCCGGACGATCGGGTCTCCGACCTGCTCCCGCTCCTGCGCCTCGCCACACCGTCAGGCGCGTAGCGTCCACTCGGCAGCGCCCGCGGCGGGCGCGCTCAGGCCCTAGCGTCCAATCCCCGGCGCCAGCGGTCGCCCATCATCCGCCCGACCCACGCGAGCAGGCTCGGTGGCCGAATCGTCCGGAACCAGGAGATACAGACCCGGCTGCTCGGATCCAACAACCTCCTTCTTCGTCGAGTCTTGTCGAACGGCCGCATCCTCGGCAATGGAGGCGCCCGGCGCCGCCGACGGCCCTCCTGAGCCGAAACGGCTCTCTCAACGCCCCCCCTCTCCCTCCGATCCGAATCGCAGGGCCGGGCAGTGCGTCACCCATCCTTCCTGTCACCCGATCCGACCCAGCCCCATGACTTACAATACTTGGAAACGTCCCCCCTGCACTATTTATTTCTAGATTGATAGTGGACTCGGCGCGGAGCCGTCATTGCGAGCGAAGCGAAGCAATCTCGTAACTCCACTATCTATCTCGACCTCAATAACATTCCGGTAGGTCCTCTTCGCCCACGCTTCCTCGGGGCCGCACTCACACGCGATCGTGCACCCGGACGACAACCCCTCAAGCCACACACCCGTGCCGACGCGCACCCGTTATGCACTCCAGGAAACAACGTCCCCAAGCACTGCGCCGGAAAGGCGTTCCCTACCAAACCCTTCTGCGGGAGTGGATTGGTCAAGCGGCTTTGAGTGTGTAAAAGTGTCGGGGCGTCGAGAGCGCATATTTTCTCCAGTTGAAGTTCATCGTGAGGCCCACGTACGCGAGGAGGCGGTACGTGGTGATTTCTCCGCCGAT
>JACPQY010000052.1 GCA_016190245.1 Nitrospirota bacterium | reverse complement strand
GTCAGCCACCGGTCCTTCGGCTTCCGCAAGCTCGACACGTACATCACCAACATCTATCACAACTGCTCCAACCTCCCGCTACCCTCGTAACCCCATGTACCCAAAATGCAGACGAGCCTTAAGTATTAGTCTCCTGAGAGGCATGTTTTGTTCCAAAGAGTGGCGGACACCCGTGGAGCCGCCGATGGCCATCGTGCATCCGGCCACGGAAGACCCCTTGAGTTTTCAACCCGGCCAGGCCGACCCCGTCTGTCGATCGCGTGACTTTTGTAGTGTTAACAATATATGTCTGTAAACTCCCCCGCCCAAACACGTCGGAAGTACCATCACCCACACCATTCCACTCGCCGGTGGGAAGGCAAGAGGGAGTGTCACCTCGGTCGGGGAATTGCAGGGAATCTCGGTCGGAACAAAGGCGCCCGGCCCCACTCGGGGCCGGGCAAAAGAGGCGGTTCGGGCTTCGGGGGTGCGCCTATCGGCTCGAAGCAGCGGAGGGCACGAAGGCCCGCACCACCTCGGACACCGCCGTGATCAGGCCGGACTCGATGATCGGCTGGATCTGCCTCCGCACCGAATCCCATGAGATGGCCGGCGCGGCCCACTTGCAGTAGGTCCCCACAACCGTGGCGAAGCGGGGATCGGTCGCGTTGAAAAACGTCTCCAGATAAGAGATCGCCAGCCCCGCGCCGACGCCGGGAGAGACCTGGAACGTGCCCGCCACGACGCCCGTCGGCACGCTGCAGCCGGCATACTCCGGATGCTCCTCAAACAGCAGGCCGACCTGGATGTAGGACGACGGTTTCTGTTCGTCGGCGCTCGGTTGCCCCCCAAAGAACCCGATCACCGATCTCTCGCGACCCTGGTCGCACACGCCCCCGCCGGTCGCGCGGCAGGCGGCCTGCCAGGCCGTCGGCGTCATGAGACCGGTGTAGACACCCAATGCCGCATTCGGCGCAGCGTGTTCGTCCAACAGCCAAATGCCGCCGGCCAAACCCGCAGTGAGATCGGAAGCCTTGGTGTTGAGCCACAGGCCGCCCCACACGCCGCCGGTGTGCTCGCCTACCTGTCCCAAGTTGCCCACGAGGTCAATCGCCACGCCCGTGTCCAAGTTGTCCGTGCGGGACTTCGCGCTCGTGAGAGAGTACACGTCCACGGCGCTGCCGGGCACCTCGCCCCGAACGATGACGGGGGCGTCACCCAGAAGGTGGTATCCGACATCTGCAAGCATCACCGTCTGCACGCTCTGCCCTGCAATGGTCAGCACCGCATTTGCATCGGCCGCGGGGCGTTCACAAACCAGAAGGGCAATGAACCCATCCGCTCGGGCACCCACACTCGTTTCCCACTCGATCGTCCGCCCGTCCCCAGACAAGCTGATCCGGTCACCGTCGGACTCCGACTTCTCCGCCACCAGCGGACGGAGCCAGGCGCCGTCAAAGGCGCATGTGGGCGTCACCGACTCCACTGCCGCCAGGGAACCTGTGATCACTCGCGGCGACTCCGGAAGATTCTCCTCAGCCGCGGTCGGCCCCCACGTTGCGACAAAAAGGTAGCGGGACACTCCCCGATTGCGTTCCACCGGGCGGCCCGCCGGGATCCCCTCGACAACCAAGCCGCGCGAGTGATCCACAATCTCCGCGCGGACCAAGTTGAGAAGCGCCCGGACGTCCGCCGTCGCCTCCGCCACACTCGGGCTTTCGAATAGAAGGCGATCGAGAACGGGAGCCGCGGTGCCAAGGATCCCCCGTGGCCCTTCCTGGCGCGAAGGCGAGTCACCGTCGTCCTCCGGTTCCGCGGGCTGGTCCGCAACCAGATCCACCTCCACCGCGCCTTGCGCCGCCTCGGCCGTGGGCGAAACCTCGATGGCCGATTGGACGCTCGGCGTCTCGCTTGCCGGCTCTTCGGCCGCCGGGGCCTGAGTGGATGGAGTGTCGGTCGTTTCGACCGCGGCGACCTCCGGACTTGGGCTCGCAACCGGCCCGGACGCGATCTCGGCGGGAGCCGCCGTCTCCAGCGCCCCACCCTGGCTTCTGCGTCCGCGACTCAGCCCTCCGGATGAACCGGCGGAATCCACATCTGCCGGTAGCACCGTGGCCCCCACCGCGGAGGAAGGCTCCTCCGCCAGAAGCGGGCGGTTGGTGGAAGCGTTCCTCGGCTCCGTGCCGCAACCCGCAACCACCCAAAGCCCGATGATCATTGCGTATCCGATTGATTTCTTCATCGCCGTACCTCCCTTGGTCATGCCCCTCTCAACGCATGGACCATGCCAGGTGGACGCTCGACGAAATTCCGTGCAATGTCTTGAGAATCGAGGCTCATCTACGCAGTGACATTAATCACATTCGCCGCGGCGACCCCCACCTCCATCCACCGGCCAAGGCGGCCGGGACGAGTGGTGAGCCGCAGCCAACCCTGGCCGGCGCCAGCCAACCCTCCGGCCATTCTCGCCAAAGGTTCCTCGCCCGTCACGACGCATCCGATGGTCGTCCCACTCAGGCTGGGGTATAACGCTACGTTGAGCGGCCATGAAGTTCGGCCTGCCTAGCAACCTCGGTGAACGGAGCATCTCAGGAAACATCTACGGCCGGTGGCTCATCGGGGCCTTGGCCCCGATCTATCTTCTCGTGGCCGCCCTCGGGCTCTACACATGGACAACGCACGCCATCATGGTTGCGGTTGGGCTCGTGCTGGCCGTGGCTCTGCTCCTCCGCCCCGTCATCTACCGCCGCCCTTCCATCTCCACCGGTTTCACACTGGCGGACATCGGTTTCAATCTCGCCGTCCACACCGTCACGGTCTATGCCACCGGTTCCGCTGCGAGCCCGGCGTTGCTTGCCTATGGACCCATCGTCGCAGGATTCAGCCTCTTCATGGGGTTGCCGGTTGGGCTCGCCATCAGTGTCTTCTCCGCTCTGAGTGTGGCTACCCTGGGAGCGCTGGAGTATCGTGGCCTCCTGCCCCACATGCCCCTCTATCATGATGGCACCGATCCGGGCCTGTTCATGAAAAGCGGATACGTGATCACGGCCCCCATCGTCGTGCTCGCCTACACCCTGCTTGTCTCCTACGTGGCCGGTCACCTCGTTCTACGTCTTCGTGCCCGCGAAGGCCAGCTCCGTGAGGAAGAGGAGAGACGATGGGCCTCCCTGGGGCAGCTCTCGGCTGTGGTGGCCCACGAGATCAAGAACCCGCTGGCCGCCATCCGGGGGGCGGCCGGACTGGTGGAGCGGGAGAAGACGCCGCCCTCCATCCGGAACGAGATGCTGGATACCATTCGGCAGGAGACCGATCGGCTCGACCGCCTCGTCCGCCAATACCTCGATTTCTCGAAGCCGGAGCCACCGAAGTTCCAGACCGTCTCCTTGAACGGAGTGCTGGAGCGCAGCTTGCAGGGTGCGGCGGACACCGACGGCGCGGCGAGCCCACGGGTACACAGCCGTCTTTCCCCGAATGATCCGCGGGTCTGGGCGGATCCGGACCAGATCCACCAGGCCTTCCTGAACGTATTGCAGAACGCCCGTCACGCGGCAGGGGCCGGTGGACAAGTCTGGGTGGAGACCGAGGGACCCACGCCTCAAGGAGTTGAGGTGCGCATCTCCGATTCGGGCCCCGGCATTCCCCCCGAAGCTTCGCATCGCATCTTCGAGCCGTTCTTTACAACGAAGGCCCGCGGCTCCGGGCTCGGGCTGGCCATCGTGCGCCGAATCATGGAATCCCATGGGGGAAGTGTCTCCGTCCATCCTCGCGAGGGAGGCGGGACAACCTTCGTCTTCCGCCTCAAAGGAGCCACCGCATGAGTGGCCGGATCCTCGTCGTGGACGACGAGAACGCGATGCGCCAAGTCCTCCGCGGACTTCTGGTACAGGAAGGCTTCGAGGTCTCCCTCGCCCCGGATCTCCCCGAGGCGATTCGCATCCTGGAAAGCGACCGGCCGGACGTGGTTCTGACCGACCTCAAGCTCCCGTCGGGCGAAGGGCTCGAAATTCTGAGACGCGTGCGCGCGCCCGAATGGATCGGCAGCGCGCCGCCCGTCATCTTGCTTACGGCCTTCGGGAGCATCGAATCGGCCGTACAGGCGGTGAAGGAGGGAGCCTACGACTACCTGACGAAGCCGTACGACGAGGAGCGGCTTCTCCTCACACTGGAGCGGGCCCTGTCGAGGAAGAGGCTCCTTGAGGAGAATGCTTCTCTCCGCACGGAACTGGCCGGCGAGTGGACACTCGGGCAATTCCCCACGGCCTCGCCGAAGATGTACGAGGTGCTCTCTCTCGCCAAAGAAGTGGCAAAACACCCGGACGCCACGGTCCTGATCCTCGGCGAGAGCGGAACCGGCAAGGAAGTGCTGGCGAGAGCCCTGCACAACGAGAGTCGGCGGCGGGATCGCCGCTTCGTCGCCATCCACTGCGGCGCGATCCCGGACTCTCTCCTCGAGAGCGAGCTCTTCGGATACGAAAAAGGGGCGTTCAGCGGCGCGGCACAACGCAAGAAGGGGAAGATCGAGACGGCGGACGGCGGGACACTCTTCCTGGACGAAATCGGCGACATGCCCACCCACCTCCAGGTCAAACTCCTGAGGGTGCTCCAGGACAGGAGTTTCGAACGCCTCGGCGGCCTCGATCCGGTCAAGGTGGATGTCCGTGTGATCGCCGCGACACACAGGGATCTCGCCCGGATGGTCCAGGATGGCGCATTCAGGGAGGACTTGTACTACAGGCTCAATGTCTTCCCCCTCGCGCTGCCACCCTTGAGGGAGCGGCCGGAAGACATCGAGTTCCTCGCCGCGCACTTTGTCAGGCGGCACGCCGCGGCCATGGGCAAAGCCATTGCCGATCTCACCCCGGAAGCCCTCGAAGCTCTCCGCGGCTACGACTGGCCGGGCAACGTGCGGGAGATGGAGAACCTGATCGAGCGCGCCGTGATCCTCTCCAAAGGGGATCGCGTGGATACGCCGCAGCTTCCGATTCTCGCAGCCCGGAAAACGCCTCCCCCCCCCCGGGAGGCCCCTCCGATCGCGACCGCGCCCCCTGAGGCAGGGCCACCGCCGGCGGCCTCCTCGCTGAATCTCGAAGAAACCGAGCGGACGCTCATCCGGAGAGCGTTGGAGGAAACCCACCAGAACCAGTCCGAGGCCGCCCGGCGACTCGGTATCACGCGCTCGAAACTCCGAACCAAGCTGGCGCGGCTCGGGACCAAGTAGCCGCAACCCGGATTCCGACACTGCCCCCGGTGTTCGGCGGCAATTCCGTACTGTGATATGGATCACAATTCGGCATTGAAATTGCTTGGGATGGAGCATGCACATCACTCGCAGCAGCCTCCACAGCAAAACCTCGCTCCGTGCGGTCCAGCCCCTCCTTGCAACACGTCCTATCCAATGAAGAATGTCGCGGATTCGGTCGTGGCCAGGATCCTCGTTATCGAAGACGAAAAGGGCGTGCGTGACGTAGTCAGCACCCTCCTGCGGCTGAACGGCCACGAGGTCCAGACCGCCCATGACCTACCCGACGCCTGCAGGATCCTGCAATCGAGCCCTCCCGACGCCATCGTGAGCGATCTGCGACTCCCCTCAGGCGATGCCAGTGAACTGGTCAGACGCCAGTCGGCACAACGCCCGGTGATCGTCCTCTCAGCCATAGCCGGAACCGCGTCTGGAGCTTCGGTTGCGCGACTTGGAGCCTTCGCAGTCCTGCCCAAACCGTTCTCCGAAGATCACCTCCTCGAGACAGTCGAAGCCGCACTGCGCTCAAGACGCTGACCTGTCCAAATCCGGCCGATTGGCTGCCGGTGGCCACAACCCTCTGTCCAGGGCCAGCCAGGCGAACCTCGCCTACTCGGCAAATGCCTCCAACGGTAAGAAGATACCTCGTCTTCTGCAAATCACGGCGAGAAACCGGTCCTGGCACTCGTGTTGCTCTCAAGGGACCAACCTGGCGAACCGGCCCGGATGGCGAACGTGCGATACGGTGAGAAGGTCCGGGGGACCGAAAAAAAACAAGTTCCATGCGGGCCAGGCGACCATGAAGGAGGTCCAGTGATGAAATCGAAAAGACGAAACCACGGCGGAGGCCGACGGCGATCCTTGACGACACGCATCGGCGCGGCTGCCGCTACGGCTGCGCTGCTGTGGGGCACCGATTCCGCAGCGCAGGCCCAAACGTTCACGGTTACCAATCTCGGCACGCTGGGTGGCTGCTGCAGTTCAGGCACCGGGATCAATCGGTTCGACCAGGTCGTAGGGCAATCAAACGTAGCGGATTCGTCTGCCCCTCACGCTTTCCTGTGGACCACCGCCGCCGGCATGAAGGACTTGGGCACGCTCGGCGGAACCTACGCGGTGGCCCAGGACATCAACGACGCGCGCCAGGTCGTCGGCGAGTCATCCACGGCTGGCGATGCGAGCACGCACGCGTTTCTCTGGCAGGGCGGCACGATGACCGACCTCGGAACCCTGGGCGGGGCATCCAGCTATGCGAGGGCCATCGGCAGCACGGGCCAAATAGTCGGGGATGCGTTCACCGCTGAGGGATTCATCCACGCATTCTCCTGGAAAGCCGGCGTGATGACCGACCTCGGTACGCTCGGGGGCCCACGCAGCTACGCGCGCGACGTCAACGACCTCGGCCAGATCGCAGGCTCGGCGCTGGATCCCTCATGGGTGACGCGCGCGGTGATCTGGGAAAACGGGATCCCACAGGACCTCGGCACCCTGGGCGGCGACTGGGGCGAGGCCTTCGCCATCAACAACAACGGCCAGGTCATCGGAATCTCCCAGACAGCGGGCGGCGAGGTGCATGCCTTCATCTGGGGCGCAGGGCAGATGACCGATCTCGGCCTCCTCGGCGGCGAACAACTGACACCTGCGGTGAACGACATCAACGATCGCGGCGTGATGGTTGGGCGAACCGAAACACCCGGAACCTTCAGCTACGAGGGGTTCCTGTGGCGAAACGGGGTCGTGAAATACCTCAACAAGCTCATCCCGGGATTCTCCGAGTACGACATCGTCTCGGCCGAGGGGATCAACGCACGGGGCCGAATCGTGGGATCCGCGATCGTCTCCGGATCTGACTGGCGGGCCGTGCTGCTCACACCGACGCGCTGAGCGCCGACTTCGAAGGAACGTAGCGTGGCGGGGAAGCCCCCGGCTTCCCCGCCCTCCGCGCCTCCTGCCAAACACCGAGTCACCATCAAACCTCCAGCCATGGGCGGCTCCCGCCCACCCTCCGGGCTGAAGCGCGAAGAGGCAACTCAGCCCCGGCCCCGATCTGCTCATTTTCAGCCCATCGGCTGACGGCAGCCAGACAGATCTGCTCAACGGCGGCCACACATCCGGAAACAGATCCCGGTCACCCCCGCGAGTGTCGCCGATGGCTTGATCTTCCCCGGGTTTTTCCAACATCGATCCTTCTGGCATCGCTGTTGCTCTTTCCCGGGGCATGCCTGCCAACCCGAAACGAGCGACAGCCAAGGGACGAACCGTCCTCGATGAGCCGGCCCGACGCCTCTCGCTCAGCATTCCGACGGAATAGCCGGCCGAAGGTATGCGCATCGGCAAACCGGCGAACCCCTCACGTCAAGATGGAGGTGCCCTATGAGTCGTCGAAATGGACCTCGCATGGCCGCGATCGCTCTCGCCGCTTGCACCTGCGCGATCACGATGGCCCCAACCGCACAAGCCGCCGGCGGACTTGATCTCCGGGCGGAACTCGAGAAGATCACGTTGGAGTGTTCTGCCGACGATTTCGGGGCCCTCTTCGAGGTCGGCCCCTCAACGGAGGTCGACGACCGCGTCGTTGCTCTCTCGCTTGCGGACCTCAATTCCGACGGACAGGTCGACGCGGTCACGAGCGGGACACAAGGCGTGGTGTCAGTCCACTTGGGCGACGGAGCCGGGGGATTCCTGACGCGCGCCGACTACTCCTCCGGAGATTCGGACAACTACAACACCGCCGTTGGCGACGTCAACGGCGATGGCCATGCCGACGTCGTTGCGGGCAACTACCGCTCGGCCTCACTTGCCGTGTTCCTCGGCCGTGGGGACGGCACTCTGGCACCACCTTCCCCTGTTCTGGTCGGCAGCAAGGCCTACTACGTGGCGCTCGCTGACCTGAATCACGATGAGAAGCTCGATGCCATCGTGGCCGACTACTCCTCGAAGGTGGCCGTGCTCCTCGGCGCCGGAGACGGGACGTTCGGGCCGGCGACCTACGCCACCACAGCGGCCCTCCCGAATCACGTCGCCGTAGGAGATCTCAACAACGATGCCCATCCCGATGTGGTCACCGCCAATTATTACGGATACGAAGGAGGTCTCTCCGTTCTCCTCGGACGGGGTGACGGGACCTTCCAACCCGCCACCCACATCGGGGCCGGCCACGACATGAGCAACGTGACCGTCGGGGACCTCAACCGCGACGGTTGGCCCGATCTCGTCGCCGGGCACTCCACGGAGTTCTTCGTGTTCCTCGGAGCGGGCGGCGGCGCTTTCGGCGACCCCTCCTCGACCCGCACGGACGTCGAACTCAGTTGGGGCGAGGCCGCCCTCGCCGATTTCGACCGGGACGGCTGGCTCGACGCTGCCTTCCCGAGCTACGACGTGTTGGTCTATTCCGGTGCCGGCGACGGGACGCTCGCCCTGGCCCAACGGCTTTCCAACTTCGTGTGGGCAACCGCCGCGGGCGTCGGCGACGTGAACTCGGACGGAAGACCCGATCTGGCGGTTCTCGATCCAAGGCTGAACTCACTCACCACCCTGCTCAACCAAGCCAGCCCGATCGACAGCCTCCGCCATCAACTCGCAAGCGGCTTAAACCTCTTCCTGGAAAACATCGAGACCCACCTACCCTCGACGTCGAGCGAGTCGGGCGGCATCGGCTCGCTGCCGACATCCTCCCTCCCTCAGCCCTGGGAGGGCACAACCCTCCAGCCCCTCGGAATCATCCGCGAAGAGAAAGGAATGTTCCAGACCGTCCTGAAGAACGTCCGGAATCACTACTGGTCGCCGGATGGAAACTGGATCGATGACAGCCAGTACGACGATCTCACCTTCGGTCCCGCGCTCCTCCTCCAATACGGCCGCGCCTCACACGATGCGGACCTTGTGGCCAAGGGGCTCAAGACGGTCGAATACGAGATCCGCACCATCCTCGACGTTGTCCGGTCTTTCGTTTGTCATGGATTCCTGGACGCGGACAAACTGACGGAGGCCGCCTCCGGCCTCCCCTCGCTGGCCGATGCCTACGAGCACACGGGGAATCCGATCTTCGCTCTCTTCCTCGAGGCCGGGGTGCAGGTGGCCTACGCCATCCCCATGTGCATGAACGGCGATCTCACGTACCCCGAATGCGCCACGATCGTCACTCTCATGTGCGAGCACATCGGGTGCAGTACCAGTCTCGGAGCCGTCGCTGCCTTTGGCGCGCGGGTGGCCCAGGTCACCGAGGGGCGCCTCCGGCAGGACGGGATTGATCTGGCCGAGTACGCGCTCCAAGTGGCGGATCGGCTCTACTGGAACACCGCGGCTTGCGACGCCGATGCCGGCCAATGCACCTACCAAAACACCTCTTCCGGCTGGGCCTATGCCCAAGGCGGTCTCCTGATCGCCCTCTCCCGCACCTACCAGGTGACCGGCGACGAACGCTACCGCACACGCGCCCAGCAGGTGCTGTCCGCCATGGAAGCCGCCTATGAGCCCACCACCGGCGGCTACTACGATGAGCCTGAGGGACAGGAGCAGCGCCACCTCTCGACCAACTGCTCGATGGTCAACGCCCTCCTCGAGATGTACGCCTCCACGGGGCAGACGTGGTACCTCGACCGCGCGCGACACATCCTCTCCTTCGTTCGGACCCTCCTCTTGGACGCGGACACCTTCGAGAGCCCCTACTACTATCCCAACGACCTGGTGGCGTACCACCACTTCACTACGTCAACCATGGAACACGCCCCCCACCACTGCATCGGCTGCAACTTCTTCCTCCTCGGCAACATCTTCCGACTGAACCAACTGGTCTACCTCACGCGGTAGCATCTGACTTCTGCTCTCGGAGAAGGCTGGGCTGCGGCGCTGCCTCTCTTGGAGGGGCTCGCCACGCGAACCCACCCCCCTCTCGGCCTCGCGCCGCGATCTCAGGCCGGACGGACGGGGCAGAGGCGCCGGAAGCCGCACCACCGGCAGATGTCGGGATCGGCGGCGCCGGGATAGTCGTCCTCGATCGCCAGATTGGACCCGGGGTCGCGGAGAAACGATCTCATCTCCTTCGCGTCGTCGAAGAGCCTCGCCCGGGCGCGCTCCACCTCCTGGGGGCCGACCGGGTAGGGCGCTTCGGCGCGGGTTCTCAGATTGATCGCGAAGGCTTCGACGGCGTCCGGCGCGGTCTTCCACTTCTCCACGGCGGCCAGCCCGTAGGCCCCCATCTGCAAGGCCGTATCCGAGAGATCATCGTTTGCGTCCGCGCCTCCACCCCGGCTCTCGCCCTTGCCCGTCTTCCAGTCAATGATCCTCAGGTGCCTCTCGCGCGTCCGGTACACGAAATCCATCTTCGCCAGCATGAGAACGGATCCGCCTCCTTCCGGCTCGCGCAACGGGATCTTCACGAACTCCTCGATCGTCCAGTCTGAGGAGGGGACACGCCGCAGGTTCTCAAGGGCCTTGGTATCTTCAAAGGCCATGAGGCAGTCCTCCACCATCCCCGAGAGATCCCGCCATTTCTCCTGTGCTACCTCCACATCGTACTCGTGCTCGAAAAGGGCGAGGCTGCGCTTGGCCATTCCCGGCTCTCTGTAGAGTTTCCGACGCGAGTTGGCCCAGTCCGCGCGCATTCTCTGGACCGTGTCCGCCCTCCATGCGCCGGACTCGACCGGATGCTCGCGCTTCAACTCCTCCAAGTAGCGCTGGATGGCGTTGTGAACGACTTCACCCGCCCACATCCACCGCGTCTTGAGTTGGTGAAGGACGTAGAGCTCCTTTGTCTCCTCCGGAGCATCATCCCTCCAACCGTTCCAGAACCCGTACACGTCATAATAGTACTGCCGCTTGCACTCTTTGAACGTACGGGCCCGCGAGACGGACCACGCGAACTCATTGACCAGCTCGGCCATCACGCGAACGATAGGACGGGCTATTCGAGCCGTCAACAACCTCCGGGCCATCTACATCGTACGCCGTGCCAGGCTGGACTTGGCAGCCGCGCACCCATCAAGGCCGGCAGCTTCGTTCGGGGACCGCGACTCGCCTGCTGATGGCAGTACGGATCCGGGCTTGACATGGATGAACAGGGTGCACACAATGTAATACAATGATCACAGCAAGGGCCTTGCTATGAGCGCGGCCGTGTCCGTTCGTCTCCCGGAGAAGATCGCCAGGGAATTGGAGAAAATTGCGAAAGAAACCGAGCGATCCCGGTCGTTTCACATTCAGAAAGCCCTTGAAACCTATTTCGACGACTTCGCCGACGTGCAGATCGCCCTGGACCGCTTGCGTGACCCAACGGACCCCGTCGTTTCCAGCCGGAAGCTGAGAAAGTCCCTTGGCCTATGAGATCACGTACAAGAGAAGTGTCCGGAAAGACCTTCAACACCTGGCCAAGACGGACGCCCGGCGAATCCTCGACAAGATAGAGTTGGAGCTTGCCGACAAGGCCGACGCGTATCCCATGCTGCGGGGTCGCTTCGCGGGGTTGCGCAAGCTCCGCGTCGGTGACTACCGCGTGATCTTCGCACTCTTGGAGGGGAAAGTACTGATCCTGAGGATCGGTCACCGCCGCGAAGTCGATGACAGGTAACCTTCCGGCGATGGCCGCCGCCACGATGGGATGAGGCAGCTGGAGGCCGGGCCTGATCCCATCGTGGCCGGTTCGGCCCTCCCCGAGATCGCACCCCCCCTGGGTTTCTCCCGTGTCTTGAATTGACCCTCTCCCGCGGGCTTGAAGCCACCCCGGACCCGCCAATACCCTGCTGGAGTTTACTGAATTTTTCGGGGAGCGTTCACAATCCCCTCCTTTGTAAGGAGGGGTTGGGGGAGGTAGAGAGGGGTCCCTCGGCTCTTCTACCCCACCTGGCCTCCTCTTACAAAGGCTTGTCATTACCCACATTTGATTCCATGAACTTCCTCGGCCAGGATGTAACCCTCCGTCATGGGCGCCAGTTGCGACCAGCCGCGCCAGATCGTGATCCACCCGGGCGATCCGTCGCCTTTGCGGGCCAAGAATCCACCCATCCGGGCCACGGCAATCAGCACGCTTGCCCGCGTCCATCCCCCGGCCGGAACTCCATAGCGCGTCTCCAAGATCTTGAGCGCCTGCGGCTCCATCTCCTCGGGCCCGACCGGCTCCTGGGGCGTAGCGGAGGCCAACAGCTTGGTGTTCAACAGCCGAACCGCCACGACCGCCAGGATCCCCACCAGCGCCTCCACCCGATCCGCCTGGCTCAGCTGACTGGCCTCCACCCGCGTCCCGGTCTTGAGCGCCTTGTGATACTCCTCCACCCACCACCGCCGACTATAGAAACCCACCACCCGGTGCACCTGGTCCAGGGTCTCAATCGGCCGCGAGGTCAAGAGCACCCAGTGAATCGGCTCCACGCCCGGGGGTGCACCGGCCTCCCGCACCTCCACCACGTTCAATCCCATCGGATCGCACCGCCGGTCCGGACGCCACGGCCCTCGAATCTCGACCTCGCACGCCCTCAGATCCAAACACGCCCGGCGAGCCGATTGTCCCGGCCGGGCGCGAAGCGTCAACTCGAAGCCGCCTCGGACCGGTGCGGCGGCCACGGCGTCCCTCACCGACCCCTCGTGCGACTCCAACGCGCGCGGCCAACTGGCTCGCACCACAAAGTTCACCCCTTGTGCCCGACAGACCTCAAACACCTCGTAAATGTCCGACTCTCGATCGGCCACATAGATCCATTCCACTCCGGCCCCCGGACGCCCCGCCACCTTCAACGCCTTGGCCCATCGCTGCGATTCCCGGGGCCGCCTCAGGCGTCGCGCCTTGTCCTGGCGGTCCTCCCGGGGCGGATCGGTGCGGGCCCAACAGCTCTGCCCAAACAAACCCACCAGCGTCACCGCCGGAGACAAGGGCTCCTGCCCGTCCTGCACACGCACCGCCAAGGTGGTATGCACATACAACCCACGGCCTCGATCGTCTCCAATCCGCCCCAACCCCCTCGTCGCCCGGCGGGAAGTAAAGTCCAACTGCGTGGTGTCCTCGATCAACAGGTACGTCCCGGGCTGTTGGCACAGTTGATGAGTCTTGCGCGTGGGCGGCTCCACGATGTCTTCGTGAGTCACTTCCGATCCGGACAAGAGTCGGTAGCCTCCCTTCAAACCAGCCGCATCCGGGAAGGCTCGTGGGAGGGTGCCCGTGGGGCGGGCGGCCAAGGCCGCGGCCACGCGCACCAAGCGCTTGGAGCGTCGAACGTCGCCCAGGTGGGCATCCGAGAACTGCATCACAGCCCACTCCAGGGGGTCAAGAAGGGTCACATCCATGCCGAATCCATCCTCCTGTAGCCCGCCACAACAGATAGTCGGCAGACCGGCCGAAAAAGATGTGGGTAATGACAAGCCCTACAAAGGGGAGGAAATCCTGCCCTCGAAGCTACGAGGGAAATTCAGGAAACTCCAGAACGCCCTGGGATTGACGCAACGCACGCAACCATGTACGCTATAACGTACGCTTTCATGGAAGGTCCCGCATGACGACGCTGACCGCCACGATGGCACGCCGGGAGTTCTTCGATCTGGTCAAGGGAGCGGCTGAAGGCCACCGGAGCTACCGAATCCAGCATCGTCGGGGCGTTGCCATCCTGATGTCCGAAGAAGACTACGAGGGGCTTGTCGAGACTCTGGATCTCCTTTCCGTTCCCGGATTCCGCCGGAAGCTCAGCACCTCGCTCAGGCAGATGAAGACGGGGAAGACGGTTTCCATGGACGAGCTCTTTCGCAAGAAGACGTGAAGCCCTATGAGATCCGCCTTACTCGCGTTGCCGTCAAAGATTTCCACGCGCTGACTCCCAAGCTTCAGCTCAAGCTCAGGCAGATTCTCCTCGAAACACTCTCGAAGGATCCGTATTGCGGAAAGCGGCTTGTGGGTGACCTCGCCGGGTTCTTCTCCTACAGGCTCACGTACAAGGACCGAATCGTGTACTCCGTCAGCGAACCACAGAGAACGGTTTTCATCCACCGGGCGAAGACACACTATGGGGAGTAGCCGCATTCTCGCTTCACTTGCGTTCGACCCCCTATCCAGGCCTTCCCCCCAGGCCCCGAATGTGGCCATTCGGGGCCTGGGGGGAAGGGTTTCAAAGGGGTCCCCTCCCCCTCGATCCGCCGCGGCGGAGAGGGTGAGGGTGGGGGTGAACGCCCCGCCGCGCACGAGGGAAATTCGTTGAACTCCAGCGCAGACACGCTTGACGGGCAGGGGATGTAGTCTATAATTGGGACTACAATGATTTTTGCGAATGTTCGCGAACTGAAAGCGCGAGCCTCGGAGTTCATCCGAAAAGCGCGGAAGACCGGCGGGGTGGTCGTGGTCTCCCACGGGAAGCCCACGGCGGCCCTGATCCCTCTGGATGAGGACAGTTTCGAAGAGTACCTACTTGAGCACCATGCCGGTTTTCGGAAGGCCCTGGATCGGTCCTTCAAGGAGTATCGGAAGAAGGGCGGTCTCCCCATCGAACGCTTGATCGAGGAAACCAAGCGTGAAATGGGCGATTGAAGTCTCGCCCAAAGCCCATCGGCAACTCCGCAAGCTCGATCCGCCCGCGAGACTCCAGGTATTGGATGATCTGCTCTCGCTTCAGAATGATCCCTGCCCGCCGTCCCCGAAGAGCAGGAAGTTGAGGGGGTTCAGGATCGCTACCTATCGGTTCCGCTCCGGCGACTATCGAGCGATCTATCGAGTGGACGGGGGCAAGGTGGTCATTGGCGCGGTCTTTCACAGGAAGGACCTGGAACGCGAAGTCGGTGTCTTCGTCCGTTGCGCGATGGGCCAGTAGGTGTTACGGTGACTTTGTGAAGACCTATCGCTTCCCGGTCATTGTTGAACGGGACGAGGACGGTTGGTATGTCGGGATTGTTCCCGACCTCAAGGGCTGCCATACGCAGGCCCGAACCCTTTCCGGACTGGAGAAACGGCTAAGGGAGGCCATCCGCCTTTGCTTGGAAATCGAGAAGCGCCCCGTTCAGCAAAACACTTTCGTCGGCGTTCACCAGATTGAACTGACCGCTTGAGCAGGCTCCCGGTCTTGTCATCGACCGAGATGACAAGAATTCTCCGGCGTCTTGGGTTTGAATTGATTCGTCAACGTGGAAGCCACGCCTATTTCCGGCACTCCGACGGCCGCGCCACCGTGGTGCCCATGCATCGCGGCGAAGACCTCCATCGTGGCATGGTCCGCGCCATCTTGAGGGACATCGAATTAACGCCGGACCAATTCGGACGAATCCGCCGGGAATCGTAACGCCGGCTGAAAGCCGCCCGATCCCGGTGGACTCATGATGCCCAAAATGGCCCCCGCTCCTGCGACGTCGCCCGCCTGCTTATCGAGAAACTCACCGGCCGGAAGATCGCCTGACTCCACCGCCTGCTGACGCGCCGCCGCATCATGCGCAGGCGTGGTAGTGCCTCCCTACCTCGCCGTCGGCATGCATGAATGCAAGACCTGACACCGCGATCTCTCCAAGGCCTTCCACGACCTGCGGGATCGGTGGCGCGGGGTCTATCCCACCGCCGTCCGGATCATCGAGCGGGATTTGGACAGTCTGCTGAGGTTCTTCCAGTTCGACGAGAAATACTGGCCGAGCCTGCGGACGACCAATCCCATCGAACGAGTGAACAAAGAGTTCAAGCGAAGGACGAAAGCGATGGAGATCATCGGCGGAGAAATCACCACGTACCGCCTTCTCGCGTACGTGGGCCTCACGGTGAACTTCAACTGGAGAAAATATGCGCTCTCGACGCCCCGACACTTTTACACACTCAAAGCCGCTTGACCGGAATTGCAGGTTATCAGCAACCCCCATGCCTGACCCCATGACCCCTATTTGACGCCGCGCGGCGGCGGCAGGTGTGTTGAATCGTTGGGCGGTCAGAGCTAGTATGGCACCATGGCGTACTGGTCATTCTGTCCAGCGGTGGAACGCGACCCACACCGGGTAAGTGGAGCCTGGGTGTTCAAGGGCACGCGCGTTGCGGTGTCAGCCCTCTTCGAGAACCTTGAAGATGGCGTGAAGATTGCTGAGTTTGTGGAGTGGTTCCCGGGCGTCACCATGGAGCAGGTGCGCGCGGTACTTGACCATGCGGCCAAGACCTTGACCCCCCCCCAGGCTGCCTGAGTGCGCATCCTGTTTGACCAAGGGACGCCCGTGCCCCTGCGCAAGCTTCTGAACCCCCATCAGGTGGAAACCGCTTTTGAGCGCGCCTGGAATACCTTGAGCAACGGTGATCTCCTGGCAGTGGCGGAGCAGGAAGGCTTTGAGGTTCTTGTCACAACCGACCGGAAGCTTCCCGGTCAGCAAAGCCTGGGCGAAGGAAAAATCGCCGTCGTCGTACTTTCGTCCACCAGTTGGCCTCGAATTCGAAAGGCTGCCGAGGCCATTAGACAAGCCGTTGATGCCTGTGTGCCGGGAAGTTTCATGGAGGTGAATATTCCATGAGATCGGCTGAGAATCGCAACCCCCAAGCCTGCCCCTCAGGCGTTTTTATCGTGACTGCCGACTGCTCCAGATGCCTCACCCTGCGAAAGTCTCAACCCCCATGCCTGACCCCATAAGCCCGTTCAAGTCCTGCGCGCCGCTGTTTCGTAGATTCGTGCCCTGTGCCCGATGGCCAGGATCGTGATCCGTCCACCTTCAACGGCGTACACGATCCGATAGTCTCCTGCGCGAAGAGATCGGAAATGCGCCAGCGTGCTGCTCAGGGGCTTGCCGAATCCGAGGGGATCAACGGCCAGCTTGTTCTCGATGGCGGACAGGACCCGCCGCCGGATGGGAAGATCAAGTCTCGGGAGGTCGTCTTCCGCCACCAAAGGGTGGTAGAAGACCCTACATTCCAAGGCGTCTCTTCACGACCGCGTGCGGGATCGCCTTCGAACGTTTGAGGCTCCTCCACCGCGCTTCCGCCACGCGTGAGAGCATGATGTCCTCCTCGATCTCCAAGCCCTTGCGCACCAGATCCCGAACGGTCATGGACAGAGAAGAGCCGGTCGCGATCGCCCGCTTCCGAACTGTTCGATACAGCGCCCCCTCCAATACGACTTGGATCCTGCCCTGCATGTGGCCAGTGTACACATAACTGTGTAACCTCGTCAAGTGCAGTCCGTGAGCGGGGAATCTCTCGCCGTGCGGTCGCGTCACCCAAAGATCACACCCCACCCCCGGATGTGTACTGTGTCAAGATTTGACCCCCTGGTCCCCCTTGAGGTCTCCGCACGTGGGACGTGCCACGTCCCCCTGGCCCTCCCCGCCTGCCGAAGCGGCGCGGGCAGGCATTGGGTGCGCCCCCTTGGCTCGGGAACCCGGCGTTGCCTACGGTCTGTTTACAAACCTTGCAGAATCGGCCAACGTCTCCAAGGAGTGACGAAATGAGCCTGCCAGGTCGAGTCGCCATTGACCCGAATTACCGCGGTGGACGGCCCCACTTTCGGGGGACACGAGTGCCTGTGTACGTGGTGCTGGAGATGTTGGCCAACCGGGAGAAGCCGAAGGAAATCTTGTCGGAGTACCCCAATTTGACTGCCGAGGACCTCCGGGACGCGCTTATGTATGCGAAACAACCGGCGGAGATCCCAGGGACGCCCATAGCCGTCGGTACCTGACCCTGTACACACGGTACATACACACGGTGCCAGGCATGACTCTGGACTCTACTGTGGAAGGGGGCGGAGGATGCCGGGATGGCGCGCAAACCGACGGTCGAATTCCCCGGCGCGTTCGATCACGTCATCCGCCGGTCGTATCGACGGCGTGAAGCGGAAAGAGACGAGGCGGCAGAGCCCCGGCTGGCGTGAGACATGGAGGGTCTCTCGTGATGAAGTCCAGAATCCAGCCTGACACCAAGACATGCCAAGACATGGAGTTGGCCCCTTGAGCATGAGATTCTACCGCACCGGCCTCGCCAATGCGTTTTGACACGAGGGATGGGCGATGGGACAATGAAGCACGTGGGAAGCAAGATCCAAGATGCCAATGGCTTCGACGACGCGATCCGGTACTACCGGAACGCCGAGGAGCTTCTTGCGCGGTGCAAGACCGAGGGCAAGAGGTACGAAGACATCAAGCCGGTCCGCGAAGCTTTCGGCACAGCCTGGCTTGCCGTAGACATGGCTACAAAAACGGCCCTTATCCGGAAGGGCTTGCCCGAACAAAGAATCCCGGAATCGTGGGATGGTCTTCTGCAGGCTGTGGGTCAGCGGCTCGCGGTCCACAACGGCAAGCTCGTCCGGCTCTTGTCCGACGCGCGCAAGCTCATCCATATCGCAGGCTACTATCATGGGGAGATCTTCCTCGCGCCCGTCGCTCGTGAAGCGATGGAACTTGCACGCCTCGCCATCGAAAAGCTCTCCCACCGGAAGATCGGCTGACGTGACCGCCTACCGACGAGCCGACGGCTCATGCGGAGGCATGAGAATGCCTCCCCACGTCGGGTTCGGCATGCATGAATACGAGACCTGACACCGACCGCGTAGTACGCCTCCGATCCAGGCCGGCCCATCCCGGGGATCGCACACCCACCCCCGGAGGTGTACTGTGTCAAGAGTTGATTCCATGAGCGCAGCCTAGCTCTGAGCTCGCAGGTGCGATCTACCGTTGCGCCCGGCGCGGGGCTCTCGAACAGGGCAGCCTCAAAGGCCGGATCGAGGCTTGGCTCCAATAAGTACTCGTCTATGCTACGTCCCCACATCGCCCCATGACTCAAACCTCGTACCGCGTTGCGGTTCAGACTCGGACCGCGGTGGAGGTCTCCACTCCCCGGTCGATCTGCTCATCGGACCGGCGAAGGACGCACTCGATCCACTCGACAACATCGACTACTGACTCCCAAGAAGAGCCCCCCGCAACATCCGGCTGCGCGTGAGCGAGATGGTTGCGAAGATCTTCGGCTCGCTTGAGAAAGCCATGTCCCTCATCCTTCGTCCCAAGTGCCAACTGCCTGCGCAGCTCGTCTCGCCGGACCACCAAATCCCGCTTGTCGCAGAATTGGAGGCAGTCGAGAAGGCCCAGATCTTGGTTCCGCTTGCGGCGTTCTGCCTGCAGATCGCGAGCCGACTTCAGGCGGGCTGGCGTCAACTTCTTCTGCCAGGAATCACCGTCATAGGCCTGCGTGATCCAATCTCTGAGGTGCATCTCGAGAAGCGTGATGATCCCGAACAGGTACATGCGGACAGGCGGCTTGTTGAGGTCTGCTCTGGTGACGATTCCCCCGGTTTCATTCCCGGTAAGGACGAACAGTTGGGGTCGGGCCTTCAGGGCGGACAGAACAACGGGAAGGGGCGAGGCTTCAGAGATGAGAACCTCTGCCGTAAGGCGCTGGGCGTGATCTCCAACCGTGCCGGTCGTCAGCGACTCCCGCTTCACGAAGCCGGTGACAGACTGGCTCCCCATGCCCTGGACGCCTGCCACATCGAACCCCAGCCCCTCCATTTCCTTCGCGGTCTTCGCTGCGGAGGCGTCGGCAGGCCATGATTGGAGGCGCTCTGAGATCGCCTCTGCTGTGATTCCGGCACTCACGACGGCCCGCAACTCCTCGAATCGCGTGCCCTTTCGCCGATCGCCCATCGTCGGTGAAACCCCGAGCGGGTCTCTCACCAAAGCAAGGAGCCCACTTTCAACAGCGATAGCCCGGCTCCGGATTCCGCTGAAACCGCCACCGCCGAGCGCTCATGCCGCCTCCTCACGGCGGCGTATATTCCTCGTTCGCCACTTGGAGTACACCTGTCGCCGCACCTCCAAGAACGTAGATCCTTCCACCTTCCTCCGCCGCCGCGGCATAAGCTCTGGCTGTCGGCATCGCCGCCAGCGAAGACCACGCGTTCGTCGCAGGGTCGAATTCCTCATTGACCGCCAAGTAGCTTGCGCCGTCGTCCCCTCCAATGACGTAGATCTTTCCACCGGCGACCGTTTCCGTGCAGCCGTATCTCGCCGTAGGCATGGACGCCCGCGCTGTCCAAGTGTTCGTATTGGGGTCGTACATCTCGTTCACGTTGGTCGCAACATAGCCCTGTATGTATCCGCCGATCGCGTAGATCTTGCCGTTTGCAGCGGCCGCCACAAGGTTGTAGCTCGCCGTCGGCCGCGGCGCCTTGGTCACCCAACTATTCGCAACGGGGTCGTACTCCTCGTTCGTCGAAGAGAACGGCCCACCGTTGACGCTCCCGCCTATGGCGTAGACCTTCCCGTTAGCACTCGTCACGGCGAGGGCGAACCTCCCTGTTGGCATGGCCGCTTTCGTGGACCAAGTATTGGCCACCGGATCGTACTCCTCGTTTGTCGCGAGCAACGTCGAGCCTGTACCCATTCCCCCGATGGCGTAGATCCTTCCGTTTGCAAGCGTCGCCCCTAGAGCCCTTCTCGCCGTGGGCATCGGCGCTTTCGTCGCCCAAGCATCCGCCACGGGGTCGTACTCTTCGTTCGTCGCAAGTTGGACGCCGCCAGCAGCGCCCCCCCCGATCAGGTAGATTCTTCCATTCACGGCAACCGCAGCCAGCCCATAAATCCCGGTGGGCATAGCGGCCTTGGTAGCCCAGGAATTTGAGACCTGCTGGGTTGTGGCGCTTCTCTCGATCCCATTCGTATCCTGATTCCCCGACACGTCCACGGAGCGGGCGAGGAAGTGGTAGGTTGTCCCCCCTGTGAGACCGGTCACACTGTACGAGGTGGCTCCGGCGACTGTGGTGTAGGTGGCCGTGAAACTCGTCGCACAGGTTCCGGATGTCACCGATTGACAGATCCGGTAGGTGATGGCGGACGACGCGCTCACGTTGTCCGTCGCCGCGCTCCAAGAGAGATCGATTTGGCCCGACGAGACGGCCGTGGCAAAGGCAAGCCCGGCAAAAACCGGGGGCGTGGTATCGGCGACGGCAGTGGGGGTTCCGGCGACGATTGCGGACTTGCTGCTCTCCGCACTCCCGGAAACGGCCGCCACCGCAAAGTAGTAGGTCGTGCCGTTTGTCAGATCGCTGATCGCCGCGCTCGTCGTGGAACCGGCCGCCGTGGAGGTCAGGGCGCTCGGACTAGTGCCAAAGTACACTTTGTAGCTCGATGCCCCAGCCACCGTCGTCCAGGAGATCGTCACCTGACCGTCACCAACGGTGACAGCCACGCCCGCCGGGGCCGAAAGGACAACCCCCTGCGAGGCCCCGCTCGGAGTCGCACTCACAACATCGCTCTTCGCGCTCTCGACGGAGCCGGCCGTGCCTGCCACGGCGAAATAGTGCGTTGTCCCGTTGGTCAGTCCTCCCACCGTGGCATTGGCCTCGCTCGAAAGGGCCCACTGACTGAGGTTTGACGAAGAGGTCCCATGGTAGACCTTGTATCCCGTGGCTCCTGCCACGGCATTCCAGGCAAGCGTGACGCCGCCGTTTCCGGCCGTGACGGTCAACCCGGTGGGAGCCGCCAACCCCGCGCTTCCGGGGCCGTTGCCCCCGGCAGACTGATCCGTCGCGGAAGATTGGCCCGGGGAATCGCCCGGAGCCAGCACCCTCCAGCGGAAAGACACGGGAGTATCCGCATTGTTCCCGTTGCCGTCCGACGCGGTGAGCACGATCGAGTGCCGTCCGGGCTCGAGGTCCCCGAAGTAGACAGGCGTCTGATACGAGGAGAAGGGCGCGCCGTCAAGCGAGCACTTGAAACCGGCCGGTTCGTTGGCGCAGAGGACAAACGTGGCGCCCGTTTCCGCGGACTCGACGGTGTCCGTCGCGGGCGTAGCCGAGCCCGGCTCGCACGGCGGCAACCCCGTCACGGTGGCCTCTCCGGCGCTGAAACCGATGCCGACCTGTGGCGGTGTGAGGTCTATCTTGCTGATGTCCACCGCCAGAACCAAGCCCTGCCTTTTCATCTCCTCGATCAGCCTGGAGGCGAGCTGTTCGATCGCGGCCTTCACCTGCTCCTCGGTCGGCTTGACCTTCGCGTTCAGCGCGGCGGGGACGCCTAGGCTCACCACCTCCAGAAGCGTGGCGACGCCGTCTCCATCGGAGTCGGGCAACACCACCTCGTCGGTCCGGATGTCGGCGTCCTCAACCTCGATGGCAGGTTCGCTTTTCCCCGCGGCCCCAGGGTCATGCCCCTTCTTGACGTTGACTTCCTTCCGGACCTCGACGAGATGCACCTCCCGCCTGTCCTTCGGCCGCACGCGGGCCACAACGGAGTTGGCCCCCTCCCTGGCCTTTTCCCTGGGGAAGGAAAACGTGGCCGCGAATGAAACAGCATCGTCCGCCTCGTTGCTTTTCGCCTCACGGGGCGCTCCGGCCGCTCGGGGAGATGATGCAGGCGGAGCGACCCGCTGAGCTACGGCCCGCACACCGGCTCGAACGCCTCCTCGCACGGCCGCCCGCAGACCGCCTCCCACGCCCTCAGCCAGAACTTCATCGTTGGCGAAAATGTCCATCACGAGATCCTCCGTGGACGAGAGATCGTTGACGGTCGAAACACCTGCCAGCGCCGTGGCTTGTTCGGGCGTCAGAGGGATCGCTACAGTGACGGTGACGGAATCCCCGCTCAGCGCCGCCTCGTCACCCGCGCCCCCCTTCTTCCCGCCCGATCCACCGCACGTCGCCAAAACCAGCGCAGCCACGGCACCGGCCGCGGCCGTTCCGGCTAGGCTACGGAACTGCCTGCCTGCCTGCCTGCCGCAGCGGACCTGCCTACGCAAGGTTCGGTCCACTGCCCTCACGGTGGGAATGATACGAGGTGCATCACGTGAGTCAAACAACCCGCAGTCGCCCGCAGTCGCCCAATAGCCCTTCGAAGCGACTTGCCGACCCAGGCGATCCAGATGACCCCCAGACAATGGGGTCACCCCCAGACAATGGGGTCAGGTCTTTCGTTCACTCATTTTCCCTCCGTTTGAGCGATGGACCATTTGACGCTCCCGCATCGTTTTCTCGGCTGCCCGCCAAATCATGAAATCGTCCAGAAGGTCCCCGACTCCCGGCTCCATGGAATAGTGCACCCTCTCGGCCAGCGCTTCGAGCGATCCATGCTTCTTCCTCAGATTGGCCAAGATTCTCTGGAGGGATTTCTCTGTTGATTGAGCGCTGTTGAACAAGCAAACTCTCTTCATTTCCCAGCCTCCCCAAGCGCAATGTCCCGAATCCGATCCATGCGATCAAATACCTTCCTCACAAGGGCTTCGGCCCGCCCAAGCGAGGCGCGTTCAACATCCAGCATCTTCAGATGCAGGTGCTGCCCCTCTTGGTCGTTGTCATGGCGAAGAATCGGTTGGAATCGGCCCCGGTACTCCTCCAAGAGGACGAGATGCCATTCCGTCGTATCTCCGTACTCAGTCCACCACCTCTTGACAATGCGGTGTCCCCGATAGATCCCATCCTCGCGGAAGATCTTCCGATCCACCACAACAGCCTACCAGAAGTTAGGCGGTGTGACAAAATAGAGTTTACAATTTTGCTGTTCGATCATCCACGCTGCAGGCGACGGCGATCGTTCCGCTGCCTCGTCGTCAGCTACAGCAACGGACGTGACAAGGACGAACCCTGCGTTGCACAAGAATGCGGGGATGATGAGGATCGGTACGGAGCGAACGAGTTTCCGGAAAGGGGTTGGGGCGGGAAAAGACTCGGCTACGCTACGGACCTGCCTGCCTGTCCGCCGCGGCGGACCTGCCTACGCAAGGTTCGGTCCACTGCCCTCACGTCGGGTATGATACGAGGTGCATCACGTGAGTCAAGCAACCCGCAGTCGCCCGGTCGCCGTTCGAAGCGACTTGCCGACCCAGGGCCTCCCACGGGCGGATGAATCAGGGGCGGCTTACGGCGCGGGGGAGGGGTCATCCGTCGGCACGCCCTGATCCCGAGCGTAGGATCGAGAAACCTCAACGAATCGGCCGGCGTCCCGCAACGCCTTCTCCGCATCCTCCCGATCAATCGGGCTGAAGACATCGTAGTCGCTGCTCTCCCGCCCCTTCGTGAGTCCGTTGAGCAACTTGGCATACTCCCGAGGAATCCGCCCCCGTTCCACAAGTTTCAACCCGAACAGCATCTTCATGCCCTGATGCGTGCGTGGTTCGTCACCCTCCATCGCCAGCAGGGCTTCAGCGGCGTGAAAGGCCGCGTAGTACGACCTGGACACAGAGTCGGCGAAGCTTCCATGGTCAAGCAAGACCTTCGCCGCGGCCAGCTTCTCGGCCGCCTTCTTGAAGCCGGCCCGCACCCTCAGGACGACGTTCTCGTCCACAAGACCTTTTCATCCCTGCGCAAGGCCGACCAGAACGCGTACGGGCTGGGGTAGAGGCGGTGAAAAACGTCCCTCGACACAATCTGGACCGAGACACACAGTTCGTAGTGATTCTCCAGCTCGAAGTCCGTGACCACATCGAGTACTCGGTCCTCCGCATCGGGGGAACGCCCGGCTAACACAACCAGCACGTCCCAATCCGAATCCGGCCTCCAGTCATCCCTGGCCCGCGAGCCATAAAGAGAAATCCGATCGAGCGCCCCGCCAAGGGCGGACCGCAACCGCTCCGACAGTTCGCCCAGTTTCCCTTCCCGAATCACAACGTCATGCTATCACGATTCGGCCGCCGAATCCGGCGGGCTCATCATATTCGGCCGCCGCAGCGTCTGGTGCCAGGCATTTGTATTGACTATTTGAACCTCAGCGGGCGTGGGCGCGCACCAACCGGCGGACGGTGTTGATGTAGTCGCCGACGGCGCGGAGGTCGCGCTCGATCAGCTTGGCCGAAATGTAGTCCATGTACCCGGCCTGCACGTGCAGCCTTGAATGGAAACGGGCGAATTGGGCAAGGATTTCTGCCTTCTTGATTTCAGGAAATCTCTTCTCCAGTTCAGCGAGATCCTCTTCCTTCCGGCGAGTACCCGCCGTGACCTTTTTTCCGAGATGCGCCAAGAGGGCGTTGGTCGCCCGGTGAGCCGCCAGCCACCCCTTCTCAGCCGCTTGGATCAAGTCGGTTTCTTCCATGCCGTTCCGGCGGGCGGCGTTGAACTCCTGCGAAGCTTTCTTGTGGAGCCGGTCAGCGAGAAGGAGAAGCTTGTTCATGTCTCATCCTCATTCTACGCCGGCAGCCGGGTGGGTCAACATGCTGCTCCAAGTGGATGGGCGCGAGCTCGGTGCCGGGCATGCCCCAATCCGTCGCCAAGCGACCGTGTCCCGCCTGCCCGCCAGAGCTGGTGCGGCGGGCCGGCCGATGCGGCGCGGGCGGGTGCGTCCGAGAAGACGGACTGATCAGAATCGGTCCCTACAGCGTTGAATGCAGGCCATCCCATGCCACGGAGGACATGGGACCATGAGTAGATGCGGGCCAGGATGGCCCGCGCATGACATGGTCCTGGCCTGCTTCCTTTCGCAGTACCAGGCCGTCCTGGGCCAGGTACGACGGAGGCATACCCCCGCCTGTCCGCCGCGGCGGACGGCGCGGGCAGGCATCGAGTGCGCCCCTCTGGCTCGGGAATCCGGCGTTGCCTACGGATCAAGGTCTGCACCCAACACAGGTGACTTTGACCGGGGCATATTGAGCCGCCCGTGCTCACCTCAAACGGAGGTGTGGCGGCCGGAGCCAAGCGTCAGGACGGCGAAGGCGCATGGGATCTCGCGCGCGCCCACGGCCTGATCTTGGCCAATGTCTTGGCGAGGGATTCCTCCGCCACCTCCGTGTCATACGCGGCCTGCGCCCGCAGCCAGTAGCCGTTGGAAAGGCCGAAAAAGCGGCAGAGGCGTAGATCGGTATCTGCCGTGATGGCCCGCTTGCCTGCGACAATCTCGCCGATCCGCTGGGCAGGCACCCCGATCTCCTTGGCGAGGCGGTACCGCGTGATTCGCATCGGTGTCAGGAACTCCTCGCGCAACAACTCGCCGGGCGTGACGGGTTTCAGTCTACGCATGGTCCTCCTCCTTTCTTCAATAGTAGTCCACGATCTCAACGTCCTCGGCGCCCGCAGCCGTCCAGCGGAAGCAGACGCGGAATCGGTCGTTTACGCGGATGCTGTACTGCCCCGCGCGGTCGCCCCTGAGCGCCTCCAGGCGGTTGCCGGGCGGCACACGCAGGTCCTCAAGACGAGCCGCAATCTGCAACTGCCGCAACTTGCGCCGCGCCACCGACTCGATGTTCACAAACCGCCCGACTCGGCGACCTTGGGAGAGGGCTTGCGTGTCGGCGCACTTGAACGTCCTGATCACCCGCGCATAGTAATGCGACGCGTGATTAACGTCAAACGTGATGTCCCCGTTTTCGTGACGGTCTGTACGTGTCCACCTTGCTTCCCTCGATACCGAGGCTTCACCCGAGTGCCCTTGGGCTGGAACCGGCCTTTGGCAGGTTCTTGAGGTCTCCTCACCCTGGCCCTCCCCGCCTGCCGAAGCGGCGCAGGCAGGTCGGTCCGGCGTGAGCGGACTTGGCGGAGCCTTGCCGTCATCCTCCCGTCACGCCATGCGTCAGTCCAGAAAAACCCGTTCAACCGCCATTGGGGAATCTCTGGGTCTGTTTACAAACCTTGCAGAATCGGCCAACATCTCGAAGGAGTAACGAAATGAGCCTGCCAGGTCGAGTTGCCATTGACCCGAATTTCTGCGGTGGACGGCCCCACTTTCGGGGGACACGAGTGCCTGTGTACGTGGTGCTGGAGATGTTGGCCAACGGGGAGGAGCCGAAGGAAATCTTGTCGGAGTACCCCAATTTGACCGCCGAGGATCTCCGGGACGCGCTTGTGTATGCGAAACAACTGGCGGAGATCCCAGGGACGCCCCTTGCCGTAGGTTCTTGACCCTGCCTCCCTACCGCCAACCCGGGCGGTGGCCGTGAAGATCATCGTCGACAACAACCTGCCGGTAAGTCTTGCCAGGGCGATCCGGGGGGGTGGCTTTGACGCGTCGCATGTGGTTGAGCTTGGGATGGGAACCGCGAGTGATGCGGCTTGGGATCGGCGGGCCGCTCAGACGGCGGTACGGCGGAGGCGGAGGGCGTTGGAGATGACGGAAACGGAGCTGAAGCTCATCGCGGCGGCGGCAATCATCGGGCTGAGAAGAAGTCCAAAGAAAGGATAGAGGAGGCCGGCGGCGATCGGGACGCCGGCGGAGTTGTACGCGAACGCGAAGAAGAGGTTCTGTCGGATATTTCTCATCGTGTTGCGGCTGAGCGACCGTGCCCGTGCGATCCCACGCAAGTCGCCCTTGACGAGCGTGACGTGCGCGCTCTCCATCGCCACATCCGTCCCCGTGCCCATGGCAATCCCCACGTGGGCCTGCGCAAGGGCCGGTGCATCGTTGATGCCGTCACCGGCCATCGCCACGATGCGCCCCTCGGACTGGTAGCGGCGAACCACGTCCGCCTTCGTCTCCGGGAGGACCTCGGCCACTACCTCATCGAGCCCCAGTTTTCTCGCCACCGCCTCCGCGGTCGTCCGGTTGTCGCCCGTGAGCATCACAACCCGGACGCCCTCGGCCTTGAGGAGGGCCAGCGCCTCCGGAGTGGTTGACTTGATCGGATCGGCCACGCCCAGAAGGCCGGCGGGCTTGCCATCCACGGACACAAACATCACAGTCTGGCCTTCATCGCGGAGCGCACCTGCGTTCGTCTCGAGGACGTTGGTGTCCACCCCGAGCTCCCTCAGGAAAGCGCTGCTGCCCAGAGCGACCTTTCGCCCGCCGACCTCGCCTCGCACGCCGCGGCCCGTCACGGACTCGAACGAGTCCGCCGCCGGCGCTTCGACGCCCCGTTCTCGCGCCCCATGGACGATGGCCGACGCGAGCGGATGCTCGCTGGATCGTTCAAGCCCAGCCGCGAAACGCAGGAGATCCTTCTCATCCACCCCTGTCGCCGGGCGCGTCGAAACCAGGTGCGGTTTCCCCTCCGTGAGCGTCCCCGTCTTGTCCACGATGAGCGTATCCACCTTGCGCATCAGCTCGATCGCCTCGGCATTGCGGAAGAGGATCCCCATCGTGGCCCCTTTCCCCGTCGCCACCATGATGGACATCGGCGTGGCGAGGCCGAGCGCGCACGGGCAGGCGATGATGAGCACGGCCACGGCATTGATGAGGGCATGGGCCATCCTCGGCTCGGGCCCGAGGAACCCCCAGACAACGAATGTGATCGCAGCCGCCATCACCACCGCGGGCACGAAATAGCCGGCGACGACATCGGCCAGCCGCTGGATCGGCGCCCGGCTCCGCTGGGCCTCCGAAACCAGCGCCACGATCCGCGCCAGCAATGTCTCCGAGCCGACCTTCTCGGCACGCATGACCAGCGACCCCGTCCCGTTGAGCGTGGCGCCCACGACGCGGTCCCCGGGCCGCTTTTCCACCGGGATGGGTTCGCCCGTCACCATGGACTCGTCCACCGGGCTCGCACCTTCGAGGACCACGCCATCCACCGGGATCTTCTCCCCCGGACGCACTCGCAGACGGTCTCCTGCGTGCACCGCCTCCAGGGAAACGTCCTCGTCCGAACCGTCCTCCCGGATTCGCCGGGCCGTCTTCGGCGCGAGCCCGAGAAGCGCCCGGATGGCGGCCCCCGTCCGGCTTCTAGCGCGCAGTTCGAGGACTTGCCCCAGGAGGATCAGCGTGACGATCACGCCGGCGGCCTCGAAGTAGACTTCCACTCGACCCCCGTGCCCCTGGAACGACGCCGGGAAGAGTTCAGGGAAAAGAGACGCCACGATGCTGTAGGCATACGCGACGAACACGCCCAGCCCGATCAGGGTGAACATGTTGAGGCTCCGGTTGCGAAGGGACTGGATCGCCCTCACGTAGAACGGCCACGCGGCCCACACGCATACGGGCGTGGCAAGTGCCATCTCACCAAAGACAAGCGCACGCCCCGGCACGGCATGCGTCACGGGCGCACCCGGCAGCATGTCCGCCATGACCGCCGCCAAAACCGGGAAGGTGAGCGCGGCGGAGATCCAGAAGCGGCGCGACATATCGCGCAGCTCTGGGTTGTCGCCGCTCTCTGGAGTGGCGGCCGACCGAGGTTCGAGAGCCATCCCGCAGATGGGACACGAGCCGGGCGCATCGCGCACGACTTCGGGATGCATGGGACAGGTGTAGGCTCCGGCCTTTGCGGTCACAGTCGGCGGCGCGGACGGACCGGCATCCATCTGCCGGCCTCCCGGCAGCGAGTCCAGGAATGATCCTCCCCCGCCGAGGAACCTTTCCCGGCAGTGTGGGCTGCAGAAGTAGTAGGTCCTCTCGTCCCGCTCGGCCCGAAGGGACCCGCCGGTGACCGGCACACTCATCCCGCAGATCGGATCGCGAGCAGACTCAGACGGTTTCCCGGGCTCCGCGGGGCTGCCCCCGTGGGCCGCATGACCATGCCGGCCGTCGTGCATCATGGCCCGACTCTACCCGAAAAGCCCGGCCGAACGAAAGCACGTCTGATACGGACGATGGAGCCCACAAACTGCCGTCGGAGGCGAGGCGGTGGGTCAGGGCTCAGGGAGCAAGATGCGTATGCCAAACGCGGTCACACCTGGACAGGAGTCTTGGTGCCGTGAAACGAAGGCAGGCCAGGATGGCCTGCGATCATGCACGGCAATTTGAGCTCTTTCCCCAACCTTTTTCTTCGTACCTTGGCCCAGGAAGGCCAGGTACCACGCAATGCCAGGTTCATCGCAGCCCTTCGTGGGCTGCCTTCCGCTCGTGGCACCAGGGCTTCCTGCCCAGGTGTGGCCCTGTCCACCGCGGCGGAGATGGCAGGGCAATGACCGTGGTAGGGGCGGGTCCTTTCGCCACGGCGGACAGGTGGACCCGCCCGAATCAGGGAGCATCTGAAGATGCTCCCCTACGAGGAATTGTTCCCCCAAGAGCGCAAGTTGTGACCGCGTTGAGTGTAACACCCCGAGACGGAGGCAGAACCGGATTCAGGACGGGTAGGTAATCGTGAAATTGGCGTTGCTGGTGTCGGCGAAGGGGGCGCCGGACTCGTACACGGTGATGCGGACACGGCAAGTGGTGGAGTAGATGACGGGCAGGGTCCAGGCATACGTCCCGTCGTTGGCCTCGCCGAGCGCGATGACAGTCCACGTCTGGCCGCTGTCGGTCGAGTAGTGGAGGTCCACGGTTGAGTCGAGCGTGCCGGTCGTGGTCCATGTGATGTTTTGCGGGCCACCGAAGGCGTCCCACGATTCGCCGCCATTGGGTGAGGTGACTGTCACGCTCGCACCGCCGCCCGTGGTGGCCTTGGCGATGTTGGACCAAGGCGAGTCCGCCGAGGCGTTGAACACCTTCACCCGGAAGTGATAGCGCGTGCTGCCCGTCAGACCGGAGACGGGCGCGCTCGTGGCATTGGGGGCCACCGAGCAGGATGCCGTGGCCCACCCGTAGGTCGGCTTTCGGTATTCGATGCAGTAACCCGTTTCGTTCGTCGCATTCTCCGCCCAGGTAAGCGTCACGCTGGACGAGGTGAGCGCACTGACGGCCAGCATCGTCGGCGGCTTCACCGCCACCGGCTGGGACGTGCTGACATAGAGGTAGGCTTTGCCCGCATCCGAGTTGCCCGTATCCGCCGTGTATGCCCCCACCACCAGATCGGATCGGCCGTCCAGGTCCACGTCGCCGGAGGACGAGACGGAACCGCCGAACTCATCGCCCAGGGCCTCACCGCAGAAACGGTAGAGCACGGAGCCGTCGCCGCCCGAGAAGACCCTTGCGATTCCGCGATCCGCCAAGGCGCTCGAGCAGGCGACCGAATCGGAGTCGGCTTTCCACGCCCCCACCATGACGTCGGCCTTCCCATCGCCGCTCGGATCGCCGGCCGAGGAGACCGAGTACCCAAACTCGTCTCCCGCCGAGTCCCCGCAGAACCGGTGAAGGATCGAGCCGTCGGAGCCGGAGAAAACCCGTGCAATCCCGCGCTCTCCGGCGGGCGTCGGACAGGCCGTGGCATCGGAATCCGCCCCATACGCTCCGACAATGACGTCGGCCCTCCCGTCCCCGTTCACGTCGCCCGCAGCCGTGACCGAGACGCCGAGCCAGTCGTTTGTAGCGTCCCCGCAGAACCGGTGAAGGATCGAGCCGTCCGCTCCAGAGAAGACCCGGGCAATCCCGCGATCCACCACGCTCGCAGCGCAGGCGCTGGGATCGGAATCCGCCAGGTCCGCGCCCACGATCACGTCGGCCTTCCCGTCTCTGTTCACATCACCGGCCGCGGAAACCGAGACACCAAAGTAGTCTCCCGCAACGTCACCGCACAGCCGGTACAGGATCGAGCCGTCGGCTCCCGAGAACACCCGGGCAATCCCGCGGTCGGTTGCCGCAAGCGAGCAGGCCGTGGCGTCCGAATCCGCTCCGTACGCCCCCACGATGACGTCGTCCTTCCCGTCCCCGTTCACATCGCCGGCAGCGGAGACCGAGTATCCAAAGTAGTCGCTGGTGGCATCACCGCAGAACCGGTAGAGGACCGAGCCATTTGCCCCGGAAAAGATCCTTGCAATCCCACGCTCCAACACCGTCACCGGACAGGCGTACGAATCCGAATCCGCCCACCGCGCTCCGACGATGAGATCCGCCCTCCCGTCGCCGTTCACGTCGCCTGCGGTAGAGACCGAATAGCCGAACAGGTCGTTCGGGGCATCGCCGCAGAACCGAAGGAGAATGGAACCGTCCGCCCCGGAAAACACGCGCGCAATTCCGCGATTGGTGAGAGCCGAAGGGCACGCGACGGAGTCGGAATCGGCCCGATGCGCGCCCACGATCACATCGGCTCTGCCGTCGCCGTTCACGTCGCCTGCCGAGGCGACGGAAATGCCCAGGTTGTCGCTGTCCACGTCACCCGTCTTAGGCCAGCCGGAGGCGAGGGTGTGATCGAGGACGAACGCGGGCGTGTCCCACGAGCGGTTCTTCGCATCGGTCAACCGGACGGAGTCGTGAATGCCGGCCGTTGAGCCGGCGGTGTACGTCACGGGCGAGCCCGAGGCCGTGATCGAGGCCGTGGCGGAGTTGTTCTTGAGGATGGTCCAAGAGTACGTGGAGCTCGCCGGGCTGACCGCTGAAAGCTGAACGCTGAGAGCTTTGATGGCCGCGGGAAATGGCGGCGCGATGCCTTGACTCAGACGGAAGACATACGCCTTTCCGGCGTCGGCCACGGTCGCATCGGCCAGATAGGCGCCGATGATCAGCTCCGGCCGGCCATCGGTGTTGATGTCCCCCGCGGATCCCACCGACCAGCCGAAATAGTCGTTGGCTGCGTCTCCGCAGAATCGCGCCAGGATCTGCGCGTCCGCCCCCGAATAGACCCTCACCACACCCCTCTCCGAAGCCCCCGCGGGACAGGCCACGGGATCGGAATCGGCGTCCGGAGCCGCCACAATGAAATCGCCTCTTCCATCCCCGTTCACATCGCCCGCACCCGCCACGGAGGTTCCGAACAGGTCGCCCCCCGCGTCGCCGCAGATGGCATAGAGGAGCGTCCCTGTAGGGCCAGCGTGGACGTAGGCCGCGCCGCGGTCGGTCAGTGAAGTGGGGCACGCCGAGCCATCTGAATCCACCTTCGGGGCGCCCACGATCACGTCGTCCTTGCCGTCGCCGTTCACGTCGCCCGCTGAGGCCACGGACGCGCCGAACCAGTCGCCCGCCGCCGGCCCGCACTTCGTCATCGCGATCCCGCCGAGGGCGTTGTAGAGCTGCACCGTTCCGCGATCCGCAAGAGGGGACGGACACGCCGCCGAAACCGTATCCTGGTCCGCGAGGTAGGCGCCCACGAGAAAATCGCCAAGCCCGTCCCCGTCAAAATCCCCCGCGCCCGAAACCGCATCGCCATAGCGATCGTTGCCCAGTTCACCGCAGTACTTCTGAAGCAGCGTGGAACCGTTCGCCCCCGAATAGAGGCGAGCGGCCCCGCGATCCGCTGCCGAGCCGCATCCGATTTCCGTATCCGCCAAGGGAATGCCGACCACGAAATCGTCCTTGCCGTCACCGTTCGAATCAGGAACGCCGGCCACCGACACGCCGAGGTCATCCCACGCCGCGACGCCGCAGACCGCATACAGAAGGGCTCCCGATGACCCCGAGTACACGCGCAAGTAGCCGCGATCGCTGAGCGGGCTCGAACAGTAGGTGGGCTCACTGTCTCCCTCCGGTGCCGTGATCAGCACATCCGCCTTGCCGTCTGCGTTGACATCACCCGCCGAGGCCACGGCGTAGCCGAATCGGTCGCCGGCGTTCTGGCCGCAGAAGGTGTAGAGCACGGCGCCGGTGCTCCCGTTGATGACGCGCGCTACGCCCCGGTTGGTCGCCACCGTGGGGCACGCCGAGGCATCGGAATCCGCGTAGTCGGCGCCCACCACGAGGTCATCTTTCCCATCGGCGTTGACATCTCCTGCAGTGGCGGCGGAGAAACCCAGCCTGTCGGTCTCGACGTCGCCGGTGAACGTGAATAGTGCGAAGTTCGAAGTGCCGAGTGGGGAAAAAGACACTTCGGAAGAGAGGGCGCTTTCGCACGCGCCGTCTTTGGCCGTGACGCGAACGTACCGCACAGCGGAGTTCGCGAACCCCAGATCCCATTCCGTGCCCGTGACACTCACTGCCGTGGCAACGCCTTTGTTGGCAAACGAGGCGGTGTGGTGATAAAGAACGTAACCTGACGCGTTCGCCACCGAACTCCAGGCGATCTGAAGCTCCCAAGGGTGCCCGATCACCGTTGGAGCCGCGGGGGCATCCACTGCCGGCGCGATGGACGTGACAGAAGCCCAAGCGCCCACGTTGCCGAGGTTGTCCCTTGCGCGAACGAAGAAATCATAGGCTGTGCAGTTGGTCAGACCCGTCACAGATAGGGACGTAGTCGTGAGGGCCGTGGCCTGCGGGGTGGACGGCAGAGAGCAGGGAGAGGGGGAGCAATAGGCGGCGTCGTAGTCCTTCAGCCCCGAACCGGGCACTTGGCCACCCGCCAGCGGGTCCGTCGCAGCATTCCAGGACACCGTCACCTGTCGGTTTCCGGGCGTCACCATCGCGCCGGATACCGGGGGGCCCGTCGTGTCGAGCGTCCATGTGTGCGAAGCGGAGCCGGCGTTGCCGGCGGCGTCGGTGGCCTGAACGGTGAATGTGTAGGCCCCGTCGCCCTTCGACAGGCTCAGGGTGAGCGGGAAGGTGCACGATGTGTAGGCCCCGGCCAGGCCGGGCTGGTCCAGCTTGCAACTGAAGGCCGCGCCGGCATCGGAGGAGGAGAACGTGAACGACGGAGACGTCGAGTTGCTGAGGGCGGACGGCTTGGAACCGATCACGACAGGGGGTGCAGTGGTGTCGACGGTCCATGAGTGCGACGCCGGCGTGGCATCCACGTTTCCGGCGGCATCCGCGGCGCGAACGGAGAAGGCGTGGGCGCCTTCCGGTAAAGAGTGAAGAGTGAAGGGTGAAGTGCAGGAGGAGAAGGAAGTAGAGTCGAGGGAGCATTCGAAGGTGCAGGAGGGCGGGTCTGAAGACGCCGCCCCTACGTCGGAACAGGAGAACGCGAACGTGGCCGAGGTCTGATTGCCGACCGCTGAAGGCTTGGCTGTGATCGTCGTTTCAGGTGCAGTCCTGTCCGGAATCGGGCAGTCGGCAAGGCAAGTGGCGGAATCCTCCCCGGTTTCGCACGTGCCATTTCCGCAGGTAGCTTGGGCTGAGGTGGGAATGTCGGTCGGCGGTGGAAGGACCTCGAAGGTCAGCGCCGCCGGGGTCGGATCGCGATTGCCCAGGGAATCCGAAGCAAAGACGCGAAGGGTGTGTTGGCCCACTTCGGGTGAAGGGTGAAAGGTGAAAGGTGAAGAGCAGGCAAGAAACTCGGAACCGTCCAGCGAGCACTGGAACACGCAGGACGGTTCGTTGCAAGAGAGCGTGAACACGATCTCCTCACCGCTCACGGCTGACTGCTTACTGCTCACTGCCGCGGTGTCCGGCGGCGTGAGATCCACCGGCCCGAGCACCACGGGCGTCGTCACGCCCTGGTCGGAGAGTGTGGTCTGGAGAACCTTCGAGAAGGTCCCGAATGCCTCCTGCGCTTGCGACTCCGTGGGTCGGGAGCCGGCGTCGGTCGCGTTGGCGAGCGCAGTCTGGATGTCTCCGATCGAAGCGAAAACGGCCACCTCGACGAGGGTGGAAATCCCGTCGCCATCCGCATCCGGCAGGAACACCTCGCCCGACGAGATCGTCTTCTCCACGATCAGGGGGGTGCCGCTCTCCCCGGCGGGTGGAGTCTGGATCTGGATGGTCGTTTGGAGTTCGATCAGGGGTGGCGGCGTCCCCCCTCCTTGCGGAGCGGTGCGCACGCGGAAACCCAGCCGTCGCTCGCCCGCTCGAAGCAAATCGGGTGCAAGGGGGACTTCGGCAACGAACGCGAGGTCAAGCGCAGGCTGGCGCCTCGTTCCGCGTGAGGTCGTGAGGTCGTGAAGTCGTGAGGTCGAATCTGGGGAATCGTTGTCACGACGTCCCGACGTCCCGACATCACGGCCGGTTACGCCCCGCACACCTCCTCGAACACCTTCCTGGGCCCCAGCCCTCACACCACCTCGTACTCCCCCCTGAACGCCGGCCCGTACCCCGCCGCGCACGCCCTCCGCCACCGCCTGTCCGTCCAGCGTGGCATCCGCCACCACCTCGTCCCCTTCGGCTCCACGCACCCCCTCCTTCGCCTCTCCTCTCACCCCGGCGCGTACGCCGGCGCGAACGCCCTCGAGTGCAGCGGCCTGTTCCGTCGTGAGCGGGACGGCTACCTCAAGCCCGACACCTTCGGGGGAGGCCGCGGACTCGGATGAGCGCTTGTCCGATCCCTGACAGGAAACGAAAAACGCCACGGCAGCCGCCGCTGGCACGATAGGCCCCCAACCCCCATTTCCTCCCGCTCGGCCCATTCCCTTCATTATCCGGCGACCCGCCATCTGCGTCAAAGATTTCGGGGGGTCTTCGACTGGACCGACCACCCGAAACGTCACGGGAAGTCCACCGTCTGTCTGCCCGCGTCCCCCTCCACCGCCCACTCCACGGTGCCTTTCACCTCAAGGCCTTTCGATTCGATCTTCGTCTCGAAATGCGCGTCGTCCTCGCGGGCGAGCGAAACCGCGAGCGACGCGGCATAGTCGTCGAAAGCTTTCCCGCTCGACAGGCGAACCTCGATCCGGCCTGTCACGGGCGAGGCACCTGTGTCATCGGAGAACCGGTCGTAGGTCGCGGCGACATCCACCGCCGGCAATCCGAGATCCACACGCCCATCGAGTCCGGCCATGCCGGATACGGCGCCACCCACGTTCTCGTGCAGGATGGCCTCCGGCAGCATCGTCGGCTGCACAAGACCCAAGGTTACCGACGGCGCCGAGGCGCGGCGGGGATCAAACTCCGGTAGATATTTCAGCGCGGTCCAGTCCGAGGTTGCGCCAGCGCAGTCGTATAGGACGCGCATCGTGCGCGTGCGGACGGGCGCCAAGAGCGTCTCCAGCCGGCCTCCGAGCGCGTGCTGCGTGAGCAGGAACTGGGTCGAATCCGGCGCCCACGAGACCCAGCCGTAGAGCCAGCCCGACTCCTCCTCCTCCGTGAAAACACGAACGGGATCCGAGCCGTCGGCATTCATCAGCCACGCCTGGAAGTACAAGGGCACCACTTGGAGCTTGATCACGTACATCAGGAGGGGGATCGTCATCACGCCGTCAATGAGCGGCGGTCCAGCGGAGAACGGCATGAAACGCCGCATCTGGAACTGACCCCGCGAAGAGGCAAAGGTAAGCTGTCGCCCGTTGGGCGCCCATTGGACGAGTTCGTCGTATTCGGGGTGGGAGGTGAGGCGCGTGACGCGCCGCGAGGCGCGATCCATCCGCCAGATGTCGCCGTTCCCGCTTGCGCCGAGTGTGCCGGCAAAGATGAGGTCCCCGTCGAGCACGCCTTTCGCCTCGTACCATGCGTATCGCCGCCCGAGCGTTCGCGCCGGTGTGGGATCGGGGGGCCAATCGGGCTCCATCTCCCGCGTGACGCGGAGCACGGGGAGGCCCTCCTCTACGCCGAACGTCCCCTCGACCATGTGGAACGTCAGGTCCGGATCGAGCCGCGTCCAGTACACCGTGCGGCCGTCCGGGGCCCACCAGGGGATCCGGTTGACGCCCTCGAACGTGAGTTGATCGAGACGAAAAGTTTCGAGGTTAAGGGCATGGAGTTGCGTCGCGCCGAGCTCACCAAGGAGGTTCCCCTCGGCCGCCTCCGGCGAACCGGACTGCACGATGAGCCACTTTTGATCGGGTGACGGATCGGCAAAGCGCTGCGATCCCGCGATGGCGCAGGTGAGGCACATCGCGTGGGCCTCCCGGTCGATCCGATAGACTTCGTGCGTGGGGGCCAGCAGCGTGCCGGTCATGACGGTGAAATACAACGCACCGTCGTCCATCGTACGCATGCGGAAGACGCCGGTGTTCAGGAAAGGCTCCGTTTGGAACGCGCGGTAGTCGCACTTCGCCTCACCGCCATCAGAGGTGCAGGCGAGCCCCATGATCGCGAGCGCGGCGAGGCAAGACGCACGCGGACCAATCCGTAACGATTCGCTTCGGATAGACCTCTCCCTTGAGAGCGGGGGCCGACGGCCTTCCCGCGAGGCTGCGAACGAGGTGGCATCAGGCCAAGCCTGAGCGCGTGTCTTCTGCGGAGATTGGAGTTTGCAAGATGAGGCAAAACCCGCACGGGCGATTAGTACCGGTTAGCTCCATCCGTTACCGGACTTCCACTCCCGGCCTATCAACCTCGTAGTCTACGAGGGCCCTTCAGTCCGCCTTGCGGCGGAGGGAGACCTAGTCTTAGGGTGCGCTTCCCACTTAGATGCCTTCAGCGGTTATCGCTACCGCACCACGGCTACCCAGCGGTGCCACGGGCGTGACAACTGGTACACCGGAGGTGCGTTCCCCCAGGTCCTCTCGTACTGTGGGGGACTCCCTTCAAGTCTCCAGCGCCCACGGAGGATAGGGACCGAACTGTCTCACGACGTTCTAAACCCAGCTCACGTACCGCTTTAATGGGCGAACAGCCCAACCCTTGGGACCTCCTTCAGCCCCAGGATGCGATGAGCCGACATCGAGGTGCCAAACAGTGCCGTCGATGTGAGCTCTTGGGCACCATCAGCCTGTTATCCCCGGCGTACCTTTTGTCCGCTGAGCGATGGCCCTTCCATACGGGACCACCGGATCACTTTGCCCTGCTTTCGCACCTGCTCGACCTGTCGGTCTCGCAGTTAAGCGCCCTTATGCCATTGCACTCGCCGCCCGGTTTCCAATCGGGCTGAGGGCACCTTCGCGCGCCTCCGTTACATTTTGGGAGGCGACCGCCCCAGTCAAACTACCCACCAGGCAATGTCCTCGCCCCCGCTTCAGGGGCCCGAGTTAGAACTTCAGAATAACCAGGGTGGTATTTCAAGGTTGGCTCCATCCCGGCTAGCGCCGGAACTTCATCGCCTCCCACCTATCCTACACAGATTATCCCAAAATCCATTGCCAAGTTGTAGTAAAGGTGCACGGGGTCTTTCCGTCTTGTCGCGGGTAAGCGGCGTCTTCACCGCTCTCACAACTTCGCTGAGCCCCTCGTTGAGACAGTGCTGAAGTCGTTACGCCATTCGTG
>JACPQY010000049.1 GCA_016190245.1 Nitrospirota bacterium | reverse complement strand
GCCATGTTCCATGCGGGCCTTCCTGGGCCGCAACCTATCATGGCCCCATGCCATCCTCGGCAAGGGGGTGCGGCTACCACACCAGTTGGGTTCCCGACGGTAGTCGCGGGCTTTCCGCCTCTGGACGGACCCGCCTGTCGGCGCGGCAGCCCGCGCCCGGACTTCCGTTCCGATTCATCGGGAGTGCAGGAGCCGCTACTCATCGCAGTTGCACCGCCGATCCGTTGTCCCTCAGCAGCCGCCGATAAAGCACCCCCACCTCGCGGGCAAGCCGATCCAGGCTGAATCTCCGCAAAGCGGTCCGTCTCGCCCTCCTGCCCATTCTCTCCCGCAGCTCCGCGTCATCGAGGAGGCGGACGATCCAGCGCGCCAGCCCTGCCGGATCGCGCCCGGGGGCCAGGTAACCGTCCCAACCGTCCGTGATGATCTCCGAGGGTGCTCCCAGATCGGCCGCCACCACCGGCCTGCCGCACGCCATGGCTTCGACGATCACCCGCCCGAACGGCTCCGGGATGACCGGGGAGTGCACCACCACATCCATCGTGGACATCCACCGCGGGACGTCCTCCGAGTGTCCGACGAAGACCACGCTCCCAGCGATCCGCTCCCGGCGGGCGACGGCCTTCAGCGCCTTCAAATGTGCCTCATCCCCCCCCCCAACGACCAAGGCGTGCGCCCGAGGGTGGCGTTCCCGCACTCGCGCGAAGGCCCGCAGGAAGATGCCGATGCCCTTGCCGGGATCGATACGATTGACGACTCCGACCACAGCCGCGCGCTCCGACCACCCGAGTCGCCTTCTCAACTCCGGGTCCCGGCGGAGCGGCCTGAAGCGGCTCACGTCGCATGCGTTGTAGATCACGCTCAGGCGCGATGGTTCGACGTACAGGAACTTCGAGGCGACCGCCGCGGAAATGCAGACGACATGTGAAGACAAGCGCGCCAGCAACCGGTCGCGCCAGCCTGTGGAGGCCGCGATCCGCACGTGCCACACGAAAGGGATCCGCCGGGCCCGCGCGGCCAGGGCGCCGTACAGCGTGAGACGTTCGGTGGCCACGTTGCAGTGCACGATCTGCGGACGGACCCGCGACAGCACCCGCCAGACCCCCCCCGGGCCCGGCCGCAACGCGACGTGCCGCACGCCCGCGTCCGCTAGGGCCTGCTCGAACTCCTGCTGGGGGCGGGATGCCACCACCGGATCGAAGCGGCGCTCCCGGATGGCGGACGCCAACTCGATCAGACTCCTCTGGGCACCACCCAGACCGGCGATAGGATCCTCAACGTACAGGATCCGGCAGGCGGGCGACACGCTCTTCCGGCGCGCCTCTTCCTCAACAGCCCGATGCGTCAAGTGTGGCAGCCGAGCCGACGGCTCTTGCGCGTGAGCAATCTCGCGTGCAGGGCCATGAAGGCGCGGGTCCCTTTCGGCGCCACACGCAGGCCACGCCCCACGGCATCCATGAACAGGGCGCGCTCAACCACCAAGGGTGAGAGATAGTCCCGATGCTCGGGGTGGCGCCAGACGGCGCGGAACAGATCCAGCCGGAAACCCGCGACGAGCGTGCTCGCCTTCACCCGCCGGAACACCTCGCCGCTCTTCTCCTCCTTGAATCCCCGCAGAATCGCCACGACGGGTCCGATCCGCCCGTCGCGGTCCCGCCCCTCCCGCGCCGCGTACGTCGTGGGCGCGCGCCGCTGGGTCACCAGGCAATCGGGGATGTAGGCCACCCCGTCTTTGAATGCGGCCAGGTAGTTCATGTACACCCCCGCGTGGGACCGCATCGCCTCCGGGATGCCGCCCATCTCCAAGAGGCTGGCGCGTTTGATGAAGCACGTGTAGTCGGGGAATCCGAACCACAGATCGCGGATCGCCTCCACCAGCGCGTCCGGACTGAGAAACATCTCTTTGTCACACAGCGGCTGATCAAAGTCCTTGGACTCCCCGGTCACCTCATCCAGCACACGGCCGTTGCAGGTAACCAAGCCTGCCGTGGGATGCTCGCACAGGGCCGGCATCATCCGCTCAAAGAAAGAGGGCAGAACGTAGTCGTCCGCTGAGGCGAGGAAAACGTAGTCCCCCCGGGCCTCAGTGAGGTGGCTGTTCACGCTGCGTTGGTGCCCCATGTTCCGGGCGTTCCGAAACAAGCGCACGCGGGAGTCCCTGCGGCCAAAACCTTCGATGACGCTCACGCTGCTGTCCGTTGAGGCGTCATCGATCACGATGACCTCGACCGGGCCATCGGATGATCCCAACATCGCTTCAAGGGACTGGCCGATGTAGTGGCCGTGATTGAAGTTGGGCATCACGACCGAGACAGTGGGGCAAGACATACCCGAAATCACACGCGAAGGTCAGCGCGGGTCGGCGATCACGACATCTGCGGCAGGTGAAGCGTGACCCCCTCGGGCATGGCCAAGCCAAGGCCCCAACCTGTCGATGCGGTTGTAGTAGGTCATGATGGGGCTCCGGCGAATCAACAACCCCTCCCGGACCTCTTCCTGGTAATCGTAAACGGCCCACACGTCGCACGTCCGGCAGAACGGGATCTGGTCGTACCGTCCTGTTTCATGAAGGTGACGCATCCGCCTGAAAGCCTCGCCGTGCCAGACGCCGCGCACACCCTCCTTCAGGACGTTGCCCATCTTGTGCCGGCCAAAGGCGTCGAGGCAACAAAGGGAGACGTCGCCGTTGTGGTGAATGGGCATGGTTTCGTACAGGGACTTGCACGGGGTCCGCACAGGCGGAACGGCGGAACCGCGAACACTCCCGTCCGGCCGATAGACCTCGTTGATCCGAACCACATCCACGTGGCGCACCCAGTGAGCAACAAAAGAGTCACGCTCGTGCTCGTTGGCATCTTCCACGACAAACGACACACCGATGCGAGGCTTGGGCGCGTCCGCCCTGGTGCGAAGCAGGAGGTGAACCGCTTCGTGGATCTGATCGAGCTTGTCGGTGGCTCTCACTTTCTTGAGAGTCTCCACGGTCGTGGCGTCGATGCTGACGAACACGCAGTCTACCCCCAACTCCACCAGCCGATGGGCCGTCTCCTCTCTCAGAAGCAGCCCGTCGGTGTTGAGGGCCACGGGAAGCCCGCGTTGTTTCATGGCTGCAATGTGCTCGTCGAAGTTCTTCGCCATAAGGGGTTCGATCCACATCCCCGGCTGCACCAAGGGCCGGGCAGACATGACTTCATCGAGGATCGCCCGCGCGTCTTCCAGAGACATGAAGCCGCGCCTTGGCCGGATGGCCGCTCGTCCTTCGGCGGAACCGTAGACGTAGCATTTTGGACAGCGCAGGTTGCAGTAGCCTTCAGCCAAGTCCATCAGAATGCGGGTGGGCAGGTCCGGAACCGGCACCGCATTCTCCTCCTTTGCGATCCCGACGCCTGGTCCGAGGGCCGACCCGTTCGATGTCAAGGTAAGAGAACCCTCACGCCCCGTACCTCACAGCGCGCTGGGGTAAATCTCCTGGAGTAGCTGTCTCCCAGGATACCGTACCTTCTCCACGGCAGAACGAACTTGACGGCTAGGAACTTGTCAATCATCGGCTTGCGGCCCTCGGCGCATTCGATCCGATGTCACAAGGTAGCAGCCGATCGGCTCCCCTGTCAATTGCGCCACGGGACACCAAAGGCCGCTATGCGGGAAGCGGGCACAGAAACGATCTCCTCGAGCCGGCCTGTGGTGGCAACCTCACGCCCAGGCTGAGATAATAAGCTGTGCCCCTCGTGTGCAATACCTGTGGCCACCCAAACCCGCGTCTGCTCGGCCGGACAGGCCTGCGGCGGTTCTCCGTGACATCGGATTCGAAGGCCACTCCGTATGCAGCGCGCATCTTCCGTTGCACTCGGTGCGGGCATCTCCAGAAATCCATGACTCGAGCCCAAACCCGGCGCGTGGAGGCCCTGTACCGGGCCTACGAAGGACATCACCTTTCGGATGGTGGCGAGCAACTCGGATTCGGGACCGGCCCCCAACCCAAACCTCGCACCGAACTGGCGCTGGCGGCCTGCCGCTCACACCTGCCCACGTCGGGAGATCTGCTGGACATCGGCACCGGCAACGGATCGGTCCTCAAATCCGCCGGCACCGTCCTACCAAAATGGCGGCTCCACGCCTTCGACGTCGCCGATACCCGCAAGGACGAGGTGTTGAGAATCCCGCACGTCCTCACCTTCGAGTCAGGGCCCCTGGAGGCCATCCCCAAGGGCCCCTTCGATGCCGCGGTCCTGTGGCATGTGCTTGAGCACACCCCCCACCCGCTCGACCTTCTGCGAGCGATTCGGGGACGTCTCCGCCCGCGCGGCGCGCTGCTGGTGCAGGTCCCCGACGTGTGGAAAACGCCCTACGATCTGGCGGTCATCGATCATTGCTCACACTTTGCGAAGTCCGGCTTGCTGGGCCTCGCCTCGGCGGCCGGTTTCTCACCCGTGCTCGATGGAGAGAAACTGACCCACAATTGCATTACCCTCCTTATGCGGCCGGTCGAGAAGCGTAAGGGCGCATCGCGGACACGCCGCAGGGCGGCCGCCACGCGCCTGTGCTTCCAGTGGCTCAACAGAGCCGTGAGAGAAATGCAGCAAGCCGCCCGGCACGGGCCCTACGCGATCTTCGGCACGGGCATGGCCGGCATCTGGCTCTCGACCCAGTTGCCACACCCCCCGGCATTGTTCATCGACGAGGACCGGCGGCGAGCCGGCAAGCTCATCGGGAAAGCCCCTGTGGTCCATCCCGAAGACGCCCCCGAGGATCTCCCGGTCGTCCTCGCCTTCACACGAAACGCCGCGCAACGGGTCCGAAGCCGACTCCTCCGGCGCTACCCCTCATCGCGACGATGGAAACTCATCCTGCCGCCCCCCGGGCCCGGTCGAGAAGGGACCGGCCCTGCCTTGGGCGTGAGGCATCCATGAGCCAGCGGCCAGGTCCCGCTTCACCATCCCAGAAACCCGCGATACTCGGTGGGCCGAAGGTACGGCGGGATCCGATGCCCCCCCGCAGAGCGTTCGGTGAGGACGAGCTGCGAGCGGTGGAGGAAGTCTTCCGACACTACTGGGCCAAGGGGGTTGACTTCGGCTACCAGGGCGACTTCGAAACCCGCTACACACAGGCCTTCGTCCAGTACCTGCGAGTGGCCGGGTTTGCGGATGGCGTCTGCACCGGCACCGCGGCCCTGTACGTCGCGACCGCGGCCCTCCAACTCCCCGAGGGGAGCCACGTGATCGTCTCCCCGATCACCGATCCCGGGACGGTCAACGCGCTGATCTTCAACCGCCTCGTGCCGGTGGTGGCCGATTCCATGCCCGACACGTACAACATGGGCCTTGAGCAGTTTCTCGAACGGGTCACGGATCGTACACGCGCGGTCATGGTGGTTCATGCCACCGGCAGGCCGGCACCCGTGGACCGGATTGCCACGGCGGCCCGGGAGCGCGGCATCCGGGTGATCGAAGACGTATCCCAAGCCCACGGGGCCCTGATCGGCGACGGGAAAGTCGGGACCTTCGGCGACATCGCGGCCTTCTCGACCGTTTTCACGAAGGGACATGCCACAGGCGGATGCGGAGGCGTCGTGTTCACGAAGGACCGGCAGCTCTTCGACTTGGCGCGCGGCTACGCCGACCGCGGCAAGCCGTTTTCCAGCCCCGAATTCCGGGGTCTAGATCCCTTCCAGTTCCGCGATCCCAACACCTTCCTGTTTCCCGCCCTAAATCTGAACATCGACGAGATTTCGTGCGCCATCGGTCTGTCCACGCTCGCAAAGGTCGACCGTGTTCGGGAGCGCCGGCTCGCATTTCTGCGGTCCCTCGGAGCCGCCCTACGCGGGCGCTCGCGCGCCTGCCGTCTGATGGGCGTGAGCGAAAACGATGCGCCCTTCTTTCAACCCATCTTCGTGAATCCAGACGAGATCGGCTGCACAAAAAGGGACTTTGCGGTGGCCGTGGCCGCGGAAGGCATCCCCCTAAACCCCCACTACCAATACGTGGTGTGCGAGTGGCCCTGGTTGAAACGCCACCTAGCGGACGACTACGTGACTCGGAACGCGATAGATTGCCGAGACAGATCCTTCAATCTCGCGCTGAACGAGAACTACGGCGAGCGGGAGGTGGATGACATCGCGACTGCCATTACGAAGGTCGAGGCCTGGTTTTCGAAGTGACTTGGCGATGGACCCCATGCCACCGGTAGGCGAGACCGACCTGCGCGAGGCGATGGCAGCCCTTGGACTTCAGGGCCGCGACGTCGTAGTCCATGCCTCCCTTCGGAGCCTCGGACGCGTGGAAGGAGCTGCGGAGACCGTCATCCGTGCGCTGGTGGCGTGCTGCTCAACCTTGATGATGCCCGCCTTCTCCGCCGATTCCCACGCTGCCCCGCCCGCCGACGATCATCCACTCCAAAACGGCTGCGACTACCGGTTCTACGACACCTGGACAGGCAGGCCGGGCCCGTTCGACCTGGATCACGCCCGCATCAATCCCCGCATGGGGGCCCTGGCATTGGAGTTTGCCCGTCGCCCGGATGTGCAGCGAAGCTACCACCCCTGGCACTCGTGGTCCGCCTGCGGCACAGGTGCGAAGGAGATGGTCGCCGATCATCCGTGGGACCGGCCGAATGCCCCCGTCGAGAAACTCGCCCGGAAAGGCGGATGGGGTCTCCTCGTGGGAGTCAGCCTCACGGCGTGCACGGCCATTCACCTTGCCGAAGAACGTGCCGGCCGACGCCCCTTCATCCGGTGGGCGATCGGTCCCGACGGGGGCGTGCGCCGCATCCGCGTTGCAGGTTGCGCAAAGGGTTTCGAGCGCCTGATGCCCCAATGCAGGCCCCTCTTCCGTGAGCATCAGCTCGGCCCCTGCCAAATGCTTGCGGCTCCGCTTGAAGCCCTGATCGCGCGAGCCGCCGAGCTCATCCGCGCCGATCCTGAGATCACTCGCTGCTCGCCCGAATGCCTGCGCTGTCGTGACGCCATTCTGGGAGGTCCGCACGATCCCGAACGGTAGAGGAGGGGTAGCCGCAGGCTTCAGCCTGCGCGGAAGACGCAACCTGAAGGTTGCGGCTACCGCCCCGCGTGGTGCGTGTATGATTTCCCCGTGGGGGGAATCCGCGAACGTACTCATCGGTTGCCACGCGAAAGGTACCGGGGAACCGTCATAGCCTCATTCACCCTGTGTGTGGCCGGGCGGAAGCAAGTCTTCACAGACGCGTCCCTCTTCCCATCCGTCGATGTTCTCCTCAAACGATCCCTGGCGGAGTCTGAGTGTGACTCTCCGGTCTACCTTTTCATGCCCGATCATGCCCACGTTGTTCTGCAGGGCGCGTCGGAATCCTCAGACCTGTGGAGATGCCTTGTGCGATTCAAACAGTACAGCGGCTATCTTCTCGGTCAGTCTTCCATCAGTGCCCGGTGGCAGAAAGATTTCTATGACCACATCCTCCGCCGGGACGAAGACCTCGCCCGGCATGTTCGGTACATTCTGGACAATCCCGACAGAAAGCGATTGGTCGACAATTGGAAGGTGTACCCCTTCAAGGGGTCGACGGTCTACAATCTCGAGGACTGGTAGCCGCAGGCTTCAGCCTGCGCAGAAGACGCAACCTAAAGCTTGCGGCTACCGGCCCTCGCGGCCTGATCCAGCCAGGCCAGCCACTCTTCCGGGCTGCGGGGCCCCCAGGGGGGCGGTGGCTCGGCGCTTCCTCGGACGAACGGGCCCGCCGTCGTTTCATGAAAGGCCACGGTCTCCGACACGGGCACTACGCTGTGCCAATCGCTGGTGGACAATCGGTAGAAAAACGTCTTCCCGGATCCGGGCGGTCCCATCGCGATGTGGCGCACCACGCGCCCCGACGGGTCAAAGATAAGGACGACCAGGTCTCCTTCGATGATGTGGAAGGATTCACTCTTGTTGACGTGCCTGTGGGGCGCAATCAGGGTCCCCTTGATCATCACGATGACCATCTCGTGAACACGGTCGTTCTCGTCCCTGTGCAGACAGAGACGCGCCCGCTTGCGGGGTGAGACCGCGGCCTCTCGTTTCAGGCGGTCGAGCCACACGGGCTTGACCTCCACGATGTCCTCTTCCGCGTAGATCACCTCAGGCATGGCTCGCCATCCTCGATCATGTCGAACATGGTGCGCGGCTGTCAAATCGAGCGCAGGAGGAACTGGGGGCTGAGCGGGAAGATGGAAAGGAACCGACCGCCCGCCTTCACGAGAACCTCATTCCGCGCCACAACTCTGACTTCATCTTCCGGCTTGACGCCGAGGAGGCAGGTTCGGATCTCGCCACCGGCGAGCACCGAGGAGGGGCGAATCGGGAGTTGTGAGCCGGGTATGAGGAGGCCTTGTTTGCGGGGGTCGTCATCAATGACCGCGCGGAGCCACGGCGCCAGCCCAAGCAGATTGACGAACGCCACCGACCGGTGTCCCGCGCCCAGGATGGCGACCCCCCCCCCGGCCGCCAACCCCTCCACACGTTCCCGCACCCGTCGCCGGAATCCCGGGTAGCCTTCGGCGAATCCCAGGGCACGCCCATGCTCCTCGGCCAAGAGCCCAGGATCCGCCTTCGGGATCCCCTTCCCGACCCGGCAGATCGCGACAAGGCACGACTCGTTCGTGTTTGGGAAAAACCAGAAGTGCTCGATCCGGAGGCCGCCCCGCTCAAGCCCCTCGCACAGGGTGGTCGGTGTGAGATAGAGGATGTGCTCCTCCCAAATGACGGAGTAGTCCCCCGCCTCCAAGGCGGTCCGGCACTCCGAGATCTCGATCAGGATGTATCCAGCGGGCCCTGTCAGTCGCGCTAACGCAGACAGAAAATCGAGCGGGTTGTGGGCGTACTTGAAGATGTGGCGGGCGATCACCAGATCCGCCTCTCCACGGGCACGCGCGATCCTCTCGGCGGAGGCTGACGTCAGGGCCGACCGGACCGTCTCCATCCCGATGCGCCGATCCGGAATCCCGAGATCGCCCTGGGGATCAAGTCGGCAGGCTCCAGTCCACCCCGCCCGCCCCAGCCTCTCGATCAAGCCATCGTCCTTGTACGTCAGGCCCAGCACTCGACTGGCTTGGGACAGACCCGGAAGCGATTGGAGACGCAAGGCGAGTTCGTCAAGATGAGCCGACGGCTCGACATGGACCACCCAGTCATACTTCGGCTTCAGCCCTTCAGCCCCGATGGGATGGGCGACTTGAACCAAGCCGCACTCCCCGCACAGGGCTAGGGCGAGTGGGTAGCATCGCTCCTTGCCGGGCTTCTCCAGAAAATGGTGGCTGACCGGCTGCGGGCCGAGATCGAGGACGGGGTCCGGCCGGCCTCCGCAGAGGAGACAACTCATGCAGGGTTATACGACTTCCGGCTGAGGCAGGGGGACGATGAACCGTCCCCCCTGCGTCCGGAAGGCCGAGTACTTCTCGATGATCGGCCGCGCGTGGACCCAGGCCAGAATGAACACATAGTCCGGGCGCCGATCGAAAAGCGCCCGCGTCGGGAGCACCGGGATGTGATGCACGGGGCTGAAGGTGTTCTGCTTGGCCGGGTTGTCATCCACGATGAATTCCAAAAAGCGATTCAGTTCGAAGTGGAAAAGCATCGTGGTTCCCCCACGAGCCGCGCCGAATCCGGCGATCTTCTTGCCTTCGCCTTTCAGGTCTTCCAGAATCCGGAGGAGCGCGGCCTTGGCCTGCTCCAGCCGCGCCGAGAATTCCCTGTACACCTCCGGGCGGTCCAGCCGTCGCTCGGCCTCCAGGGCCAGAGCGGCCCCCACCGAGGCATCCACCGGCCGGCGGCCCGACGCGAGCTGTGCGGTTCCGATGAAGGAGCCCCCTTGCAGCGAGACCCGGTGCACGTCAATCAGTTCCATGCCGTGCCGGCGCAGGAACAACACCATCGGCTTCACGGAGTGATGGCTCAGGTGTTCGTGGAAGATCGTGCCGAGCAGCATCTTGTCCACGATGTCCAGCACGTAGGATACCTCGAACACGAACACACCGTCCTCCGCGAGGAGGTCCCGGATGCAGTCCGCCATGCCGGCCAAGTCGTCCGCGTGCGCGAACGCGTTGTTGCAGGTGACAACGGCGGCGGGCCCATACTCACGGCGCACGCGCTCGGCGAGCTGCGGTGTCAGAAACTCCGGAATCGTCTCGATCCCGGCGGCGGTCGCTTGCGCCGCGACCTCCTTCGCGGCATCGATGCCGAGGACGCGGTGCCCGCGAGCCTTGAAGAACCCTAGAAGGGTTCCATCGTTGCTACCCACATCGATCGCCCACGACCCGTGCGCCGGCCGCACGCGGGCGATCACCCGGTCGGCATACTCCTCGAAGTGGCGCACCACGGCAGGCGTACTGCCGGTCAGATACCGATACTCTCCGCTGAAGAGGATCGCCGGATCGACGATATCCAGCATCTGCACATGTCCGCAGCCTCGGCAGAGATAGAGATCGAGGGGATAGACGCCCTGCCTCTCCTGCAGGCGGTGCAGCGGCAAATACGCGTCGGGCAGCCCGCACGGCGTGAGCGGCACGACAAGCTCCAAATCCGCCGAGTCGCAAAGTCGGCAGGTCTTCCGGCGGTACGAGTCCCCCACGGCTCTATTCAAAGGTGATATACGAGTAGTCGCCGGTGTAGCCGGTTTTTTCGAAAAGCCATTCCCACTCCCGCGGCGTGAGCATCGCCCGGCACGTGAGCTGCCAGTACATCAGGTTCACCTTCTCCCGCTCGCTCCGATAGGCCTCGATGATGATGTGCTTCGCGCCCCGCCCCACCCGCTCGATCTCCCCGAGGGCTCTCCAGAGGTCGTAGTTGTGCAGGTTGTGAAGGGCATTGACCGTCACGACAAAATCGAACGAGCGATCCTTGAAGGGCAGGCGCGCTGCTGTGGCCTCGGCCAGCCGCCCCCTCAGCTCGGGTTTGGCGGTCTCGATCCCGTAGAGCGAGATGTCGATGCCGGCGACGCGCGACCCCGGGACAACCTGGCTGAGATCGTAGAGCAGGAAACCCCTCCCGCACCCGACGTCGAGGATGGTGGAGCCGGGCTTGAGTGCGTAGTGGCTCGCCATCGCCTCGGCCACGGCCCTCCACCGCCCATCGTATTTGTACCCCCCATAGCCGAAGCGGCGATCCCCATCCCAGTACTCGCGGCCGAACTTGATCGCCACCTCCGCGCACTCGGCCTTGTCGTGCTCAACGACCCGTTGAACATAGTCCCGCTTCGTCGAGCGATGGATCCGGGAGATGAAGTCGATGTAGGCCATTCAAATCGGCAGTTGGGAGCCGGCATTCGGCAGTCGGAAATCGCGGGAGCGGACGGCAGCTCTCTCTCGACTGCCGAATGCCGAATGCCGAATGCTAGGCTTTGTGCACATACTCATGCGGAAGGCGTTCGATTTCGTTCCAATAGCGGCCGATCCATTCCACCACCTCGCCGATCCCCTCGTCCAAGTCAATCCGGCGTAACCACCCGAGCTCCGTTCGCGCGCGGGTCGAGTCGATCACGTAGGCCCGGTCCTGGCCCGGGCGCTCCGCCACGGCCGTGGTCGAGTCCTCGAAACGCCGTCCCAAGCGCTCGCAGATCCGGCGGACGACGTCGCGGACCGCGATCCCCGCCGGTGGCGAGAGGTGGTAGATTGAACCGGCCTTGCCGTTTCGCAGGACAAGGGCCTCGCCGCGCGAGACATCCCGGACATGAATGTAGGACTTGACGGCGACCCCCCCCCCGTGGAGCTCGATCTTCCTGCCCTGCCTCAGGGCGATCACCGTGCGGGGGATGATCTTGAAGAGCTGCTGCCGCGCGCCGTAGACATTGGTGCCGCGGACCACGAGCAGGGGGAATGCGAACTGGCGGTGGTAGGCAAAGAGCAGGTGGTCGGCAGCCGCCTTGCTCGCCGCATAGGGCGTGCTGGGGTTCATCGGCGCGTCCTCCGCGACACGTCCCTCGCACGAGCCGTAGACCTCCGGAGACGAGATGTGCACATAGCGCCGCAGGTAATCCCGCCGTCTCAAGTGGTTGACGAGACGCGCGAGCGCCACCGTGTTGGTCTGGTACCAATGCTCGGGATGTTCCCAGCTCGGCGCCACCTCGCTTTGCGCGGCAAAATTCACGATCGCCTCGGGACGCTCGCGGTCAAGAAGCGAATGGATCGCGTCCATGTCCGAGTTGAAATCGAGGGCGTGGTAGCGATAGCGCGACAGATCCGGGCGCAGCTTGTAGCGGAGGAAGACTTCGCTGCGCTCCGGCGATCGGCTGACTCCGAGGACCTCATTCGAGGGATCGTCCAAGAGCAGGTCCACGAAGTCCTGGCCGGAAAAGGAATTCGCGCCAAGGACGACGATCTTCACCCCGCACCTATCCTGACACGGGAAGACGCAAGGAGTGCGCCAAGCGCCTCTTGAGCTGCCCGTACGCCTTCCCGAAGTACTTCAGTGCCTGCTCGCGATGTCTCGCGTCTTCCCAGGAAATGTAGGCCTCGTAGTAGACCGGCTTGACGGGCAGATAGGGTCTTGTCGACCGCGCCTGCCCCGTCCGATGCTGACGCATGCGTGTCCTCAAGTGCGAAGTGTAGCCGATGTAGCCCCAATCGTGGTGGAGACTCCTCAGTAAGTATACGTAGTACATCGCTGTCAGGATAGGTGCGGGGCCGCCTCCGCCCCGTGAAGCATCGCGCGCGCCGCCGCGAGTTGGCGGGCTTGGCGAACATCGAGGTCCTCCCCGGGAACCGCGAAGACACGCCGCCGTCGGCCCACGGCTAGGAATTCGTTCATCAGGATGCAAACCCACTTGATCCTGTAGGCGGGCGCCAGGAGGTCAACCCTCGCCCTCAACGCCGTTGGATCCGCGACCCATTCCGCCGCCGCATCGAGAACCCGCGTTCGATGGCGCACGGGCACCTGCACGGCCGGTTGCAGGAACAAATCGCAGATCATCTTTGCGGGATCGTCCCATCCCGCGTACTCGAAATCAATGAAACACAGCTCGCCCTCCGGCCTGACGATGACATTGTGGAAACCGAAATCGGAAGGTGAAAGGACGCGATCCGCGAAAGGGAGGGCTCTTCTCAACGCCGCGGTGCCGGTCTGAGTCCGGGCACCCTCCCGAACCCGATTCCACTCCGGAACGAGTTCCTCCTTCACAAACCGGCGAGCGCTGCGTTGAACGGCGCTTTTTGGTCGGATTCCTTCCAAGCGTCGTACCCTTCTCTCGACGCACCTCAGATGTTCCTCGACACTGAAACACGATTCCGAGGCCGCCGGCAGGCGCCGCGCCGGGGCGCCTCGTCGGCCGCGGTTGATCTCGGCGAAGAAACGCAATGCCGCACCCACGTGCCCGGCCGTCACCTCGCCGGCGTCCAGTCGGCGACCGGGGACGTATTCGAAGAGGCTGAAGCCGGAGCGGCGATCCGTGGCCAGCGGCTCGGGCAACCACCTGACACCCCTGCGCCACGCAAAGCGGCTCCACGCAAACTCAGCGTGTTGCCGGTTCCTGCGGTCTCCTGAGTATCTGAAGTAACACTTCATGAATATCTTGCATCTATCCGTATCTACACCGAACGCCCTGTTATTCTTTCCCCCTTCCTCCGGCGTGATCCGCAGGGGACACCCCAGCCCCGCGCGGGACATCAGCTTGCGGAGGGCCCGGATCTGCGCGGGGCTCAGGCGGCGGTCGGCGCGCCCCACAACAGGAACTCCAGTTCGTGCCAACTGCCGATCCGTCGCAGCCCATCCGGCGGGGGCACGTGGCGGCCGGCCGGGTCGAAGAGGATTCGCATAACGTCGGCCTGAAAACCCGGCTCCAGCAGGAACTCCGGCAGGTCGTCCACGAAGTGCGTGCAACCCTTCTCGCGAATTGCGGCAATTTTCCCTGCCTTGGTTTCGGCGAGGACGAGATTCGAGTCCTCCAGGGCCTCGCGTGCTTCGCCGACAAATCCGCGTGCCATCAGCCATCGTCGCGCGGCCTGATGGAGGTCAAAATCCGGCCCGTCGTACGGCCTCCGGGTCCGGTGACTCAGAACATACACCTCGATTCCCCGGCGCAGGCAGGCACGGACGAACTCCAGAGAACCCGGGAAAGGAACCGCGTCACCCATTCGAATCCCGTAGACCTCCCCTTGCAGCCGGGTCCAGTCGTCCTCGCGGCCCGCCGCGCGGAGGGCATTGCGAACCTCGTCCTTGACCACGGCCACGGCCGAGGAAATCCAACCCCGTTCCAGAGCCAGGCGGTGAAAGAGGGCGTCGTAGGAAGCCAGCGTATTGTCCAAGTCGAGACCGATCACCACCCGCCGGACTCAGCTCCCTCCATCCTCAGCACGGCGCGACCCACGCGACCCGCCTCAAGAGCTTCCAGAGCCTCGTTTACGCGGGCGAGATCGTACTCCGTCACCAGGCCCTGGGGGATCTTGAGTCGCCCCTCGTCGAAGAACCGGGCGTACCGCGGGAAATCGGTGTCGGGCCGGTTGTCCCCCCCCCAGGTGCCCAGAAGACGCTTGCCTTGGTTCAGCTCGCTTGGGTCAATCGTGAGGACCTCTCCGTGGCGCGCATTGCCGACCACCACGGCCCGGCCGCCACGCGGTCGCACGCACGCCAGCGCCAAGCGCATCACGTCGGGCCGCCCCGAGGCCTCGACTGCGCAGTCCAGACCGCCCGGGACAAGCTCGCGCAACCGCGCCCCGGCATTCTCACGATCGGCTCGGACGAGACGGTCGGCGCCCACCTGGCTCGCCGCCATCAACCTCGCCTCGTTCGTGTCGATGGCGACGACCGGACGGCACCCGGCGGCCGAGGCCGCGGCCACGCTCCAGAGCCCGATTCCCCCCGCGCCGAAGACCGCCACCGACTCTCCTTCCTTCACATCGCCCGTATTGAGCACCGCCCCCATTCCGGTGGGGATCGCGCATCCGAGCAAGGCCGCCTCCGCGCCCGACAGGCATGTTTCGACGGCCGTGACCCGATTCTCACTCACGACCGCGCAGTCGCTGAACGTGGTGATGCCGCCCGCGTTGACGGTCCGGCCGTCCCACGCATAGGTGGTGCCCGGGACGTCTCGGCCCAGGCCCTTCATCCACGAAAGGATCACCTTCTTCCCCACTCTCGCCTTTGTCACGTCAGGGCCCACTTCGACCACCGTGCCGCAGCCTTCGTGCCCGAGACAGTGCGGGAGAAAGCGATCCACCCCGCGATAGCCCCGACACTCGAGAAGCTGCGTGTGGCAGACGCCGCTGAACGCCACACGCACCAGGACCTGCCCCGGTCGGAGCGGAGGGATTTCCAGCTCGGCGAGCTCGAGTGGCCGTCCCGTCTCGACAAGTACCGCAGCAACGGTTTTCATGGGCGACCCGGCCCCATCGTACCCCACGACCTACGCATGGTCCACGTTCTCAGAACTGGAAGTAAAGGAAGGGCCTCAGCACCTCCAGCCTCATCGTGCCCAGGATCGCCATGAGCGCGAGGGCCACCATCGACAGGCGGCTTTTGGGGGGGCGGAAGTCCCAGGAGTTGGGGGCGATGAGGCACCACGCACACCCTGCCCCAACGAGCACCAGCAGCGCTGGAGAGGCCCCCGCCGGCGAGAGCGCGGAACCGCTCAGGCCGAACATACGGCCGAGCAGGATCCCCGCCATGCCGAAACCGTCGGAGCGGAAGAAGACCCACCCGACCACGACGAGGGCGAAGGTAAGGAACATGCTCGTGCGCGGCCCCGGCACGGGCAGATGCGCGCGGCGCCATGAATGGTAGCCGAGAAGCAGAACCCCGTGATAGAGGCCCCAGGCCACAAAGGTCCAGTTCGCGCCATGCCACAGGCCCCCGAGAAACATCGTGATCGCCAGATTGCGCAGGGTGCGAGCGTGACCCTTTCGACTCCCGCCCAGCGGGATGTACAGGTAGTCCCTGAGCCAACTCGACAGACTGATGTGCCAGCGCTCCCAGAATTCCGAGATGTTCCGGGCCTTGTACGGCGAGTTGAAATTCATCGGCAGCCGAAACCCGAGCAGGTATCCCAGCCCTACGGCCATGTCGCTGTATCCGGAAAAATCGAAGTAGATCTGAAGCGCGAACCCGACCATGGCCGCCCAGCTCCCGGCCAGTCCGAGGAGATCGGGGGTCTCCAGGACGCGATCGACCTGGGCACCGATGGCATCCGCCAGCAGCACCTTCTTGCAGAGACCGATCAGAAACAGCTCGACCCCGCGGCGGATCTCCTCCCACTCGGGCCGCTGCCGCGGGCGATCGATCTGCTCGGCCAACTCGACGTAGCGCACGATCGGCCCCGCCACGAGCTGCGGGTACATCGAGACGAAGGCCGAGAAGGCCAGAAAATCGCGGGTCGCACCCACCTGCCGCCGATACACGTCAATCGAGTAGCTCATGGTCTGAAAGGTGTAGAACGAGATCCCGACCGGCAGGACGACCTCGATGGTCGGGAAGGACGCCCCAAACCCCAGCCCCGCCGCGACCGCGTTCAGCGAGGTGGCGAGCAGGCCCCAGTACTTGAAGAAACCGAGAAGCCCCAGATTGGCGGCCAGAGAACATACAAGGAAGAACCGCCGCATGCCCTGGCTCCGGCTCCTTTCCATGGCCAGGCCGGCTCCGAAATCGACGAGTGTAGAAAGAAGCATGAGAAACGTGAATCGCCAATCCCAGTACCCGTAGAAAACATAACTGGCCCCCGTCAGGACGGCGAGCCGGGTTCGCCGCCCAAGGCCCGGCCACCACCAGATCGCGAGGACCGGCGGCAGAAAGACAAAGATGAAGACGAAGCTATTGAAGAGCATGGGGTGGAGACGCCGGCAACAACCGGGCCAGGATCAGTCGGTTGTTCTCGATCCGAGGATGGATGGCGTCGTAGAACCAGTCCGGACGTCCACCAAAAGCCTCGATCTCGGAGAAGTCGAACATTCGAAAGTCGTACAGCGAGGCAAGCCGTTCAAGCTCTCGGGTCAAGGCCTCGTGGAGCTCGGGGTAGTGCGAGCGCGACCTGAGCGCCTCGATCATTCTCGGATGGTAGGGCGGCTCGTAGACAGCAAGTTCGATCCCGCGTGCGCGCACTTCCTTCACGAACACCTCGAACGTGTCCAGGGCCTGCGAGGAAAGGCCCCGGTCATTCCCGTGGCGCGGCACGTACCAGGAGATGGAATCCCTTAGCTTGGCCTCGAGGTCGAAGACACCGGCCTGCAGGTCGGCGTCGTCCTTCTTGTAGACCAGGAAGCCGTCTTTGTTGAATCCGATGGCAGACTCGGGATAGCGCGTCAGCGCGTAGGTGATCGAGCGGAGTGACATGATCGCGTGGTGGTAGTTGACCGTATGGCTCACGACGCGAAACGGATCGCTCTTCCCTTGTTCGAACGTCGTGGGGTCCACTCCCACAATCAACCAACGGATTTGCGCGCCGAGGCGCCGGCGCACGAAGTCCAGGGTCGGCAGGAAATCGCCCGCCCTGGCCTCTTCAATGGAGGCGTTGAAGACGCGCCCGCCCACCGCCGTCCGTATCACGTCGGGCTCCAGCTTCATGGTCCGCGAGCTCCCGAGAATAAGGCAAGTCGGGGGGCTCTCCGCCATCCCCAACAGCAACTCACGTTTCTCGTCGCGCGCGCTCCACACGAGGGGACGGACCCATCCGGTCCCGTAGCTGCCCTCGGGGTCCACCAGCAGATTGAGCAGGGCGATCGAGACAAGTCCGCCAAGGCTCAGGCCGAGAACCTTGATCACGAACCCAACGTCCTCGCCGATGCCTGAGACGGAGCGCCTCTTCGCATCGGGGTCCGCGCCCGTACCCCGTTCCGACCCGTCCGGGGGGTGTTGGACGACGCTCGACGAGCGGTTCAAGCTGATGGACGGCGGGCCGCCAGGATGGTCGAGGCGACCTGCTGTGGGGTCAGGCCGAACGCCTCACGCGCATGCGCCTGCTCACCGGCCTCGTGGAGAAAGCGATCAGGCGTGCCGATGCGGCAGAGGCGGGCCCGGACCGGGCCACGGTCGGCCATCCACTCGGCGATGCCGCCCCCCAAGCCCCCCAGCCGGCTGTGCTCCTCGACCGTGGCCACCACCGCAAAGCGGGAGAACACCTCGGTCAGACAACCCTCGTCGAGAGGCTTCACCGTGTGGAAGCTGACCACGCGGGTTGAGACGCCGCCTCGGTTCAACTCCTCGCCGGCCTCGATGGCCAGTGGAAGCGTGTTCCCCGTGCTGAGGATGCAGACCTCGCTCCCCTCGCGAACAACTATGGCCTTCCCCAGTTGAAAGGGCGGCGGGCTCGCATGCACAACCGGCTCCCCCTTCTTCCCGAGCCGAATGTACACGGGCCCCGGCTCTCGAAGGGCGGCCCGCATGGCCAGGCGCGCCTCGACCGCGTCCCCCGGACAGACCACCTTCATGTTGGGCAGGATCCTGAGAATCCCGATGTCCTCGCACGAATGGTGCGTCGGACCGAGCGATGCGTAGGCCAATCCGCCGCCCACCCCGACGAGGATGACAGGGAGGTTGTGGTAGCACAGATCGACGCGGATCTGTTCATAGCAGCGGGTGGTGATGAAAGCGTTGATCGTGTACGCGATCGGACGGAATCCGTTCAAGGCCAGTCCGGCGGCGACACCGATCATGTTGGCCTCGGCGACCCCGCAGTTGAGGAAGCGGTCCGGGCGTGCTGCCTTGAACTTGTCGAAGAGCTGATTGCCGATGTCGCCCGACAGGAGATAGATGCGAGGATCTTCGACCGCCAGTGCCGTCAGTTCCGCCGCAAACGCATTCCTCATGCGAGACCCAACTCCTCCTTCGCGCGGCGCACTTCTTCCGCCGTCGGGACACGGTAGTGCCAGTTGTTATCGTCCTCCATGAAGGAGACACCCTTCCCCTTGACGGTGTGCGCCACGATGGCGCGCGGCCGACCGGACGGGTGCGGAACCCCGCCCATCGCTTCGAGGAGGGCGGCCGGATCATGTCCGTCCACTTCGACCGCCTCCCATCCGAACGCCTGCCATTTCTCCCGGAGCGGGCTGAGGGCCATCGTCTCGTTGCTCCGGGCGGTCGCCTGCCACTTGTTGTAGTCGATCACGATGCACAGTCGGTCGAGCCTGTGCGCTGCCGCCAGAAGGGCTGCTTCCCACACGGAGCCCTCGTTGCACTCCCCGTCGCTCATCACCACGAAGACGCGGTAGGACCGATGGAGGAGCCGGCAGCCGAGGGCGATGCCCAGGCCCACCGGAAGTCCGTGGCCCAGCGAGCCGGTGGCCAGCTCAACGCCCGGCGCGCAACGTGGGGCAGGATGTTCGGCCAACGGGCTTCCGTCCGCGGCGAACGAGTCCAGGAGCGCCGGATCGAAGAACCCGCGTTGCGCGAGGGTGGCGTACAGCGCCGTGGCCGCGTGACCCTTGCTCAGGATGAAGCGGTCCCGGTCCGGGTCTTGCGGGAGGGCCGGATCGATCCGCAAGACACCCCAGTAGGCTGCGACGAGGATGTCCACGCAGGAAAGCGCGGAAGCCAAGTGGGGCGTCTTGGCGCGGTGCGACATGTCCACCAGCCTTCCCCGGATGCGCCGGGCCGTCTCGTCCATCCCGCGAAGGTCAGGGCGACCCGAGGCTTCTTCCACTGTCGCGCCGGCGCCCCTCACTTCAGCTCCACGGCCTGCATGGTCCGGATGTTGTAGTAGCGCTGATTCCCGAGCGGGTCTGAAATCCTCCCGTCTCCGATGGCGCGGGCCACTTCGCGAACCGCATCCTCGATCGAGTGGCGTGTCACGAACCCCAGCTCTTTCCGAATGCGATCCGAGGTAATGCGATAGGACCGCTTGTCATCGGAGGCGCGGGTCTCGATCGTGATCGGTCCGCCGTCAGGCCTCTCCTCTTCCACCACGGTCTTGACCATCCTGGCGAGGTCCGACACGCGATGGTTCGCGCATCCCGCGTTCAGGACCTTTCGGGCCACCCGCTCATCGGGCATGTCCAGGAGCATGGTGTAGAGGTCCACCATGTCCTGAATGTGAATATTGGGTCGTGTCTGGTCGCCTCCAAACACGGTGACGATCCGGCGCTGGACCGCGTGGGCCGTCAGAATGTTGACGGTGAGATCCAGCCTCATGCGCCGCGAGTACCCGCACACGGTCGCCGGACGGATGACGACGGGCACGAAACCTGCGCCGGCCTGCTCCAGCAGGATCGGCTCGCAGAGGGCTTTGTATCTGCTGTAGTCGGTCAAGGGTACCAAGGGATGCTCTTCCGTCACCTCCGGCGAATCGCTCACGCCGTAGACGCTCGACGTGGAGGCGTAGATGAAGCGCCGCACACCCTTCTCCTTCGAGAGGCGGACGAGCGGGGGAAAGGCCTCGTAGTTGATGCTGCGGCCCAGCACGGGATCGAGTTCGAAACTCGGATCGTTGGAGATGCAGGCCAGGTGGATCACCGCATCGCAACCCTCCAACGCACGGGCGAGGAGTCCGGCATCCCTCAGGTCCCCTCGAACGCATTCCAGCCCGCCGCCGCTCGCAACACCGTCGAACACGTCTTCCCCGTACAGAAACAGGTCCAGCACGCGCACGCGATGGCCGCGTTCAACCAGTTGGGGTACCAACCTCGCACCCACGTAGCCACCGCCGCCGGTCACGAGGACCCTTCTCGGGCGATCCGTCACCATCGCGCTCACCCTTCCTACTTGAGGATCGACTCCACGCTTCGCATCAGGCCGACACGGTCCACCGAGGCGCTGTTGCCGATCACGGCCACGGCCTGGGCGCCGATCAGGTTGCCGACGAAGCCCATCAGCTCGCAAGGCACGCGCCGGGCCGCGCACAACGACGTGACGGCGAACACCGCGTCTCCCGCGCCGATCCTGTCCACCACGCGCAACGCCAGGGAGGGGCATTTCGAGAAGCCCTCGCCGTCCCGGTAGGTCAGGCTGCCGTTGGACCCCTGGGTCACGTTGATGGTCGGGCATCCGAGCCTGCGGGACAGATCGCGCACGAGATCTTCAATGTTCCCCTGCCGGTCCCGTTTGTCCAGCCGGATCTCCCCTTCGTGGATGCACACGTAGTCGGCATGCGGGTACTTGGAGATCGTGTGGAATCCGATGTTGGCCGCATTCACCTGGGTATTGACGCATAGGAAGGGCGCCTCGCGGCTGAGCACCTCCGCCACGCGAGGCGAGATCAACCCGTGCCCGAAATCGCCGACGACCACGACGTCCGCCCTTTTCATGCGCTCGCGAAGAACCTCACACAGGCGGTCATCGGCGTCCGGGGAGAGCGGCCGATCGTCCATCTCGTAAACCTCAAGGAGTTTCGAGAGAAGATACTTGTCCACGTAGCGCCGCTTCACGATCGTGGGGGCCCCCTCCTTGTATATGAATTCGGGCGTGATCCCCGTCTTCAAGCCGGCGCGCACGAAGTCCTCCCGCGGATCGGAGGTGCCCAGATAGGTGACCAGATCAATGTGCTCGGAGAACTCCGCCACGTGGTTGGCGATGGCGAGGATGCCGCCGGCATACAGCTCGCGGTTCTGGTACTGGACGGCCAGGACAGCCTCCTTGGAGGACTTGCCTATGGCGTAGCCATACACATACTCATCGAGGATGGTTTCGCCTACCGCGAGGACGCGCAGGGGACGCAGGCCCTCGATCGCCGCGATCAACTCGGAGGCCGAGTGGTGTTCCCGAAACCCCTTGAGGAACTCGGTCACTCCGGGAGGAAACAGGGGGATGTGCCGGTTGAGGAGGAACGAGGAACTGAACGTGACGTCGTTTGTGTACCGAATCTCGCCGCCGACGGATTCCACGGCCTCACGCTCCAGCGTGATCCCACCGGTGACGTCCTGGCGGTCATCGCGGTAGTCCGGTCCTTTCACATAGTAGTGGGGTCGCAGCAGCTTGATCGCCTCGACGGCCGTCGGCCAGCGGTTCACGGCCACGTGGTCCACCGATTCCAGCGAGGCGACGACCTCGGCGCGCAGGGCCTCGGGGAACGCGGGCCGTCCTGGGCCCTTGTTGACGAACCGGTCCGGCGTGATGGTCACCACAAGCATGTCCCCCATTCCCCGGGCCTCCTGCAAGTGGCGGATGTGCCCCACGTGGAGGAGGTCGAACACGCCATGGCAGTGGGCGATTCGGCGACCGTCCCGCCTCCCTTGTTCGAGAATTCGGGCCAAGTCCTCAAGGCTGACGATCTTGCCACCGGGCCGTGCCGCCGCCGGCTGGGGTGAAGTCATCCCATGAATTATACATGGCCGAGCCGGGCGATTCATCCGCCGGCCGCCGGATTTCACCCCGGAAGGAAACCGACGTACAATCCACTTACGTGACTCCGCCATCCCCCGAGAAATCTCAAATCTCAGATTTCAAATCTCAGATGGGTGTTGGGGTCCCCCAGGCCCGTTCCTCCAGGCAGCCGGACATCAGCGCCATCATCGTGACGTGGAATGGACGGCACCTTCTGGATACCTGCCTGAACGCCCTTCGCACAGTGGGCGCTGCGGACCGCGTGTCCATCGAGACGATCGTGGTAGACAACGGCAGCAGCGATGGGACGTGCGATCACCTGCGCCGGGCTCATGCGTACGTCCGTCTCGTCCGTAACTCGGAGAACAGGGGTTTCGCCGCCGGGGTGAATGCGGGGCTTCGTGAAGCGCGCGGCCGCTATTCTCTCCTGCTCAACAGCGATGCCCGGGTGCAACCGGGTGCCCTGCGCGCACTGGTTGATTCGATGGACCGCCGGACCGACGTCGGGCTGCTGGCCTGCCGCCTCGAGAATCCGGACGGCAGCCTCCAGCCTTCGATCAATCTCACATTCCCGGGGATGCTGAGCCTGGTCGGGGCCGCAGCCGGCCTCCAGGGCGTCATCTTCCGCATCCGCCGCCACCCCGCCCTGAGAACGGCCCTCAAACCCTGGCACGAGCACCTCCATGGCCGGTTTCGGACGGTAGCTTGGGCAGGCGGCACCTGCCTGCTGGTTCGACCGGAGGCCGTGAGAAAGGTCGGACCTCTGGACGAGCGGTTTTTCTTTTTTCAGGAAGACGCCGACTGGTGCCGGCGGATGTGGCGGGACGGATGGCGGGTCGCCTACATTCCCGACGCACGTGTGGTCCACGAATGGGGAGCGTCCTCGCGACGGGCCGACCCCGAAATCATCGCCCGACTGTTCGAGAGCCACTGGCGCTACTACGAGAAGTACTACACCGGCCCCGTGCGGGTCGCAGCCCGAAGCTTCCTCAGGGGCGGCCTCCGGGCCAGGGTCTGGACGTACGGGCTGCTCTCCCGCCTGACGGGTTCGGAGTCTCTCTCACGCAGCCGCGACGGCTGTCGCCTGGCCCTCGAACGCATCTGAATGAGAAGGCGTTCACCCCCACCCATACCCTCCCCCGTCAAGGGGGAGGGGCAGAAGGTGGAAACCGCTCCCCCTCTTCTCCCTTCCCCGCTTGTCCGTCCGCCGTGGCGGACCGGACTGGCGGGGGAATCCGCCCGTGGCGGAGAGGATGGGGGGTGCTGAGCGGATACCTGAATGGCACACCCGGGAACCTCCCTTCGGATAGGGGTGGATGTGCGCGAGTGGGTGCCGGGGCGATCCACGGGCATCGGAAGGTATCTCGAGCTGTTCCTGCAAACCGCTCCGGCCCTCCGGCCTGCGTGGTCCTTCCTCCTGTTCGGATCCCACGAAACGCAGTTCCGGGTGGTGGGTGACGGGATTACTCCCGTCCGACTGCGCGTTCCCACCCGTCTGCTCTGGGATGAGGCCGCCTTGCCCCTTGCCGCACGGCGACACCGGATCGATGTGATGCTGTGCCCCTACTACAAGACTCCGCTCATCGCTCCCTTCTCCTTTGTGTTGATGGCGAACGACACGATCCCTCTCGAGATCACCTCGGGAACCTCACGCCTGTACCGCGGGCTGTTCCGCCTGCGCCTCGCGCGTTCCGTTCGACGAGCCGGAGCCATTGTTGCCATCAGCCACGCCACGCAAGTCGCCCTGGAACGCCAGTTCGGACCTCTGGGGGATCGGATCCGCACCGTGCACGTCGGCGTCTCGGGAGAGTTCCATCCCCGCACGCCGAACGAGGTGGCCCGCGTCTTCGAACGATACGCCCTGCCGCCTCATTGCGTGGTCACGGTGACCAATTTCCGGCCGCACAAGAACCTGGACTTGGTCCTGCGCGCCCACAGCCTCTGGCCGGATTCGCTTCGGCGCCGGCATCCCCTTGCGGTGGTCGGAAGCGCCCCGCCCGGCCACACCTCGGGCGCTGCGAAAGTTCAATCCCTCCACCCGCAGGTGCGATCGCTCGGGCCGATCTCCGACGATGACCTCGCGGCGCTCTTCTCCGGCGCGTCGCTGGTCGTTCACCCCGCTCTCCAGGAGGGTTTCGGCCTGCCGGTGCTGGAGGCCCTGGCGTGCGGCGCACCCATCGTGGCATCAGATCTCCCCGTCGTGCGTGAAGTGGCCGGGGAGGCCGCCGTTCTGCTTCCGCCGGACCGGCCCGAAGTCTGGGCCGACCGGATGCAGGACCTCGTTGGCGAGGAAGCGAAGCGCCAACAGATGAGTCGTCGCGCCCTCGAACGCGCCCGCCGGTTCACACCGGCGGCCATGGCGCAGGGATTTCTCGCCGCTCTCGAAACCGCCGCGGGCTGACGCGCCTACTTCCCCAGGTACCGGAACCAATCCCGGGTGGCGTCTTCGATCTTCTCGGGCGTCCAAACCGGAGCCTCCCGCCAATCCTCGATATGGCGCAGCATGACCACCACTCCTTCCTCCAAGGAGATCCGTGGCTCCCAGCCCAGCAGCCGTCGAATCCTCGAGATGCCGGCATGCGTTCGATCCGGCTCGCCTGGACGTTTGGGAACATGGACAACGCCGCCGCCCAGGAGTTCCACCAGGCGGTTGACGGTTTGAGGTCTTCCGCTCCCGACATTGAGAATCTCTCCCGACAAGGCTGACTCCGCCGCTTGCACCATGGCGTCCACAACATCACTCACGTACGTGAAATCCCGGGACTGCGTGCCATCACCCACCACGGTAAAGGGTTTCCCCGCCAGCTTCTGGGCAAGAAAGATGCCGAAGACGGCCCCATACGTGCCCGTCGTTCTGGATCGCGGCCCGTAGACGTTGAATAGACGGAGCGAGACCACCGGCAGTCCATATAGCCGCCCCCAGTGGAGGACGTACTGCTCCCCCACCAGTTTGGTCAGGGCGTAGGGGTATTGAGGTCGAGGCGGCGCCTCCTCCGAGGTGGGGTGGAGATCCGGGATTCCATAGCAGGACGATGAGGCGGCATAGACAAACCTCCGCACCCCCGCCGCCCTCGCCGCCTCCAGGACGCAGACCGTCCCGTCCACATTCGACCGATGGTAGACAAGGGGTCTGTTGACCGAAGGGACGATGTCGGCAAGGGCGGCGAGATGGAAAACCCGCTCGACGCCGTCCATGCACCGGCGCACGCCGTCGGGATCGGCCACATCCTGCTCGACCAGCTTGAGGTGAGGTGAGGCGAGGGCGTCCCGCAGGTTCTCCCGCCTCCCACTCGAGAAGTTGTCCAGAACCACCACCTCGTACCCCTCCGCTAGGAGGCGATCCACAAGGTGGGATCCGATGAATCCGGCACCGCCGGTGACGAGCACTCTCACCGGAGGAACGTGGGTGCCTGGGCCGGCAGCGCGGAAGGGACCGACTCCGGCTGGATGGTCTGCGCCTCTTCCGACGCGGAAAACTCAGGAAGCGTGGGAATGATCAGCATGATGCCCGTCAGGAACCAGACGGGTTCCATGATGCGCACGATCACGAAGGTGTTCGCCCCGAGAGAGTGCCCCATCACGGCTGCCATACCGATCACGTAACCCGAGGTGAGGCTTGAGAAGTACGTGCTGCCGGCCACGGCTCGATTCGCCCGCACCCCCACCCGGAACATCGTGATCACCAGCCAGAGGAACGCGGCCAGCCCCACCGTTCCCGACTCAACCAGCACCCGTGGCAACTGCGCATCCGCAAACACGGAGGTGACCCCGTGCCCGACAATGGGCGACTCCGTCCAGCGGACCAGACTTCTCTTCCACGTCGAGATTCGGGCCGACGTCGATTCGTCGAAAACCACGCCCAGCATCTCCTCGCTGTGCCCCCCTTCCGGAACGAATGTACGCTCGATCCGCTGCGAAGCCAAGTCGCGCACCTCGGCCGGCACTGCCACGAACCAGAGCGCGACCGCGGCAAGGATCAGGTTCAGCGCCAGAATCTTGCGCGGATGCCAGACCAGCGCCGCCAGGCCCATCGGGATGAGCCCGACCCAGGACGATCTCGACTGCGTGTACACAAGTGGGATCCCGAAGAACGCCAGCAGAAGCAAGGCCCCGATCTTCGCACCCAACCGATCCACTGTCAGCACCATCCCCAGGCACAGCCCCATGATGAAGATCAGGTACCCGCCAAACGTGTTGGGCTCCCCCGCCCCCTCGAACGGGGCCGAGATCCGTTGCCCCTGGGGGATCTGGGAAATCCCGACGAGGGAGACAATTACAGCCGTGATGAAAAAGGTGAGGACCAGCCGCCGAACCTGATCGGCACGGCGAACGAAGGTGACCACGGTGTAGAAGAGGAAGAAGTACTCGAAATACTTGAGCAGATAGAAACCCGCGGCAGAGACGCTCTTCACGTTTCCCCCGAGCAGTCCCCATCCCGTGCCCAAGAGGCAAGCCATGAGGTAGGCCAGGATCGGCCCGTTGAGAAGGTTGCCTCGCACAACCTCGATTTCCTTCATGATGGCAATCCGGGCCAGCCAACTCATCCCCAGGAAGAACATCAGAACATCCTCCACGCGCAGCGTGGCCGTCGAGTGCCCCCCAATCTCGTACTCGCTTCCTCCCACCATCCATTCCGGGCTCAGGAGCATGCTCAAAATGACGATGTGGATCGTCAGCTCGGGCATGATGAACGTGAGGAGAAAGACCAGGGAACCGCCCGCCAGTCCCACGAGGGTCACCATGGACACCTCGGCTGAGAGGACCATCGCCAGCGCGGCCATCATCGCGATGGCCAGCGCCGCGACGATCAGGTTACGCCCAAGCATGTTCGGACCCGCCATTTCGCGCGCGCTTCCTGCCAGGCACGGTGCGGGCGCGGATCATGCGGAAGAGAGGCAGCCGCCGCGGGCCGCCCCAGGCGGCGACCTCTCCCACCAGCCCCGCCAAGTGCAAGAGGGCCATGACCTCGGAGAGACGGTAGGGCCTGACGGGCCGCCCCAGGCTGCCATCTCCCCACCACGAGACCAGCCAGTTAAGTTGATTGAGGGGGTGAGCGGCGCTTCGCAGGTCAAGAACCAGCGACCCTCCCGGCGCGAGAAGCCTGCGGACTTCCCGGAATAGCTTGAGCACCGGTTCCCACCCGGAGAACGAAGTCAGGGTATTCACACACAAAATCATCTCGAACGAACCGTCCCTGAACGGTAGCGATGCCGCATCGGCCTGGAGGAGCTTGGCCGACGGTGGCGCGATGCCCCTCGCGTGGATCAGGGGAGGCAGATCCAGGCTCACCCCAAAAATCGAGCATCCGGGGATCTGCAGCATGCGCAGCAGCATCCCCTCTCCGCATCCGATCTCGAGCACACGACCCTCCACGCCGACACTCAACTCTGCGGCACGTGAGCGGATCCTCTGCGTGATGCCGCCGGCATCACGCAGGTCTCGATCTGCGGGGGAAATCCACAACGAACGGATGCTCTGGAGGGCTCCCACTCCAGGGAATGGTAGCGCCGCGCGTCCCTCTTCGCAAGGAAACCGCTCCCGTGGTCGATCATCGCCACCCGCCTCTCAGGAGGCACGCCACCGCGAACGAACCAGATCGCGGTAGAGCGTCTGCGCTCGCGCAGCGAAGACGATGTCGCATGCCGGCCGCTCCCCTCGCTGCACGGCGTCGGCGAAGGAGCGTAGTCCCGGGATGAATCCCCGCGCATGGAGGTAGGCTGACCCCGGGATTCCGTTCTCGGCGCGAAAGTCCTCGGGAAGCTTCAGCAGATCGTCTCCGCCATCGTACCGCCACAGCGTTGCCACGCCCTCCCCGCGAACCTCGCTCAGTTCACTGCCGGACTCGAGGCTCAGGAGCCGCTCCCCCGATCTCAGGTGGGCCTTTTCCACGCGCGGGCTCCGATGCTCACGATAGATCATGCGCACCCCGTCGTCGGTCTCGATCGTGTATTTCGCCCCGTTCGCCGACCGTTCCTCGCACTGAACCCGGCACGGCCCCTCGGAAAGACCCAGGACGAGCGTGTAAAGATGCAGGCGCTCCGAGCCCTCCACATCGAGCACGACCGGACGCCCCTCGGCCCTCCAATCGCGTCCCCGTCGCAGCAGTTGCCCGTAGGGAGGGGCGTGATGGAACCGGAAATCGTACTGCACCCGCAGGTCCGCCCCCTCCGCCCAGCGCGCCAGGCGGAGACCCCTCGCCCCGGTGACGATTCCGGGGACCTCGCAAAAGACGTGCTTACCGCGCCGGAGGGCTTCGCGAGTGAGCATCTCGTGGAGCGACGTCGGCGTCGCAATGATCACGGCCTCAACATCCGTCCGGTTCAGCACGGCCTCATGCCCACGTGTCAGGGCAACATCGTCGGGCAGGCCGAGCCCGGCCGGCGTGGCGACCCGTTCTCGCCGCACGCCCACAGCCACCAGCCTCAGCGACGAAACTTGCCGCATGGCCGGCCACAGGATGCTTGCGGCCTGGCGGCCGAACCCGATGAGCCCTACACGGACGGACCCCTCACCGCCGCGCCGCACGGCCACCCGCCGCCCATTTCGTGGAGGTTTCAGGACCGCCCGCAGAAGCGCCCCTGCCGTCCCATCGCGTACCGCCCGTACCCAAAGCGAACCGCCCAGCAGATAGACCAGCATGGACCTGGCGTTCCCCAGCCATCGCGAGAGCCTCGCCTTCATTCCCCGTTCCCCGTCTTCCTCGCCGTCACCCAAAGGTTTTCGCCCCGACCGCTCAGATCAACGGCGCGCGCCAGGGGCGACAACAGACCGTCCAAAACGGCGTCGAAACCGCGTCCCGCCAGGCCGGCCGATGCGAGGCGATAGGATCGAAAACCGGGAACTTTTCGGTCTTTCAGGCGCAGGGCGACGCAGCGTCCGATCCCCGAGCCGGACGAGTAGGTCCTCACGCGAGCACCCTCGAATCCCGCAAGCTCCATCGCCCGCGCGAGCGTGGACGGCGTAAAGCCGTAGAGATGACGCGGTGCGTCAATTTGCCAGAAGTGAGCCCCGAACAACCGGTAGAGCAGGCCCCCGAAGTTCGGGACATCGATGGCCACCGTTCCCCCCGTGCGCAGTACAGTCCACGCCGTCCTGAGAGCCGAGAGCGGGTCCGCCATGTGCTCGAGCACATGGCGCATCCGAACGAGGTCGAATCCCTCACGCGGCAGATTGCGCGCCTCGAAGATCGAGTGTGTGGTGTGACCCCGGCGGTGCGCCTCCCGGCGGGCGGCCGCCGAGACCTCCACCCCGACGGTCTTCCAGCCGAGCGCCTTGTACGTGTCGAGCGTTTCACCCGCCCCGCAGCCCACCTCCACCACGGAGCCGGGCGGTCGCGAGGCGGCCAGCGCGTAGTCGGCCCCAAACGCCGCCCCGAGCCTCGGCATGCCCCGGGTCATGGCCCGCTTGGATCGGAGCCATGCCTGGCGGGTCGCGCTCAGCCACCCGCGTCGGCCTCCCGTGACTCCACCGTAGGCGTAGTAGCTCTCCTCGGGGTAGTGCGCGGCCAGGGCGTTCACCGTGGGGCGGTTCGAAAGCAGCTTCAGCCCGCAGGACGGGCACTCGGCAAACGTGAACTTTCCCGGGACATCGAACATCCTGTCCCACACCTCGAACAGAGGCCGGGGTTCCACGTCGGGACACAGAAAGCAACCCGCGGGCTCCTGCTCCGGAAGCCGGCCCTTCACGGCACGTCCATCCCCGGTTCTCCCTCGCCAAGCACACAGCCGTAGACTTCCAGGGTTCGCCGCGCCATGGTCTCCACGCTGTAGCGCTGCCTCACCCATCTCGGACCCGCTGCCGAGAGACGTCGTCTGGTCTCGCCGTCGTTCAGCAAGCCCACCAAGGCTGTCGCCAAAGCCGTGGCGTCCCCCGGCGGCACCAATCTCCCCATCCGACCGTCATCCAGCACCTCGACGAGCCCGCCGACACGGCTGGCCACGACGGGCCGACCGACGGCCAACGCCTCCAGCGCGACCAGACCGAACCCCTCGTTCAGGCTGGGCACCGCCACCACGTCCGATTCGCACAAGTAGTCCGCCACACGCTCGCGGTGGCCCTCGAACCGCACGACGCCCGGCATCTGCTCCTTCGCCCGCGCCTCGAGTTCCCGCCGGAGCGAACCGTCTCCCACGATGCACACGTGCAGGCGGGGAATCGCATCGCGCACGGCAGGCAACGCTTCCAACAGCACCTGGGGCCCTTTCACCGCCTCCAAGCGCCCCACGAAACAAACGCGCGTTCCAAGCCCGGGGCTGGATTCGGCGGCGAGCGGCCATCCCGAAAGATTAACCGCATTGGGGATGGTCACATACTGCTCCGGTTGCCCTACGCGGTGTTCGAGGTACGCATCGCGCTCCACTCCACTCGGCACGATGATCCGGGCGCTCCAGCGGGCCGCAACGCGCTCCAGGGCGGTGAAGAGCCGGCCCACGATCCGGTCAAAGTAACCGAAAAAGAAGTTCCCGTGCGGCGAGTAGACGGCGGGCACCCCCACCCAGCGGCCCGCCAGGCGCCCCAGAAATCCCGCCTTGGAAGTGTGGCTGTGTACCACGTCGTAGCCCCCTTGCCGCAGAAGGCGAATCAGCGCCCGGGCTGCTGCAAGGTCGGAGCGAGGACTCACCTCGCGCACGAGGTGGGGCACGACGTGAACGGGGATCCCCCGCCGGGCAAACCAGCCGGGGCCCTCGCCCTCCTGCGTCAGCCCGGGCCCCACGGCCAGTTCCACCTCCACATTCATCCGCTGGAGCTCCGGCAAAAGCCCCTGGAGCACGCGCAGCGTGCCTCCCGGATCCAGCCGCGTGATGACGTGCAGAACCCGAATCCGCGACGGTGGGGAGGGTGCCGGCCTCAACGCCGGTGGCTCGGGCGGGACATCAAAAACGATAGTACTCGGTGCACTTGTTGCACGCAGGATACTCGCCTCGTTCGCGCAGATCGGCGCGGAACTTCACGAAGCCCTCGTTGTTCCAGATCTCCGTGAAAGGCTGTTCGTTGATGTTGCCGAAGGTGAGGTTCATGGATTCGCAAGCCCGCACGCCCCCGTCCGGGAAGATGTAGCACTGCAACCAGGGGCTGACGCAGTTGTGATCGTAGGTCAGGGGATTGAAGAAGGGGCTGCCGTAGTACCGACGGATCTCCGTGGCACTGTAGTTCGGGTAGAACGCCACGCGCGTCTTCCAGCGTGTCCGCTGGATCCGGTCCACCTCGCCCGAGAGGGCCTGCACGTCGAACGCCGGGGGCGCCGCTCGCACGAACCCCGCCCAATCCGGGCTCGTTTCCCCGAACAGATGGCCAAAGACCTGCCGGTGGTGATCGTAGACTTCCGATCCAAGGTAGATCTGATGGTGGAAGGTGAGGGTCTCCGCACCCAAGTCCTCCGCCACGTGGATCATCTCCTCGAGGTGCCGGAAGTTCTGAGCCGTCATCGTACTGTTGACGTTGAACACCGGCTTGCGGCGGCCCATGCGAACCTTGGCCTCTTGCAGGAGTTTCACACCCTCCATCGCCCTTCGAAAAGTCCCGTCCAGTCCGCGGATCTCGTCGTGAATCGGCTCCGGCCCGTCGAGCGAGAAGATCAATTCGTCCAGGCCCGCCTCCACCAGCTCCTCGGCCTTGAAGCGGAGCGTCGTACCGTTGGTAATCATGTTGCACCGCATCCCTCGGGCCTTGATGTGTGCGATGATGGGCACCATGTTCTTGTAGAGAAGAGGTTCGCCACCGAAAAAGGTGATGGTGGGTTTGAAGAATCTCACGTCATCCACGAGGCGCTTGAGCACCTCCTCCGGGATCGATCGCTTCAACGTGTCCTTGGAATACTCCAGTGACGAGCCGTTCTCCCCCCACTGCCCGCACATCCTGCACCGCAGGTTGCAATTCCAAGTAATGAAAAGCGTGATCGTTTCGGGATAGGGCGCCTCTCCCCTGCGGGCATGGTAGGCGTAGGCGCCGCGAAGCCGAAACATCACCGCTCTCGCGGCATATCCCGGCTGAGCGTAGGCCTTCTTGACGAGTCTCCCGAGATTGCGGAAGGTAGTCCTCAGCACCCATCCTAATTCTACCCGCGCGTCAGGGCGAATCAAGCCGCCCCCGAACCTTGGACATGCGGCCGCCTTGACGGCCTGGTCGGGGAAGTGCTACAAGCCCGAAACGGTGCCCGAGGGGCCCTTGCTCGTGATGCAAGGAGGTGACCCCGTGCGCGTGTTCAACGCCTCACAGACACCGCCCAGCCGTCTAAGCTTTCCTCAGGTGGCCCACGGGGGCCTCATGCTGACATTCATTCTGGGGCTGTTACCCGCCGTCGCGACCGGCGGCAGCGGCATGTCCACCAACCCCGAAAAGCATCTCCGGCTCTACCGTGGGACGGATCGGGAGGGACCGGCCGAGGGGAAGGACAGACAGGCAAACCATCCGACATCCGCCCCCGCTTCGAGGGAGGTCCCCGTTCGGAGTGTCCACCCGGCCCTCACGTTTGAGCGAAACGTGGGGCAGGCACAGGCCCGCATCGACTTTGTCGGCAGGTCCGGCCACTTCACCCTCTACACCACGAAGGGCGGCCCTGTCGTCACCGCAGGCAACGCCGATGCGACTTGGGAGCTCGATCTTCAGGGCGCACGGAAAGATCCCGTCGCCCTCGGCTTGGATCCCGTCCGCACCCGAAGCCACTATTTCAAAGGCCCGAACCCCGACCGATCGCTGACCGACATCCCCCACTACGCCCGCGTCGCCTACGAAGATGTGTACCCGGGGATCGACCTGATCTACCACACCAGCTCGAAGCGTATCGAGTTCGACTTCCTTGTCGCGCCGGGGGCCAATACGCAGTCCATCCGCATAGGATGGGGCACGGCATCCACAGCCGCGGTCACGCCCAACGGAGACCTTTGGATCAAGGGACCCGCCGGCGAGCTCACCCTCCGGCGTCCGGTGGCCTACCAGGATACCCTCCTCGCCCACCAGCCGGTGGACGCGGAGTTTGTTCTCGACCCGTCCACCCACTCCGCCGGTTTTCGCCTGGGACCGTACGATCGGAGGAATCCCGTCGTGATTGATCCGATTCTCGACTACTCCACTTATCTGGGCGGCAACGATCGTGACGAGACCAACGACCTCCACGTTGGACCCGATGGGGCCGTCTACCTGACGGGCTTCACGGACTCGACCGATTTCCCGGGCGCCAACAACACACCCAACGGCCTGCACGACGTCTTCGTGACGAAAATCCTGCCGGACGGCTCCGCACCCGTCTACTCCACCTACATTGGCGGCGAAGGCCATGACATCGGGTACGGCATCACGGCCGATGCCCTCGGAAACGTCTGGATCGTCGGCGTAACGTACTCTGCTGATTTCCCTCGTGTTAACCCGATCTGGAACACACCTACCCCCGGGGCCTTCATCGCCAAGCTCGATCCCACGGGCGCAGCCCTGACCTACTCCGACACGAACAACCAACTCAGTTTGCGGGGAATCACCCTCGACGCCTCTGGGAACGCCTACATGACCGGCGCGGGGGGCTGCGGATTCACCACCACACCTGGGGTCTTCCAGCCCTACTGCAACGGTGGGCCCGCGGACGGGGTTGCCGTCAAGCTCAGTTCGGACGCCACCACCATCCTCTACGCCACCTTCCTCGGCGGCTCGGGAGGCACAGTTTCGGAAATGGGCATGAGAATCGCGGTTGACGCGGGGCTGAACGCCCACATCGTGGGGAGAACCGACAGCACGGACTTCCCGACAACCGCCAACGCCTTCCAAGCCACGTCCGGCGGAGGAGTGGACGCGTTCATCGCGAAGCTCGACCCTTCGGCGGCGAGCCTACTCTACGGTACCTACATGGGTGGCGCGGGGAGCGACGAATCGTACGGCCTCGCGCTCGGCACAGGCGGGTTCGTCTATGCCGCCGGCATCACCAACTCAAGAAATCTCCCCACAAGAACACCCTACCAAGCCGCCTTGGCCGGCGGCATCGACTTCTTCTACTGCAAGGTGGACCCATCCGCCGGCATGGGAGCCGACTCGCTAGTCTTTTCATCCTATCTCGGTGGATCCGCTGACGAGAAAATCAATTTCGATCAGGGTGGAATCGGACAATTCCATCCCGACGTGGCCGGAAAGGTGGCTGCGGTGGACGCCGGCGGCAGTCTCCACTTGATAGGCTCCTCGAAGTCGCCGGACTACCCGGTGGTGCTGCCGCTTTCCGGTTCCGCAAGCCTCCTGGGCCCTCAAGACATCGTGGCGACGAAGATCACTCCATCGGGCTCCGCACTTGTCTTCTCCACGTTCCTGGGTTCGACGGGCGGCGAGGAGGGCCGCGCGCTGGCGCTCGGCGGTTCGGGAGCGCTAGTGCTGTCCGGCTACACGCAACTCGATGTCCTGCCCGATTTCCCCGTCACGCCGGATGCGTTTCAGCCCAGCCCCGGGCTGGGCCGTGACTCGTACCTGTCCGTCATCGCCCCCGACCTCCCGTGCAGCTCCACCGTTCTCACCATTTCGGAGCTTGAGGATGAGGTGTCGGCCCTCGCGAGCCAAGGGGTACCGCAGCGGGTCATCGATGCGCTCTTGGCGTTGCTGGACACCGCCCAGCAGCAGCTCGACGCCGGCGAACACGCGGACGCCCGCACGTCGCTCGCGGCGTTCGTGCGTCGAATCGTGCAAGGCTCGAATCGTTTGGTCATCCCTCTCGATCCCGCGAACCATCTCGTCTGCGGGACAGCCAACGTGATCGGCACCATCCCCCTCCCCTGACCCACGGTGCACACGGCGTCGCGGGCCCTGCCGGGTCCGCTACAGCGAAGCGCCGGCCTCTCGTCCGCCCGGACCCACGCGGCACAAAGCCTCGAAGTACCTTGTCTGGACCGGGCAAACCCGATCGAACACCCGTGCCCAATGCGGGCGAACAGGGTAGGTCTCGCGCGACATTCGCGTCCCGTCGTAGGTGTTCGTCCCCTCGATCCATTGTTTGAAATAGAATACCCCCCTGCACACGCGGTCGATGTGCGAGAACCACATCTCCACCTGAGCCGGCGTCATCTCCGGAAAGGTGCTGACGGTCAGGAAAACGTCCACCCCTTTGTCGGGCAACTGCTCCACCTGATGGGGCGCAAGAAACGCGATCTCCGCCGCCTCCAGTTCGGACCGCGCCTCCCCGGAGCTGATCGCTGGGCGATACCTGAAAACCCTCCGGTTCGGGAAAAGCGTCGCCAGGTACCACTGCGCGAGATGCAGCGCCGGTGGAATGTCCAGGATGATGATCTGGACATCCGTGAAGGCCTTGAGTAACGCGAAGGCGATGCGCCCGTAGCCGGCCCCCAGTTCGGCGACGCGAAGCGGACGCGGGCTCGATCGGTCGATTCCCTCGAACGCCGCGTTGATTTCCATGCTCGAATTGCAGAGGTCTTGAGAGATCAGCCTGCCCCGGTGGCGCACGGCCATCGGATTCCCCAGAAGGGGTTCCTCCAATCGGGCCAATACCCCCAGTCGATCCTGACTTCGAGCAGCCTCCCACAGGAGAGCCACGAAGCGGCCATACTGGATCCATTGAGACCTCGTCCACCCCTTCGGTTTTCGACCGTGGGGCACGGGTGGTGGATCGAGGCCCGCCCATGCCCCCTGCCCGCCTCCCAGGATATCCCATTGGTCGCGCATCGAGTTGAGCACCCAGTTGAAGTAATTCTGGTTGACCGTTTGCTTGAAGTTGGCGAGGCCCGAAGCCCGAAGCTGGCAGATGTTGAGCGTGGCGAAAAACGTCCAGAACTTCGACGGATGGTAGAGCACCGGAGCCTGAGCCAGATCGGCAAGCATGGTACGAAGCTCGGGGGCATCCACGAGACCCGAGAGGCTCATCGCCGCGTCGCCGAAACTGTCGCGCTGCAGAAGCTCGGCCAGGTCCGCGTGAAGCGGGTTCAAACCGGGATCAAGGTCAAGCCCCTTGCGGAACAGTCGTAGCGCCCCCGACCGGTCTCCTTTCCGAACGAAGCCGCGCCCGACGTGCAAGCATGTCGCTGCGCGAAGCCTCTTTCCATCGATGCGCCCGGCGGCTTCCGCCAGGATGCGAAGATAACGCAGAAGATCGTAGGCACGCGGGAACCGTCGGAGGAACTCCCTGAGCACCGCCACCCCGTTCATCGGCAGCCGACCGGCAGCACGAGATTCATTGCGGTCTCACGGAAGGCCCCGCCTTGACCGGAGGCTCCTCGCGCACCGTGCGTCCGGCACGCTCCTGTCGGGTGGAGCAGGGCGCCCGGGCCGGACCCACCTCCCCCCCCCGCGCCCAGCGACGAAGGGAGGTCACGCTATGGAGCCGGCTGAGCCGGCCCCTCACGGCCCCCTCGTCCAGTCGCAGGCAATCCAACTCCGCGCGAGCTGCGCCGAGGTCCCACGCCAGCTTGACGAACGGATAGAGCCAGAAGGAGCCCTTGCGGCGCACCAGGGGATAGGTGCGCCGCGCGCCCCACAGGCTGGCCGAATAGAAAACCACGGCCACACCGGCCAGCCCCTCCCACTGCAAGAGGCCGGCGGCGGCCAAGCCGATGATCACGCGCACCAAGTAGGAATCGAGGGGGCCGCCGAAGAGGGCGCCCCCCTTCGACTTCCGGAGAATCTCCCGGGCATAGACGTAGCCCTTGACGCGCCTGTAGTAGCCATCCCTGAAAACCGCCCTCAACTTCGCGCGCGGCTGGTGGTGAACAACGGCAAACGGCGTGAACACCACGGCGTGCTCCCGGCTCAGTTCGTGGGACAGGATGAAGTCCTCCCCCCCCGACGCGGCCACTCCCTCGGTTGGAAACATCCGCGTCTCGAACACCTGCCGCCGGAAGGCGCCGTTCGCCGTGGACACGGAATCGGTCCGGACCACCCGATTCCCCGCCGCCGCCCAGCGCGGCAGGCCGCCCCCGGGAATCCCCAGGATCTCCTCCGCCTCCCCAGCCAGGGTGGAAGGCTGGGCCCGAACCATGCCCGCCACGGCGTAGACCGCGGGGTCCGCGAACGGCTCGACAAGCCGCGCCAGCCAATCCACCGATGGGAGAACGTCATCGTCGACAAACGCGATGATCAGGCCCGCCGCGCGCCGCACGCCCTCGTTTCGGGCGAACGCCACCCCTTTGTTGAGGCGCGGGAGGAGAACGTACTGCACATTCTCGACGGGCTGCGGCAGATCCCCTTCCTCGACCACAACGATTTCGAACGCCTCCGCAGGAAATGACTGCCGGCGGACGGCCTCCACCGTCCTCAAGAGCATCGCGTGCCGGTCTTTGGAGCAGATGACGACGGACACACGCAGGCCCACCTCGTCACCCCCCCCCTTGAACCGCGCGCCGGCTCTCCGCGCTCAACCCGAAACTCCTGCCCCGTGCGACCTGTAGGGTGACGTCCAGGATGTGCCGCAATCGGCACTCCCAGGTATGCTCGCGGAGTGTCCTCTCGTAGGCCTTTTCAGCCATCGAGATCCGCAAATCCTCACGATCGAGGTAGAAGCGGACTTTCTCCTTCAAGGAATCGACCGAATCGTAAACGTCCACCTCCTCGCCTACGCGGTAGACCCGGCGGATCTGCGCGCAGTCGTCCGCGAGCATGAGCACGCGGCAGGCGGGGATTTCGAAGGTCCGCAGAGGCATCCCTCGATACGGATCGCTCCCCAGAGACATGCCGTGAAGATTGAAGACGATCTTTGCGGCCGAGTAGATGCGGGCCATCTCCTCCGCCGGCACCCATCGCCCCATGAAGCAGCGGGCAATCTCCGGCTCGCGGGCCGCCCAGTCCCGGCCGCCCAAGTCCACGCGGCCCCAGATCCGAACCTTCACAGGCATGCGGGCCAACTCCCGGATGACCCCGCGCCGGATCTCATTCACGATCCCGACAAAGCACACGTCGCTGTCGTACGTCTCCTTTTCGGCGGCCGTGAGTCGGATGGGCCGGAAAACCTCCGGGTCAACTCCATGCGGCGCGACCTCGATCCCGGAGCATCGAAGAGGAACCTCGCGGGTCGCCTCGATCTCATCCAGCAGAAAGAACACGTCGAAGTAGGGCGCGATCCGCTGTGCGAGGGCGCCCAATTCCGGCACAGCGACGGGATCCACGAAGTAGCACGCCATCGGCACCCTCAATCGCTCCCTCAGCTCCCCGAGCGTCTCGGAAGTCAGCATTGAACCCTTGACCACAATGACGAAATCCGGACGATAGGCCAGCGCGGCTTTCAGCAGGCCGCTGTTGATCGCGCGACCCTCCATCCGGTGGACAACCTTGAACCGGAAGGGATCACCCACGATGCGGCGCACCCATGCCCGAGCCCGTTTTCCCCACCGCCCGGGGAGGAACCGGTCGCCCGTGTGATCGTAAAAGAGGACGTCATGCCCCATTTTCTCGAGGGCCCTGAGGCGCCCCTCTCCGGTGTAGTCGGGGTAGTCGACGAGGAGAATCTTCATCAGGACGCGGCTCGTATCGTAGGACAGCGGCGACCCCACATCAAGTCAGCCGGCTGGAGGAATCCCTCTCCACCCAATCCACCTGAGGCGAATCGCCGCCCGGTCTCGTGACCGAAACGGGGGCCGCTCCCGGCTGGCATGGCCGCAGGATCATGTTGTACAATGCGCCAAACTCCGGGATGAGCACTGACCTTCTCGAACGTGCAAAAGGCATCCTCGTACGCCGACTCATGCCCCCACCCGTCCGAACCCGCCACCAAGTCTACTCCATGTGCCTCTCCCTTGATGACGAGCCGCATCCTCCCTCGCCACGCCTTCTCGACCTCGCTATTGCCGCCATCGGCCGCGCTCGCGTGACGGATCTCCGGAACCTTTCGCCCCGGGCAGGGGCCTGGCCCTACCTCAACGTGTGGCCCGGAGAACACTATCGCCTCCTCGCGGGCCTCGTGACGGAACTGCGTCCATCCGTCATCGTTGAACTGGGCACCCACCTCGGATGGTCGGCCGCCACCATGCGCAAGTTTCAGCCCGCCGACGGCCGGCTTGTCACGTTCGACATTATGGATTGGAGCTCCGATCCTCTCTACGCCCTGAGCGATCTCCCCCCCGGGATGGGAAGCATCTCGCTGCGCCTCGCAGACGTCACCCAACCAGCCACCTTCGATCAACACCGATCTCTGTTCGAAGAGTGCGACATCATCCTTGTCGACATCTGCGAAGCCGCCAACGCCTATCACCGCATCCTCGCCCTTCTCGACACCGTGCGGTTCAGGAGACGACCGGTACTGATCGTCTGCGGCATCCGGCGGATGTTCCTTCTCCCGGTCTGGCGCGCCGTCACCAAACCCAAGCTGGACATGGTCTCATTCGCCCACTGGGCCGGCACGGGCCTGGTGGACTTGGTCCCGGACGGCTCGCCGCATCCGACCGCGTGATTGCCCCCGCGAGAGCATGAGCAGGCGAAGCACGAGTGTCGTCATCGCATCGTGGAACGGCAGGAAGATCCTCGAACAGTTCCTTCCTCCCCTGTGGGCCGCCCTCTCCCGCTACCGCACGCCGTGGGAGGTGATGGTCGTGGACGATGCGGGGAGCGATGACACCGGCCCCTGGCTCGCGAGCAACTTCCCGCACGTCCGCTTCGAGAAGAACCCCGCCAACATCGGGAACGGCCCCACCCTCCAGCGGGGCGCCGAGCTCGCCCGGTACGACATCCTGTATCTCATGGACAATGACGTCCTGGTCATGGATGATTTCCTCCCGCCCTTGCTGGAGCACTTCGACGACCCGACCGTTTTCGCCGTCGAAAGCCGCTCCATCCGCAAGCCGCCGGAGCCGTTCGGTCCCCACTACATCCCCCGCGTCCGGTTTCGATACGGGGTTTTCTCGAATTACTACGAACCCGCGGAGGACCATGCCACGCGGGCCGTGCCGGTGCTTTTCGCCGCGGCCAGCCAATGCGCGGTGGACCGCGAGAAGTTCTTCGAGCTCGGGGGCTTCGATCCCCTCTATGGCCGCTTCTACATGGAGGACGTCGATCTGTCCTACCGGGCCTGGAAAAAGGGATGGAAAGTGTTGAGCGAGCCCCGCAGCCGGGTGTTCCACCAGGGGTCAACCACCATTCTCAACGTGGTCTCGCGCAAAGGGATCGAGCGGCGGCAGTGGAGAAACCGGTTCCTCTTCACGTGGAAGAACATCCATTCGTCCTCCTGCTGGCTCCAGCACCTCGCCTTTGTTCTCCCTGAAGTCCTCCTGATGCCCTTCGTGGGCCGCACGGCCTACTCGATCGGCTTCCTCGGTGCCCTGCCGCACCTCCCCGCGGCGCTTCGGCGGCGCGCCGTGGCCCGCAGGGAGGCGCGAGTGGACGACCGGGAGATCTTCCGGGCGTTGGGGCCTCTCAAGCGGCCGCCGGCCGCGCCCGCTGCCTGAATGGCCTGTCTGATCTGCTCCGCGCCCATCCCTCCCTTCATGTCGTTCGGACGCATGCCGATCGCCAATGGCTTCCTCACGCGGGAGCAGTTCGCCACCGAGTACTTCTTCGATCTACAAGTGGGCTTTTGCGAGTCCTGCGGGATGGTGCAGCTCACCGAGCGGGTCGATCGCGAAAGGCTTTTCAACGAGACCTACCCGTTCTTCACCTCCACCTCCTCCCGGATGGTGAAACACTTCACGGAGTTCGCCGATGAGATACGCACCCGTCACCTCACCTCGTCCGACCCCCTCGTGGTCGAGATCGGGAGCAACGATGGGACGCTGCTCTCGAGCTTCGCGAAGGCCGGCCAACGTCACCTCGGGATTGAGCCTTCGAGCAACGTCGCCGAGGAAGCCCGCCGGAGGGGAGTTCAGACCTTGTGTGCCTTCTTCGACGAATCGCTGGCGAAACGGATCGCCTCCGAACATGGTCCCGCCGACGTCCTGGTTGGGGCGAACGTCATGTGCCACATCCCGGATCTCCACGCCGTGGCCAAGGGCGCCCGCGTGTTGCTCAAGCCGGAAGGCGTGCTTGTCTTCGAGGATCCCTACCTGGGCGAGATCGTCCAGAAGGTTTCCTATGACCAGATCTACGACGAGCACGTGTTCTATTTCTCGCTCGGCTCGCTCTCGCGTTTGTTCGAACAATACGACTTGGAGGTGTACGACGTGAGACCCCTCGAGGAGCACGGAGGCTCCATGCGGTACTACGTCGGACGGAAAGGGCGCCATGCCGTATCGAGCGCCGTCGAGGATCTGCGGGCGCACGAACGGGCCCTCGGCCTCCACCGCCGGGACACCTACGAAACGCTCCGAACCCGCATTGAACGCTCGCGGGACGCGCTGAAGGATCTCCTTGTCCGCCTCCGGAAGGAGGGGAAGCGCATCGTGGGCTACGGCGCGACCTCCAAGAGCACCACCGTGACCAACTACTGCGGCATCACCCCAGACTTGGTCGAGTTTGTCAGCGACACCACCCCGATCAAGCAGGGCAAGTACACCCCGGGGGTTCACATCCCGGTGCGGCCCCACGGCGAGTTTTCAGCCCGCTACCCGGACTGCGCGTTGCTCTTCGCGTGGAATCACGCCGGAGAGATCATGGCCAAGGAGCCGCAGTTCCGAGCCGCCGGCGGCCGCTGGATCGTGTACGTGCCGCAGGTTCAGATCCTGTCGTGATTGCCCAGGCCAACCCGCTGGCGCAGTACCTGGGCCACAGGGCCGAGATCGACGCGGCCGTCCGGGCCGTACTCGAGGGCGGAAACTACATCCTGGGCCCGGAAGTGAAGGCTTTCGAGTCGGACTTCGCATCCTATGTCGGCGCGGCGCATGGGATCGGCGTGGGGAACGGGACCGATGCTCTCCACGTGGCCCTGCGCGCCTGCGAAATCGGGCCGGGTGACGAGGTCATCACCGTCTCGCACACCGCCGTGGCTACGGTGGCCGCCATCGAACTGGCCGGCGCCAGACCCGTCCTGGTGGACATCGAACCGAATTTCTTCACCCTCGATCCCGCTCGGATCGAGGCCGCCCTCACGCCCCGGACGAAGGCCATCGTGCCCGTCCACCTGTACGGGCATGCGGCCGACCTGTCCCCCATCCTCCGGCTCGCCCGTGCCCGCGGTCTGCGCGTCATCGAAGACTGTGCCCAGGCCCACGGCGCGCTCTACAATGGCCGCCGCGTGGGCTCGTTCGGGGACATGGCCTGCTTCAGTTTCTACCCGACGAAAAACCTCGGCGCCCTCGGTGATGGGGGAATCGTCGTTACGTCGGACACCGCCCTCGCGGAACGCTCCCGCCTCCTGCGCGAATATGGCTGGGCCGAGCGATTCGTGAGCCGGATCCCCGGATGGAACTCCCGACTCGACGAGGTGCAGGCCGCCATCCTACGCGTCAAGCTGCGGCACTTGGACGGAGCCAACTGGGCGCGGCGCCGCCTCGCCCGAATGTACTCCGATGGGCTGCGGGACCTCGGCCTCGTCCTCCCGGCAGAGCGGGAGCCCGGGACGCATGTCTTCCACCTGTACGTGGTGCGAAGTGCGAAGCGCGATGCCCTCCGGGACTTGCTGACGCGGCACGGCATCGGGGCGGGCGTGCACTACCCCGTCCCCGTCCATCTTCAACCCGCCTACCGGGGCCGCCTGGCCCCTGAGGGGCCCCTTCCCCAAACCGAACGCGCGGTCCGAGAGGTGCTCTCGTTGCCTCTCTATCCGGAACTCGAAGAAGAGAAGGTGCAGCATGTCATTCAAACCATCCATTCCTTTGACCCCGCATAGGACGCTCGAAGGCGTCGAGCTGAAGCAGCTCCAGACACACGCCGACGGCCGCGGCTTCTTCCGCGAGCTGATCCGCGTGACCGACGATTTCTTCAGGGAAGGCTTCGGCCAGTGGAGCATTTCCCGCATGCACGTGGGTGTCATCAAGGCGTGGCACCTGCACGAGAAGCAGGTGGATTGGTGGTACGTGAACAGGGGCGTCATCAAGGTGGCCCTGCACGACACGCGCCCCGATTCGATCACGTTCCGGCGGACCATGGAGCTGCTGATGGGCGACCACCACCCCCCCGTCATCCTGCGCATCCCGCCCGGCGTGGCGCATGGCTGCCGCTGCCTTGACGGTCCGGCCGAGCTGTTCTACATTACTTCTCGAGTGTACGACCCCTCCGACGAAGGTCGGATTCCCCATGACGATCCAGAGATCGGCTACGACTGGTTGAGTGGCCCACCGATCAAGTAGCCCCTCGCCCTGTCGGGAGCACGCGCGCATTGGACAGACCCGAACCGCAGTCGCTGGTGGATTCGCTCGCAGGGAAGCGGCTCCTGATCACGGGGGCCGCCGGATACATCGGAAGCGGTCTGGCCCTTCGGCTCAAGGAGATCCCGTGCCGTCTTGTCCGCCTCGCTCGGAGGCCCGAAAATCTGCCTCCACTCCGGGGTCCCGCGACCATCCAGGATATCGGAGGCGACGTCCGCCGGAAGGAAACCTGGTCTCAAGTTCTGCCGGGTGTGGACGTCGTGTTTCACTTGGCCGCCCAAACCAGCTCCACCGCAGCCGACAACGCCCCCCTCGAAGACCTGAACTCCAACGTGGTGTCCATGCTCCATCTTCTGGAATCCTGCCGCTCTCTTGGGTCTTCCCCCATGGTGATCCTGGCCGGGACGGTGACGCAGGCTGGAATACCCGAGCGCGTGCCCGTGGACGAATCCCATCCGGACCGACCGGTCACCGCGTACGACCTGAACAAGTGGGCGGCGGAACAGTACCTGATGCTCTACGTCCGGCGCCGCATCGTTCGAGGAACCTGCCTGCGGCTCCCCAACATCTTCGGCCCGGGGCCGCGCAGCAGTCGCGCCGACCGCGGCATTCTGAACATGATGATCCGCCGGGCGCTCGAGGGCGAACCGCTCACCGTCTATGGAGCCGGAGACGCGATTCGTGACTTCCTTTTTGTGACGGACACCGTGGATGCCTTCGTGCGAGCTGCAGCCATGCCTGATCTGGTGAACGGGCGGCATTTCGTCCTTGGAAGCGGCATCGGCACCTCGATCGCCGATTCCCTCAGACTGGTCCGCGAACGCGTCGCGCTCAAGACCGGGACGCGAGTCGAGCTCCGCCAAGTGGATCCTCCCGCTCCCCTCCCGCCCATCGAGGCCCGCAATTTCATCGCGGACACCGCCCGATTTCAATCCGCGACGGGTTGGCGTCCGACGGTCTCGCTGGCCGACGGCATAGACCGTACCATCGAGGCCTTTTTGTGAAAGGATAGGTACAGGGTGAACGTTCTGATCATCGGCGGCGCAGGCTTCCTGGGCGCCAACCTCGTGAGGAGGTGCCTCAGGGAGAAAGGGGTGCGGGTCACCGCCATGGATTCCCTCGACGCGCATCTCCACGCCTCCGTCGAGACGCTGCGGGACGTGTGGAAACGCATCCGCTTCGTCCGCGGAGACCTGCGCGACGAGACGCTCCTCGCCGAACTGGTGCAGGAGCAGGACATCGTCTTCAATTGCGCCGCCCAGACCTCCCATCCCCTCTCGATTCAGTACCCCCTGCTGGACGCCGAGATCAACTGCCTGGGCAACCTCAAACTCCTCGAGGCCTTGCGCCTCGTGAACAGGAAGGCGGTGGTCGTCTACACGTCGAGCAGCACGGTCATCGGTCGCGCCCTCTCCTCTACGGTGGACGAGGATCACGGCGAGAAGCCCCTCGAGATCTACTCCGCGAACAAGGGGGTGGCCGAGAAGTACTACCGGATCTACCATACGCTGCACGACCTCAAGACCGTCGTCCTGCGGTTCGCCAACCTCTTCGGCCCGTACGGCAAGGGATATCCCGAATTCGGCTTTGTGAACTATTTCATCCATCTCGCGCGGACGGACGCCAACATCGAGCTCTTCGGTTCCGGCGACCAGTTGCGCAACGTGATGTACGTGGAAGACGCCACCGATCTCCTCTGGAGGGCCGCCCACGAGAAACGTCTCATCGGCCAGACCTTCTTCGCCACCAGCGACGAACATCTCCCCGTGAAGACCATCGCCGAGACCATCGTACGGGTCCTGAAGAGCGGTCGAGTCATCCACACGGAGTGGCCCGAAGAGCGACGGCGCATCGAAATCCAGCATGTTCGGTTCTCGGCTGCGCGACTCCGCCGCGCCCTCAACTGGAAACCCCGCTTCACCTTGGAGGGCGGCCTCCGGCGCACGAAAGCCGTCATGGACCGACAGCGAAACAGGACAAAGCCGTGAGAATCGTCGTCACCGGTGGCCTGGGGCACATCGGGTCGCGCCTCATTCGACACCTGCCCGAGACGTTCGAGAACCCGGAAGTCGTGATTGTCGATGACCTGTCCACCCAGCGCTACTGCTCCCTGTTTGAGCTTCCCCGGACGGCTCGGTATCGCTTTGTTGAGGCGGACATCACCACAGTCGAACTCGACCCCCTCCTGCGCGGTGCGGACGCGGTGGTCCACCTCGCGGCCATCACGAACGCGGAAGGCAGTTTCGACCAGAAAGACAAGGTCGCCAAAGTCAATGCCGAGGGCACCCAAAGAGTGGCCGATACCTGCGTCCGCGCCGGATGCCCCCTCGTGTTCTTTTCCACAACGAGCGTCTACGGACCCCAGGATGAGGTCGTGGACGAAGACTGTCCGGAATCTGTGCTCCGGCCGCAAAGCCCCTACGCCCAATCGAAGCTGAGTGCTGAGCGATACCTCCAATCCCGCGGGACCGCGCTGCGTTGGGTCGCCTTCCGTTTCGGCACGATCTTCGGCACATCCGTCGGCATGCGATTCCACACGGCCATCAACAAGTTCTGCTGGCAGGCGGCCATGGGCCAACCCCTCACGGTCTGGCGCACCGCCCTCAACCAAAAACGCCCCTACCTCGACCTGACCGATGCCGTGGCCGCGATCGAGTTCGTCTTGGCACGACAACTCTTCGACCGCCGTATCTACAATGTGGTCACCACCAACACGACCGTCCAGGAAATCCTCGACCTCATCTCCCGAGTGGTGCCGGACCACCTCGTCAAGTATGTGGATACGCCCATCATGAACCAACTCTCGTATTCCGTTTCCCCGGCCAGGCTGATCAACCTGGGCTTCAGATACGAGGGCAATCTCGAGCAGGGCATACGCTCCACCCTCTCGTGGCTCGAAAGTGGGCGACTCAGGTAGGAGGGAGGGCTCGGCCGTGCGCCTTCGGATCTGGTCGTCTCGACGATACCTTCCCCCTGATGTTCTGTGGAGCGTTCTCTTCTACCCGTTCTGGGGTCTGCCCCCCGAAGACCCCGCCAATCCGCTCGCCGGCAGGTTCGACCGCTACGCGCGCGAGGGTGGGAAATGGTTCGAAATGGCGCCGCTGGAAACCGCCGATCTCGCCGTCCTTCCCACGACCTGGTCCGGCTTGATGTACCTACCCGACGGGGCAAGCCTTGTGCGCGAGTTCGCGCGCGAGGCCGGGAGATACCAAGTACCGGTCGTCGTGTTCACCTGGAGCGAACTGGACGAACCCCTGCCGATCGCCCCGGACTATGTCGTGCGACACTCGTATGAGAGGTCTCGCACGAGTCAGGCTGACCTCATCGCGCCCGCATGGTGTGGGGACCTGATCGAACGCTATTCGAACGGCGTCCTGCCGCTCCGCACGAAAGGGCCGATGCCGGTGGTGGGGTTCTGCGGCAACGCGCCGACCCTCCGGCACATCTTCCGCGAGAACCCGCGACAGGCCCTGCATTGGGCAGCTTGCACCTTGGGCCTGCGGAAACTCCACCGCTCCCATCTCTACGGGCACGTGCTGCGCCGAAGGGCACTCAGAATCCTGGGGAGCAGTCAGGCGGTGGTACTGAACTCCGTCGTCCGGCAAAGCCTATGGGGGGGAGCGCTCCATGACGGCACGATCGACCTTGCCCTCCAACAGCAAGTCCACCGGGAATTCGTTCAGAACCTCCTGGCATCCGACTATGCCCTGTGCGTGCGAGGCGACCGAAATTTCTCCTACCGCTTCTGTGAGGCCCTGTGTTGTGGGCGAATTCCCGTGGTGGTGGATACGGATGTGGCGTTTCCCTTCCCGGCTCACATCCCGTGGGAGCGGCATTGCGTAATTGTGCCGGCTGACGATCTGTCCAGCATGCCGAAGAGGGTGGCAGAGTTCCACCGGCAGCTCGGGGACCAGGACTTCTCGGCCCTCCAGGAGGCCAATCGGCGGCTCTGGATTGAATGGCTCTCTCCCGAGGGGTATTTCTCAAAGCTCCATCTCCTGGCTAAACTTCGGAGTTCGCGTTCGGCCTCGGAACCTGGAGAAGTCCGGAACTCGGGCCCGCCCCCGCATCCCCACGGGGGGGGATCTTGAACCGCCTCCGCGAGCTGGTCACGGACCTCGGATGGTTCCTGGAGGCGTTCCGCACGAACGATCGCGTCCGGTCACGCCTGAAATACCTCGGCCTGAAATACCGGTACCTCCTGGAATGGTACGCGTTCCGGAGGGAACCCACTCAACGCAAGATTGAGGGGCATCAGATCCATTTCCTCGAGCACCACACGTTCCTACTCATGTTTGGCGAGATCTTCGTCTCACAGACCTACAAGTTCGAAGCCAGGGGGCCGAAGCCCCTGATCATCGATGCCGGCAGCAACATCGGGATGTCGCTGTTGTACTTCAAGCTGCTCCATCCCAACGCCAGGGTCATCGCCTTCGAACCGCATCCCACGCTGTTCGACGTTCTCACACGGAACGTGGAGACCAACCACCTCGCCGATGTCCAACTCCACCGCAAGGCGCTGGCGGATCGCCTCGGAACCGTGGATTTCTTCGCCTATCCCGACCGGCCCGGGGCGCTCACCCCCAGCCTTCTCCGCTCCCGTGGGGGGGGGAACCGCTTTCGGGTCGAGGCCGTGCCGCTGTCCGATCACATCTCGGGCGAAGTGGACTTCCTCAAGCTCGACGTCGAAGGCGCGGAACACCTGGTGCTTCAGGATCTGGACCGAACCGGGAAGCTGACTCTCATTCGTCAGGCGGTGATCGAGTATCACCATCATGCCGAGCCCGGCGAGGACCGGCTGTCGGAGATCCTCTCGCTGCTCGAACGGAATGGGTACGGGTACCAAGTGCATGCCGGACTGAGGCCGCCGTTCTCACCTCGGCGGTTCCAGGACCTCCTACTCTACGCCTATCGGAAAGACGCCGCCCCGAATTCCCCCTAGGAGCGTGTTGGAATATTGGCTCCGACACGCTCCTATTACGAATCCTCCGGATTCGAGCCCAAGAAACTCAGAAATATCAATATGCACATCTTGGCCTTAATCCGTAGACAACGCCGGATTCCCGAGCCAGAGCGGCGCACCCGATGGGTGTGCCTCCGTCGTACCTGGCCCAGGACGGCCTGGTACTGCGAAAGGAAGCAGGCCAGGATGGCCTGCCTTCAACGCTGTAGGGACCGATTCTAATCGGTCCGTCTTCTCGGACGCACCCGCCTGTCCGCTGCGGCGGACCTCGGCGGGCAGGTAGGAATGCCACGTTACATGCCCCGCATCCCCTTGCCGAGGAGGGCATGGGGCCATGCAGTGTCGCCGCGTCCGCCGCGGCGGAGATGGCGCGGCATGGACCATGGCCTGCGGGGCTT
>JACPQY010000004.1 GCA_016190245.1 Nitrospirota bacterium | reverse complement strand
GGCTGATAAGCGCGACGACAAGGGTGATCGCCCACCACACCATGTGGGTTATTCCCTTGTCCTCGTTGTAGAGCGCGAATTGGGTGAGATACGAGGTGAAGGGGTTGTCCCGTTGAGCGTTGAAAGTTGACGGTGGTCCCGGACCCAATGACATCATTGGGTTGGCAACCACAAGGAGGAACCACCGTCATGAAGAAGGATCGCACGAAGTTGACCCTCCCGGATCCCGTATTCTCCCCAAAGACCCCGGCCTCGATGAGGCAACTGACCCTTCCGGAGGCGGCTCTGAACACCCGGCTGGCGTTGAGAGGCTTCCTCCTGGCCGCCGGGATGGAAGTGTTCGCCAGGCAGCTCGAGGACGAGCGGACCGCCCTGTGCGGTCCGAGGGGCAAGTTCCAGACCGACCGGCAGGCCTACCGCCACGGGAGCGACGAGGGCGAGTTGGTGTTCGGCGGCCGCAAGGTGCAGTTGCCCAAGCCACGCGCCCGCACGGTGGATGGCCGGGAGCTGGACCTGCCCACCTGGCGGGAGTGCAGCCGGGAAGACCCCCTGAACGAGCGCGTGCAGGAGCAGATCCTCGTCGGTGTGAGCACGCGCGGCTACGGCCGCAGCCTCGAATCGCTTCCCGAGGGTCTCACGGAAGCCGGCGTAAGCCGATCGAGCGTGTCGCGGCGCTTCGTTGCCCGGACCGCCGCGCAGGTAGAGTCGTTCCTCAACCGACCCCTGGGTGATCTTGACCTGCCGGTGCTGCAGATCGACGGGGTGAACCTGGGCGAGCACCTGATGCTGGTCGCCCTGGGCATCGACGCCAGCGGCCGCAAGCAGGTTCTCGGGGTGGCGGAGGGCAGCAGCGAGAGCGAGGAAGTCGGCCGAAGCCTGTTCCGCAACCTGATCGACCGCGGGCTTGAGGTGGAGCGGGCTCGGCTGTTCGTGATCGACGGTGGCAAGGGGGTGCGCAAGGCGATCCGCGCCGTGTTCGGCGAGTGGGCGCTGGTGCAGCGCTGCCAGATCCACAAGGCGCGCAACGTCGTGGAGCATCTCCCCGAGAGGCAGCGCGCCTGGGTGCGCGCCGCGCTGCGCCGGGCCTGGTCCTGCGGCACCGTGGTCCGTGCCCGGGAGAAACTGACGAGTCTCGCCGATCAATTGAGAGCGCACCATCCCGGCGCGGCGGGGTCGATCGAGGAGGGGCTGGAGGAGACGCTCACCCTCATCGCGCTCGGCGTGACCGGGACGCTGCATCAAACGTTGCGCTCGACCAACCCGATCGAGAATTTGCAGGGGACGATCCGGCGCGTCACCCGCAACGTGAAGCGCTGGCGCGGCGGCTTCATGGCTCTGCGCTGGACCACCACCGCGCTCATGGAGGGCGAGAAGAAGTTCCGCAGGGTCAAGGGCTACCGCGATCTCCCGCGGTTGACCGCGGCGCTCGACGCCTGTGTCGCTGTTCCGACTGTAGACAGAAAGGAAAGGATCGCGTAGAACTTCAACCCAGGTCACCGTCGACTTTCAACGCCGGATGGGACATCACCTGACACCGCGCATCGCCTTGTGTAGGCGTCAGTGACCAGTATCCGAAACGCACCCTGGCCGAGACGGGAGCGATGCAGGTACTCCTTCCCGAAGAGGCGGCCGCCCTCGCTGACACCAAACGCCGTCGAGAGCTGAGGTTCTGCGGGTTCAAACGTGGGGAGCCATGGCTGAACCGCTTCCCAGAGACGTCTCCCCCAACCCTCCCTGCTGTCGTAGGTCTTCCCCGTGACAATGTTCTTCTGGAAATCGCCCGGAATCGGCAGCCAGTGCTCGCGCGGGATGAAGAACGGCTGGTTCAGGATGATGCAGCCGATCTGCGGATCGGGTTCCAGGTTCCCACGATGGCGCTGTATGAGGCGCGCGAACTCGACCTGGCTCGGGGCGCCATTCTTCAGTTCAAAGGCCTCCCACGCCAGAGAAAGAGGAAACTGTTCCGAGCGGACCAAGAAGCCGCCGCCCACCACATAGTTGAGTGGACTGTGGAGCTTGAAGAGAAATGGAGCGCCGATCTCTATCGACGAGAACGCCTTCCCGCTGGGCCGCCAGAAGTTCACCTCATCCGGCTGGACGCCGGCGAGGAACGCGAACCAATCATTATCAGTGACGCCCAGCCAGAAACGCATCCGCGCTCTCGAATGGCACCGCGAGTTCTCGTTCCATCGCCCTGGTGATGATTCAGCGCGAGGCCGCTACCGAGGGATCTCCGCTTGCCTCCTCGCATGGACCACAACGACACCACCGGCGCTTACCGTAAGAGCCAGAAATGCTATCGAGAGTCGCTGCATGAATTTGACGTGTCCACGCGGAAGAGAGTCGCCTCTCTCAGGTTGGTGGCGCCGCGGAGCGGACCGGCGAGC
>JACPQY010000046.1 GCA_016190245.1 Nitrospirota bacterium | reverse complement strand
CACCGCTCACGCCCTACAGCTCGCTCATCAGCGTGACCTGCACACCCGGCACGGTCTGCAACCAATACGTCCGCTACCAATCCACCGATAACGTCGACAACGTCCAATCCGTCCAGTCCAGCCTCGTCCGGATTGACAAGCAGCCCCCGACGACGACCGACGACGGGCCCAGCGCGTGGCAGAACGCCGACACGAACGTGAACCTCACGCCGGTGGACGGCTCGGGCTCGGGAGTCTCGACAACGAACTACTGCATCATGCCCGGTGCGGCAAACGTCATCACCACCGTCGCCGGAACAGGGACTCAAGGGGCGGCTGTTGACGGCGTGGCGCCGCTCAGCGCCCAGTTCAACTGGCTTGGCGGCTGGGGGAACGCGGGCCGGGCCGATTTCGACTCGACTGGCCACATGATCATCGCCGATGGGGGCAATAATGTGGTCCGCGCCTGGGCGGCCACGAGCGGAACGTATTACGGGAAGGCCATGACCGCCGGAAATATCTACGATATTGCGAGCATTAGTGGAGAGCCGGCCGATGTGAATTTCGACACGGCGGGCAATATCTACGTGGCCGCTCCGTACTCGCATCTTATCCGGAAAATAACGACCGGCGGCACGGTGACCACCTTCGCCGGCACCGGGTCGTCCACCTATAACGGCGACGATATTGCGGCCACAACCGCCAATCTTTCCTATCCGATCAACGTGGCCGTGGACACGAACGGCCACGTCTACTTCTCGGAACTGAACGACAACTATCGGCTCCGCGTGGTGGCGGGTACCACCGGAACCTTCTTCGGTCAGAGCATGACGGCTGGCAATATCTACACCCTGATGGGCAACGGCACGAGCGGGTCGAGCCCTGACGGTACCCTGGGCAGCTCCGCCCTGTTCGGCTATGCGGCCAGCGATCTGGAGATCGATTCCTTCGGCAACGTGATTTTCGATGACGGTAGCGCGAAGGTGCGGGTTCTTGCCGCGGCAACCGGCACCTACTACGGCGTGTCCATGACCGCAAACTACATCTATACGATTGCCGGTGGCGGTGGTTCGGTCACGAACGGGATTCCGGCGACATCCCTCAGCTTCAGCACTGTGTGGGGAATAGGGATGGACCTTGACACATCCAGCAATTTGTATCTGACCGACTACAACAGCAGGGTGTGGTTCATCCCCTACGCCTCGGGATCGTATTGGGGTCAAAACATGACCGCCAACTACGCGTACATCATCGCGGGAAACGGCACTCAGGGTACGTCGGGCGACGGTGGGCCGGCGACGTCCGCCGCCATTGACCGCCCCAGCGGCACGGCGCTGGACGCGTCGGGCTTCCTCTACATATCGGGGGGCCCCGGCTTTCGCATCCGCAAAGTCGCGGCGCCCTGCAACCCGACCACCTCCGGAACGCTGGCGAACGTGACTTGCGCCCCGTCGTCCGTCTGCAAGAGTTCCGTCTGCTACAAGTCCACCGACGTAGCCGGGAACACCGAGGCCGCACTCTGCTCCGACCCCGTCCAGATTGACAAGGAACTCCCGAACAGCGCGATCGCGAGTCCAGCCAACGGCTCTCAGCTTTCCGCTCTCACCTCAATCAACGGCTCCGCCTCCGATGCCTCCGGCAGCGGCCTGAGCCTCGTGAGGATCACGATTCAGCGCGTCGCCGATCTCTACTACTGGGAAGACGTCGGTTACACCTGGGTGGCCACACAGAGCTGGCTCAACGCCACGGGTACCTCCTCCTGGTCCTACAACTCCTCGGGCGTCTCCTGGACCTCCGGCAACAACTACACGATCTCGGCCCGCGCAACCGATACCGCCGCGAACGACCAGAGCCCGCCGGCCAACTCGAACTTCCTGTTCGACAACTCCCCTCCCTCTCAGCCCAACCCGTCCTTCCTGACCATCACGATGAACCCGCCGGGCACTCCGGACCAGCTCACCGGCGCATCCGGGGCGGTGGAACCCAACGCCTACGTGAAAGTGTACTCGGATGGGCTCCTCGCCAACCTGATCGGCGGGCCGCAGCCCGCGGACGGCTCCGGGGCCTTTGGCGCCTTCTCCATCGGCAACAACGAAGGCGACGGGTCCGACCTCGTGTACGTCACCGCAACCGATGCCGCGGGCAACCCGAGCTCACCTACGAGCATGGCCAACGACAAGACCCCGCCGGGAGTGCCGACACTTTCGAGCCCCGCCGACACCTCCAACATCAACACCTCCACCCCCTCGCTGTTATGGTCGTCCTCCGGCGCGAACACGCGCGATGTCGAAATCGCCTCCGATGCCCTGTTCGGCTCGATCGAGCAGAACCCCACGGGATTGGGTCTGGACCAGTACACCGCCTCCCCCGCCCTCTCGCCGGGCCCGCACTACTGGCGCGTGAGGGCGCTGGACGCCGCGGGCAACCCGAGCACGTTCACAACCGGCTGGAGCTTCACGGTGGACACGACACCACCCAACGCGGGCACGGTCACCCCGGCGAACACTGCGACCGTCACGCACGTGGACGGGCTCTTCGACATCACCACCACCTTCACGGATGCGAACGGCATCGCGAGTTGCGAAGACTGCGTGGCCACGGACGGCCTGTGCGACACCGAATGGTCCGCCGCCACCTGGAACACGGGCACCTGCACGAGCACGGGCCAGGTGTGCACGGACGGCCAGTCCCTCACGATCAACATGCGCGCGACCGATTCGGCCGGGAACGTCGGCACGGCCACGCCCGTCACGCGCGCGTGCGACGCCCTGCCCCCGACAACGGCGGACGATGCGCCCCCCTCGTGGCAGGCGAACAACGTGAGCGTAGCCCTCACCGAGTCCGACGCCGGCTCCGGCATCGCAAGCACGAACTATTGCGTGGACACTTCCGACACCTGCTCACCGCTCACGCCCTACAGCTCGCT
>JACPQY010000047.1 GCA_016190245.1 Nitrospirota bacterium | reverse complement strand
CGTTCGACACCGACATGGCCTGGGCCACGGCGATGGTTTCGTTCGCGGATGGCTCCGAGGATCTCCTCTCCCGCCAGGCCTTCAACGGGAACTTCCTCAACCGCTTCGAGATCATCCCGAACGACGGACTCGGCTTCACCCCCGGCCAAACGATCACCCTCCAGATGCTCGACCGCTCCGCCCCCATCCGCGGCTTCCCCTTCCCCCCCTCGTCGGTCTCGTTGGACGGCCAGGCGTTGTCGAGCCCCTACCTCAACGACGAGATCACAATCGCCCCGAGCCGCATCCTCCGAATCGAGGATCTCGCGGGCAACCTGTTGGCGGACACGTTCCCCAATTCCACCCCCGTGGTGATCACCACCCCACCGCCGTTCAGGATCATCACGGAGAATGCCGGGATGTACGGTCTCCTCGCACGGTCGCCGGGCGAGATCGCGCTGTACAATCCGTTGGCCAAGGTCGCTCCCAACCCCGATGATGGGGTCGATTCCTTCATCCTTGGGGCGGGGACCGACAACGTGTATTTCGGCCAGCCCGGAACACAATGGGGGTCAGGCATTCCTATTGGCTTGTTAGCGGGTCGGGCGTAGTGTGTCGGCATGGTCCGCAAGCCCAGAGTCGAGTTCGAGGGGGCGTTCTACCACGTCATCACCCGCGCGCGGCGAGAGCGGATATTTGCAAGTCAATACGAATGCCTGACCCCCGTGACCAATCAAGGCGGGACCAGTCCACCTCAGCTCGTGGGAACGAGGCGGGCCGAGTAGAGTGTGTGCCGGATGGGAAGATCGGCGGGGTAGCCGATCTTGTCCCGGGCCTTCTCGGTCATGATGTGGTACGCGACCTCCACCTCGAGCTGATACGAGCCCGGTCCGCCCGAAACCTTCTCCGAAAACGGGTACGTTCGCTCCTCGCCGCGATGGAGACGATTGTCCCGCAGTTCGAGAATCACCGGTCGCCACAGGATCCATCGTTTCAGGGTGTGAGTCTGCGTCTTGACCAGGCTTCCATCGGTCGCGTTCCGAAGTGTGAACGTAACCGTCACGAAGCGGTCGGGATCGCCGGTCGGGAACGTGTGGCCCGCTCCGACGTTCGATAGGGTCAGCTCCACGTCAACCATGCCCTTTTGGCCCTTAAACCGGCTGCGGTCCTTCAACTCGATGGACACGGCCTGACGGATGGTTTCCGCGTCGTGCCCGCCCTTCCACAGATGATGCCTGGATGGTCTCACCGGACCGCCTGCGCCCACGACGCGGTCCACCGAGGGCATGTGGCATTGGATGCAGCCGTATCCCTCGGGGGAGCCGCTCGGGATCTCGGCGTAGGTCCCGCACGGAGGGCCGATGTAGAACATGCCGGGGTCCTTTCCTTCGACCTCGTGACAACGCCGGCACACGCCGCCGCCGTCGAGAAACGAGGCGTCTTGCCGGACCGGGTGAGGCGCCGTCGAATCCGCGTAGGGCCCCACGATGACGCCGTTTTGCACGTGGCAAACAGCGCATGTGACCCCTTCATTCCGAAGCCCCTCGCTGTATTCCGTATTCGGTGCCAGGATGGGCGCCATTCCTCGGGAGTCCCGGAACCCCAATACGAGATCGGGCTGTTGGTCCTCCAGCGGCGTGTGGCAGTTGAGACAGATCTGCGGGCGCTCATCGTGCTTCCAGTAGCCTTGAAAGGCGGGATCATGCCATGCGTTCGCGTGCAGGGAGGTCTCCCACTCCTGGGCGATCTCCGGATGGCACGCCCTGCACAGGGATTGACTCCACGTCGCGAGGCCCTCCGAATAGGGACCCGGCACGATGGGATGACTGAAACCCTCCGAGACCGAGAAGATTCTCAGCGGACCGAAGAGCCGATAGCCCAGCCAGCCCAGCGGGAGGCCCAAGAGGAGGAGACCCACCACCATGGCGGAGATGGTTCCACTTCCGGGGCGCTTGGGTGGCTTCAACGCTCTCGGATGACGACAGACCGTGGCATCCTGGAGGGGAGTGGTTCTCCACGTGGCCGGCGTCTTGGAGGAAGGCGCTCCGTCGCGCCCAATCCGGCCGGCCCTGCGGCGAGCCTCCGAGAACTACCCATCGTTTGTCTCCGGGTTGGGCCCCTGCGCGGGCGGGCAGCAAGCCGACTCGTTCTGCGGAGCCGACGTGCAAGACACCTTGATCTCAGCCGCCGCCTCCCGGACCACCTGTTTCACATTGCCGAGGCAGCAGGCCCCCTGGGGGTTGAGTTCCTCACAGCGGTCCAGCCCTCGACGGCACTTTTCGGCGATCGCAGCAGGCACCGTGGACGCGCCTGTCCGCCGCACTTCCTCGTGCAGGCTCGCGACGGTGTGCTCGAAGCAGTAGCACACGAGTCGTGAGGGGTCGGTTGATTTCTGGAAAACCGGGACGCGGAGGTCCCGGACTGCGAACCGCTTCCCGTGGCCCTCGTGGAAGTATGCGACCTCGCAGGTCCCGCTGCGGCAAAACCGGTAGCCCTCGGCGCTGTCCAGGCCCTTCTTCGATTCCTCGGTCAGCAGCGAGCGAAGCGTGACCGGCTTGACCCTTCGCCCCTGGGCCCCGCAGGCTGGACACCGGTCCGGCATGGGCGGAATCATCGCTCGCTCCGAGGGCGGCGTCCAGGGCGGGACGGGACCCGCCCCGAACGACGGCTGCCTCTCAGAAGCAGAACGGGCAGATCGCGAACACCTTCGCGGCCGCGGCAAGGCCGACGATGCCGAGTGTCGCGAGACCGATGACGATCTTCATGAACCGTCACCTCCTTTCGTGAAATGTTTGTACCTGCCATCACGAAGCACGTACTAGGCTCTGTTTGAAAACCCTTCGCCGGCCACCGCAATCCTTGTAGGGGAGGGTGCTTGCACCCTCCCTCCCCTCGGGCGGGTCCATCCGCCACGGCGGACGGAAGGACCCGCCCCT
>JACPQY010000048.1 GCA_016190245.1 Nitrospirota bacterium | reverse complement strand
CCATCACTTTGCCCAGGGCATCCTCAAGAACCTTCTGAAGTTCGAGGGACTGGCTTACGGTGGCCGCGATGAGGTTGAGGGTTGCTAACTCTTCATTGCGCTGGATGACCTCTCTTCTGGAGACTTCAAGGCTGTCGGCCATGGCGTTGAAGGCAGCCGTGAGCTGGCCGATTTCATCCCCAAACCTCACCTGCGTCCGGCGGCCAAAATCTCCACTGCCCACGGCCCTGGCCACGTCCTTCAACTCCAGCAGCGGCTTCGTCAGGATGGTCGTCAGGAGGTATGCCATGATCACGCCGAAGAGAGATACGGCAGTGACAAGGAGGAGAAGCCGCCGAGTCGTCCCCGCCAGAATCTTCTCCAACCGCTCCCCGGACATCCCCACCCGGGCCACGCCGGCCCGGCCCTCGAAGATGGGAACCGCCACGTCACGGATGATTCCTTCCTCGCTTTGCAAGGGCTCGGTCCTGAACCCTCTCGGGTAGTCCCCTCCGGCGTTCGCCGCCTGAAGATCCGGCGGCAGGAAATGGCCGAAGGTGTGGGCCAGGACGTTCCCCCGCCGATCCAGGACAAAGATGTAGCGCACGTCTTTGTTGCTTTCCAAGGTGCTCTTTACCAGATCGCGAAGAGAGAAAAGGTCATCGATGAGGATGAGGTCGGCGGCCCTGGCCGCCACATCTCTGGCTATGGAGGCGCCCCGTTCCTCCATCTCAAGCTCCAGGACCGATCTCATGGATACTCGAACCTGAAGGATGGCCCCGAACCCAAACAAGAGGATCAGGCCCAAGCCGATCCCCATGATCTTCGCGCGAACGCTGACCCCCAGGGCCCAGGAGAAGAGCCGCTTCGGGAGTCCCATCGCCTTCATTGTGGACCGCCGGCCTTTCCACGCATGGAGGAGTCGGTCCCACCCTCGGGCATGACGAACCGGTCCACCGTCAGCTTCTGCAAGAGCTTCTTGCCGTCTTCATCCTCATGCATGGTGAGGAACAAGCGTTGAAGTTCATTTTTCAGCCGGCGGTCCAGCCGGGGATGGACCGCGATGCGGGGCGTCTGGTATGGAGCCGACCTCCCGATGACCTTGGTTTTCTCCGTGTCCTCCGCGTGCTTCAGCGCGGCCTGCTCGTAAGTCATGCCGTCTACGACGGCGGCTTCAACGAGTTTCTCCGCCACCGCCTTGATCGCCCGATCATGACCGAAAATGACGCGTTGCTTTTCGATGGAGGCCTTCGGCGGCAACCCTGCTTCCCACGGCGGAGAAAGTCCGCCCCGACTGCATTGGGGAACGGCGAAGGCGGACACCTTGTCCGTGAGCTGTTCGAAACTCTCGACTTCGCTTTCGGCAGCGACAATGAGGTACGAAGGATGGAAGATCCGGCCCCGGACCTGAGGGACCGCGAGGGCTTGCAGGCCGAAATCCTTCCGCCCCTGCGCGTATCCGTAATCACAAAGGATCGCCGCCTCCACGTGCCGGTTTCTTACGAGGTCGTTGACTTCCGAGGAGGTCCGGCGAAGGATCAGTTGCACGGGCCGGTTCAGCTTTTTGCCCAGGTATTCCGCCAGCTCTCCATAGATCGTGAAGCCCTCCTGGGGCGAGATCATCAGTGCGACGGCGAAGCGTAAAGGGCTCAGACCCTCCTCGTAGAGGGGAGTGACTTCCGGTGGGGCCAGCGCCCATAACCTTACTTTCGTCGGCGCATCCCCTCTCTCACAGCCGGATATCGCGAGGGAAAGGATCGACGCCATAGCCGCGGTTTGTCGGATCCGAACCATGACCCTCATCCAGTATAGCAAAATGAACGAGGCAGCAACCCAAGCTCAGCGCGCGAGCGGTGCTGGAGGCCGGCGAAGGCGGTTTTCGGTCTATGTCCCGGAAGGTTCGGACCCGTTGTTCGAGCTTGAATTCAGGCGGCGGCGCAGCGTTGTTCGCGCGAACGCGCCGAGGGTCAGATCTTGCGTTGATGCATTGACAGACTGTTATGCTCGAATGCCTGGAGAGGTGAAGGGATCGGCAACGGACCGTGCTTGCGCCTCGCCCGTCTGACGCTCGGGGGCGAATCTTGACGAAATCCTTGAAGTTCATGCCGGACAGCTTGGCTTGGCGAACTTTTTTCGGCTGTTTCGCAGCCGACCTTTCGGGTTAAGGGGCCAATCGCAAGGATGTAAGGAATTCGGTCGGACCCTCACGTAGCGTGATGATCCTGGAAGGGCGGCCTGGCGTGGGTCACTCCTCGCTCAGGGTCGGGGTTGAACGGTTGGGGAGGGCTCGCGCTGAGGTGACCGGCCAGATGATGCTCGTTTCGGGGGTTGGCCGATGCCGGAGGGGGAGGTCGTGACCTCTTGGGACAGCGCCCATCCGTTCCGCCTCCGGGGCCATGTAGGCGCTTGGGGCGACTGAGAGATCCGCGTCGTTGAGCACGACACCCATCACGCCGGCGTTCAGCGTCTTGAGATGGTCCAGAGCCCGGCGGGCCATCGCACCCGTCGTCCGCGCGACGCCGTCCTCTACGCTCCGCTCCAAGGACGGCGAATGGAACGCTCATCGTGACCCACGCCGCCTCTTTGGACTACTGGGGAACGGAGCGCCAAGGGCCCGATCTGGCCCACGTCGCCGACCGGACGTACGGCGCCACGAAGGAATGGCAGTTGGTGCATGTGAAGGACCCCCGGCTGCTGAGCTTTGGCAGCTTCATGCCTTCTTACGCCCACCTTCCGGGGGACCATCTGGAGGCGCTGGCGGCCTATCTGTTGACGCTGAAATAGGAGCCGACATGGTCTTGCCGGGCTCCTGGTTGGTATTGGCCACGCTGAGCCTCATCATGATCCTTTTCTGGGGCGCCTATTTCATCGCCAGGGCCTTCGGTCAGTTCGACGACCTGGAGGAAGTAAAGTACAAAGTGTTGGAGGAGGATCAGGGCGATGCAAGAAAGTGAGGTTCAGGACTTTGCCGGCGAAATTCAGGCGGGGAAAGGACCACGGCCCCCCTGGCTGACGATCCTCTCGTATCTCCTCGTCCTCTGGGGGCTGTGGTATGTCTGGTGGACAGCCGGTGAGGGTAGCCTGGGCGGGCCGAATCGCGCCTTCTGGATCTTGCTGGCCATCTGGCTGATCTACACGCCGCTTGCCTTGCGCAAGAGATGGCTCGTCATCTCGTTATAGTTCCTGGTACCGCCCAGATACGTCGTCAACCATTTTCCTCGCGAGTAGGTTTGAACCAGACCGCGAGGTCTCCGCAGGCATCACGGATTTCAAGATCCTGCCTATGCCGTCGCCCGAGCCCGACCCCACTGATCGCTGGCCGCGGGACATCCCATGACTTGACTGAGCCGCACGGGACGAATAGGATCATTTCGTCACATGGCGAAGCATACTAGATGATCCGCGATGTCCTCTCCGCAGCAAAGGCCCTGAGCGACCGGACCCGGCTGAGAATCCTCATGGCCCTGGACGGGCGCGAGCTCTGCGTCTGCCAAGTCATCGAACTTCTTCGATTGGCCCCCGCAACGGTCTCGAAACACCTGTCGATCCTCTATCAAGCCGGGTTCGTTGAATCCCGGAAGGCCGGCCGTTGGGTCTACTATCGGCTGGAGACCGACGCTCGCTCTCCGCTCCCGAGTGGGGTGTTGTTTCGACGTGTGAGGGCGTCCTTGCAGGCCGACGATACGATTCAAGCGGATGCCCGGAAGCTGGCATCCATCCTTCGGATCGACCCCGAAACCCTCTGCAAGCAGCGGTCCGGAAAACGGCAAGGTCGATGAAGCCCGCCGAAGACACGCCGGCCGGTGAAACTGCGGGCGTCGGGAGTCGCCTTCCCTTCCTCGACCGCTTCCTGACCGCGTGGATCTTCCTCGCCATGGCAGTCGGGGTCGGCATCGGCTTCGAGTACCCCGGGGTCGTCCCGTTTATCAATCAGTTCGACGTCGGCACAACTTCCATCCCGATCGCCGTCGGGCTCGTCCTGATGATGTATCCGCCGTTGGCGAAGGTTCGGTACGAGGAGATGGGGCCCGTCTTCCGCAACACCAAAATCCTCGGCCTGTCCCTCGTCCAGAACTGGATCATCGGCCCGGTCCTGATGTTCGGCCTGGCCGTCATCTTCCTTCACGATAGACCCGAGTACATGGTCGGCCTGATCATGATCGGTCTCGCCCGCTGCATCGCGATGGTCGTTGTCTGGAACGACCTGGCCAAGGGAGACACCGAGTATTGTGCCGGCCTCGTCGCCTTCAACTCGATCTTCCAAGTCCTGCTCTATTCGGTCTACGCCTACGTCTTCATCACCCTTCTGCCGACCTGGGTCGGACTCAGGGGCGTGGCCGTCAACATCACCATCGGCGAGATCGCCAAAAGCGTCTTCATCTACCTCGGCATCCCCTTCATCGCCGGCGCGATCACGCGGTTCTCGCTGATCAAGCTCAAAACCAAAGAGTGGTACCAGACCAGGTTCATTCCGAAGATCAGCCCGATCACGCTCATCGCGCTGCTCTTCACCATCGTCGTGATGTTCTCCCTCAAGGGCGAGAAGATCGTTCAACTCCCCCTGGATGTCGTGCGGATCGCGATTCCGCTCTTCATCTACTTCGTGCTGATGTTCTTCTTCTCCTTCTTCATGTCGAAGAAGGTCGGCGCGACGTACGAGCAGGCGACGACGCTCTCATTCACGGCGGCATCAAACAACTTCGAGCTTGCCATCGCCGTCGCGGTGGCCACCTTCGGGATCAACCATGGCGTCGCGCTCGCCGCGGTCATAGGCCCGCTCGTGGAGGTACCCGTCCTCATCGGGCTGGTCAACATTGCGCTTCGGCTCGGACGGAAGTACTACCGCACGTCGGAAGCAAACCCCCAAAGGAGGAATCCATGAACTACGCCCATCTTCACCTCATGGTCAACCACGTGCCCGTGATCGGGATGCTGTTCGCGCTCGCCCTGTGGATCGCATCCTGGTCGGCAGGGAGCCGCCATCTTAGAAACGCAGCCCTCGTCGGCTTCGTCTTCTGCGCGCTCGCGGCAGGGGCAGCCAACTTGACGGGTGAGGAGGCCGAGGAAGCGATCGAGCGCCTTCAGGGAGTCTCCAAGAACCTCATCGAGGGGCATGAGGAAGCAGCCGAGCCCGCCTGGATCGCCACGGTGATACTTGGGGTCTTCTCCCTCGCGGGCGTGGCCCTCTACTTGCGCAAGGAGGCCCTCCCCCGCTGGCTCGCAGGCCCGATCACGCTTGGAGCCGTCGTCGCCTGCATCTTGATGCTTCGCGCAGCCAACCAGGGCGGCCTCATCCGCCACCCGGAGATTCAAGGTGGGCTGACTTCTGCGATGCAGGGTGGCGAGAGCGCCGGCGGCGCCGGCGCCCCCGAGGCGGGCGGTGAGACCGAAGCAGAAGAGGACGGGGAGGACTGAGCACCGCGCCGCACAAACTTGTGGCCCGTTCGAGATTCCTTCGCTTGCTGCTCTGCGAAGCGGCGCTCCCGCCTTCGCGAAGCCCGCTTCGGCGGGCGAAGGAAGGTCGCTGCGCCGCACGAGCCGCTCGCCATGACACCGTTCTTTGTCATCACGAGGGAGTCACTACCAACCGGCGGGGATGACCGTGGCGATCTCAAGTCTCCCAGACACTCCGCGGGGCCATACCGAGCCCGGATGCCCTGCCTACCAAGTTTCCGGCGTGGAGCGTAGGCCCAGGACGACATAGCCCACGACCCAGGCGGCGCCGATCACCCACATGACCTTGACCCAGAGCGGCACGCCGCTCTCGGCCATCCGCGGCTTCTCGTCGGATTCGTGGGCCGTCATTTCTTCTCCTCCGCTTCGATCCCCTCGGCCTTCAACGCGCGGTCCTCGAGCTTGAGATCCTTGCGGAAAGCGCCCGCTTTCGAGTAGGCCAGCGCCACGGACGCCAGCCCGAGTGCGAACAAGCCGAAAAACACGCCGATGAAAAGCGCGGCGTCGCGGCCACCGGTCTCGCAAAACGGACAGGCAATGGCCGGGCTCGGGATCACGACAAACGCCGTTGAAAAAAGCGTGAGACGGACGCCTTTCACAAGGGCTCCCTGTAGAGGCTTGCAAGGAACGCGGCCACGGCGCTCCGGTCCTCCGCCTCCAGCGCGGGGAAGCGGGACATGCCCGTTCCGGGCCGCCCTTCCTGGAGAACCCGATCAACGTGGGCCGGATCTATGAGTCGGCGCGTGAAGTCTTTCGGATGCGGCGTGAGCACGTGGCCCGCCGGACCGTCCCCCTTTCCCTCAAATCCATGGCAGACGCCACACTGGGAGAGGAAGATTCCCCTCCCCTTCTCCAGCATCGCCGGCGAGGACGCCTGGATCGCTCGATCCCTCGCGGATCGGCCGAGGCTCGAGACAAAAAAAGCTATCGCCCAGAGATCCCGCTCCGGCAGCTCGCGGAATGAAGGCATCGCGCTCCCGTAGACTCCACCATAGTAGAGCTCGTAGGCATACGCGGGACGCAGAAATCTCACCGTCAGATCCGAGGGTGTGGGTTTGAGAAACGGTAGCGCCGCTCCGCGCCCATCCCCCTTCTCTCCGTGACACCCCGCGCAGTGCTCACCAAAGAGAACGCGCCCTCGCTCGGCGGCGGTCGGCTCTGATGGCGGCTCGCCCGACACGAGAAGCGCACGCGAGTACACCATGGCCTTGACCTCTTCCTCGAAGGGCTTCCCCAGAATCTGGAGGTAGGCCACGAGGTCGCGAGCTTCCTCGACAGGCCTGGGTCCTTCGGCCGTTTCTTCGAACAGGAACGGATAGCCGGGCATCACCGAAAGCGGCACGGTGGAGCGCGGGTTGTAGAGGTGCGCGAAGTGCCAGTCGTCCGGCCTCCGCCCGGCTTCTCGACTCAGGTCCGGGCCGATCCGGCGCGTGCCGAAGGTGTGAGGCACGTCGAACATACTCTCCCACGCGCGACTCACGGGGCCGTAGCGGAAGGACTCGCCCGCCACGGGCCTCACGAACTGAGAGTGACAGTGCCAGCAACCTTCCCGAATGTAGATCCGCCTCCCCCGCCCCTCGGGCGCGAGATCGCCGCGGGCGTCCACGTAGGGGTTCTTGAATCCCGCGGGCGGCTTTGCCGCGTGCCTGAGCGTCGTCCACGGCGCAAGACCCATCGCGACCAAGGAGAAGATAAAGAACCCCACACCGGCAACCAGTAGAACAAACGCGGGCCGCTCGGCGACCGGTGAGCGATCACCTTCCATCCGCCTGCCCACTTTCAGCCGGCTTGAGGGCCATGTTGACGGCCAGCAGCACCGTGCCCGTGAGCAGTACCACACCCGAAATCGCCCGAGGAATCCAGAACGGTTGTGCCGCTTTCAGCGAATCCACGATGGAGAGTCCCCGCAGCCATGTGAACCCCTGCATGAGCCCCGCAACCGTGTCCGGCACGTAGTAAAGGAGGAAGAAACCCACGACCGAGAGCCAGAAATGCCATTCCGCGAGCGCGCGGGAGGCCATCGGCCGCCCCGTGATCTTGGGCCACACGAAGTAGATGAACGAGAAGATCCACCACGAAAAGACACCAAAGAGGGCGAGATGCGCGTGGGCGACGATCCAGTCCGTGAAGTGCACGACTTTCTGGACCGAGAGCAGCGCGTGGAACGGCCCCTGGGTGCACGTCAGCAGATACGAGAAGATTCCGAATGCGAGGAACCTGAGCGCGATGTCGTCCGAGATGCGGTTCCAGCTCCCCTTCATCGTCGCAAAGAAGTTGTACACCACCGTGTACACCACCAAGAGCAGCGCGCTCGTGAGCGGCACCGCCAGCATCTGGAGCCACCACGGTACGGGGCTGTAGAAGTAGTGGTGACTTCCACCCAGAGGATATAGGAAGGCAAGCGTCCAGAAACCGATGAGAGAAAGCCGGTGGCTGGCGATCGGCTTCCTCACGATCACGGGCAGGAGGTAGTAGACGATCGCCGTTCCCATAGGCGTGACCCACAGGCCGACCGCGTTGTGGATCCACAAACCGGAGAGGGCCGCCCCCGCCGCTCCGGGCGCCACGTGGGCCACGATCGTGTTGGCCATCACGAAGTTGAGCGTCGTGAAGACGAAGGCCAGTCCCACGTACCAGAGCGTCACGTACATCGCGCCCGGACCGCCCTTGAGGATCGTCCCGATGGTGTTGATCACGGCGAACACGAACGAGACGGCGAACAGGACGTCCGCCCACCACGGAGGCTCCGCATACTCCACACCCTCGGCGTAGCCACCCAGGATCGAGACGACCCCCACCGCGAGGGCGATCTGAAGGAATACGCGGTTGAAGCGGGCGAGACCCGCGGCCACCAGCGGGCGCTCGGCCAACTTCGGCACGGCGTAGTACGTGAAGGCAAGGAACCCATTCGTGAGCCATCCGAAGATCACCGCATTCGTGTGGAAGATCCGGAGTCGGCCGTAGCTCAGCCAGGGAACCGCCTCCATGAAACCGGCCGCCTCGGGGGATGTGAGCCGGTAGGCCTCAACAGATCCCGCGAGCATTCCAAGAATCAACCAGGAAAGAGCCGCGACAAGATGAAACTTCACCAGGTCCATGGGCGCCTCCACGGGCCCTTTCCCGGCCTCGCGGGATTGTTCTACATGAACCATTTCTTGGTGTGGTGGACAGCGTCCCCAAAGCGGCGCATGAAATCCATGTCTTCCGCGCCCAACGGCCCTTGCCTCACCGCCGCGAGGTTCTCCATGAGCTCCTTCCCACTGCGCGGCGCGGTCAGGCACACATCCACGTACGGGCTCGAGAGTGCGAAGCGGTAGCACTCGCCTGCGGTCGGCACGCGCTCGTCGCCGTCCCATTTCTTCGGGCGGCGCAGGAGATAGGTCCAGCGTGTGGCCGTGTAACTGAGGACGCCGGGGTCGTGCGCGGCGAGGTGGGGGAAGATATCCGTCTCTGCGCCACGATGGGCCGCGTTGTATCTCATCATGATCACGTCTATGGCGCCCTCAGCGCACAACTTCCCTGCGAAAGGGCGATTGTGCGTGGAAAGGCCCACGCCGCGCACCTTGCCCTCTTCACGGAACCGCGCCAGTTCCTCGCGCACATGATCCGTGAAGTGCTTGGGCTTGGTCACGCCGAGAAAGAGGAAGACATCAATGCAGTCGGTTCTGAATTGCCTGAGCCGTTTCTCCAGAGTGCGTCTGAGGTTGGGATGGCCATACAGGAGGTTGTAGGCGCCCGTAACGATCACGAGCTGCTGCCGGCGGCTCGCGGGAAGCTCCCGCAGGACTTTGATCAGGTGCGAGTCGAAACCGAAACAGAAAAAGAGGTTGATGCCTTCGTCCAAGGCCTTCGCCACCGTCTCCTTCCCCGGCCTGTACGTAGCCGAGAGACCGAGGGGAAAGGCCTTGATCCCCGTTCGTCCGAGCGCCGCCAAGGGGACGCTACCCACGAAACTCTTCCCTTCAGGTCCGGCGAAGCACCTCCCGCCGCTTCCGCCCGACCGTGGGCACAGTCTATCCCCTTCCACGGCGCACGCAACCCTTGCGGAATGAACGGCCGCGGGGGGCTACTCGTAGCGCAGGCCGTCTATCGGGTTCAGGGCGGCGGCGCGGCGGGCGGGCCAAAGGCCAAAGAGCACCCCCACCCCCGCCGAGAAAAGAAACGCCAGAGCAATGGCGCGGGGCGACACCGCCGTGGCCCATCCCGCCACATCGGACATGACCACGGTGAGCGACCAACCCAACGCGATGCCCAGAATCCCTCCCATCAGGCTCACCGCCGTCGCCTCGACAAGGAACTGCCCCAGGATGTCCCACCGCGTCGCCCCAACGGCCTTTCGGAGGCCGATCTCCCGCGTCCGGTCCGTCACCGAAACCAGAAGAATGTTCATGATTCCGATGCCTCCGACAAGGAGGGAGATGGCGGCGATGCACGCGAGCAGCCAGGACAGCGTCCGGCTCGTTTCCGTGAGCGCTTCTTGAAGCTCCGCCATGTTCCGGATCTGGAATGAGTCCGTCTGAGAGGGCGGAAGGTGATGGGTCCTGATGATGAGTTCCTCGATGGCGGCGCGGGCGTCCTCCATCTGCTCCGGCGAGCCGATCTCGATGTCGATTGAATCCACATACTCCTTCCCGAGCAGTCGCCGCATGGCGGTGCTCAGCGGGATCGCAATGAGATCGTCCTCGTCCCGCCACGTTGACGCCCCCTTCTCTCGGAGGACGCCGATCACCTGGAAATTGACACGATTGATCTTGATGAACTCGCCGAGCGGATTGGCCTCGCCGAAAAGCTCGCGCAACGGAGTCATGCCCAGGACGGCCACCCGTGCCCGCCGAGCCACCTCGTCTTCGGTGGGGAATCTTCCGGTGACCGCCGAGGCGGCGCGCATGCCCGCGTACTCAGGAACGGCCCCCAGAATCTGCGTGTTCCAGTTCTTGTTCCCCGCGACCACCTGCCCCCGCCCCATCACCGTGGGGGCGACTTTGACGACACCGGGAACGGATCTCCGGATCGCCTCGGCGTCTTCGAGGGTGAAGCGAACAGAGCCTGCACCTTCTCTCGAGACGCCGTGCAACCTCGCCGAGCCGGGACGCAGAACCAGCAGGTTGGAGCCCATCGAGGCGAGGCGTTCCTCGATGGCCCGCTTCGCGCCTTCCCCGAGCGCCAGCGTTGCGATGACGGCCGCGACACCGATCAGGATTCCGAGCATGGAAAGACCGGATCGGACCTTGTTGGCCCGGAGCGCGCGGACGGCCTGCCGGGAATGGTCGAGCAGCTTCCGGGCCGAGAGAGGCCGGGTCGCGCGCCCTTCGACCATCCGCCTATGGCGGACAGGGCGAGCGGTATCCCCCGCTGCATGACCGAAAGAATCCGCTCGTGGTGAGCCCGTCGAACCATGAGCAAGCCCAAGAACACCTACATCGGGCCGCCTGGACATCTTTGGACGCGTCCGCTCGTCCGACTGGATGAGCCCATCACGCATCCGGATGACCCGCCCGGCACGCCCGGCGATGTCTGACTCGTGGGTAACCAGGATCACGGTCTTGCCTTCCGCATTCAGGTCGCAGAGAGCCTCAAGGATCTCCCCCTCGCTCTGAGAATCGAGATTTCCCGTCGGCTCATCGGCCAGGATGATCGGCGGGGAGTTGACGAGGGCGCGGGCGATCGCCACGCGCTGCTGCTGGCCTCCGGAAAGCTCGTTCGGGCGATGGCGGAGACGGTCCCCGAGACCCAACCGCTCGAGCACGAGCCGCGGCCGCTCCGGAAGCCTCCCATTCGGAGTGTAGACGAGAGGAAGGGAAACGTTTTCGAGCGCCGTCAGCCTCGGAAGCAGATTGAACTGCTGAAACACAAAACCAATCGCCCGCCCCCGCAGGCTCGATCGCTGCTCATCGCCCAGTTCGGCAACGCGCGTGCCCATGATCTCGAACTCGCCTGAATCCGGAACATCAAGGATCCCAAGAACGTGCAGGAGCGTGGACTTCCCCGATCCCGAGGGGCCCATGATGGCGACGAATTCACCCGGCTCGATGGAGAGCGAGACTCCGGCCAGAGCGTGGACCTCTGCGGATCCGACGCGATACGACTTTCGCACGTCGGCCAGCCGGATCATCGCGATCGGCTCTCCTTGCCACCGGGCTTGCGAGGCCCCCAGGGCATAAAGGGACTGGATTTCGGGTCCTGAGACCTAGGGAGGCGGAAACTCTTCACGAGCACGACCTCGCCCTGCTGAAGGCCGGACGTGATCTCCACGTTCTTTCCGTCCGTCACGCCCGTTTCGACGATCCTCACCTCCGGCTCGCCGTTGCTCGGACCGGGCACCCGAACGACGGAGCGGCCCCCTTCCTGGCCCACCGCCCCGGTCGGCAGGACCAGTACACCCCTCCGGGTCTGAGCTTTCATCGCCACGTTGGCTGTCATTCCGCTGCGCATGAAAGGCGGCACGTGAGCGGAAATCAGGTCCACCTCGTAGATGGTGACGTTGCTCACCGTCCGTGCTTCGTACGCGATGTGGGAGACCCGGGCTGGAATCTCTTCAGAGGGGTAGGCATCGAGAATGATGTCGGCCTCCTGCCCCCGATGCACCTGACCGATATCCGTTTCATCCACCTGCGCCTGCACGATGAGGCGGTCGGACATGACGAGCACGGCGTCCTGCGGTGAGACGCTCTGCCCGGCCTCGACGTTCCGCGCGATCACGACCCCGCTCAGGGGCGCAACCAAAGGCATCGGTTTGTACAGTTCCTGCCAATGGGCCAGTTCCCCCGGGCCTTTCGCGCGGGCGGCGTCCAACAGTGCCGCACGCTCCGCCGAACTCATCCATGCAAGGACGTCGCCCTTGCGCACGCTTTCACCTTCCTGGAATCGGACCTCCTCGACGCGGCCGCCAAGCGGCGGCTTGATCTCGACACGGGTTCGCGGCTGGACAACTCCAGTGGCGCGGATCGAGACTTGGAGGTAGCCTCTCTCGACGCGGACCTGCTGATAGTCGGGGGCCTCCTTCTTCCCATCCATCCTTCGGGAGACCCCAAAGGCGATTCCTCCCACGATGCCGAGCGCCACGGCGATCCAGAGGAGTTTCGTCTTCACTCGCCGATGCCTTTCCCCAGCGCCTTCAGCCAGGCAGCCTCAGCCAGCCGGACGTCCGTCCTCGCAACCAGCCAACCTTTCTCGCTGGAGATGAGATCGTTCTCAATGAGATCCCAGTCCTGAAACGACAGAAGTCCGCTGGTGTACTGGCTCCGGGCGATTTCCGCCCGCAGGCGCGCCGCCTCCAGGAATTCCCGTTGAACCTCGCTGCGCTCCACCGCATTCCGGCGGCCGGCCAGGGCTTCCTCGATGTCAACCGCAGCCCTCTCCCGCGCATCTCGCACCAACGCCTCAGCGCGGCGCTGCTCGGCCCTCGCGCTGCCAATGTCGTAGGCCGTGCGACCCCCGGGGAAGAAGGGATAGGAAACGGAAAGCCCGGCGGACCATCGGTTCGAGTCGGGCGGCCAGGGATCGCCTCCTCGAGAGACGGAGCCGAAGGCGTCCAGGTTCGGATAGAGTTGGCTCCGCGCCGACTCCAGGGCCGTGCCCGCCGCTTGGAGTGACGCGCGGGCACGACGGGTGGAGGGCACTTGGTCGGCAATCGCTCGCACGTCCGGCTCGGCGATCTCCGCGAGTGGGGGTGGGTCTCCTGAGACGATGAGGGGGGCGGCCTCTCCCCGAGCTAGAATGCGCGCCAATTCCCTCTGCCGCACATGGAGGTCGCGGGCGCCCTGGGACACGTCGAGCCGGGCCTGACTCTCCGCGGCTCTGCTCCGGAGGAGCGACCCCTTGTTCTCGCGACCGGCTTCGAAACGGAGTTCGACGAGGCGGACGTTCTCCCGGCGACGCAGAAGGACGGACTCCGCGAGCCGCAATGCATCTTGCGCGTAGCGCAGCCGCGCGAAGGCCGTTGCCAGTTCAAGCCGAAGCCGGGAACTCGTGTCGTCCCGCTCGGCCTCTGCGAGGGCGTACTCCACCCGGCTCCGCTCCAGCGCCGCCCGGTCCTCCCACCCCGCGAACAGGTTCTGCCTCGCCGAAAGACCCAGGCTCAAGTCGTTCGTGGTCCCCGAGCCTGCCCCGGCCGAGGATGCGTTCCTCCGGCTCAAACCCGCGTCCGCGGACAACTGCGGGAGAAAAGGGCTGCGGGCCGCGAGCTCGCGATCGCGCAACGAGTCGAGGCGCTCCCGTGCGGCGGCCAATTCGGGGTTGTTCGCGGCGGTTTCGCGCAGGCAGTCCTCCCACGTCAGGGTGGCCGTCGCGTCAGCGGCAAGGGTGATGAGCAGGAAACCGAGGGCAAGCATCTGCATCTTCGGGCGGGACTCACTCGTCGGGGGGATGGCGCCTCTTCCGTCGGCCTTCCCGGTGGGCTTTCATCTTCTCGAACTCCACCTGCTGTTCAGGCGTCAGCAGCTTGGCTATCTCCGAGTCGGCTGAGGAACGGATCTCGTCGAACCTGGGGTGAACCTCTGAGCGGAGGGAATCCACCTTCCGTCGGTTCGCCTCAAGAATCGAGGCGATCTGGGCTTTCTGCTCCGTGGTGAGGTCGAGTTGGGAGGTGAATTTCTCAAGTAGTTGCGTGTCGCGACCCTCGCCATGCCATCTCTGCATTCGCCACCGGTGGCCCCACCAGCCCCCTGCTGCGCCGAGGAAAAGCCCGATGAGAAGAGCTGCGATGATTTCTTTCCAAGGCCGATTCATGGTTCCTCCAGTAGCGGTTCGATGAAAGGCTCGATCCCATTCGAGGATGCAAGCAGCGAGTCCAGTGTTCCGGTGTCATCCCTGGCACCCGCCAAGAGAAGCACCTCCGTGTCATGCGCAGGATCATCCTCCGACAGTACCAAAACCAGTGCGAAGGCAGCCACGGCTGTCCCGAGAGCCGGCACGAGCCACCGGCGCGCCGCGTCCCAGATGCCGCCTGCGCTCCGGGTGGCCTCATCTTCCAGTCGGGCCATGAGCCGGACGGTGAAGCCATCCGGAGGTAAGAGAAGGGGTCGGCGAAAGAGCCCTTCCGCCATCCGTCCCCACGCGGCAAGCTCGCTCCGGCATTCCTCACAGTGGGCCACGTGGCGGGCGACTTCGTCTCGGGCAGCCGCTTCCAGTTCCCCGTCGCGGTACGGAGACAGGAGGCCCTTGAGCTGGATGTGATCCATCGCTTCCCTAAGAGATTAGACGATGGATCAGCCGGAAAAGTGTCGCGTCTTCACCCGCAGCGCATGGCGGGCGCGCTTGAGCCGCGCCTTCACCGCGTCCACGGAGCAGTTGAGGGTGCGCGCCATTTCGGCATAGGACAGCCCCTCGCGCTCGCGAAGCACGAGGAGAGAACGGTCCTCGGGGCGCAAACACGAAAATAGTCCATCGATCGCCTCCTCGGCGTTCTCATCAGGAGGAACGGCCGGAGGATGAAGGAGCATCCGGCCAAGGGCATCGCCGTGCTTTTCGACAAGCTCCTCCCAGGACCGTTCGCGTCGGCGTGCCCTCCGCCGGAGAGCATCGCGGCACTCGTTGACGGCGACCCGATAGAGCCACGTGGAGAAATTCGCTTCACGCCTGAACGTGCTGAGCGAGCGAAAAGCCTTGAGGAAGACCTCCTGGGCCGCCTCCTCCGCTTCCTGGCGATGTGAAAGCGTGGCCATGCAGAAGCCGAAGATACGGTCCTGATACCTCCGGATCAGCGCTTCGAACGCCTCGGTGCGGCCATCGAGGACCTGCCGGATGATCTCCAGATCGTCGGCCGGGGGGCCCGGCGGCTTCGATCGAGGCTCGGAAGGGTCCATAGCGATCTCCGGGGCACCGGTCCCGCTCGCGAGCCGGACGCGGTGGATTGCCCGACGGGTGTTGTACTTTCATTTTCCTGGGGAGTCCAGAAGCTGTGGATTTTCCGGGTGGGAATGCTATAAGTTAAGCATGTACCGGAAAGGAGGGCCGTAGCCACAATTCCCCTGGACCTTTTCTTCACCCTTCTTATCGGTCAGGCCTTCGCCTTGGTGTGCGGGAAGGACGGGCTACTGCGCGCCGAAACGCGCGGCACGGCCCGGATGCGCGCGATCGGGGTGGTGCTCGTGGCGTTCGTCCCGTTTGCCGCCTACTACGTGAGGCGGTATCCGGACTGGAGTTGGATGTACCTCGTGGACAGCGGCAGCATCCCGGCCGCTCTCACCTACGGCATGCTTGGCGTGTACATGCTGTTCACCTGGGCGGGGTTCGAGCTTGGGGCGGTTCTTGTCACGCGCGTTCAGCCCCTCGTGGCGCTCCTTCACGCCGTGAGCGACGGGGTCGTGATTGTTGTCATCTCCCTCTGGGGTTGGCACCGACTCCTCCACGCCGGCACATACGCCGAGTATCACGGCGACGGCGCACCGCTCATTGTCCACACGCCCCTGTTTTGGGTGATCCTGGCCATGGGCGCGGTGTTTCTGCCGGCCCTTGGCCTGATGCTCAGGCGGACTAAGCCGGCGACGGCCGGGCCGGCCTGACTCCCGATAACTGACCCCTCAACCGTCTTCGATGGACTGCGATTTCATCGTGGTCGGGAGCGGGTTCGGCGGAAGCGTTGCCGCGCTCCGGCTGGCGGAGAAAGGCTACCGCGTGACGGTGATCGAACAGGGACGCCGGATCGGAGCGCGCGAGATCGAGGCGGCGTGGGCGGATCCCCGGCGCCTGCTCTGGCTTCCCCGGCTCGGCTTCCACGGCTATTTTGCGGTCCACATCTTCAGGCACCTCGGAGCCGTGGGCGGGGTCGGCGTCGGCGGCGGCTCGCTCGTTTACGCGGCGGTCCTCCTCGAGCCGCGCCCGGACGTGTTTCGTGACCCCGCTTGGCCGGCGCTCGGATCGGGATGGGCTGAGGAGTTGTCCCCCCACTATGCGACCGCACGCCGGATGCTCGGGGAGACGATGAATCCCAAGCTCGGTGAAATGGACGAGTACTTGCGCCTCACGTCGCGCTCGATGGAGGCAGAGTCCACCTTCGGCCCGGTGCCGCTCGGTCTCTATTTCGGAAACTCCGAGACGGATCAGCCCGATCCCTATTATGGCGGCCAGGGCCCGCCCCGGAGAGGCTGCCGCTTCTGCGGCGGTTGCATCACGGGGTGTCCCTACGATGCCAAGAACAGCCTCGACAAGAACTACCTCCATCTCGCGGAGAAGCTCGGGGTGGAGATTCTGCCGAGGCGCAAGGCCACACGAATCATTCCGCTCGAAACGGGCGGCTACGCCGTGGAGGTTTCGGACCCCTTCAATGCCGCGTCGGGCCGTGCCACGTTGAAGGCGGCGAGCGTTGTCCTCTCGGCGGGCGTGGTCGGAACGGTGGAGCTTCTCCTGCGGTGCCGCGACGAGCATCGAACGCTGCCCGGCCTTTCTCCGGCCCTGGGGAAAGCCGTGCGGACCAACAGCGAAGCCATTGTCGGGATTCTTTCCGGGGATCCTGCGAAGGACCTCACGGACGGCCCCACCGTGTCGTCCCATTTCTTCCCGGATGCGCAGACACACATCACGCAGAATCGTTTTCCGGCTGAAGACCGGCTCTCCAAGTGGCAGATGGGGCCGATGGTGGACGACTCGCTGCCCTGGCGGCGAAGTTTGAAAACGCTCGCCCGGTTTTTGACCCATCCCGCACATTCCACGGTGGCCTGGCGCACGCAGAACTACGGCCGCCGCGTCAGCGTGTTGACCGTCATGCAACACTCGGACAGCCAAGTGGGATTCCGGTACTCCAGGGGCATCTTCCCACCCTTCCGCAGGCGGCTCCGATCGGAGGTCGTGCCGGAGCACCGTGCGCCAACCTATCTTCCTGTCGCGAACCGGGCGGCCCGAATCTTCGCGGAGCACGCGGGTGGCACTCCGCTCAACGTGCTCCTCGAGAGCGTCCTCAACCGATCCGTTACGGCCCACCTCCTGGGCGGTTGCGCCATCGGTGCCTCGCCGGAGACGGGGGTGATTGACGCCCATCACCAAGTCTTCGGGTATCCGGGCCTGCATGTAGTGGACGGATCCGCTCTCCCCGTCAACATCGGGGTCAACCCGAGCCTCACGATCACGGCCTTGGCCGAACGCTGGTCGAGTGGTGTCCCCCCCAAGAACCGACCGTGAGGTGCATCTGCTGTTCCGTTTCAGCCGCCGCCCCTCCGGCCAGGTGCGATTCGCGTCAGCAGATCACGATGGTATCGTCGGAAATAGCCGACCTCCGGCGATTGGGCTTGACGCCGCCCGGCCAGCCGGTACAATCGCCCCCTAAGCGGCCTCAGACGATCCAGAGGGGAGCCGGCCGGATCGACCCGCGCCGGCCGAGGAGAAAACCTTGAGCAATGCACGCATCCTGGTGGTGGACGATTCCGAACTCTTCCGCAAGGAGTGCATCGACATGTTGCGGAAATCGGGAGAGCCTTGGGAGGTGATCGAGGCTCCGGGGGGCGCCGAGGGCATCAAGGCCGTTTCGAGCCGGGATGTGGACATCATTCTTCTGGACATCAACATGCCCGACATCGACGGATTCCGTTTTCTTGCCATCGTGGAGGACAAGTTTCCAAACATCCCCGTCATCGTGGTGACAGCGAGGCGAGAGCGCAAGGACATCACGCGATGCATGGAATTGGGTGCCGTGGACTTCATCGAGAAACCGTTTTACCAGGAGGATCTCGTGGCTCGGGTGCGCGCGCGGCTGCGGGACAAGACCCGGGTGGACACCCTCAAGAGTCAGGTTGCGGTGCGGCGCAAGAAATCGCGCCCCTCGGAGGGGGAAGCACCGTAGCGGAACCTCGGCTCCTCGGCCGGCGCCGAAAGCAGAACGCGAGCCACGCGAAGAGGGGCAGCCAGCCCAGATCCCTTGGAGTCGGACCGCCCACGAGGGCGCAACCGCAACCGCCACCATCGGGATTGGTGTCCAGTTCGAGGGAAAACGAGTCCGCTTCGCCCCCGCATTCGTCCTTGAGGGGCGCGGAGGTCGCCAGCGTGTAGGTTGTTCCCTCCGCGAGTCGCGGACGCAGGAGAAGTTCGGCCGGCCCGGCACCCGGGGTCGCCTCGAGGTCGGCAGGCGGGGCCAATTGGAACAGAGAGATCCAATTCTGGTCGCTCCCGAGCGGGCGGGTAAACGTCATCTTGATCTCAGGCGACGAGCCCAGGCCTCCAACCCTTCCCCCCGGTGCCGGCTCCTTCAGCTTGGTGGCGCGCACCACGCACCCGGCCTCCGTGGGTGAGGCGATCTCGGTGATGTAGAAACCGGCGCAGGTCCCGTCGTAGGCCGCCGAACTCGGTCCCGTGTCGCAGGTCCACCGGGTCGCGGCTGTGATCCCCGGGTAGGGATCGCCTGCGCTGCCGGCGGCCCCTGGCCGATCCAAGTCGCCCCGACCGTCGGCCTCGAGGAGGGCCACACAACGGTGGGCCTCGTCGTCATTCACCGTGTTGTCGTCGTACCGCGCGGCGCAGACCTGCTCATCCACATGCCAGATCAAAAGTCCGTCCCCGGGGAGCAAGGCATCCAGTCCCACGCGGCGGCGGCACTCGACCAGGAAATATTCGGCGGCGTTCACGGCCAGCTTGTACGCCACGGGGCTGGTCTCAGCGGGCGGCAGCGTCGCCCCGGCGAGGCACCGGGGGAGTGTGACGGGCTCGAACAACCCAATGTAAACCTTGCTCCACGCAGAGAGGTGCGTGGGGCGCTCCGGCGAGCGCCCGTCACCGCCGAAGCCGCCCCTGCCCATGAGATCCCAGACGCCCACACCGCTGCTCGAGAAATCTGTGTCATAGAGATCCGGAAGTCCAAGCGCGTGGCCAAACTCGTGCGCAAAAACGCCGACCTCGATCATGCCACCCCCCACGCAGGAGATGGCGGGCTGCATGACGTAATCGTCTACGAGGATCTTCCCCCCCCCCGGACGGCGGGAGACATCGTTCGTCTCGAACGCGTTCCCGAACCAGCCGGCGTACTGGAAATAGTGCGAGAAGACATACGGCCCGCCGCACTCCCCGCCCTTTCCGTTCTGGACGAGAAAGAGCGAATCGACGATGCCGTCGTCGTCACCCGAATTCGCCTGCCCGTCGGGACCGTCGTTGTCGAACCGCCCGAAGTCCACCTCGGGGTCGAAACGCTGCAGGGCTTCCCGCACCATCGGGCCCGCCCCCCCCTCCTTTTCCAGACAGAGGCCGGCACACGGCTGCCCCTTCGCGTCCGTCGAGTGCTGCTCGTAGTACGCGCGGTCTCGCGCGAGCTGGTGCCAACCGTAGACCTCCCCGCGCACGTCGAGGCGGTCGTACGTGTATTCGCGATAGGCGGCCCGCAGCGAGCCCGCTTGCTCCCCGAAAAGAAGGCTTGAGATCGAAGACGGCACCCACGGTTCGGTCTCCCCCAGGTAGCGCAGCAGGAAGACGGGCACATCCATCGTGCGGGGTTGGGCGACCTCGGCTCGACCGGGAGACTCTCTCGGGGGCGCGAGTCGCCCTTCACGCACGGCCTCCACCCAGCCGTGGGCTGCCCGACCGAAGGAGGAACCCGGCGGAAAGCGTTCGCGCAGCCCCGTGGGATATTCTCGCGAGTCCGAGGTTCCCGCGACAGACCACATGACGGCGCTCACGAGCGTGGCGTGGACCCATTTCCTCCCGTGCGCGTGTGGGCTATGCTGAATCATGGATGGATTCCCTCGACGCGCGAGTTGCAGGATTGGATTTCTCTCTCCAGCTCGATGCTGTCTCCTGCCGGGCTGAGATCCTGAACCTGCTCGGCCCGTTCGTCACGCAGGATGACCCCTCGCTCCTGCCCCACTCGACCGTCTGCTGGACAGTTCGAGAGAGGCGCTCGGAAAGCCCGGGAACCGGCGCGGATCGAGGAGATGAACCGCCGGAAATCGTCGTGCGGGACGGAAGATGGTCCGCCCGCCACGCGACCTTCGAGGCAGAGTTCGACGTGGCCTCGGGCCTCGGTGCGGCAGTCATTCAACCCCGCTTCTCGGCGTTTTCTTCCTTCCTGAGGACGTTTCTGGCGGGCTATCTTCCCTTCCGCTCGGGACTTGCCCTCCACTCCGCGGCGGTGATCCTGCCGGGCGGGAGCGCCTGCCTGTTCGCGGCCCCTTCCGGCCACGGCAAGACCACCATCTCGCGGGAGCTGATGAAACGGGAAATCTGCGCAGGCGTGCTCACGGACGAGTTCGCCCTCGTACGCGCGCAACCGACCCCGGCCGCCGCATTCGCTTCGCCGTTCTGGGGAGAGTTGCCCCGGCCCAAGGGCCGGGAGTGGCCCGCATCCGGCTCCTCTGGACGGGTCCGGAGTCTGATATTCCTCGAGAAGCATCACCACGATGCCCGCCAAGCCCTGGCGAAAACGCAGGCGTTCCGAATGTGCCTCGAACGCACCGTCATGCGCCCCTCCCAGCGCGAGCTCACCAACCTGGTCCTGGACGCCGCCGCCGCGCTGGCGGGCGGCGTGCCTGCCGAGCGCATCATGTGGAAGAGTCCGGAGGGCCTCCTCCGCTCCGTCGAGGCCACCCTCCGCGACGGCAGCGCCTGACGATCGCCCATCGCCCCTGACTCGTCCCCCCCCCCCGAACGACCGCCGTTTTCCGCAGGCGGGGCCTTCAGGGCCTCTTGAACTGACGGTGAAGAAACTCCTCGTCTTTCGGGGATAGGTCGAATTTCCGCCCCGCCTCCTGGATCAGCTTGCCGATCGGCTTCTTCGGGACCTGCTTCAACTCCTCGCGGATCCAGCGGATCGCCTGTTCGAGTGCATATCCCTCGGGCTGCATGTCCTTCAAGACTCACCTCCGAAATCCTGGGTCATATCGAAATACCGGCCGTGAGCGCGGCGATCCACCGCTGGAACTCGCGCTGCGGCCGAGTGGCATCATTGAAGTAGTAAGAGAACGAACCGTCGAGAAACCAGCGGCCGCCGAACTCGCGATGGGCCCCAGCCCCCGCCGTGAGAAGCCGATCGGAATGCCGCTTGGGTTCAGGCGGAGGATCTTCGCGATCAAAGAACTTGAAATGGATCCCCCCGAAGCCGTGGAACCGCAGTTTCATGGGCGCAAAAAGGGTGACCCCCAACTCGGCCAGGACACCGTTGTACGCCAGCTTCTCGTCCGTGTCCTTCGTCGGTTGATTTCGATCGTACGCCAGCTTGAGCGAGTTGCGGACGTACCCCTGCACAACGTCCACCGTCAGCCTCGTCGTCGGCCCGTGGTTGAGGCCGGTGAGCACGACTTCTTCCAGGCTGTAGTAGTGATCGTAGCGCAGGTCGTACGAGAGCCCGAGCGCCGCCCGGTCCACGAGGCGCCTCCACAGCCCGAACGAGCCGTTCATCTCCACAAACGAGGGGGCGGCCCGGAACTGGGCGATTTCCCCCCCCAGCTCGGCTTGGAGTCGGTAGGCCTCGTTGTCGAAGTAGTGAAGGCCGCTGGTGTTCAGGAACGCGTGCGTCATGTCGTAGTTCGTGACGGCTTTCGACGCGCCGTAAAAGTGGAGCGTCTGGTCCACACCCAGACTCCCAGAGATGCGCGCCGCCCGGACGGGAACCGCCCAGAGTTGCGCCTCGGCACCGATGAGGGCCCGCGTGCCCTCCTTCCCGAGGGCCACCGCCTGCTGGGGGCTCAGGATGACGTTGGAATCGTGCTGAATGCCCGTCTTCCCCGTGACTTTCCAGAACCGGCCTTCCATCCGCTTTCGCTCGCGCACTTTCTCGATCAGGGCGAGGTAGACATCAACGGTGTCGAGCATCTCTTCGTCGGGGGTTGTTTGGCGCACGATGAGAAAGTGGGCCTCGGATTCGTCAAACTCCTCGAGGCGGTAGGACGTCAGCCCGAGGTAGTACTCCACCTCTAAATCCGGGTCCGGCCCGATCCCCTTGGCACGCAGGAGGTGGGCCTTGGCATGCGGCAGGTCGTCCGCAAAGTAGGCGCTCAGACCCGCATAGTAGTAGGGCGCGCGGGGGGTAGGATTGGCTCGGATCGCTCCGTCCAGGTGGGCGTGGGCCTCTGCATAGCGGTCTTCGTAGTAATCGCCGAGGCCCATGGAGTATTCGGTCTCGAACGCAAGGTTGAAACCTCCGGGGCCAAGTTGTGAGCGCTGTTCATTCAGGATGAGCTGCTTCGGCACCCCCGCCACGAGCGGCCCGAGTTTCTGCACGTCCGTCGGTGCGGTCACCACGGTCATGGCCGAACCCTCCGAGCGGAGGTTCACCATCTTGACCGTCACGGCCCAGCTCCCGGCGCCGCCGGCCACCGTGCCGACGAAGAGCCGGTCCGCCGGAAGCACGCTCCCCAATTGCACGAGGCATTCCGTCTCGTTCTTGCATCCGTAGATGCGCATCTCGTAGTCCGCCCCCAGCGCCCGCTGGAAGTCGGCGGTGGCGACCACGGTGACCGGCCCGAGCCGCTGTACACCTTCGAGCAGGCCCGCGGTGACGGCCTGGGCCACGGTCGGATCGACGCCGCGCGGCTGGACGTTGGCCACGGCGATCCGGAGTCTCGCCTGAGCATGGGCCGAGGGCGCCACGCCCAACACGAAAAACGCCAGCGCCATCCATGACATCCGCGCCCGAACCATCAGCCTGCCCTCTCGGCGACCCAGTCCGCCACTTCGCGCATGGTCTGCTCGCGTCCCTTCTCGTGGAAAGGCTCGTGGAAGTACTCCGCGTAGGTCTTGAGTGTCTTGTCTCGGATCGGGACGCGCCCGAAAAAGCCACGGGCCGCATCCACGCTGACGATCTTGTCGCTGCCACCGAGAACCATGAGGAGCGGCAGGGCCCACCTCGTGGCCCCATCCTGAACGCGTTGCATCGCGGCCATCATCTCGGTGAAGAGGCGCGTACTTACCCGCCTGTGCACAAGCGGATCCTCCACATAGGCGCGCACCTCGGCCTCATCGCGGCTGAGTTGCTCGGGGATGAGTTGGTTGTCCATGGTGAGCCCGGGCCACCACTTCGACAAGGTCCTCCCCAGCGCGGCCTTCAGGGGGGGAACCGGCATGGCAATCCCCAGTGCAGGCGAAGAGATCACGACCGCCCGCACCACCGCCCCCTCGGCCTGGGAGAGCACCCAGTGGGCTGCGATGAGCCCGCCGAGACTGTGACCCAGCACGAAGCGGGGAACTTCCCCTGCCCCGTCGGAAACCACCGCGAGAAGCCGCGAGAGGTCCTCCCCGAATTCGTCAAATCGCCGGATGCATCCCCGACGGCCGTCCGAGCGCCCGTGCCCGCGCAAATCCGGCGCCACGACACTCAGGCCCACTTTGGCGAAGACCTGTGCCAGTTCCACGTACCGACCCGAGTGCTCGCCCAGACCGTGCACGAAGAGGACCAGGCCTTTGGGCCGATCAGCCTGGAAGCGACGGTAGAAAATCCTCCTCCGATCCGCGGTCAGGAAATGGTCGGCCTCCTGGACCATGCCCGTCACTCCTCTCGCCAGTAGATCAGGCGCAACTCGTCCTGCTTTCGACGGTCCAGCACCGCCGTCACGATCACGGTGGACGCCCTCCCCTCCGGCCCCACTTGGCCCGCCGAGCGGACCGTGAAAATGTCGCTCTGGACCGTGAGGAGGCCGAGCGCCGCCGCGGGGATTCCCTGGACGCGGGTTTGCAGATCCTGCACGTTCCTGAATGGGTCCTCCTCCCGCAACCCAAGGATCGTCTCCGCAACCGTAGGCATGTCCTTGTCCACGCACTTGAGCACGATCGGCGGGGCGGTGTTCACATTGATCTTGGGTCGGCGCTTCTCCGGTTGATCGGAGGAACCCTCGGTGGGCTGCGTGGGCTCCCTCTGCGGCCAGATCGTGAGGTAGGGCCTTAGCTTCAGGTAGGTCTGCCAGCCGATCCCCTCGATCAGGGCAACCTCACCGGGGGCCTCGAAGGGCGCATCCGGTCGGAGAACGGGCGGCCGCCGAGCGGAATACGGGTCTTCCTGCACGCCATCCGACCCGGTTCGATCGGTCCATTCCGTGATCCGCCGGTGCACGCTTTCCGCATCGAAATCCTGTTCGATCTCGAGCTCGCGCGCGAGGCACGCCAACTGGTCGCGGGTGATCGTGTGGACGTTGAATCGCCGCTCCTCATCCTCCACCTGCCCCTTCACCCACCCGTCGCCCAGCGCGACCGTGTTGAAGGGTTCCGGAACGTTCCAGTCCTCCCGGAGATGATCCGAAGTCTTGGTCTCTTCCTTCCGAAGGTCCTCCTTGAGGAGCGCGCCGACCAGATTCACGCCGGAGAAGGCCAGCGCACGGGCCTTGACCTCGTCACGCAGCGACGTCGTCAGCAGGTAGTGGGATTGGGCCGTCTCCACAATCTCGATCGCGATGATGGACAGCATCGTAATCAGGGTCATAACCATAAGCAAGGCGATCCCGCGGGAGGAACGACGTACGCGATGGACGGACGGAGCCGGGGTGTCGCGCGAAGGGTTCATCGGAGATTCAGTCGCGGCGCCAGCGGGAGGGTCACGGCCGTCGTGCGGGTTTGCTTCTCGCCCCCCTCGCCTTTGACCACGAGCGTGATCCTCACGAGCACGGGGAGACCGATGAGCTGTCCCCGGCCGTCGAGTTGGCGGGAGTCCCAATCCTCCCGAGGCCGGCCCTCTGAATCGATGCAAGCCACATCGAAACCGGCCACCCTCTCGGCGACGGGGATGGATGCCTGTTGATCGTCCACACCGGCGGCGGGGGGGCTGACTTCGCGCCGCTGCAAGATGCCCGTTTCGGGGTCGTCACCGCCCGAGACCAGTTCGTACGTGATCTCCGTCAGTTCACTCTCGTACTGCCGCTCGGGACCGGAACGGGGGATGATGACGTGCCCCACGGATGTGAAGCTCAACTTGTCCCATGCCTCCACCCCAAAGCCGGTGTCCTCACACGCGAAAAAGGTCCGCGCCTCGCTGCGGGGGCCGGGCAGGGTGTTGTCCCGGCCCTGGATCACGTAGGCCGACTGGAGGTCCTTCACGATCTGGTGGAGCACGGCCATGTTCTGAATGTCCGTCTCCACAGCCGAGGTGATGACTGCGCGACCGCGGCTGACGGCATAGTAGCCTTGGATGGCTGCGGACATCAGGACGGCAAGCGTAAAGAGCGCCACCATGAGCTCCATCAGGGTGAAGCCCTTGGACCGGCCGTCGCGAGTCGCGAGCCGTGAGCCGCCAGGGCCTCGGTACAGGGTAGAACCACCCCGCCGGCTCATGGGAACTTCCTGTCCAGGACGTAGGCCACCATTGAGATCTCGGTCTTGGGCTCCCCCTCACCCCACATGACGCGCACGGTCACTTCCCGCAGGTCGCGAAAAGAAATCTCACCGAGCATCGCCTGCGTCACCGTCGCCTCCCACGCATAGTCCGGATATCCCTCGTCCGCGAAGTCGCCCGACCGCGTCCCCTGGTCCGGGAACTTCTCGGCGAGGACATCCGCCATTTTCATCTGGAGAAGGAGACCGATCAGATAGTTCTCCCGGGCATGGCGGACTTTGCGGACGTTGTCGTTTGTCATCTGCATGTAGGCGAACAGGGTGGTGGCGAGGATGGCGAGGGCGAAGAAGACCTCGATGAGGGTGAAACCGCTCGCGCGCGAACCGCGAGCCGCGAGCCGCGGGCAGCCTGTCACCCGGTTCGTCATGGTTTGCCCACGGTGACCCGGCCCGCGTACGGGGCCACTTCGAGACGCACCTCGCGACGCTTCTGGTCGCGCAGCTCAATCACCGTGGGCTCCGCGACGCCGAGGTGTGAGAAGAAGGTAAGCTCCATACCCGAACTGCGTGAGGGCCGGTCGGCCGCCTCAACGGATGCGAACTCGATCCCCGGCGGCAGGCGATGCCTTCGCCCCAGCCCGCGTTTCGTCTCGATCTGCTCGATGGCATTCAGCTCAGGATTGAACACGGCCTGACCCACCCAGTATTCGTGTCGGTCCAGGTCGTAGTTGAGGATGTAGTCCTGCTTGGTGAGGAGGGCCTCGAAATAGACGTGGCGAACCGTCCCCGCGAGGCGACGCGTGGCCGAGCGGAGCTGGACCTGCGCCAAGTCGCCGATCTGGGGCACCACCACAGTCACGATCAGGACCATGATCGCGACGGCGACCATGATTTCCAGGAGCGTGAAGCCCGCGCCCCCGGTTCCCTTTCGCAGCGGGCCGCGTCGCATCATCGGCCGATCGTGGGACGTCGGCCTAGTCGATGTCCGTGATCTTGATGTCGTCCGCTGAGCCGGGCGAACCGTCCGGGCCACCGGACGAGAGCTGGTAGTCGGCGTCCCCGCTCGGGCCGGAATACATGTATTCCTTGCCCCATGGGTCTTTCGGAAGCTTGTTCGCCTTGATGTAGGGGCCCGCCCAGCCTTCGCAGTCGGAGGGTTTCTCGATGAGCGCGCGCAGACCCGCGTCTCCGGCGGGGTATCTGTAGCAGTTGGTTCGATACAGCTCGATCGCGCTCTCAAGGCTCTTGATATCCACCATCGCCTTCTTCACCTGCGCCTGTGAGAAGTATCGCGTCACGGCCACGCCGACGATCGTGCTGAACATCACGACCACCGCCACCGCAATCATGATTTCGAGGAGAGTAAATCCGCGTGAACCTGTGAGCCCGGGAACCCGCGAGAACGACACGCGCGAGGTCCGAAAGACATGGGGTCTTGCCATCACCACCATCCGCCTATTATAGCCCGTCGGCCTCAGCCGCGCGAGCGGAGAATCTCCTTGGCGATGACCATCCGCTGGATCTCGGATGTACCCTCGCCGATCTCCCCCAGTTTCGCGTCGCGGTAGAGCCGCTCCACCTTGAAATCCTTGATGTAGCCGTAGCCGCCGTGGATCTGAACCGCCCAACTCGCCGCCTGGGCAGCCGCCTCCGAGGCGAACAGCTTGGCGATCGCCGCATCCCGCGTGACCTTCTCACCCCGTGAAAACCGCCACGCGACCTTCCAGGCGAGGAGTCGAGCCGCTTCGATGTAGGCCTGCATGTCGGCGATCTTGAACTGCACCCCCTGAAACTCGTAGATGTTGTGCCCGAACGCCTGCCGCTCGGTGGCGTATTTCACACTCTCGTCGAGGCAGGCCTGCGCGATTCCCAAGCTGAAGACGGCGATGCCGATCCGCCCGAGATCCAGGTTCTGCATGGCGTAGTGGAATCCGTTGCCCTCCTCACCGATGACAGCCGAGCCCGCCACGGCGCAGTCCTCGAACACAACCTCGCAGGTGGGCGATCCCCGAACGCCCAGTTTGCGGAGCGGACGACCCGGCCGCGCCTGAGGATTCTTCTCCACGATGAACGCGCTGATCCCCCCGTGCGCCTTTTCGGGGTCCGTGCGCGCGAGCACAACGAAAACATCGGCAATCGTCCCGTTGGTCACGAACATCTTCGAGCCGTTGATCACCCATCGGTCGCCCCGGCGGACGGCGGTCGTCTTCATGCCCGCGGCATCCGACCCCGAGTGCGGCTCCGTCAGACAGAACGCACCCACAATCTCACCCCTGGCGAGCCGCGGGAGGTAGGCCCGCTTCTGCTCCTCGTTCCCAAACCTCTCGATGAACTTACCGCAGAGACCCGTGCTGGCGGCCACGGAGAGGGCCGTGGAAGCGCACACACGCGAGAGCTCTTCGCCGAGCACCGAGGTCGTGAGCGTGTCCGCCCCCCCCCCGCCGTAGGCGCTTGCGTACCCCATCCCGAGGTAGCCGAACTCGGCCAGTTTGCGGTAGTTCTCCCAGGAGAAGGTGGCCGTCTCGTCCACGTCCTCGGCCCGCGGTGCGATCTCCTGGTCGCAGAACTGACGGAACGCGGCCGCCAGCTCGCGCTGCTCGTGGGTCAGCTCGAATTCCATCCTACGCCGCGCGATCGAGGCCCCGGCGGAGAGACTCGACGAAGGCGGCGGCCTTGCGCACTCGTCCTCCCCGACTGGCCACGCCCTCCATCCCGCGGATCAACGCCGATCCTACGATCACGCCATCGGCCACGGCCGCCAGCGATCGCGCCTGTTCGGGCGTCCTTACACCGAAACCGACCATGACCGGCAGGCGCGTACGCTTCCGGATGCGGCGAACGGAGGCCCCCACCTCGGAATGGACGGCGGCGCGCGCGCCCGTCACGCCCGTGTAGGCCACGTAGTAAATGAAGCCGGAAGCCCGGGCCGCCACGCGCGCTATTCTTTCGCCGGGGCTGGCAGGGGTCAAGAGGAAAATCAGGTCAATCCCGTTCTGGCGAAGCGCGCGGCGAGCCGGCTCCGCCTCCTCGGGCGGGAGGTCCACCAGGATGAACCCGTTCACTCCCGCCGAAGCGGCGTCGCGAGCAAGGCGGTCCACACCATATCTCAGGACCGGGTTGGTGTACCCCATCAACACGATGGGACAGGACACGCGGCGGCGGGCGCGGCGGACGATGTCCAACGTCTTCGCCGTCGTCATCCCCCCCCGGAGCGCGCGCTGGGACGAAGCCTGGATAACGACACCATCGGCGACAGGGTCCGAGAAAGGCACGCCGATCTCGATCACGTCCGCACCCGCGTCCTGAAGCGCAGGGAGGAGTGCCTCCGTGGTCGCCGCATCCGGGTCGCCCGCCGTCACGAACGGGATCAGGGCCTTCCGGCGGCGTCGGGCCACATCCTCCAGGACACGCGAGATCTCACTCACTGGGGCTTCACCTGCGCTCGCGGCTGGAGAAGGTCCGCGACCATGGCGCTGTCCTTGTCCCCACGGCCGGACAAGCAAATGATCACCGCTCCGCCCTTGCCCCACCGGCGGGCCATCTTCCGCACGTGGGCGACCGCGTGTGAAGGCTCCATGGCTGGGAGGATGCCTTCCGTACGCGAAAGATACTGGAATGCATCCAGCGCCTCGGCATCGTTCACCGTCACGTACGTCGCGCGGCCGGTCGCCTTGAGGTGGCTGTGCTCGGGGCCGACACCCGGATAGTCGAGTCCGGCCGCAATCGAGTGGGTCTCTGAAATCTGGCCGTCCGCATCCTGCAAGAGGTAGCTCATCGCCCCGTGGAGGACTCCAGGGGTCCCGTGCGCCAGCGTTGCGCCGTGGCGGAGCCCCTTCCCACCCGCCTCGACGCCGATCAGGTCCGTTCGACCATCGGCCAGGAAGGCGCAGAAGATTCCCATCGCGTTGCTCCCCCCCCCCACGCAGGCCACGACCGCGCGTGGCAGCCGCCCTTCGGCCTTCAGAATCTGTCCTCGCGCCTCCTTCCCAATCACACTCTGGAAGTCGCGCACCATCATCGGGAAGGGGTGCGGGCCCACCACGGAGCCGATCACGTAGTGGGTGGTGCGCACGTTCGTCACCCAGTCGCGCATGGCCTCGTTGATGGCATCCTTGAGCGTGCGTGAGCCGGTCGTCACTTCGTGGACCTTCGCCCCCAGGAGCCGCATCCGAAACACGTTGATCTCCTGCCGGCGGATGTCGTCAGCCCCCATGTACACCTCGCACGGGAGGCCGAATAGGGCCGCCGTGCTGGCCGTGGCCACGCCGTGCTGCCCGGCCCCCGTCTCCGCGATGATCCGCTTCTTGCCCATACGCTTCGCCAGCAGCACCTGGCCGAGAGTGTTGTTGATCTTGTGGGCACCCGTGTGACACAGGTCCTCTCGCTTGAGGTAGATGCGTGGACCCCCCAACTCCTCCGACATGCGGCGCGCGAGGTACAAGGGTGTGGGCCGGCCGGCGAATTCCCTGAGGTAATACCCCAAGTCTTTCTTGAAACCGCCCGATTGTCCGATCTTTCGATAGGCCGATTCAAGCTCGTCCAGCGCGGGCATGAGCGTTTCGGGGACGTAGCGTCCGCCGAAAGCTCCGAAACGACCGCGGTGGTCGGGGAGTTTCGCAGGCATGTTAAGCCGCCCCCTGAACCGCTTCCATGAACGCCTTGAGCTTGCTCCAGTCCTTCACACCGGCGTTGCGCTCGACGCCACGGGACACGTCCACACCGTAAGGATGAACCAGTCCAATCGCCTCGGCCACGTTGGACGGCGTGAGCCCCCCCGCCAGAATGACCACCCGCTTGCTCGCCGCCTCGCGCGCCAGCGTCCACCTCTTTCGCCCCGCCACGCCGCTCTCGTGCGGGTCCACAAAACCGTCGAGGAGGATGCCCCGAACGCGATACTCGTCGAGCCGCTCCATCCATCCCCCCCCCTGCATGCGGATCGCCTTGATCGCCCGGGGCTCGAACCTGGCACAAAAGGCCGGGGCTTCCTCGCCGTGGAGTTGGACGGTCTGGATACCGGTAGCCTCCAGAGTTTTTCGGATGCGGCCTTCGCTCTCATCCACGAAGACACCCACGGTTTCGACCAGGGGCGGAAGATCGCGCACGATCGCTCGGGCCGTTTCGACCGTCACGGCTCTCGGGCTGTTCGCGTAGAAAATGAAACCCAGCGCGTGGCATCCGTACAGGATCGCCCGTTCGGCATCCTTCGCGTTGGTGATTCCGCAGACCTTGACTCGCACCATTCTACGCAATCTCGACCAACTCCCGCAGCGCCTCGGAGGGCTGCGGGTGAGACATCAGCGCCTCGCCCACGAGGAAGGCATCGTAGCCGAGCCCGCGTAGCCGGGCGATCTGCTCCCGGGATTTTATTCCGCTCTCCGCCACCCTCACGGCTTTCGCCGGCAGCCGGTCCGCCAGCGTCTCGAAGACGGTTGTGTCCACGCGGAGGGTGTCCAAGTCACGACTGTTCACGCCGAGGAGGTCCACCTCGAACCGGAGAGCGCGCCGAAGATCCTCTTCCGAGCATACCTCCACAAGCGCCTCGATCCCGTGACGCCGCACGACATGCAGCATCCTGTCGATCTGCTCATCGGTGAGGATCCGGACGATGAGCAGGACGAAATCGGCTCCCGCCGCCAGACCCTCGTAGATCTGGTACTCGTCGATGACAAAATCCTTCATGAGCACGGGAACGTCCACGGTTCGCTTGGCCGTTTCGATGTCCGCCGGGTCGCCGTGGAAGAACTCCGGCTCAGTCAGGACCGAAATCGCCGCGGCCCCTCCCTCCCGATAGGCCTCGAAATAGGGCGCCGGGTCTTCGTCGGGTTGCACGAAGGTGCGCGTCAGCGACGCCCGCTTGAACTCCGCGATGACGACGTTGCGGTCGCGCGTGCTCCCCGCCGCGTCGCCACGCGGCCGCGCGACATCCACGAACGAGATCTTTTCATGATCCTGCGCCGGCCCCTCCAGCACGACCTCGGAAGGCCTTGCCCGCTTACGCTGCTCTACACCCTGACGGGTGTGCGCGAGAACGTCGGCCAGGCTCGCCATGGCGCGTATCCTAGCCGCAGGCCACACGCGCGGCAACACCACGGGCCGCAGAAGCGGTGCCGCGGGCGAGATTTGAACTCGCCGCGCCACGTCGTCACGTGGCACACCCTTGCGGGTGCCACCCCCTCCACGTGAAACGTGGCGCAGCAAGATGGTGTGCCGCGGCCCGTTCTACGGGCTCTGCCAATTCCACCCGAATCGGTGGCGGATCTCCGCCCGCCCGGCCCCGCTCTTCAGGTACTTCTCTCGCCTCAGGGCCGTGTACTTGTCCGCATGAGGCTCCACCTCAAGCAAGGTCCAAGGGCGGTCCCTGCGGGTGCTGGGAACCTTCCCTGCGTTGTGCTCGCGAATCCGCCGCGGCACATCCCCGCTGGCACCCACGTACACCCGGCCGGTCGCCACGCTTCGAATCAGGTACACACTCCACTGGCCCATAGCACCCGGTGGTGCCGCGGGCGAGATTTGAACTCGCACACCCTTGCGGGTGCCACCCCCTCAAGATGGTGTGTCTGCCAATTCCACCACCGCGGCAACGTGGGAAAGATAACCCTATCAGGTACCTGTTTTCAAGGCCGCACAGGCAAAAGCCTCTCCGCTCTTTGACAACGAGCATCCGGTGGACTATGAGCTTGGTCTATGCTGCGGACGATCATAGTGGGCACGGGCCACCATGTGCCCGAGCGCGTGGTCACCAACAACGATCTCTCGAAGTTGATGACGACGTCGGACGAGTGGATCACACAGAGAACGGGGATCAAGGAGCGCCACTTCACGGACGGGACGGAGTGCGGAACGGACCTCGCCAAGGTGGCCTGCGAACGCGCGCTCCAGATGGCCGGGCGGACGCCCGCGGACGTGGATCTCATCATCTACGCCACGCTCTCTCCCGACCACGAGTTCCCTGGCAGCGGCTGCTTCATCCAGCCAAAGCTGGGCATCACGCCCGGTACGCCCGCCCTGGACGTGCGGAACCAGTGCTCCGGTTTCATCTACGGCCTTCATGTCGGGGACGCCCTTATCCGGCAAGGGCTCTACAAGAACGTCCTGCTCGTCGGCGCCGAGGTCCACTCGCACGGGTTGGATTTCTCCGATCGGGGCCGCGATGTGGCCGTGCTCTTCGGTGATGGCGCCGCTGCCGTTCTCCTCAGTCCCGTGGAGGACGACTCCCGCGGAGTCCTCGCTTCTGTGATTCACTCGGACGGACGCTCCGCCCGTGACCTCTGGCTCGAGGCCCCAGGGTGCTTCGGCAAGCCAAGGGTCAATCTGCAGCACGTCGAAGAGGGCCGGCACTTCCCGAGAATGGAAGGCCGCAAGGTCTTCGTGAACGCCATCCAGAAGATGCCGGAGGCCGTCCAGGAGGTCCTCGCGCGCGCCGGGCAGAAGGTGGAGGATCTCTCGCTCTTCATCGCCCATCAGGCCAACCTTCGCATCTGCGATGGCGTGGCTCAGCGCCTCGGGTTGCCTCCAGACAAGGTGTACAACAACATTCAACGATACGGGAACACGACGGCTGCCTCGATCCCTCTTGCCCTCGATGAATGCGTGCGGGCCGGCCGGCTCAAGCAGGGCGACCTCGTCTGTCTGGCTGCGTTCGGCGCGGGCTACACGTGGGGGGCCGCGCTCTTGCGCTGGTAGCGCCCCGGCGTGCCCGTTGCTCCTCTGATCGCGCTGACGCTGCTGTCCGCCGCGGCCGGGAATTTTCAACCTGCGGCTGTGCTCGCGAAGGGACAGCATCGCCTAGGCCTGGCCGGCCAAGCCCTCGCGGAGGAAGGCGACACAGACTCCTTGAGGTTTCCCATCGTCGACGCCGGCTACAACATGGGCTTCGGATTCGGCGACTTCACGCTGAAGCTTTTCTCGCCGGTGGGCGTGCGCGCCGGTTTCAAGCTCGGCCTGCCGGCGCCCGACGGACTGGCGTTCAGCGTGGAAGGCGCCGCCAGCGCGGCCCAGGCGCAGGTGGAGGGGCCGCGGTCCGGCCTCCTGTTCATCTCGTGGGATAGCACGGGCGACACGCCATTCGTCGATCAGGCTGCGTTTTCCGGCGACTTGGTCTTCCGGCTCGATCTCTGGCAACTCACTCTCGCCCCCCGAGTCGTCAGCCGAATGATCCGGACTTCGGAAGACAACTACGGCCAAGTGTGGGCGGGTGGAGCGATCACCCGCTGCATCCGGCAGGGGCCCGTCCAATGGTGGGTCGAGTTCGCGGCCCTCTGGGGGGCGTCGTACGGGCTGGGCGACTTCGGCCGCACGTATGTCAACGAAAGATTCCTTCTCTATGCCCCGGGCGTCGGAGCCTCGGTGGAGTTCTGATCGCCGTGACGCCACAACGTCCGGCTTTACCCAACCTTCTCAGGCCGTTATAATTTCAAGTCACCCGGATGACCGACTATGAGCAGACCATGTTCGGCGGCGGCCAAGCCGCGCAGGGGAAAGCGAAGCCCGCCAGCCTGGTCATCCTGAGCGGCCAGCACAAGGCCACCGTCGTCAACCTCGATCGCGACGTCACCACGATGGGACGGGACGGCAGCGCCACGCTTAAGATCGAGGGCGACCCGTTCATGTCGCGCATCCATGTCAAGATCCTCCGAGAACCCAGCCGCTACATGCTCGCCGACAACAACAGCACGAACGGCGTGGTGGTGAACGGTCAGAGAATCAAGGAGGTCGAGCTGCGCAACGGCGACCGGGTCCAGATCGGGTCCACGCATGTGAAATTCATCCAGCAAGACGGCCTCGATCGAGCCGTCCAAGGCGAGGTCGAGTTCCTCACCTCTCACGACGGGGTGACCGGATTTTGGGCGAAGGATCCGTTCATCAACAAACTAACGGACGAAATCAACTCCCTTCGGCAATTCCCGAAAACGATGTCGCTCGGTCTCATCGAGATCGACGATTTCGAGGCCATCAGCAAGTCTCAGGGGTTCGACGCTGCGGATCTCATCCTCTTCGCAGTGTCCAACTTCCTGAAGCAGACGATCACCCCGAAGGATCAGATCGCACGCATCGAGGGGCGGATGTTCGCCATCCTTTTCATCCACGAGGCGGGGCGAAGCCTGGAGGTCTGGGGACCGCGCGTCCAGGGCGTGATCAAGCGCACGCCGTTCACGATCATGGGCGCTCGGATGGCGTTTACGCTGACCGTCGGCGGGCAGCTCTGGAGGAACGACTTCAAGATGCCGGACGTGTGGCTCTCCTACGCACGGGTCCAGCTCGACTGGGCCCGCAAACTCGGCGGGGGGGGGTTCCGCTACTCGAAGTAGATCGGCCGGCGACGGGCTCAGGCGCCGGGCGCGGCCGACGGAGACGGCGTGTACCCGAGCCGCTGGGAGAGCTGCCCCGCCACTTGGAGCAGACCGGGCAGGATCGCCTTCCTCAAGTCGTCCTCCGTCATGCGATAGGCCGGTGCGACGACGGCGACGGATCCCACAACCCGCGGCGTGTAGTCGTAGACGGGAGCGGCCACGGACCGGACGCCCTCCATGTACTCCTCGTCCTCCAGGGCCCAGCCTTGGTGGGCCGCGCGCACGAGGTCATCAAGGAGCTTCCTCCGGTCGGTGAGTGTCCGGCTGGTGTACTTCGCGAGCTCCTTGGGCAGCGCGCGCTCGATTTCGGCGGTGGAGAGAAACGCGACCTGAGCCTTGCCGAGCGCCGAGGCGTGCAGCGGCAGGAGCGCACCGATGAGGGGAGCCACTCGAACCGGCTGATTGCCTTCCACGCCGTCCACGCAGACGGCCTTGCTTCCGTTGGTCACACCGAGCAACACCGTTTCCCCTACCCGCTCCCGCGCCTCCTCAAGGAAGGTCCGGGGGAGTCGCGCAAGGGATGCCTGCGAAGTGAACGCGCGGCAGAGGTCCACGACCTTCGGCCCCAGCCGGTAGTTCTCCGTTGACCGGTTCTGCTCCACGTACCCACGGCTCATCAGCGTGGCGAGGACGCGAAAGACCTGGTTCTTGCTCAACCCCACCCGCTTGGCCAAATCGGACACCCCACGCTCGGCCTGGTCGGACTTGCTGAAACTTTCAAGGATCTCGAGGCCTTTGAGGATCGAGAGAATCGCGTAGGGATCTTTCTTCCGCTTCATGCTGCCCTCCCTGTCCGCCACTCCAGCGGCTCCGCGCGCCCTCCGGCGCCACACTCACGAATTTCTTTCGTTCGGCGGTCTCGGTAACACACGCGTGCCGATCTTGTCAAGAACGGCGCGCGATGCTACACGATGACGTGCTTCAAGCTGCAACGCTCGGCCTCGCCTCCCTCCTCCTCGCGAGCGCCGCAGCCGCCCCCCCCCCGGCGCCCAAGCCGGCGGGCCCCGAGGCCTGGGTGGATGTCCCCATCGTGTATCGGATCGAGGTCCTCTGGTTCGTGGACGTTGGCGAGCTGTCGTTCGTACTCCATCGGGGCGATCAGCCCGGGACGTACGTCGTGGTCTCCGAGGCGCGTCCCACCGATTGGATCCGCTCGATCACGCGTTTCCGCGCGGCCCGATACACCGCCAACCTGCGCTTCGACGAACGTCGCGGGCGGTTCACGCTGCAATCAGTCCACGAATTCGTCCGTCGAGCGGATCGGACACGGGAGGTCCGCGTGAATCTCGGCGCGACCGGTTGGACCCGCGCCGTCTTCGTGAACGAGGAAAAAGTCTCGGAGTCCACAGGGCCGCTCGATCCGGCCGTGCCCGCGCAGGATCCCGTGTCCGCTTTCTACAACTTCGCGATCGGGGTCTACGGCCTGCCGGAACCCGGCCGCACCTATCAGGTTCCAATTCTCGACCCTCGCGGCCCCGTCATGGCGCATGTGGAGATGCTGGCGGACAAGGACGTGCACGCCGACCTGAGGCTACGCCCGCCGGACGAGGCGGGGGGGCGGGTGTCCTTTCGTGGGTCGTTCATGGAACTCAAAGTGAAGGAGGTCGAGTTCGTTACGGATCGGTCGTTTATCCCCCTGCGCGCGGTGGTCCGGGAGGCCGGGTATCTGGGCCGGATCCGCGCCTTTCGCACCGCCCCCCCCCCGCCGTGATCCTCCGGCGCCTGCGCCAGCCGCTCAAGCCCCTCACCACATCGGCAGGCCGACCTCGGCCGCAGTTTCGGCAGGAGAAGCGGCTCGACGGGAGCGAACGCATCGATACGGCTCACGACGCGCCCTCCGTTGTGCCGGCTGGGCGAATAAACGTGTGCGTGGCGGTCCCGAAAAACGCTTCCGCACTTTCCATCAGTGTTTCCGAGAGGGTCGGATGCGGGTGGACGCACTCCGTCAAATCCCTTGCGGTGGCTCCCATCTCCACCGCGAGGACACCTTCACCGATCAGGTCACCGGCACCGACCCCAACGATGCCGACGCCCAGAATCCGCTCCGTGTCGGGTTCGATGACGAGCTTCGTCAGGCCGTCCGGCCGATCGTACGTGAGGGCGCGTCCAGAGGCGCTCCACGGAAACTTCGCAACGGTCACCGCGATTCCCTTTTGTTGGGCGGAATGTTCCGTGAGGCCGCACCAGGCCACTTCGGGGTCGGTGAATACCACCGCGGGGATGACCACGTTCTCGAACGTCACATTCTCACCCAGCCAGTCATCGACGGCGATCCGACCCTGTTTCGCCGCCTTGTGTGCCAGCAGGACCCCCCCTACGGCGTCGCCGACGGCCTGGATCCTCGGATCGGACGTGCGCTGACGCGCATCGACCTGGATGAACCCCCGATCGTCCCTCCCCACACGGGTGCTCTCGAGACCCAGGTCCAGGCAATGGGGTTCACGACCCACACTTACGAGCACGCGATCAAACGTCTCGTCCAGCTTCTTCCCACCGGCTTCCATCGTGACGCGGATCTGTCTGCCTGAGGTGCCGAGCTTGAGCACCTTGGCCCCCAACCGGACTTCTTCAAAAGCGGCCCTCGCGGCCTCGGCGACGGGTCTCACCAAATCGGGATCCGCTCCCGAGAGCAGGGATGGGAGCGCCTCGGCCAGGACCACGCGGCTGCCGAGCGCGGCAAAGACGGTGCCGAGTTCCATGCCGATATAGCCGCCGCCGACCACGAGAAGCCGGGCGGGGATTTCGGGAAGTTGGAGCGCCTCGGTGGAGGTCATGACCCGCTCGTTGCCGAGGTCGAACTCCGACGGCATGGCCGGCTTCGAGCCCACCGCGATGATCGCCCGCGTGTAGCGGATGAACTCTTGCCCGTGAGCGGTTTCCACGCGCAAGGTTTCGGAGTCCTCGAAATGGCCACGACCGGCGATGAACTCCACACCCCGTTTCCGGGCGAGGCCCTCGACACCCCGTCCGAGTTTGTCCAGGATCAAGTCCTTCCAGGCCCGGAGCCTGTCGAGGTCGATTCTCGGATGGCCGAGATAAATCCCCCTTGCGGCGGAGGATTTCGCCTCCGAGAGGATCCGCACGGCGTGAAGAAGGGCCTTGGAAGGAATGCAGCCGTGATGGAGGCAGATGCCGCCCGGGCGGTCGTTCCGATCGACGAGGATGACTTTCTTGCCGCGGTCGGCGGCGTAGAACGCGGCGGCGTACCCGCCGGGTCCGGCGCCCAGAACCGCGAGATCCGTGTGTCTCATGTCCATCGGGCCGTCACAGTTTCACGTCATCTTCCCTGAATTGCTCCAGAGCGTCCGCCACCGCTCGAATAAATCGCGCGCCGTCCGCACCGTCGATGACGCGGTGATCGTAAGACACCCCGATCGGCAGGATCGACACGGATTCCAGTTTTCCACCGACGATTCGGGGTTCCTCAAAGCCGCGTCCCACGGCCAGGACGGCCACCTGGGGCCTGCTGATGAGGGGAGAAAAATACGTTCCACCGATGCCGCCCAAGTTCGACACGGTGAACGTCCCGCCTTGGAGCTCCTCCAGGCCGATCTTTCGCTGCCGCGTCCTTTCGGTCAGCGACCTGAGCTCGATGCACAGATCCAAGAGGTGTCGCCGGTCCACGTTCCGGATGACCGGTGCCATGAGGCCCGACTCCGTGTCCACCGCCACGTTGAGGTGGAAGTAGTCCTTGAAAACGATGTCGCCGGCGGACTCGTCCATGCTCGAATTGAGAATAGGGAACTTCTTCAAGGCGGACACGCAGGCTTTCAGGATGAAGCAACTGAGGGTGAGTCGCGCCCCGCGCTTCTCGTACTCCGGGGAAAAGGTCTTGCGAAGGCCCAGCAGCCGGGTGATGTCCGCCCTGTCGAACTGGGTCACGTGGGGGATCGACATCCACGACTGCCGCATTCGTTCCGCAACGGTCCGCCTAAGGGGGGACATCTTCTTCCGGGTCACCGGCCCCCATTTGAGGAAATCAACCGGTTCGGAGGGCCCATCGGACGGTGGGGCCGCGCCGGCGGGTTCCGCTCGCCTCTGCAAGTTCGAGACGTAGAGCCGGAGATCCGCCACGGAGATTCTGCCTCCGCGCCCGCTGCCCGCCACGTTCGCCAGGTCGATGCCCAACTCGCGGGCGATCCTCCGCACCGATGGCGGCGCAGGCGGCCCTATGCCGCTTCGCTCGGGGTGGATCGCAGCTCGTTCGAGAAGGGGTTCTGGGGCGGTGCTCAACGTTTGAGGCGGTCCAGCCGGCCGAACCGCAACCTCGGCTCCGGCCGCGGATTCTTCCAAGCCGAGGATGACTTGACCGACTCGAACCTCGTCCCCTTCACGGATATCGATGCGGACGACTCTTCCCGATGCGGGCGACGGGATCGGGACGATGGCCTTCTCGCTCTCGATCTCGAGAAGGTGCTGGTCCTTCACGATCACGTCACCCACTCGGACGAGAATCTTGACCACCGTACCGGAATGGGCCCCTTCCCCGAGACGCGGCAGTCTAACATCCATGGCAGATCGGGGCCGCCTTGCGGACAAGGGCCACCAGGCGATAGCCCGACTTGGTTTGGGGAGGGTGGAGAACCCTCGGATGATCCCAGCAGCCGGATTCCAGGCAGCCGTCCACGACGGCGGCAAGATCGCTCCCCCGAAGGATCTTCAGCCGTTCTGCGGCGTGGAGCCCCAGCGCCCACCGTCCACGTTTGAGAGCCCAGTCATAGTGGTACGTCCGGTCCGCCCGGCGGCGAACCTCGGAGATGCGAAGGCTGCCCTCGATCCCGTCCACCCGATACGTTGCGGCGCCTCGTGGGGGGGTGTGGGGGTGGGAGGACCCGAGGTGGGCATCAAACAGGAAGAACCCGCCCGGCGCCACGACACGGGCCACCCGCCGCGCGAGAACGCCGACGCGATCGAAAATGGTTTCCACAAGAATGCTGAGTCCCAGGAGGTAGGCGCCGTCAAACGGGCCAAGGTTCTTCGGAATCTGAAGGACCGAGCCGCGGTGGAAGGATGGAGCCTCCTTGCGAGGGCGGGGCGGAACCTTCTCTCGCGCGAGCCGAACCATGGTCGGTGAAAGGTCGATGCCGGTTACGCGATATCCGAATCGCGCCAGGACGAGAGCATGCGATCCGCTACCGCAGCACAGGTCGAGGAGACGCGCGCGCGGGGCGCGCATGCGGTGCCGGCATTCCCGACGTATCCACGCAGCCTCCGCCTCGTAGTCGTGCCAGCGACTGTCCTCGTCGTAAAAGCGGGCCAGGAGGCCCGTGTACTTGGAAGAGAGGGTGGTTTCTCTCATATGGGGATGCGATGGTCGCCCGCGCGCGGATCACAAGAGAAGCGGAGAGGAATGCCCACATCCCTCAGGCCGCGGGAAGCGCCAACGGATCATCCACCCCCGCCGATCGAAACCCATCGCGGCGCTCCCTGCACGATGAGCACGACCGGCAGTGAATCGGCCCGTCTCTTAGACAACTCCACGTGAGATCGAACGGAACCCCCAGATCGCGGCCGAGGCGAATCACGTCCGCCTTGCTTTTCCGAATGAAGGGCGTTTCGACCCGGCAGGGACGGCTGCTGCCCGTATGGCTCGAGGCGGCAATCAGCGAGTTCAAGGCGTCGAAGAAATCCGCCCGGGCATCTGAAAAGGAACGGCCGTCGGGATCTATGTGGCCGCCGTAGATCGTGTCAAATTCCCACTGCTCCGCGATGGAAGCGGCGATCCCGTAGTAAATGAGATTCCGCTTCGGGATGTACGCCGAATGTTCCTCCTTCGGCGCGTCGACGAAGGGCAGATCGATCCGGACGACCGGACCGACGCTGGCCGCGCCGGACACCCGCGCCGCTGCCTGGGCCTCCTCTTCGAGCCGCCCCGGATACTGGAAATCCAGAACCCGAGGGTGGAGACATAGGCTCAAAGTCCAGTACAGGAGAACCGACGAATCGACCCCGCCGGAGAGCAGCACCAGCACCGGTTTCGTCATCCGTCGCGGAATCTATCAGACCCTCCCGGCCGCAACAAGACGTGCGGCTCAGGCGGGAATCGGGCAAGATTTCTCGGGGTCAATCTTGAGGTCTCGAGCGGCCCGGGAAGCCCTATCGGCCCCGATCTCGCCACGCAGGGAGAGTGCGTACAGCGTGGCGACCACGATGGACTCGGCGTCCACCTCGAAGTATCGCCGGAGACGCGCGCGATCATCGCTCCGTCCGAATCCGTCGGTGCCCAGGGTCGTCAGCCCTCCGGGAATCCAAGGCGCGATCTGATCGGGCACGAGCGTCACATAGTCCGACACGGCCACGAAAACCCCTTTTTCGTTTTCAAGTAGGGTTTCTACGTAGGCCCTCCGTGGCGGCTCGGTTGGGTGGAGGCGGTTCCACCGCCGGGTTCGGAGGGCGTCGGATCGGAGCCGCTTGTAGCTGGTCGCGCTCCAGACGTCGGCTGCGATGCCATATCGTTCCCCCAGGATCTCCTGCGCCCTCAGGGCCTCCCTTAGGAGCGGCCCGCTTCCGAAGAGATGCGCGCGATGGTTCCGTTCCCGTGGGGCCGCTCGGAACTTGTAGAGTCCCTTGAGGATGCCGTCCCGCGCCCCGTCCGGCATCGGGGGCATGGGATAGTTCTCGTTGTAGAGCGTCAGGTAGTAGAAAACGTCTTCCCCAGCTTCGTACATCCGCCGCATGCCGTCCTGGAGGATCACGGCCATTTCAAAGGCGAATGCAGGATCGTAGGTCAAGAGGGTCGGCACGGCCGCGGCGAGCAGGTGACTGTGGCCGTCCTGGTGCTGGAGGCCTTCGCCCGCGAGCGTGGTCCGCCCGGCCGTCGCGCCCAGAAGAAACCCTTTCGTTTTCATGTCGGCTGCGGCCCAGATGAGATCGCCGATGCGCTGGAACCCAAACATGGAGTAGTAGACGTAGAAAGGAATCGTCGGCACGCCCAAGGTGGAGGCCGCCGAACCGGCGGCGATGAAGGAGGACATGGCGCCCGCCTCCGTAATCCCTTCCTCCAGGATCTGGCCGTCGTGTTTCTCCTGGTAGTAGAAGAGCGTTTCGCGGTCGACCGGCTCGTAGAGCTGCCCCTTCGAGGAATAGATGCCGAATTGTCGGAACAGGGCGTCCATGCCGAACGTGCGCGCCTCGTCGGGAATGATCGGAACCACGTGCCGGCCGATCTCCGGGTGCCGCATCAGGAGGCTCAACATTCGGACGAAGGCCATCGTCGTTGACGCTTCGACATCTCCCGACCCTTTGAGAAACTCAGAAAAAGGCTCGATCGAAGGCATGCGCATGGTGGGGAGAACTGTCCGTCGGTTCGGCACGAAACCGCCCAGCGCCCTCCTTCGCTCCATGAGATAGGCCATCTCCGGAGTCGAGTCGGGCGGGCGGTAGAACGGCGCGTCCGCCACCTCTTCGTCGCTGATGGGGATGCGGAATCTCGATCGAAACTCCCGCAGTTCTTTCTCGTTCAGCTTCTTCTGCTGGTGGGTGATGTTTCGTCCCTCGCCCGCTTCGCCCAGCCCGTACCCTTTCACGGTCTTTGCGAGAATGACGGTGGGTGATCCTCGATGTTCGACCGCGACCCGATAGGCCGCGTACACCTTGCGAGTGTCATGACCGCCCCGGAGCAACTTGTGGATCCGCTCGTCCGTGAGGTGATTCACAAGCTCCAGGAGCTCGGGGTACTTGCCGAAGAAATGCCTTCGCGTGTAGCTGCCCGGCTCCACCGAATACTTCTGATAGTCCCCGTCGACGGCCTCCTCCATCCGTCGGATCAGGAGTCCGCTCGCATCGGCCTTCAGGAGCGGATCCCAGTCCCGCCCCCAAATCAACTTGATCACCTTCCAGCCAGCGCCGCGGAACGCAGCCTCCAACTCCTGGATGATCTTGCCGTTGCCGCGGACAGGCCCGTCCAGGCGTTGGAGATTGCAGTTGACGACCCATACCAGATTGTCCAAGTTCTCCCGGGCGGCAAGTGTAAGGGCTCCGAGCGATTCCGGCTCGTCGGTTTCGCCGTCCCCCACGAAGCACCAGACGCGAGGTTCGTCTCCTGCGAGGAGACCGCGCGCCTTCACGTATCGAAGGAAACGGGCCTGATAGATGGACATGATCGGTGCAAGTCCCATGGAGACTGTAGGAAACTGCCAGAAATCCGGCATGAGGAAGGGGTGGGGGTACGAGGGCAGCCCTCCCCCTTCGGCCAGTTCCTGACGGAAGTTGTGAAGCTGCTTTTCCGAGAGGCGCCCCTCGAGAAACGCCCTGGCGTAGATACCGGGCGAAGCGTGCCCTTGGAAATAGACCAGATCGGCCGGTCGGTCGCCGCCCCCTCGGAAAAAGTGCTGGAACCCAACCTCGTACAGCGTTGCGCTTGAGGCATAGGTGGAGATGTGGCCTCCGACTCCGGGCCTATTTCGATTGGCCTGGACGACCATGGCCATGGCGTTCCACCGGATGGCATTGCGGATCGCGTGTTCGAGGTCGTAGTTTCCCGGAAACGGAGGTTCTTCTCCGACGGGAATGGTATTCACGTACGGGGTGTTGAGGACCGAGGGCGCGTTGATCCCGGCCTGCCGCAGCCGGTCGAGAAGCCGTTCGAACAGTAGGGGGACTCGTTCCGGCGTCTCGTTTTTCAGGTAGGATTCCAGCACGTACTCGACGGCGTCGAGCCACTTGCCGTCGGCACCCCCCTCCCGCCGGGGTACGGGACCGCCCTGCATCGTCACCTTGCGAAACATTCTATCAGATTGGGGGGCTGCTCGGCGTAGGGGCGAGAGCGCCAACTGGAATCCGGAGGCAACGCCCGCCTCCGCCTTCCGCTTGCGATTTGACTCCCCGGCGTACAAGATGAGTCCGCCCTCGGCGGAAACCCAACGAGAGGAGACTTGAATGACCGACGCGATCAGATCTGAAAGCGAAGGCGCCGTCACCACCATCACGATCTGCCGACCGGAGAAACGCAACGCCCTCGATCCGCCTTCGGTGATGCGTCTCCGCCGCGCTGCACGCCGCGGCGGAGGATGAGGCGTGCCGCGTTCTCATCCTGACGGGTGAGGGGGGAAGTTTCTGCGCCGGTGCGGACCTCAGGCAGCCGCCGAACCTGGCCGACAGCCTGGGCGGAACCGAAAGAGTCTTCACGGAGGGGTTCCACGGGAGCATCGAGACCCTGGCCAAGATGCCCAAGCCGGCGATTGCCCAAGTGCGCGGTGCGGCTGCAGGCTTCGGCCTCAGTCTGGCCCTCGCGTAAGACCTGCGCGTGGTGTCCACCACGGCTTTCTTCACACAGGCCTTCGTCAAGGTGGGACTTCTGCCCGACGGCGGCAGCACCTTTTTCCTGCCGCGGCTCGTGGGTCTGACACGGGCCCTCGAGATGATGCTGACGGCGGAGAAGATCGACGCGGCACGGGCCGAGGCGATCGGGATGGTGAGTGTGGTGCCCGACGACCGCCTGGAGTCGGAGGTCTCGGGGCTGGCCCGCCCGCTCGCAGCAGCTGCGCCGCTTGCCCTGGCCGCCACGAAGCGGACGGTGTACGAAAACCTCTCCGCGGAACTCCCTCAGGCCCTCGACCTCGAAAAGTAACGCCAGTTGGAGCTGATGAGATCGGACGACTTCACGGAAGGCGTCATGGCCTTCATGCAGAAGCGCCCGCCGGTGTTCAGGGGAGCGCGGAAGGAACCAAGGAAGGCCTGACGCCGTTGCCTCCGGCTTGAAAAACCCCGCCGTCTGCCTCAACATGCGCCCCGGCATGGCAGGGCCACAATCATGAAGGTTGGAGTCCCGAAGGAAACGGCGGAGGGGGAAACGCGTGTGGCCCTCGTCCCGGACTCAGTGTCCAAGCTCACCGCTGCCAAGCTCGAAGTCCTCATCGAGACTGGTGCAGGCGTCCAATCGGGATACGTGGACGCGGCGTATGTCGAAAAGGGGGCCATGGTGGCGCCCTCGGCGGCGGATCTGTATGCCGGCTCCGACGTCATCCTGAAGGTCCGGCCGCCGTCCCCCTCCGAGGCGGAAGGGTTGCGAGAGGGCACCGCGCTCATTTCATTCCTCTATCCCACGCTGAACTTGGACGCCGTCCGCGCCGTGGCCGCGCGAAAGGCCACCGCCTTCGCGATGGAGCTCATGCCCCGGATCTCGCGAGCGCAACCCATGGACGCCCTCAGTTCGCAGGCCACAGCAGCAGGCTACAAGGCCGTGATCCTGGCGGCCGAGTCGCTGCCGAAGTTCTTTCCCATGCTCATGACGGCCGCAGGCACCATTTCGCCCGCGCGGGTCTTCGTGATCGGGGCCGGAGTCGCGGGCCTCCAGGCCATCGCCACGGCCCGCCGCCTGGGCGCCGTGGTGGAAGCCTACGACGTGAGGCCCGTCGTCAAGGAGCAGATCGAGAGTCTCGGCGCGAAATTCGTGCAGATGGACGTCCAGGCGAAAGACGCCCAGGACGCGGGCGGCTACGCCAAGGCCCAATCGGAGGAGTTCTACCGCAACCAGCAGGCGTTCCTCGCGAAGCAGGCACGGTCGGCGGACGTCGTGATTACCACGGCCCTCATACCCGGGCGGCGCGCGCCCGTACTGATCACGGCGGAAGCCGTGCAGGGCATGCGGCCGGGCTCCGTGATCGTGGACCTCGCCGCCGAGCAACAGGGAAACTGCGAGCTGACCGAGCCGGGCCGGACGGTGGTGAAACACGGCGTCGTCATCCACGCCCCGCTCAACCTGCCGGCCTCGCTGGCGCCCCATGCCAGCCAGATGTATTCCAGGAACATCCAGAGCTACCTGCTGCAACTGGTCAAGGACGGCCGGCTGAACGTGAATCTCGCGGACGAGATGGTCAAGGGACCGCTCGTGATCCACGAGGGGCGGGTCGTCCATGAACCCACACTCAAGGCGCTGGGGCCGGGAGGGGGAACCGTCTGATGCACGAGATCTCGCAGAGCGACCTCATCAGCAACCTCTTCGTCTTCGTGCTGGCCAGCTTCCTCGGGCTCGAACTCATCCGGGGTGTCTCCAGGCTCCTGCATACGCCGCTCATGTCGCTGACCAACGCCATCTCCTCGATCGCGATCGTGGGCTCCCTCATCATCGCCGGGCGCCAGGAAACATCGCTCACCACGGTGCTTGGCACCCTTGCCATCGTCTGTTCCGCCATCAATGCCATCGGCGGGTTCATGATCACGGAGCGGATCCTTCGCATGTTCAAGAGAAAGGACGACAAGTAGAGATGTCCGAGCAGTGGGTGCAGTTCGTGTACCTGGCCTCCGCGGCCCTGTTCGTCCTTTCCCTGAAGTGGATGGGCCAGGTCAAGACCTCGCGTCGCGGCAACTGGGCCGGGACGCTGGCGATGGTCCTCGCCGTGGTAGGCACGCTGGCCGGTTTCGACGTGAAGGGCTGGACCTGGATCGCCCTGGCCATCGCCCTCGGCAGCCTGATCGGGGCACCGATGGCCATCTTCATGCCCATGACCGCCGTCCCCCAGCGGACGGCCCTTTCCCACGCGTTCGGCGGGCTCGCCGCGGGCCTGGTCGGCACGGCCGAGTACTACTCGAACGCCCCGCACATCGGCACGTTCACGATGGGCGCCCTCTCGACGGAAATCCTGCTCGGCTATCTCACCTTCACGGGGAGCCTCATGGCCTTTGGCAAGCTCCAGGAGATCCTTCCGACACGGCCGATCGTCTACCCCGGACGGAATCTCGTCAGTCTGGCCGTTCTCGGAACTGCTGTCCTGCTGGCCGTCTACCTCACGATCGAGCCGGGCGCGACCTCCCTGGTGCCGATCCTGATGGCTGCGGCCCTCGCGTTCGGTGTCCTGCTCCTCCTCCCGATCGGCGGGGCGGACATGCCCACGGTGATCGCCATTCTCAATTCGTACGCCGGTCTCTCTTCGGCCGCCATGGGCTTCGTCATGAACAACAAGCTCCTGATCATCGCGGGCGCGCTGGATGGCTCCTCCGGTCTCATCCTTTCCATCCTCATGTGCAAGGCGATGAACCGGTCCTTCACGAACGTGCTCTTTGCAGGCGTGGGGACCGTACAGGCGGGCGCCGGCGCAGGAACCTCGCCCACGGGGCGCAGCGTTCAGGGCTATACGGTCGAGGATGCCGCCACGGTGTTCGACGGGGCCCGGCTTGTGATCGTCGCGCCGGGTTACGGAATGGCCGTCGCCCAGGCCCAGCACGCCGTGAAAGAACTCTCCAACGTGCTTTCCGCACGCGGGACCGACGTCAAGTTCGCCATCCATCCCGTGGCGGGCCGCATGCCCGGGCACATGAATGTGTTGCTGGCCGAGGCCGACGTGCCCTACGACCAGCTCTGGGAGATGGAGCGGGTCAACCCTCTCTTCCCCGAGGCGGAGGTGGCCATCGTCGTGGGGGCGAACGATGTGACGAATCCGGCCGCCCGCACCAAGGCGGACTCCCCGCTCTACGGCATGCCGATCCTGGACGTAGACAAGGCCCGCACGGTCATCTTCATCAAGCGGAGCATGAACCCGGGCTTTGCCGGCATCGACAACGAGCTGTTCTACCTCGACAAGACGATGATGGTCTTCGGCGACGCCAAGAAAGTCATCACCGGTCTGGCCGCGGCCCTCAAGCAGGGATAGCCGCGGGGCTCAGCGAGGAACCGACTTCAGCCACGCCCACTCCGCCTGGAGGCCATCTTTCAGGCCAACCGAAGGGGTATAGTTGAGGTGGCGCCGGGCGCGCGTGAGGTCCGCCCAGGTGTGGCGGACGTCCCCCTTCTGGGGTTCCTCTTCCTGAATGCGGAGGGGCCGGTCTGCGATCGAGCGGAGCGTCTCGACCACATCGAGCATCGTCACCCGGCTGCCACCGCCCACGTTTAGCACCTCGCCCGCAGGCGCGTCGGCAGCCGCGCGCGTGGCCTTCACGGCATCGGCCACAAACGTGAAGTCGCGGGTTTGCCGCCCGTCGCCGTAAAGCGGGAACGGCTTCCCATCCAGCGCCGCGCGGATCATCCTATGGAACGCCATATCCGGGCGCTGCCGCGGTCCATACACCGTGAAATAGCGCAGGGCCACGCACGGGACCCCGTAGGAACGGTGATACAGCATGCACAAGTGTTCGGCCGCGAGCTTGGTCACGCCGTAGGGCGAGATGGGTCGGCAGGCCATATCTTCGACGAGGGGGTACACGCCCGGTTCCCCATACACCGATGAACTGGACGCATACACAAACTTCCTCAACCCCCTGCCCTTGGATGCTTCGAGGAGCCGCTGGGTGACCGTCACATTGTGCCGCGTGTAGTCCGAGAACTGCGCCCCCCAACTGGACCTGACACCCGCCTGGGCCGAGAGATGAAACACTGTCTCCACACTTTCGAGAACCGGACCCAAGTCAGCCTCGCTCAGATCCTGCTGGAGAAACGTGAAACCCTTTCGTCCGCTGAGGACCGCTGCGTTCCTCTCCTTGTAGGAACGGTCATAGAACGGCGTGAAACAGTCTACCCCGATCACTTCGTCCCCACTGTGCAACGCGTCTTCCGCCAAGTGTGATCCGATGAAACCGGCCACACCTGTGATCAGGACCCTCACCCCTCCACCTCGAGCGGTCGCCTGAAGCTGCTGCTGCTCTTCGGCCGCGAGGAAGCCGGTCGAGGTGGCGGGGTCATCTCACCCCCAACGCCTCGGCCTGGCCGGGGTTGTTGCGCTGGTACTTCCAGACGTTTCGACTGTGCGACTTGAGATCCGATGAGAAGATGTGCGTCCCGTCGTTTCGCGACACGAAGTAGAGAACATTCGCATGCGCAGGATAGAGCGCGGCAATGAGAGCCTCCCGGCCGGGATTGGCGATCGGGCCGGGGGGGAGCCCCGAACGCGTGTAGGTATTGTAGGGGCCGTCCATCTCAAGGTGCGCGCGGGTCAGATTACCGTTGAAGTCCGGCAACAGACCGTAGATCACGGTTGGATCGCTCTGCAGCCGCATCCGGATCCTGAGCCGGTTGTGGAACACCGCTGAGACGAGTGGAAGCTCCTCGGGGACGGAGGACTCCTTCTCGATCAGCGAAGCAAGCGTCACCACTTCCCGCTGGGTCATCCCCAACTGCCGGGCCTTCGTCGCCACACCCTCATCATAGACGACGCGAAACTGCTCCACCATCATGCGTACGACGCGCGGCGCCGTGAGGGACGAGCTGAAAACGTAGGTCTCGGGATACAAGTACCCTTCGGCGGTATCACCTTCGATCCCCAACTCCACCAGCAGCCTCGGGTCGCGCACCGCCGTGAGGAAATCCTCGGCAGGGACGACGTCGCCATCTTCCAGCAGTCGCGCAATTTGGTAGAGGTTGTACCCCTCGGGAACCGTCACCTTGAAACGCACCACACGACCGGTCGTCAGGTGGTCCAAGATCTGGAGCGGCGTCATCCGGCCGCTGAGCATGTACGCCCCGGCCTGCATCTTGCGCGAGACGCCGAGGTACCGCGCGAGTCGCACGAAGCGGTATGGTTGCTGGACCAAGCCATCCTCGTGGAGGCGGTGCGCCACCTGATCGAGCGACTCGCCCCATTGGACACGGAACATCATCTCCCCCACCGATTCGTTGGCCGGGAACAGGAGATAGGGCAACCACTGGGCAGAGAGAAAGCCTGCCCCAAAGAGGAAGAGGAGAAGCGCTGCATAGATCGTGAGACGACCCCAGCGACGCTTCCGTTTGCGTGCCACAGGTACAGCCTGTTCTGGTTCGGGCATCCTGCCTCCGATGCGCCGCGCGCCCCCCCCCCGAGGGGCTCGGCTTCACCCGCCGGGGCCGGCCTCCCGCCTGCGGGTCTCAAGAACCTCCTGAAGGATGAACGCCGCGGCGCGCCGGTCAAGGCGCGCCTTCTGCCCCCGCGATTTTCCACGGCGGGTCTTCGGCAGGCGCTCCGCTTCACGGGTGCTGAAGGATTCATCCCACAACGTCACCCTTGTGCCGAGTTCGTCTTGCAGCCGATCCGCAAAACGCAGCACCTTCCGGGCCTGGACACCCGGCGTACCGTCCATCCCGTAGGGCACCCCTACGATGACCTCGCCCACGCCCTTCTCCCGGATCACCCGCAGGATCTCCCGCAACGCCTCGCCGTCATCGCCCCTGTCCAGCGTGCAAAGCGGCGAAGAGACCGTGGCCAGCTCGTCGCTCAGCGCCACGCCGATCCGACGATCGCCCACGTCGAGGGCCATCAGTCTCATCGCGTCGGCCGCATCACGTCGCGCGCGAAGACACCTGCACCCGGTCGCGGAGTGCCTTGCCGAGCGTCTCGTGGTCGGTGTACTCGATGTCAGAGCCGAGCGCCAGACCGACGGGCAGCTTCGTGACACGGAGGCCGCGGTCCTTCAGGAGATCCATGAGGTAGAGCATCGTCGTCTCGCCTTCCATCGTCGGATTGATCGCCAGGATCACCTCGCACACGGGCCGCCCTTCGATCCTCCGAAGCAACGGGGCGATCCGTAGCTGCTCCGGCCCCACATTCTCCATCGGCGAGAGCGTCCCGTGAAGCACGTGGTAAACGCCAGCGTACGCCCCGCTCCGCTCGAGGGGTTTGATGTGAGAGGAATCCGCCACCACGCAGATGACGGCCGGATCACGCTTGGGATTGGCGCACGTTTCGCAAGGGGACCTGAACGAAACATCGCAACACTCCTCGCACTCTCTCATCTCCGCCTTGAGCCGCCGGAGCGCCTCCGCAAGGCCGAGCACCTCCTGCGCGGGCGCTTTCATGAAGTGATACGCCATGCGGGTAGCGGATTTCTCGCCCATGCCCGGGACCTTCTGAAGGAGTTCCACCAGCAGACGAAGGGGATCTTTCACCGCAGCCATGCTTCACCCGGGGATCACGCCTCGCTCGGGCCCGCACCCAGGACGATCCCTGCCGCCTCGCGCGACACCTCCTCGCCGATCATCTGCTGGCAGCGACGGATCGCCTCGTTGACCCCGCTCACAATGAGCTCACGCATCAGGGTCGAATCCCCCCCCCGGACGAGCTCGGGGTCAACCCGGAGGCTCACGATCTCGAAACGGCCGTTGATCACCACCTCGACAAGCCCCCCGCCGGTCTGCACGGACAACTGGCGTCCCGCGAGCCGTTCCTGAACACCCTTCAGACGCGCCTGCGCGCTCTGAAACTGGCCCAGCAACTGCCGCATGTCCACGCTTCGCTCGTTTGACATCGCTTCGATCCTATCTCATTCCCGATCGGGCTGAAAGACTCGGACGAACTCGCCGTACATGGGGTGCGTCTCGATGTTTGAGGCCCCTCCAGGATGACCACCCGCTCCCGGCTCGGTTTCGAGAGCCACCTCCAGAGGCTCCCCGTAGTGATCCGCGGCCCAGGCCCGCAGGTCGGCAATCTTGTCCTCGAGGAAATGGAGCGCGCCGGTGTCGCTCGAGCTGGGACGGAGTACGAGCCGCGAGCCCTCCCGGCCGATGCTGACTTGTCGCAGGAAGGACCCCACCATCGGACTGCGCTGGTGAACGAATTCGGCGAAAGACCCAGCCGCAGCGCTCGTGGCCACCGATCCGGGCGGGTGCGCGCTCCCGGTGTCCACCGCACGGTCACTACTGCCAAGCACGGCGCCCCCTGCCGCCCTCCCCTTCTCCTCGACGGGAGCCAGTCCACCACCCCGCCCGCCCATCGGTGGGACCGGCGGAGAGACGTGGCCGGGGGGGGGATTCGAAACACCCGCCATGCCGAAGCCCGTCGCGCCACCCGCCGCAATCGTGTCCAGTTTCTTCAAAATCGGTCCCACATCCATCAGTCGCGGCAGCATGGCGATCTTGGCCAGGTAGGTCGTCACTACCACATAGGGATCGGCCGACTGCTCGGCCAACTCGCACGCCTGGATGAGAGTTTCGGAGGTCTGAATCAAATCGGCATCGCTGGAAGTCTGGGCGCGCTGAGTTAGCGGGGTCATGTCGTCCGCCGTCCGCCGGAGGATGCGCGCGGCCTGCTCCCCCGTCATCCGGCAGACGAGAAGCGCGTGAACCTCGTTCAGAAGGGCCCGAACCGCAATCGCGGGGTCGCAACCTCCCTCATAGAGGCGATGAAAAGCCTGCAGCGCGCCCGCGCCGTCCCGCTCGATGAGACGGTTCAAAATCGTCCACAACCCGTCCGAGGAGGGGCGGCCGAGGAACTCCGCCACCTGTTCGGCCGTGATGGGGGCGGAGTCTCCCTTCTCTGGCTTTCCCTTGGCGTCCCGCCCGCGCACGCCCGCTGCGTTGAGGAGCTGATCGAGGAGGACCTCGGCGTCGCGCAGACTCCCCTCCGAGAAGCGCGCGATAGCGTGCAGGGCGGCCTCCGAAAGGGGGAGACCGTCGGCCGCGACCATCCGGCCAAGCTTCTCGACGATCGCCTCATGCGATATCCGCAAGAAATCGAACCTCTGGCACCGGCCGATGACGGTGGGAGGTATCCGGCGCGGGTCCGTGGTGGCGAAGATGAAGACCACGTGCGCCGGCGGTTCCTCCAGCGTCTTGAGCAAGGCGTTGAAGGCGCTGAGGGAAAGCATGTGGACCTCGTCAATGACATAGACTTTGAATCGGCAGGACGATGGGGCGTAGGGCACGGCCTCGATGATCTGCCGCACCTCGTCCACGCTCGTGTGGGAGGCGCCGTCGATTTCGAGAACGTCCACGCACATGCCGGTGGGAATCTCCGTGCAGGGCCCGCACTTGAGACACGGCTCCGGCGTAGGACCCTTCGCGCAGTTGAGCGATTTGGCCACGAGGCGCGCCAACGTGGTCTTCCCCACCCCCCGTGGCCCGCAGAAAAGGAGCGCATGCGGCATTCGCTGCGACGCCAGCGCTCCCCGCAACGCGCGGACGACGTGCTCCTGCCCCACCACCTCTTCGAGTCGAGAAGGCCTCCACCGGCGGGCAAGAACTTGGTACGCCATCCCCGTTGCCCGATTCCTAGTACCGCGTTGAAGAAATCTTTGAGCAGTTTCGAGCAAAGGCGCGGTACGGTAGCCCCGCTCTCAAAAGCCTGTGTCCAAATGGGGGCGGGGCGTATGTACCATGTTGCCGCCGGATCCGGGTTTTCGATCTGCTCAAGAACATGCGCAACATGGTACTAGGGCTTCTTCCTCTCGGAAATGAACGCCCGCCGCATGGACTCGATGTCCCGGTCCATCTGCGTCGTGATCGTCCCCGTCCGCTCCAGTTCCTGGGCGTAGGAAATCAGCCGGTACAAGTCCTCGCGCTTGGGCCCCTCCCAGCGGAGCGTCCTCAAGGTCTCGACGATCTGCGGAAGCTGCTCGGGATGGGCGCGAATGAGCGCTGTAAGAATCTCCCTGTTCTTCTCGAACGGAAGCATCTGCTTGAGGCCGAGCTTCATCGACGTCCAGCCATTCTACCCCTTTTTCCCTCCTCCACCATCCTCTGCTATCATCGCGAGATCACCGTGCGCAACGGGTCCCGCTTCCTCGTTCTGATCACCGCTTCACTGGCGGCCTGCGAGAAGGATGGTGGAACCCCGAGCCTGGCGCTGGACGCGCACCGCCCTGCCGTCCTCATCGAGGGCTACAAGGACCTGCGCTGGGGGATGAGCCCGCAGGAGGTCCTGCACGTTCTCAGCCTGCCGAGCTTCGGGCGGATCTACGCCACCGGCGACCGCTTCGTGAGGTGGGGGGAGCCGACGTCGCCGACGGTCCTCTGCCGACTCTTTTGCGGGCGCCCCCTCGAACAAGCGTTCTGGATCTGGTACGGCTCCCCCACGCGCCAAGCGGAGGCATTGGAGGAATCGGTCCAACCGGTGACCGATGCGATTCCCGAGCGGGAGATCAAGGTTTTCCGCGTCGGAGGCTTTGACGAGTACGTCACGTTCCTTGGCGACCGCCTCACAGGATACTGGTTTCCGCTCTCGCCGGGAGATTGGGAAGAGGCCGGCCGTCTTCTCGAAAAGACCCACGGCCCTCCCTCCGCAGCCCTGACACGATTCACGCTCACCCCCGTGTACGCGGGGCAAAAAGTGGGCATGCCTTTCAAGTACGATGGCGCCGTCTGGTTCGGGCCGGTCACCACGATCTACTCGGTGAACGAGACCTACCGCGCCGAGCGCGCCGCATCGAGCCTCGGATACATCTTCTATCTCAGCAGCCTCTTCGACACGGAGAATTTCCGCCTGGCGCGGGACCTCGCACGAGACCATGCGGAGGGCAAGACTGGAAAGAAGTCCCGGCAGGACGATTTCGTCCGCTACATCATCGAGTAGTCGCTTCTTGCGCGGGGAAGCAGGGGTGGGCCTCCGGGGCAAGAGTCTGAGCAGCCACCCCTCGCAGCCCGCGCTCCTCCTCATCGTCCACGGCACCCGAGAGGCGTTGGGGCAGGCGGAGCATCGCGGCCTCGTCCGGCGGGTTCGCCGCGCCCTGCCGGGTGTGCGCGTGGCGCTCGCACGGCTGGCTCCTGGCGGCCCACCCCTCTCCAAGGTGGCTCAGAAGCTCCTGCGTGATGGGGTGCCGAGCGTCCTCGTCGTGCCCGTCCTTCTCCTGCCGGGCACCCACGTGGTGCGGGATATCCCGCGCGCCCTGCGGAAGCTTGGTCCAGCCCGGGGACGAACACGCTTCATCCTTTCTCCGCCGATCGGCGCCGGAAGGGATCTCTTGCAACTCGTGACCGGTTCGTGCTCACATCCCTCTGCCCGCGGCGCGCGAACGGTGATTCTCCTCCCGGCGCACGGCAGCACACAGCGAGGGACCACCGCCGCCGCGGGCCGACTCGCCCGCGCGCTTCAGGGACGCATCTCTCCCACAGTGGTCCGCGCCTGCTTCATCGTCCGCGGTCGTCCGTCCCTCACTCAGGCACTTGACTGCGCTCTCCGCGAAAACGCCCCCTCGATTCGCGTAGTCCCCCTGATCCTTTTCCGGGGCCGACTCCTGGGCGCGATCCGCCGCGCATGCCGAACCTATTCCAGCCGCAACCGCGCGGTCTCTATTCGAATGAGTCCTCCCCTCGCCTCCTCGCCCGAACTCGTCCGGATCGTGGCGAACCGCTGGGTCCGCTGCACCGGCAGGTCTGCGCTCGGGTCGGCCCGAATCTCAGCGCCTACTCAACCCTGACCGGCCTGCTTCTGTTCGCGCAACTCCTGCTTCCAGCCGAGAGTCCGCGCGACGGCGCCCTCCCTCTCCGCGTCCTCGATCCGACCCATCTTCTGATAAATGATAGAGAGATTCGTGTGCGGGAGCACGGCCTCCGGATCAGCCGCCGTCCAGCGCTTCGCCCACTCGAGCGCCCCGGCCAAGTCGTGCCTGCCCAGACTGGCCTGTGTCAGTCCCTCGAGCACTTCGGGGTCATCCGGACGGAGTTCGAGCGCCCCCTTGAATCGGTCCGCCGCCTCGTCGAACCGATCTTCCATTAGCAGTTCCATCCCCTGGAGGTAGAATTCGTCCCGTGTCGCTGCTCCGGGCACGAACGGCGAACTCTCAGTCCTCGATCCCGAGGATCCGCCGGCCCTCGGGACTGATCCGCGCGGGGCCCCACGGCGGGTCCCACACCACCTCGACATCCACACGGCGGACGCCCGGCACGTTCTGCGCGACCTCTTGGACCATGCCGGGAATCATCTGGGCGGCCGGACAATTCGCCGCCGTCATGGTCATTTTCACGTGTACATCCGCCGCCGCCTCTCCGCCGACTTCTACATCGTAGATGAGCCCGAGATCCACTACGTTCACCGGGATCTCAGGATCGAAAACACTCTTAAGCGACTCTAGAATCTCCTCTCGGCTGGGCATTCGCGTCTCCTTCGCCTCGGACCCCTAGCATCTTATCAGCACCCTCCGCACTCCACAAGAGCGACCCCGCATCCGTCACGCTGGACGGAGCGAGGGGCGCCGCGACCGAAACGTCCACCAGACGACCGCCGCCCCGAAGAGGAGAAGACCGGCCACCGAGTGGTATGCGCCGACGAACCCCATCCAAGCAACCAAGAAACCCATCAGGAACTGGCCGGCAGCATGACCCACGTCGGTCAGCGAACCGAAGAGGCCCATCGCGGCACCGAGGGATTGAGTCCGGGAGAGGTCGGCCACTTGGGCGGCACTGGCGGTGTGTGTGACGGCATCGCCCAGGCCGTACACGAGGGCCACGAGGATGATCGGAGCGGTGGCGGCGCTGAAAGGCAGCGCGTAGAGGGCGGCCGCGGAGACGATCATCCCCGCCACCAGCATCGGGGTGCGACCAATCCGGTCGGAGAGCCGGCCCGCGATGGGGCGGGCCATGAGCGAGGCTACCGACTTGACGGTGAAGAAGAGACCGATCAGTTCCACCGCCACTCCCCTCGAAGCGGCCAGAAGCGGCAGAAACGCCTGGAGGCTCCCCAACGCGAAGAGTTGGAGAGACTGGGCCAGACAGGTTACGACCACCTTCGGACTGGCGGACAGCTCCTTCACGCCCACGATCAGGCGACGCCGCACTTCGGCGCCCACGACCATCGGAGATGATCCCGGCGCAATCCCCACTTGGCTCCCCCTCCCCGTGCGCGCCACGAAAACGAGCGCGAGCCCGAGCGCAGCCAGTCCCGACACCCCGCACAGAAGGTACGATGAGCCGAAGCCCACGTGGCTCAGGGCAAACCCTCCGATCGCCGGGCCGATCGACTTGCCCGTCTGAGTGCAGGCCGTGTACCAGCCGATGCCTTCGCCCCGCCGCCGGCCGAAAACATCGGCCACGGCGGCCATCGCCGCAGGAGTGTACAGCGCGGTGGCAAGGCCATGGATGAGGCGCACGGCCAGGAGCGCACCGGCTGAGTGAACCCCCGCGTAGAGGAATGGAGTCAACGCGAAGAATCCGACACCCGACAGGATGACCCACTTCCGGCCCAGGGTGTCCGACAAAACACCCGCCGGGAGTTTCACCAAGATCCCAACCGCCGTGGAGACGGCCATGATCGAGCCGATGGCTTCCGGCGATGCGCCCAAGCTCTCCCCCAGAAGCGGCGTGAGGGGCGTGCGGGCCCACTCGTAGCTGGCAAAAGCCGCGAAGCCCACACCGCACAGAAGGAGAAAACCGCTCATGCTTCGTCCGGACGCGCAACAGAGGGACGTTGTTTCCTAGATTGCATTGTGCTTGTATCCCGCCGAGTCGCACCTCCACCCAGGAGGCAACCCCTCACACCCTCCCACGGAACTCAGAACAGATCGCGGAAGACGGCGTCGGACATCAGGCGGCCGCGGGGCGTGAGCCTCAGGGAGGACGAGTCCGCCTCCATCCACTTGCGCTCGATCGCCGCGCTCATCACCGCCGGGAACACGTCCTCGAGATCCCGTCCGAAATGGTCGCGGAACCACGAGGGGGAGACGCCGGTGTCACGCCTCAGGCCAAGGTAGAGATACTCGCGCATCTCGCGCTCCCGGTCCGCGGCTTGCCTGTTCAATTCCACCGACTCACCTCTTGCGATGTGAGCGACGTACTCGAACGGATCGGCAAGATTCTCCCACCGGGCGCCACCCACACAGGAATGAGCCCCCGCGCCGATGCCGAGGTACTCCGCTCCGGGCGTCCAATAGGCGAGGTTGTGGAGGCACTCGAATCCCGGGCGGGCAAAGTTCGAGATCTCGTAGGGACGATATCCCGCATCGCCAAGTACGCTCCACATGTCGAGCGCCATCCTGGCAACCGCATCCTCTTCCGGCACCGCCATGCGCCCGCTTGCGAGCAACCGAACCAGCGGCGTGTCCTCCTCCACCGAAAGCATGTAGATCGAAAGGTGCGCCAGGCCAAGATTCACGATCTCACCCAGTTCCGATCGCCACGACTCCGCGGTTTGCCCGGGCCGTCCATAGATGAAATCGAGGCTGACGTTGTTGAAACCGGCCTCTGAAGCGGCCTGAACCACGCGGCCCGGCACCGCCGATCGCCCCCGCCACAGGGCCTCGCGCACGTCTGCAAACATCGATTGCATCCCAAACGAGACCCGAGTCACGCCGACGTCACGGAAATCCTGGAGCTTCGCCAGTCCTGATTCGTCGGGAAAGACTTCGAGGGTCACCTCGACAGGCCCCGAAGTTCGCACCGACTCCCGGATGGACTTCACGAGGCACCGGATCGCCTCCGGCGAGAGGAGCGACGGTGTCCCCCCGCCGAAATAGATGGACCTCAACGGCCGTCCGCCAAGCCCCTCCTTCCCGACGCGTCCGCGCAACTCGGCTTCGACCGCCTCAACGTACCTGGCGAAGGAGGGCCTGGTACCACGCAATGCCACGTTCATCGCAGCCCTTCGTGGGCTGCCTTCCGCTCGTGGCACCAGGGCTTCCTGCCCAGGTGTGGCCCCGCCAGGATGGCGGGGCAATGCACCGTGGTACGGCCCCTCGGGGATCTCCCTCGTGGCGACCGTGTTGAAATGGCAGTAGGGGCAGCGAGCGCGGCAAAACGGGATGTGGACGTAGACGCCCAGTTCTCCGGGAAGAGTGTCCACTGCGGAAAGAGGGCGCCGGCCGACCTACCGGTCGGCCTCTTCGGGCACGTAGCGGACGTAGTCGTTCATGAGCTTCAGTTCCTCGTCCTTGCGGTCGAGCTCGAAGAAGCTGAGGGCACGGATGGATACGATGCCGATGAGTTGATCGCCCTTCACAACCGGCAGGTGCCGGATCCCCGCCTGCCTCATGCGGCCCAGACAGATCTCGTAGTCCTCCTCGGCAAGGGCGAGGATCACGTTGCGCGTCATAATGTCCGAGACGAGCGTCTTGAGCGGGTCTTTCCCCTCGGCTACCACCTTGGACATGATGTCGCGCTCCGTGACAATGCCGACCAGCCGGTCGCCCTCCAACACCGCGGCCGCCCCCACCCGCATGGCGGACATCTTCCGCGCCGCGTCGGCCACGCTGTGCGACGGCGCCACGTGGACCACGGGCCGATCCTTCAACACCTCCCCGATTGTCGTGCCCACGCTTCTCAAGAAGATAGACGGCTCGGAGCGCAATTGCAAATGTAGGCGGCGTTGAGAAGCGCATGCGCCAAGAGGGATTTGAACCCCCAACCTACGGCTCCGTAGGCCGTCGCTCTATCCAGTTGAGCTATTGGCGCGGCGAGCCCTACCTTAGCATGTCCCCATCCTCGGAAAAAGGGGCGCTCCGCGAGCGCGTCTGCACGCCGACATCCCTGGCAACGCCTGCACTCCGAACAGTTTTTCCTTGCCTTTTAGAGAGAGTGTATTAGATTGGTCCACAACATGGGTGGGCACATCGGTTCTACGGAAACAGAATAGGAGGCAGACGCAATGGCTGTCAGAAAACCTTTCGGCGGTATGACGATCAACTTCAAGGGTCGAGCGGAATCAGTCGAAGACGTTTTCGGCGCGAAGCCGGTGACCCCCGCCGAGATGAACAAGAAGCTCTGGGCCTACGTCAAGGGGAAGAAGCTCGTAAAGAAGTAGCCATCCCGCCTCAGATCAACCCTCGGGGTGCTCGCGTGCACCCGAGGATGCGTGCCCGAGGTTTCGAGCGGTCGGTCCTGAGCAGGGACCGCAGGGAGTCCTCGAAAGTCCTCAGTCTTCGTGTGGCCGTCGCCCGGTTCGTGCGGCCGGGCGCCTGTCTTTACTTGGGCGGGTACCCGTTTCCGCATGCCGCGTGCAACGAAGTTTTCCGGCTCTTTGTGGGTCGGAAGTCCGGCCTCACCGCGGTCGTCACGTCCGCCAATTCCTGCAATCTCGCCCCTTGGGTCCACGCCGGCCTGCTGAAACGGCTCGTCAGTTCCTTCAACGGCGACGGGATGCCTTACCCGTCTCCCAATCCTGTCTTCACGAGAGCCAGAGCGGAGGGCTCGGTGGAATTCGAGGATTGGACGATGCTGACAACCGTCCTCCGTCTGTGGGCCGGGGCCTTCCGTGTACCCTTCGTGCCCATCGGCTCCATCGCGGGCAGCAGTCTCGAAGGCAACCGGTCGGGCTTCAAGCGTGTGGCAAATCCCTTTGGCAGGGGTTCAGTTGGCGTCGCTGGGGCGTGTGAGCCGGATCTGGCTTTCGTGCAAGGCGTGGTAGCCGACCCGATGGGCCGCGTGGTCCTCCCCATTCCCTACGGAGTAGGCATCTACGGCGCCCTCGCCAGTCGAGGGGGAGTCATTGCGACGGTAGAGAAAATCCTGCCCGCATCCGCCGTGGATGCTTATCGTCACCACGTGGTTCTCCCTCCGGAGATCGTTCTTGCCGTGTGCGAGGTACCCTTCGGCGCGCATCCCACAGCACTCGTCTCGCCCGGCGTGGCGGAAGAGCCGGGCTACGGCGAAGATCCCGATTTCGTCCTTGAGGCCCGTCGGGCGTGTCGCGATCCACAGAGTCACGAGGCGTGGATCCGGCGCTGGATCACCGAGTGCGCGGATTCTCGGACGTACGTTCGCCGATTGGGAAACCGCCGGCTCCGGGCCCTCCGGCGGCGGACCGATCCCTCAACGTGGCGCGAAGAGCGCCCTTCCGGGCTCAAGCACCTCAGTCACCCGGCCGGGCCGTCACCTGCCGAGCGCATGATCGTCACGGCGGCACGCGAAATCTCTCGAACCGCCAAGGCGAACGGGCACCGGGCCATCCTGGCGGGTGTCGGCGCCGCCCATTTGGCCGCTTTTCTGGCCTACAGAACGAAAAGGAACCCCGGCTACCGCCTCATGGTCGAAATCGGCGCCTACGGGTTCTATCCTGTGGAGGGGGAAGCCTTCATCTTCCATGCGCGCAACTTCAATACGGCGTTACTCAACACGGATATCGCCACGATCCTGGGAATGTGCCTGCCGCATCCGAGAATCAGAAGCCTCGGCGCGCTGGGCGCCGCGCAGGTGGACCGGCAGGGAAATCTCAACAGCACGCTCATTCCGGGGACGCCGCCCTTCATCCTGGGATCGGGCGGCGCGAACGACGTGGCCTCGCTCGCCGATCGCGTCATCGTCGTGGCCGAGCAAACGCGCGAACGGCTCGTCCGCCGCCTGCCCTATGTCACGTGTCCGGGGAAACGAGTGGCCAAGCTCGTCACGCAGCTCGGCGTTTTCGAGAAACGCGGGCGTGATCTTGTTCTTGCGGCGTTGATTGGAAAGGCGACGGTAGCTGAGGTGCAGGCCGCCTGCGGATGGCGACTGCGCCGCGAGAAGCACCTCCGACGAATCCCCCCCCCCACTCGCGCCGAGTTGGCCCTCCTGCGCGACTTCGACCCCGGGCGGTATTTCCTCGGCCGGGTGTAGTCGCCTGACCGGTCCTCCGGTCAGCCCCCGTTCAACCCGAACGCCCGGGCGGCATTCTCGCGCACGATTTTCCTCTTCACCTCTTCGGTGAAGGCGTGCCCGTCCACTTCGCGAAGCGCCCGATCGAACGGAAGCAGAGGATAGTCGGTCGCCCAGATCACCTTGTCCTGCCCCCACGTCCGCGCAAACTCCACGAAGGCCGAAGGCCAGTGCTTGGGGGTCCGCGCAGACGTTTCGACATACACGTTGGGATGTTTCCAGGCCAGGATCATCATCTCCTCATGCCACGGCTGGCCGAGGTGGCAGCCCAGGATGGTGAGATCGGGAAACGCGAGCGCGACCTCATCGAGGTAGATCGGCCTGCCCACCTCGGAGGGAAGCAGCGGCCCCGTGTGCCCCACCTGGATGCAAACCGGCACGTTCAACTCGGTGCACTTGATGTACACGGGCCAGTAGTGCTTGTCGTTCGGGGGAAGCCCCGTCGTGCCGTCGCCGTACATGTACGGTTCGAGCCGGATCGCTTTCATGCCCAGGTCTTTCACGAGCCGCTCCACCTCCCGCGCCACGTCCATCGGCCGCCTGAGCACGTTCACCGTGCCGGACCCGACGAACCGCTTCGGGTTCCGCTGGACGAGATCGCTCACCTCTTCGTTGGACACGACGGCAAGTTCCTTGTGGTAGAAGGCGGACAGGACGCACATCTCGACGCCCGCGCGATCCATGTCCTCGATCATCTGCTCGGGGCTCATCCCCTTGAGGATCACTTCCGGTGAGCGGTATTTCTTGAAAATGTGCACGTACTCCCTGGGCCACCGCTTGGCCCCTTCCGGGCCGATCCACGAGCCCCAGGCATCAATGGCGCCGATGTTCGTCACGTGTCACCTCCCTTTCAACGGCCGGTGAAGCGCGGCTTCCTCTTCTCGAGAAAAGCCCGCATGCCCTCTTTCTGGTCCTCCGAGGAGAAATTGATGCAGACGGAGTTGATGGAGAAGTCTATGGCCGTCTCCAGATCCGCCGTCATCCACTTGTGGCAAACGTCCTTCTGGATGGCCATACCGACCGGGCTGTAGCCGGCGAGAACCTCGACCCACTCGTCCACGGCGGCATCCAGTTGATCGTCCGGCACGACCCGGTTGATCAGGCCCTCCGCGCACGCCCTCTTCCCGTCCCAGAACTTCGCAAGGTAGTAGAGCTCCCTTGCCCGCGTGATCCCGATCATCTGAGGAACGATGCCAGCCTCCACGATGGACGGGATCCCGATCTTCATGTGAGGAAAGCCGTATTTCGACGACTCCGTCCCCACGAGAAGATCGCACGAGACCGCCAGCTCGAGCCCGGCGCCCAGGCAGTTCCCTCTGATCTTGGCGACGTAGAGCTTGTCGGCCGTCCGGACGCGCGAAAACGTCTCGTGCAAAAGGCGCGCGAGCTTTCGCCCCTTGAGGGCGGTCATGTCGTGCGTCTCGTTGATGTTGATCCCGGCGCAGAAGTGGCCGCCGGCGCCCTCGATGACACCCACCACAACGCGTTCGTCCGCCTCGATTCGCCGCACGGCGTCCTGGATTTCCAGAAGCATCGGCGTTGAGTGCGCGTTCATCACGGCGGGGTCGTTCATCGTGATCGTGGCGCGCGGGGGATCAACGGCGAGTGTGATCTTTTCGTATCCCACGTTCCCTCCTACTTCAGCCCCAGTTGCCGGGCGATGGTGTTCCGCTGGATCTCGCTCGTCCCCTCGCCGATCTCGAGGAGCTTGCAGTCCCGGTAGTAGCGCTGCACAGGGTACTCCATCGCCATCCCATACGCTCCGTGGATCTGCACGGCTCGCTCGCAGATCCACGTGGCCGTCTCGGAAGCGTAGAGCTTGGCCATAGACGCCTCTTTGATGTGGGGCCGGCCCTCGCCGGCCAGTTGCGCCGCCCGCAGCGTGAGGAGCCACGAGGCATCGAGGCGCGTGGCCATGTCCGCCAACGTCCACTGATTGCCCTGAAACGCGCCGATCGCCTGTCCGAAGGCTTTTCGTTCACCCGCGTATTTCAGGCTCGCCTCCAGGGCGGCCCGTCCGAGACCGCAGGCAAACGCAGCGGCCATGATGCGGCCGAGCGCGAGCGTCTTCATCGCCTGTAGGAAGCCTTCGTTCTCGCGTCCGAGCAGGGCGTCCTGCGGCAACACGCAGTTGTCGAAGACCAGCTCGGCAGATTCGGTGGCGCGCACGCCCATCACGGGGATGCGGCGGGCCGTGAAACCCGGCGTTCCCTTGTTGACGATCAAGAGACTCATGCCTTGCGCCCCTTTCTCCGGGGCTGTCTTGGCCGTGACCACGATGAAATCGGCGAAGGTTCCATTCGAGATGAACACTTTTGTTCCGTTGAGTCGCCAACCGTTCGGACCCTGTTCAGCCACCGTGCGGAAAGACGAGGGGTCGGACCCGCCGGCAGGCTCCGCAAACCCCCAGGCGCCGACTTTCTCCCCCCGGATCCCTGGCGCGAGGTAGCTTTCCTTCTGCCGGCTCGTGCCGAAGGCGTGTACGGCGCTCAGCGCCAGCGCCACGTGAACGTAGATGCCCACGGCGATCCCCGCCGAGGCGTGTCCCAGTTCCTCCGCGAAAAGGGCGAACGTCACGAGATCGAGACCCGAGCCGCCGTACTCGGTCGGAAACGGGATGCCGAGATATCCCAGCGAACCCATCTTCCGGAAAAGCTCCTTGGGGAACTCGCCCTTCTCATCGCACTCCTTCGCGATGGCCTCGATCTCGCCACGGGCGAACTCCCGGAAGCGGTCGCGGAAAATCCTTTGTTCCTCGGTCAGTTCGAGATCCACGCGCCTGCCCCTATTTCCCGACGTACTTCGGCGCGCGCTTCTCTTTGAAAAATGCACGCACACCTTCCCGGTGGTCCTCCGTCTGGAGGCACTGCACCTGCGCGAGGATTTCGTAGTCGAACTCGGCCGCCATGTCTCGGTCCAGGGAACGCCGGATCGCCTTCTTGGTAAAGTTCAGAGCGATGGGAGGGCCGGACGCCAGTTTCTTGACGAGTTCATCCGTAACGGCATCGAGTTCCCTCGGTTCGACCGCGCGGTGGATCAGCCCGATCCGCTCGGCCTCCGGGGCGTCCACGTAGCGCCCCGTCATCATCAGATCCGTCGCCCGCCCCAATCCGATGATCCGAGGAAGGAAGTATCCGCAACTCATGTCGCATCCCGCCAGGCCGATTTTCACGAAAGGCGCGGCGAAACGGGCCGTGCCGACTGCGATCCGGAAATCGCACGAAAGGGCGATCCCCATCGCGCCGCCGACGCAATCACCGTTGATTCGCGCCACGACGGGCATCGAGAGTTCCGAAATGATCCGGATCGGGTCGAGGTAGTGATCGACTAGAACCTCCCACTCGCGGGAGGAGCGGGGCACCATTTCAGACCCATCGGCGCCCGCCGAGAAAAGATTTCCCGCCCCCGTCAGGACGAGCACACGGACATCCAACCGCCCGGCCTCTCTCAAGCGTTCGCACAAAAGATCCAGCGTGGCCACATCAATCGAGTTCATCCGATTCGGCCTGTTCAGCGTTAGGGTGGCCACCGGGCCGTCGGTTGTCAGTAAGACCGAGTCCGTTCTCTTGCTCATTCTCCCTCCTGTTCATATCGAACAATAGGCCACGCTCGTTTGACCGCCTCGCGCCTGAGTCTCCGGTCGGGATTCACCGCCACCGGGTGACCGACGGACGACAAGAATGGAATGTCGGTGTAGCCGTCCGCATAGGCGAAACTGTCGGAGAGTGATAGGCCATGACGATCGGCGAAAGCCTGGACCAACTTTCGCTTACCCTCCCCGTAACAAAGTTCGCCGACCACCTGTCCCGTCAGAATCCCGTCGTGGGTTTCCAGTTCCGTGACAATGATGTCGTTGATCCCTACGCGCGCGGCCAGTGCGCGTACCATGGGAGCCGGTGCGGACGAGGCCACCACCAGCCGTCGGCCCGCGTCGCGATGTGTCTGCATGTGTACGAGCGCTTGCGCGTAGATCCTGTTCCGCACTCTCCGGTCAAGAATGTCCGCTGCGTCATCTTGTATCGACTGGGCCGACTGGCCTGCCAGGATAAAGAAGCCGACCCGCGTAAGATCCCCATAGTTCATGCGACCGGCCAGATAGTTGCCCCAGAACCATGCGGCGCCGCGCGCGAAATCCAGGGGCCGTATCCGCCCTCGTCTCACCCAATCCAGTGCGCCGGCCACCGCGAGGTTTCCGCGCACGATCGTGCCGTCCACGTCGAAAAATGCGCCCGCGGTCACGGGAGTCCCTCTCGTGCTACTTCCCGCCAGATGATCTCGCGCATGATCTCGCTCGTGCCGGCCCCGATCGTCATCCCCCAACTCTCCTGCACGAGGCGCCCCACCGGGAAGTCCGTCGTGACGGCGTTCCCGCCGTGGATCTGGGCCGCTTCCATCGCCACGCCGCGGATGGTCTCCGTGGCGAACATCTTGGCCATGGACACCTCCTTCTGGGCGTAGCCCGTCCGGACGAGCTTGTCACAAGCCCAGTACGTGAGCTGCCGGGAGGCCTCGATCTTCGTGTGGACCTCCGCCAGCCGGTGCTTCCAGACCTGGAACTCGAGGATCCGCTGCCCGAAGACCTTCCTTTCGCCGCCGTATTTCAGCGCCTCCTCCCAGAGGAGTTGCATCAGCCCGTTCGCGAAGGAGGCCAGCACCAGCCTCTCGCCCTGGAAGTGCTTCATGATGTAGTAGAAACCCTTTCCCTCCTCGCCGATCAGGTTCTCGACAGGGATCTCGCACTCATCGAAAAAGAGGAGCCCCGTATCCGACGAGCGGGCGGCGATCTTTTCGAGCCGCTTTCCGACGGAAAACCCCTTCGTCGCCGTCGGGAGAATCACGAGGCTGATTCCTCCCTTGCCCGGCCCGCCGGTTCGAACGGTCAGGGTGATGTAGTCCGCAATCGTCCCGTTGGTGATGAATGTCTTCGAGCCGGAGATCACGTAGCGGTCCCCGCGCCTGACCGCCGTGGTCCGAATGCCGGCCACGTCGGAGCCGAAATCGGGCTCCGTGACACCCAGGCCCCAGATCGTCTTTCCCTGGACCGCATCCGGGAGATACCGTTTCCTCTGCTCGGGCGTGCCTTCCTCCGCTACGGCGGAGATGGCGAACTCGGCATGGGCGAGCATGGAGACGCACAACCCGAAGGCGAGCGACCGCACCAATTCCTCGCAGAGAACCGTCGTGGTCCAGAAATCCAGGCCGGGACCGCCGTACTCGGGCGCGACCCGGATGCCGAGGAAACCCATCTGCGCCGCTTTGGCGAACACGCTCCGAAATGAGTCCTTGTACGCCGCTTCCGGCAGGCGTTCCGCGCTCTCGTATTCCTGCCAGTGGGGCCGCATCTCCTGCTCCGCGAACTTGCGGACCGCGGCGCGGAACTGCTCGTGTTCCGTGGTGAAATAGGGGGACGAGCGTTCAGCCATCAGGACACCTCAGGTGGATCAGTCCTCAGCCCAAGGATTCTCCGCGCCTGGGCCGCCGTGGCGGGTTCGCGTCCGATCTCGCGGCATATTCGGACCGCCTTCTCGACGATCTGAGCATTCGATTTCGCCAATTCGCCGCGGCCGACATACACGTTGTCCTCCATGCCGACCCGGACATGAGCACCCACGCTCGCGCAGAAAGCAACGCTGCGGAAATGGACCTTTGCGCCGATCGCGGAGACAAGCCAGTTGGATCCCGGCGGCAGGCTGTCCGCCAAGTACATGAGGTTCCGAGGCGTCCACGGTGTGCACTCCCCGCTGATGCCCATCACGAAATTGACGAGAAGCGGTTCTTCGAGAAAACCCGCCTCGCGAAGCGTCCAGAGGTTGTTCAGGAAACCGCTGTCATAGACCTCCAATTCGGGCTTCGTCCCAGCCTCCCGGAAGATCGCGGCCGCCCGTTCCATCTCCGAATAGGACTGAAAGAGCTTCACGAACCGGTCGCGGGTCCACGCGCGCTTCTCGCGGTCGTACTTCCCGAGAAGCGATCCGCCGCCCACGGAGAACGAGGCGATCTCCGGCTTGAGTTCCGGGACGACTTTCAACCTCTCGTCCAGCGGAAGGCCGGCCACCGCGCCGCCCGTTGTGCAATTGATGACGACATCCGACTTCGCGCGAATGCCCTCGACGATCCGACGGAAGACGGCCACGTCCGCCGTCGCCTTTCCACTCTTGTCCCGCGCATGGACGTGGACCACCGAGGCGCCCGCCCGCCAGGCATCGAGCGCCTGCGCCACGATCTCCTCCGGCTGCTCCGGCAGGTTTGGATTCGCCTCCTTGCCCTGCTGCGCCCCGGTGAGGGCACAGACGATCACGACCTTGTCGGGCAGATCTTGCGTCCGAAACCGTTCTTCCATCATCATTTCCCCTTGAATACCGGCGGCCTCTTCTCGGCGAACGCCCGCGGCCCCTCCTGCGCGTCCTCGCTCTGTCGCGCGTAGTCGGCCAGAAACTGTTCGAGCCTAAGCGCCTCCGACAGCGGCATCTCCATCCCGCGCCACGCCGCCTCCTTGACCAGCCTGACGGCCAGCGGACCGTTCCGGCAAATCCGGTCCGCCAGGGCCATCGCGGCGGGCAGAAGCTCGTCCCGCTTGACGATGCGGTTGACCAGACCGAGACGAAAGGCCTCGGCCGCGTCAATCTTCTCGGCCGTCATCAGCATCTCGAGAGCACGACCGAACGGGACCAGGCGGGGAAGACGCTGCGTCCCGCCAGCCCCCGGAATGATTCCCCACTGCACCTCCGTGAGTCCGAATGTGGCGTTCTCCGAGGCGATGCGGATGTCGCACGCGAGTGCGAGCTCGAGCCCCCCCGCCAGGCAGTGTCCGTTGATGGCCGCGATGATCGGCTTCCAGACATCCAGATTGTGCGTGATGCCGCCGAGAGCCGGCTCCACCTCCCATCTTGCTCGCCGCTCGCTGGGTGTCAGGCTCCGATAGAACTCTCCGAGTTCCTTGAGGTCCGCGCCCGCGCAGAACGCCTTTTCGCCGGCACCCGTCACGACCGCCACCCACAGATCCTCACGATCGCGGAACTCCGCCCACCGCTCGTTCAACTCCCGGCGCATGGCGAGGTTCAGCGCATTCATCGCCTCGGGCCGATCGAGCGTAATCACGGCCACGCGTCCCCGGAGCTCGAATCCCACGCTCATGCGCTCGCCTCCACGGGCACAAAGGCCTCGATATCGAGGGGATCGCCCCGGCGTTCCTCGGTCGGCTTGAAAAGCGCCGTCACACGCACACCCCGCCGGGCGCGAACATGGTGCACGAAGAGTGTGTCCGCCCCGTCCAATCGGATCAGCCCGAGAGGAGGCGACGGCGCTCCCGCCGCCGCCGCAACCGCGCCGCCCGGCCCCACTTCCCGCAGGTCGCTCTCCGCAAACCGGCGAAAGCAACTCGGGCAGAACGATCTGCACGGGACGAGCGTCTTCGCGCACGCGCCGCACCGACTGGCCAGGATCCGCCCGCTTCTCAGTCCGTCGCAAAACCAGCGTCCGCCACGGCCCACGGCGTAGGCGAAAGGGATGTCGAGATTCACCTGCACACGAGCCGCAGGCTTGAGATCCGGCGCCTCGAGTGGTCGTGGGAACGCCGCGTCTTCCCCACCCCCCGTGGGCTCGAACCCGAGAAGGTCCATCAGCGTCCTGCGCGGCTCGCGCCAGACGGCGCGCACCCGCATCCCGATCGCAGCGGTCCGCGGATCGGCGCCCCTCAGGTAGTGATTGATCGAAGTGGATGCCCCGTCAAGTCTCACGAGCAGACTCGCGTAGGGCGTGGGCCGGGCGGAGCCCGTCACTGGATCAAGGATCGGGTGGTGAGAGACCGTGAACCCCTCGACACTTCCCCGATCGGATACCTCGAACCACTCGCTTAGAGGCATGTAGCAGTCTCCGCAGACCGGTCGCGGAGGCAGGTACACTTTTCGGCAACGTGTGCAACGGAGACCCGCCAGCTTCCCGGCCTCAAGAAAGGCATGGAACGCCGAGAAGGTCGCGCCGGGCGACATCTCCCAGGCAAGCCCCATGCGATGGCGAATGTAGCCCGCGTTTTGTTCCTTCACGGCTTCTCCGCTCCAAGGACCATCACATCCGACCACGAGTAGACCCCATAGCCGGTGACGAGCGCCCTGCGGACGTCCGGGACCTGCCGCTTCCCGCCGCGACCGTGTATCTGGAGAGCCGCCTCGGCGGCGCGGATCACACCGGAGGCCCCCACGGGATTCGTGGAGAGCACACCTCCGGACGGATTCACGGGCAGCTCTCCATCGAGCTCGGTCACTCCGTCCTCCGCAAGTCGCGAGGCCTCCCCCTCGCCGCAAAACCCCAGCGCCTCGTACCACGCGAGTTCCGCGTAGCTTACAGGCTCGTAGATCTCGGCGACATCGAACTCCTTCAGAGGCTCGCGTATCTCGAGCTCCTCGTACACCTCCGCGGCTGCGCTCCGGAGTGTCCTCATGGTCGAGAGGCGATCGCCGTGGTCGCCAAGATAGGGCTTGTCGTGTCGCGTGGCCGTGGCCTGGAGCCAGGCGGGTCGCGGGCAGATCCGCTCCGCCTTTCCTTCGGCCGCCCACACCAGGGCGCAGGCGCCATCCGATTGCGGACACATGTCGAGGAGGCGAACCGGTTCGGCAAGGACCCTGGACTCCATCACCTGCTCCACCGTCAGCCCCGGCATCTTCAGGTGTGCGTGCGGATTGAGCGCCGCATTGCGCCGGGCCTTCACGGCAATCCGCGCGGCCGCCTCGGGAGAAGCGTGTCGCGTGCGCATGAATTGCGAGATCGAGATTGCGAAGTTGTTGAGCGCGCCTCCGGCGACGTGACGGTCCCACATAGGGTCCGTCATCGCCATCCCCGTCTGTGTGTGTCCCTCGGAGTGCTTCTCCCAGCCGACCACGAGGACCGTCTCGAAGATCCCCGAGGCCACCTCATAGAAACCTGCGATTGCCCCTGAGGTGCCGGACGTTCCACCCGTCGCGATCTTGAGGCACGGCTTGAAAAGGGCCGTGGCCGCCTCGGCGCACCACAGGTCCGGCAGCATCCTCCCCTCGAAGAGCTCCATGTTAGCGAGGACGACGGCGTCGATGTCCCGCGGCTCCAGCTCGGCGTCCTCGATGCAGCGAGAAACAGCCTCGTAGATGAGTTCCGGCTGGCTCACGTCGCCCCTTTCCTTGGCGTGATCGGTCTGGCCCGTGGCCACGATGGCGACGCGCCTCACCCCGCACCTATCCTTGCCTGTAGAAGACGCAGGCTGCCATCCATGCGTCTCTTGAGCTGGGCATACGCTCTGCCAAAGTACTTGAGGCCTTTCTCCCGTTGCCTTGCGTCTTCAGAAGACAAGTACGCCTCGTAGTAGATCAATTGCACGGGCAGATAGGCCCTCGTTGAGGGGACCTTTCCATCGCGATGCGGCTTCATGCGTCTCGGCAGGTCACTGGTGTACCCGATGTATGCCCATTCCCGGTGCAGGCTGTGCAAAACATACACGTAGTGCATCGCCGGCAAGGATAGGTGCGGGGTCACCTCCCCCCCTCCAGCAGGACCACCGCGTGGCCCTGCCCCGCCGGTCCCCAACAGCCATGGGCCAGCACCCTCCGAGCCGTGCCCGTGCGGATGGCTTCCGCGGCACAGGCAATCCGTTCGAGCCCGGCCACGACGTAGGGGTTTCCGGCAAACCAACCCCCGCTGGGGTTGATGGCGCCACCGTCGACCGACCGCCGTCCGTCGTCCTCAGCAAACCTCAGAGCCCTCGTCCATAGGATTTCCTGGTGTGCGAACTGCGCTGAGATCTCCACCAACTGCACGTCCTCCGGACGCCAGCCGGCCATTCGATACGCCTGCTCGGCCGCTTTCTGTGCGGCCGGACATCCGATCAGATCCCGGTCTCCCAAGTAGTGCGGTTCCACGCAAAGGCCCATGCCGGAAACCCCCACGTCGCACGTCGCGCGTCGCACGTCGCACGTTAGGACCAGCGCGCAAGCGCCATCGACCAGCGGCGCGCGGTGCTTCTCCCTAAGGGGCTCGGCGATAACGGGAGACGAAGCCACCTCGGCAGGAGCGACGCCCAACCGCCGGGCAGCCACAGCGTCCATCGCGTCGGGATCTCCCCCCTGCGCCAGCCACGCATCGGCCTGGAGCGCCGCGGCGGTCAGATCGTTGAGACCCAACGACTGCATGTGGATCGGGTCCGTGCTCCACGCCGTGAGCGCGTCCGCATCGGCCTCCGAGTTCTTGGCGTGGGCTACCACCAGCACCGTCTCCTTCCGCCCGCTGAGGAGCATCGCCGACGCGTGGACGAAAGCGGCCGCCCCGTCGTCGGCGACGCGCGCCTCTTCCTTCATGACCGCGCCGACAACCTCCGTTATCAGGACACTCGACGCCACCTTTCCATCGAAGAGATCGATCGAGGCGGTCACAATCGAATCGATCTCATCCCGCGTGACACCGGCATCGGCCAGGGCGGCCGTCACAGCCTCGTACACCATTTCAGGTATCGAACGCTCGTCCCGGCCGTATCGCGTCCGGCCGATCCCCGCCACATGGACCGTCACAGCCCCCCCCCCGCCCTGGCCAGACCCAGCTCCAGAACCCCGTAGGCTCGCCTGAAGAACGCCCGATCTTTTCGCGGATCGTACGCGCGCGAAAGATTTCGACGCGTGTCCTGGATGTAGACCAGCCCCATGAAAGCCGCCCAGAGAAGCTCGATGAAGCTGCGGGGGCGTCCGTCCGGTGCGCCTTCGGAAACAATCAGCCCGCCGAGGTCGAAGTTCTCGCCCGACCGCTGCAGGATCGCTTCCCGCACGGGAGGCGAGAGGGAGCGCGTGAAGTCCGCGTCGTGCAGGTGCAGGAGGGCCTTGTAGTACATCGGATGCTCCTCGCGGAACCGGATGAAGAACGCCCAGACCTCGCGCAGCTTGGCGGCGGGCGGCCGGGACGACCGCCGAATCTTGAGCAGGCCTCCGTGGAAAACGGACATGGCCTCGAAGATGAGCGAGATGAAAAGCTCCTCCTTGCTCTTGAAATAGAGATAGAGCGTCCCGACGGAGAGTTCCGCGCGTGCCGCCAGGTCCTCGATCGTGGCCGACTGGAATCCCTTCTCCCCGAAAACCTGCTCGGCGGCCAACAGGATGTCCCTCCGCCGGCTCTCCCGCTCCCGTTGGCGTCGCTCGCGAACTCCCATCGTCAGGGTTTCAGCACGAACTTGGCGGCCTTGCGTTCTCCGCCCGCCGCCTCGCGTAGAACCTCATTGATCTCGGCCAGGGGCCGAACCTCGATGTCTCCTTCGAGCGACAGCCTGCCCTCGCCCGCCCACTCGATCACGTCGCGAAGGTCCTGTCGGCTCAGCCCCATGGACCCCATCAGCGTGACTTCGTTCCCAACGAACACACGAAGGGACGTCAGTTCGACCGGCTCCGAACCGATCCCTACCACCACCACACGCCCGCCCGGACGGACCGAGCGGACCGCCTCCTTCACTGTCTTTGCCGAGCCGATGAACTCGAAGGCCACGTCCGCCCCACCGCCGGTGAGCCGACGGACTTCCTTGGCGGCCTCCGTATCACGGGCGTTCACCGCAGCCGTTGCGCCCGCCCGCTTGGCCCTTTCGAGTGCCGAGGGCTGTACGTCCACGCCCAGGATCGCGGACGGGGCGAGACGAGCCAGAATCTTGATCGCGAACGTGCCGAGCGCCCCGCAGCCGAAAACGGCCACCGACTCGCCCGCGCGCACCTCCGCCCGCCGCCGGACGGCGTGGTAGGCCGTGGAGACAGCGTCCGTCAGGGCGGCACCCACCTCGAATGGCACCACGTCCGGGAGACGGAAGAGACACGAGTCCGGCAGTCGGATGTACCGGGCGAAGCCGCCGTCCCGCTGCACACCGAAGATCCTCGAGGCGCGGCAGAGCGCCTCCCGGTCGCTGCGGCAGTACTCACACGAAAAGCACGGCACGTGGGGATAGACGCAGACGCGGTCGCCCGGGCGGAACTCGCCCGCCCCTTCTTCCACCACGCCCGCGATCTCGTGGCCGAGCGTGATGGGAAGGAAGGCGGTCGTCATCGTACCCTCGACGGCGATGTGGAGATCCGTGCCGCACAGTCCCGCCGCCTCCACCCTTACGAGCGCGCCCTCCCCCCCCGCCATCGGGAGATCCTCCAGAGTCATGGGCTTCCCCACGCCGTGGAACCGCGCGGCCCTGTTCTGAGCCATGCTCATAAAATGAATGATATTCATTTTGTTGTCAAGCCCCCGCCGGCGAGGGGCCGCCTCCCCTCTTCTTCCCTCACCGCCGTTTCGTGCTATGCTTCCGCCCGTCGCGCCTGTAGCTCAATTGGACAGAGCGTTGGCCTCCGGAGCCAAAGGTTCCCGGTTCAAATCCGGGCAGGCGCAGAGGGAGGGCGGAGATGTTTGTCGTCTACGTTCTCTACCGTCCCGCCACCGACCAGATCTACACCGGCCGCACGGCCGAGCTGCCTCGCCGAATCGCCGAACACAACCAGCCCCGCCCCGCCCGATCCAAGTTCACACACCGCGGGCAGGGCCGCTGGTGGCTCATCCACAGCGAAAACCTACCCACTTCGCCGGAAGCGGCAAGGCGGCGGCGCCAACTCAAGTCCGGCGTCGGCCGGGCGTGGATTCGATCGACCTTCCTTCACGTTGGATAGAGCGTCCCGCCAACCGGCGGGAAGGTTCTCCGCCGTGGCGGATTCAAATCCGGGCAGGGGCAGGGACCGCCGCGCGTCGCAAGCCGGACCGCAGTTCGGAAGCAGCAGCGCGACTACCGCAGAGTCACCCCGTTGTGTATGCTCCGGACGTGACCACGAAGTCCCGTGCCGTCACTCGATCCGGGGTTGGCGCTGCGAAGAGCGGCTTCACCCTCCTCGAAATCATGATCGCCGTGACCATTGTGGCGCTGTTCAGCACCGCCGTGGCCGTGGGCCTGCCGAAACTGTGGGACACGGCGCTGAGAAAGAGAGCCGTGACCGATCTCGCCACCATCTCCAGCGCCCTTGAACTGTACCACCTTGCTTGTCGCGACTACCCGTCCACCGATCCCGGACTGGGGGCGCTCATCGAGAAGCCGTCCGGATGCGAGACGTGGGCGGGGCCGTACTTGAAGGGGAAGAAGGAATTCAAAGATCCTTGGCGGAGGCCGTACGCCTACGAACTCCTTCCCGGCGAAGCCGAAGGGTACAAGCTCTCGTCTTTTGGGAAAGACGGGGTCTCGGGCTCACCGGACGACATCACGTCGGACGACATCGAGTAGCCCCGCACCCCGCCTGCACCCGTCAGGGTCGCGATCGACGTCACAGCAGCGAGCGGTCTCGCGTCAGGCTTTCGCTGCCGTGGAAGCCGTGTGATGAGCGTGATAGACTGTGTGCTCGACCAATAATTTCTAGAGATGCGGCAAGGGGGACGCGGACCCTGAAGGGCCCGCTACGGAGAGGAAAATTCGTAGCGGAGCCTTCAGGCTCTGCAAGTATATGTGCACAAAGACTTTTGTGCACATGCGTAGGGATGTGCGAGGCAAGAAGGCCGTTCCACACGGGGGGAGGCTGGCGACCACGGAGGTCGGGCCGGCCGACCTCGACCGGCCAGCAACTCGGCGGGATCTGGTGCCCATCCTAGAAACGCTCGCGAGGATGGACCGGAAAATCGATGCGTTGGGCGCCCGCCGGGGCGAGCACGCCGAGTCGGCCTTCCGGCATGCAATGAGAGACATCCTCTCGGCGCGCGGAGTCAAAGTCGAAGTGTGGCGCAAACGGGACGTCCCAGGTGCTGTACTCGGGCACTCCTGCGACCTGGAGGTCGACTGCCTCGTGACGAAGGGCCAGCCCACCCTGATCGAAATCAAGTCGAGCGTCTCGGACGGGGACGTGGCCAAGCTGCTCCGCATCGGTGCGCTCTGCAGCTCGGCCACAGGACGCGACCCCAAGCTAGCCTTCGTCTGCCCGTTCGTCACGGAGCCGGCCTACCGCCTCGCCAAAGAGAAGGGAATCCGAATCTACACCGACGTGCAGTACCTCTGGGTCTCCTGAGACCCTGCGGCCCGCACGGGAAGGCCCGGAGCCGTCGCTTGCCTCAGGCGTGCCCCGCGACGGGGTGGTAGATCGGGAGTTCCTGTGTCGGCCTGCGGTACACCAGTCGGCCGCGGATGAGGGCCTCCGTCACCTGTCCCTTCTCGCGCAGAAGGTCGAGGTGGCCCATGATCCAGGAGAAGGTCCGGTAGTCGAGGGGGCGGCGGACCATCCCATCCAGCCGCGCCTGGACTTCGTAGAGTCCCCCCACGCCACTCCTGACAGCTTGCGCGAACGCCTCCGACTCCCGCTCCATTCCTGACAGGACTTCGGCCATGCGCGCCCGCGGCCGCTCGATGGCCTTGCCGTGGCCAGGCAGGATGAGCGACGGCGACAAGTACGAAATCTTCTTGAGTGAACGGTAGTACTGAGGGAACGTGCGGAATCGCTGCCCGCCCGGATCGAACATGACTGCGGCGGTCGGCCGATCGGATTCGGACAGGAGATCCCCGCCGATCAGAACGTCTCCCTCGTAGCAGAACAGCGAGGCGTGGCCGTGCGTGTGGCCCGGGGTCCGGATGACCTCGAAGGTGAAGTTTGAGAAATCGAGGAGATCGCCCTCGTCGAATCCCACGTCCACCGACACGCGCTGCGCGCGCCGAAGGCGCGACGCCATGCTTCTCAGGATGGGCTTGGACTCCGCGGCGGGCAGCTCGGCCTGCCGCAGCAGACGGGCCAGCCGGACGAGCCCCCTTTTCAGCGGCAGCGGAAACGTGGCGTAGGTCTCGATGTCGCCGCGGTACGCCCAGATCTGAGCGCCGGAGAGCTGTTTGAGTCGAGCCGCGAGCCCGAAATGGTTCACGTGCGGGTGGGTAAGCACGATGCGCTGGATCTCCCCCAACGTGAAACCGAGGTTGCGCACACCGCGGTCCAACGCCTCAAAGGCCTCATCGAGATCCGGCCCGGTGTCCACCAGCGTGAGCGGATCGTCCTGCACGAGGTACGTGTTCACCGAGTAGCGCTTGTCCCGCCTCTGGGGAAAAAGAGGCACCCGGATCATGTGGATCCGTCCGAGCACATGGTCGCGCGCGCCGGCATCTCGAGGACGATTCATAATGGGTCATGTTACCAGAGCCGCCCCGGGACGGCCATATGGGAACGGGAATTGACAGCCAGGGATGACTCCCCTATCGTACGGCTATGTTTCAGCTCCTCGCGAGCCTCGTCGCACTCGTCTTCGGTGCCGCATTCGTCTTCGTCTTCCTGACCTACTTCATCTACCTCTACGAGTGGGCCAACGCCCCGGAGGAGGAGCGAAAGGAAACAGACCTGCTGACACTGGCCTTCGCCTTCGTCCGTGAGGTGTTTTCCACCTTCGCCCATTTCCTCATGATCCCTCTGAGCTTCCTCCGCCTAGAAGGCGCTTTCCAACTGGCGCACCCGAGAAACCCCACGCCGATCGTGTTCGTCCCCGGCTACTTGTTCCCGCCCTCCATTTTCCTGTACTGGCGCTACCGCATGAAGAAAGAGGGGTGGTGCCGGACCTACGTCGTGGATCTGAGACCGAGGCGCGCGCCGGTGGAGATTCTGGCCGAGGCGATCATGAAGAAGGTGGAGGCGATCCGCCGGGAAACCGGCGTGTCGAAGGTGATACTGGTCGGCCACAGCCTTGGGGCGCTGGCGGCGCACTACTACATCGAGAAACTCGGCGGGAAGGAGGCCGTGGAAAGGCTCGTGACGATCTGCGCTCCCTACGAAGGCTCCAAGCTCGCCTTCCTCGCATTCGGAGAGAACGCCCGGCAGATGCGCTATCGCAGCAAGTTTCTCGGCTCGTTGTTCCGCACGGGCATGCAATCCTCGGCACCCGTGCTGGTCTGCCCCACCACGCCCGACAACATCATCGTCCCCAATACGGCCGCCCTTCCCCCGTTCCAAGCCAAGGTCCACATCCTCCGCGGGAGCGGTCATTTGGGCAGCCTCCTCTCCAACGAGCTGTTTGAAGAGATCGTGAGATTCGCGCGCAGCGGGGAGCAGCCCGTCGCGGCCGGCCCCGCCCCCCTCGTTGCGGCGGCCACGCCAAGCCAACCCGGACCCTCGATCTCCTAGCAACGCCCCCGCAGGGACGCACCCGACCCGCAAGGACGACCCATGATCCGCCTCTTCCACAAGAAACTCGTGATCGTGAGCGGCAAGGGCGGTGTGGGCAAGAGCACGCTCTGCGCGGCCCTCGCCATCCTCGCTCGCCGGAAGGACAGACGACCGCTCATCCTCGAGCTGACCGAGTTCGAATCCATCCCGACCGTCTTCGGGAGCGATCTCGAGCAGGCGAAGGGGGAGTTCGTGGCGGACGGAATCCGGTCCACGGGCTTCGATTTCGAGGAAGCGGTGACCGAGTACCTGACACTGCACCTCAAGGTGCGCGCGGTCAGCCAGATCCTCCACAAGAACCCCGTGGTGAAGTATTTCACCCGCACCGCTCCCGGATTCAAGGAACTCGTGTACACCGGCAAGATCTGGTACATGGCCCAGGACATGGCGCGGAGAGGCGACCGCCATCCCTTCGACTTCATGATCCTGGACGCGCCTTCCACCGGCCAGTGCCTCGAGATGCTGCGCGTGCCGGGTGTGGTTTCGGACATGGTGCGAGTGGGCCCCATCATGCGCGAGACGCGCGCCATGGAGGCGTTCTACAAGAACCCCGACGAATCGGGCATCCTCCTCATCACCCTGCTCCAGGAGATGCCGGTCAACGAGGTCCTCCAGATGTCCTCGGACCTGACCGAGAAGCAGGGCCTCCCCGTCGATGCCGTGGTGATTAACCAGATTGTGCCTGTCGACGAGGACATCCTCGACGAGAAAGCGCGCGCGACGTGTCCCGAGGGGGCTTCCGAGGAAGCGTGGGCCGCGCTTCAGCAGGCGGTCACGGATCTCAAGATCCTTCATGATGCCCAAGAAACATTCCGGAAACGTCTCGCCAAGGAGATCAAGGCGCCGCAGGTAGAGCTGCCCCTGATCCTGAAATCGCCCCTCTCGCTCAAGGACTTGGACCGGCTGGCAACAACCCTCGAGGAGAACTTCGAGTGAGCCCCCCCCCCGAAAACTCCCACAAGACGGCCAACAACTCCCGGTCGGCGGGCGCGGCCCTGTACGGCGGCTCGAGTTTCCTTCGCGACCTCATCCGCGAAAGGGAGATCCTGATCTTTGGCGGCGCCGGGGGCGTGGGGAAGACGACGCTTGCCGCCTGCGTGGCCCTCCAGGCGGCGATCGAGGGGAAGAAGACGCTCGTGATGACGATCGATCCCGCCCGGCGCCTGGCCGACTCGCTGGGGGTGCGCGAGCTGGGCAACGAGGAGCACGAGGTGGACCTCACACCCCTCGCGAGGAATGGCGAGGCACCCAAGGGCAAGCTCTTCGCCCTCATGCTCGACCCCAAGAAGACGTTCGACGACATGGTGCGCTCATTCTCGCCCTCGGCGGAAGTCACGGATCGCGTCTTCAACAATCGGCTCTACCAGCAGATCACGTCGAGCCTCGCCGGTATGTATGAGTACTCGGCCATCGAGAAGGTGTACGAAATCCACCAGAGCCGCGTGTACGATCTCATCGTGGTGGACACCCCCCCCACAAAGCATGCGCTCGAGTTCCTGGATGCCCCGAACAAGCTTGTCGAGTTCTTCCGCTCGGGTGTGGTCCGCTGGTTCCTCAAACCCTATCTATCGGTGGGGAAGATCGGGCTGCGCGTCATGCAGGCCGGCTCGGACGTCCTCTTCAAGATCTTCGAGGCGATCACCGGCTTCAGCATTGTCCGCGACGTCTCCGACTTCTTCATTGCCCTTCAGGATCTATGGGACGGCCTCGTGTTCCGAGCCGAAAAGGCCAGCGAGGTGCTTCTGGCAAAGGAAACGTCGTTCGTGCTCGTCACCTCTCCCCACCAGCAGAACATCAGGGAGATCGCGTTCTATCACGCCAAGCTCGTGGAGAGAAAGATTCCTTTCGGCGGCATCATCGTCAATCGCTTCCACTTTCCTTACCTTCCCAAATCGAAGCGGAAGGCTCTCCTGGACCAAACCGAAGCCGCCATCCGCGGGGAGATGAATCGCGGCACGCAGGCCAAGCACCTGCGGCTCCTCGACAACCTTCGTGCCATCGAAGACATCTCGGACTTCGACCGGCTCGGAGTGGAACTCCTCGGGCGCAAGATCCCCCGCGCGCCCGTGGCCCTCGTGCCCGCCCTGCCAACCGACGTGTACTCCCTCACCGGCCTCCAGTCCGTCAATCAGCACCTGTTTGCGGAGTAATCCGGCGGCCGGCGCTTGACACACCCTCCCGCGGGCCGCACGATCACGCTTGAGTTCGGCCCATCGTGAGAGTTTTCGTCACCGGAGGCACGGGGTTCATCGGGTCGCGTCTCGTCCAATCCCTCTTGAGGGATGGTCGGCGCGTGACGGCCCTCGTCCGAAGCGCCGCCGGCGCCTCAGCCCTCGAGAGGGCCGGCGCGGTGGCCGCACAGGGTGACATCACCGATGCCGATTCCGTCTTGCGCTCGATGGAGGCCGCCGAAGTCGTGTACCACGTGGCGGCACACTATGAAATCGGCACGAGCGACCCGGCCGCCATGCGCGCGGTGAACGTGGAGGGGACGCGGAACGTCCTCGAAGCCGCTCTGCGAAGCGGTGTCCCCAACGTGGTCTACTGCGGCACCGTGGCAACCCTCGGACCCAACACGAATGGGCCGGGCGACGAATCTCAACGCAACGACGGCCTCTTCCGCTCCCACTATGAAACCACCAAATGCGAGGCCCACGAGGTCGCCTTGGAATACGCGAGCAAGGGACTCCCCGTGCGGATCGCCATGCCGAGCGCAGTGTACGGTCCCGGCGATCGGAGCCTCATCGGACTCACCTGCCGGCTGTTCGTTCGCGGCTGGGTGCGATTCTACGCCTTTCCCAATGCCACACTTACGTTCACACACGTGGATGACACGGCGGCCGGCCTGCGGCTTGTAGCGGAACGTGGGCGAGCAGGCGAATCCTACATCCTCGCCGGCGAGATCCTCACCTTTCGCGACTGGATGGGGCTGATGAGCCGCCTCACGGGCCGACGAACGCCGCGGCTCGTCGGACCCGATAAGCTGATCCGCCAACTCATGCCCCTCTTCGCTCCGCTCGCGCGTCTCGCGGGCCTTCCTCCACGAGTCACGACAGAAGGCCTGGCCATGGCCGGTCGGTGGGCCTTCACGTCGGCCAAGGCGGAGCGCGAACTGGGCTGGCGACCGAGGTCTGCCGAGGTCGGTTTCGCCGAAACTCTGGAGTCGTTCGGCCGGGCGAAGTCATGAACCCCCGTCCCATCGAGGGAGGAGTCGAGAACTCCAAGGGCCCAAAGTCGGGCGCCCTCAGCCCCTACGAACGCCGCGTTCTGGAGGCGCTCGCCGCCTCCGCGCTTCCAGCCGGCCGGGTTTTCAAGGCCGCCGGGACACCCACACTCGAACGATTCGAGAAATTCCTCACCGAGGCGGGCCGGGCCGTGGGCTTGGGGTTCCGCGTCCTCCTCTGGACTCTCGATATCGCCGCCTTCCTACAAACCGGCTCACGATTCACGCGCCTTTCACCCGAGCGGCGTGAGAGGCTCCTGTGCGGCTGGATGGCCGGCCGCGGCCTGCGGCGCGCCCTCGTCTTCGCCCTCACCGCCCCGCTCAAGATCTCCCATTTCGACGATCCCGAGATCTACGCGGCCCTGGGCGCGCGATTCACCTTCGAAACAGGCAACGAGGAACGACCCCGCTACTTGGACCAAGCCAAGTCCGCCGCCACCCTCTCCGCCGGTGAGGTGATCGAGGCCGATGCCGTCGTAGTTGGCACCGGCGCGGGCGGGGCCGTGGTCGCCAAGGAACTTGCCGAGGCGGGACTGGCCGTCGTCATCCTCGAAGAGGGCCGCTACCACACGCGCAAAGATGTCACCGGCCACATCTGGGACGCGCAAAAGAGGTTCTACCGGGACAAAGGATTCACCTTCTCGATCGGCAACACGGTCGTCCCGATTCCGATGGGCCGAGCGGTCGGGGGCTCCACCGCCATCAACACGGGGACGTGCTGGCGCACGCCGGACTGGGTGCTCGAACGCTGGGTGAAGGAACTGGGCCTCGATGAGTTCGCCCCAGACCGTCTTGCGCCGTATTTCGACCGCGTGGAGCAGACGCTGCCCGTGCACACGGCGGACATGAAGTTTGTGGGCGGCGTCGGGCGTGTGATCGCGCGCGGATGCGATCGCATGGGCTGGTCCCACCGCCCTCTCCGGCGCAACGCGCCCGACTGCGACGGGGCCGGCGTCTGCGACTACGGCTGTCCCACCGACGCGCGCCGGAGCATGAACCTTTCCTACATCCCACTGGCCTTGCGATCCTCCGCGCTGCTCCTGACGGAAGCGCGCGCGGATCGCGTCTGGCTCGAGAATGGGCGAGCGGTTGGGATCGAGGCGCAGGCGACCGGCGGAGGGCCGCGCTTTCGCGTCCGCGCCCGCGCCGTCGTCCTCGCCTGCGGCACGCTCCTCACCCCTGTGCTCCTCCTTCGTCAAAAGCTGTGCAACCGCAGCGGCTACGTCGGGCGCAACCTTTCGATTCACCCCGCCACCAGTCTATCGGCCCTCTTCGACGAACCGATCCGCGCGTTTGCCGCCATCCCTCAAGGGTATTGCGTGGACCAGTTCCACCGTGCAGGGATCCTGCTGCTGGGGGCCTCGGCACCCGTGGATCTGGCGGCGACTCTCTTTCAACTCGTGGGGCGGGACCTCGTCGAGCTCATGGAGGCGTACGAACGGGTCGCGGCGTTCGCCGTCATGGTCGAAGATCCGTCCTGCGGTCGCGTGCGGATCGGACCGGGAGGTAAGCCGATGATTTTCTACAGCGTAGGCCGCGAAGTGCTCGAGCGCATCACGCGGGGCATCGAACTCGTCGGCACGATCTTCCTCGAAGCGGGCGCCTCCCGGCTATTCCCGATGGTGCAGGGTTTTCCCGAAGTGCGGGATCGGAGGGGTCTGGAGGGCCTGAAGGGCGCGCGCATCCGCGCCCGCGACATCTTCCTGAGCGCGTATCATCCCCTCGGCACCTGTCGCATCGGAAAGGATCCGCTACGGTCCGTGATCGACACGAACCACCAAGCCCACGATCTCCCCGGGCTCTACATCTGCGACGGCAGCGCCGTGCCGACCTCTGTGGCCGTCAACCCCCAGGAAACGATCATGGCGCTGGCCACGCGCGCCGCCGAGAAGATCGCCGGCCACCTGTCATGACGGTGCGTCAAGCCCTCGCCGGCATCACGCTGCGGCCGAGGGCTACGGTCCGCGCGTTCATCGAGGGGGGAACATTCTCCTACACCGCGGCGTGGCTCCTGCTCATCGCCTACAGCGCGGCTGCCGCCGCCACGTGGGTGGCCGCCGGTCGCGCGAGCGATGGGAACGCCCTGCGCGTCCTCTTCATCGGCGAGATCGTGAGACCGACAATCCTTCCCACGCTCTCGCCGAGGGCCCAGTTTGCCGTGCTGCTCGCGGGAAAGCTCGCGTGCGATCTGGGACTGGTCTTCGGTTCCCATCGGCTCGCGGTCAGAGCGCTGGGCGCTACGCGGGGCGATCTCGGCACGTGGTTCAAGACCTACTGCTTTCTTCTGTCCGTTCTCGATCTCTACTTCGTCCTGGCCACCGGCGTAGCGGCGTTGCCCGACCCGACCGGAACGGCCATGATGATTTCTCACGTGCTGCTCGCCTTCTGTCTGGCGTGGAACACCCTGGTCTTCACCTGGGCCTACGCCGAAGTCTACGGAATCTCGGACGACCGGGCCTACCGGGGATTCTTCCTTTCGATCATCCTCGTGCCAGCCACGGTCCTGCTGCTCATTGCTTGGGGGAGGTTGCTATGACCCGCGCAAGTCAACGAACGATCGCGGCCGCCGCTGTCACCGCCGGCTTGGCCCTCTTTCACGTCTTCGCTCCACCTCCCGCCCTCGCCCTCTCCGGCCGCGTGACCAACAACGAGGGCCGCGGCATTGGCGGCGCCATGGTTTCATTGACGAACGCACCGGAAGCCCGCACCACCACCGTCTACACGGACACCGAGGGCCGGTTCGCATTCTCAGGCGCCGATCGGGGCTCCCTCCAACTCCGTTCGCGCAGGATCGGATACAAGGACGTCTCCCTCATCGCGCCGGCCGCGCGACCTGTCCGCCTCGTGATGGAGCCGGACCCCGCTTGGGCCGAGACGCTCCCCTCCAACTACTGGGCCTCCCAGCTTCCATTTCCCAGCGAGGAGCGCCGCGCGGAATTCAAGATCCAATGCGCCTACTGTCATCAGCAGGGGCACTACTTCACTCGCTACGCCCGGCCCATCGAAAAATGGAGGGAGTTCATCGAAAACATGTTGAGCATGGGCGCCCTGCCGTCCGGCGGGTTGCTCGACATCCTCCCGGACCTGCTCGCCAGCGGTTACGGAACCCCGCCCTCGCCGAATCCCACGCAGGTGTTTGGCGATAGCGCCGCCATCGCGGGGTCGCGCGTCGTGGAGTGGACCCTCGGCGGCCCCAACTCGTATCAGCACGACATCCACTTCGGGCCGGACGGCCGAATCTACTCGGTGGACACGAACGAGGACAAGCTCTATGCGCTGGACCCCAAGACGTCCCAGCGCTGGTCATGGGCCTTCCCCGCCGTGCAGGAGCCGCGCGGAGGCATCCTGGCGACCTCGCCCCGCCCGATCGGCACGAATGTCTCGTTTCTCGGGGCGCACAGCATCCAACGTGGCCCCGATGGCAAGATGTGGATGACGCTCTGCCTTGGCAACCGCCTCGCCAGCTTCGATCCCAAGACCGCCACGTTCGCGATGTTCCCGATCCCGTCGGGCGGGCTCTATCCCCACACGCTCCGGTTCGATGCCCACGGCATCCTCTGGTTCACCGTGGCCCTCTCGAACCATCTCGGCCGCTTCGACCCACGCACGAAAGAGTTCACGCTCTATGCCCTGCCCCGCAACGGCCTGCCCCAGAAGATCGGCATGGCCCTCATCAGCCCCCTCCTCGGGCTCGCCTCCCGATACCCGGGGAGCGACGTCTTCCGCCGATTCCCTCCTGCCGCCATCGAGGGGCAGCCGCAGCGATTCATGCCCCTCCCCTATGGGATCGACATCGCGCCGGACGGAGCCGTCTGGTATTCCAAGCTGTACGACCGCCGCATCGGGCGACTCGATCCCGTCACCGGGCAGATACGCGAATGGGAGACGCCGTTCTACGGTCCGCGCCGGATGCGTTTCGACGCGGAGGGGCGGCTCTGGATCCCGGCCTTCGCCAGCGGGCTGCTCGCGCGATTCGATCCCGCTTCGGAGCAATTCGCCACGTATGTCATCCCGACGGGCCCGCCCGGCTCGGAGACGCCCTATGCGCTGAACGTGGAGAAGAAGAGCGGACTCGTCTGGATCTGCGGCACCGCGTCGGACTCTCTCGTGCGGTTCGACCCGAAAAGCGAGACATTCACCGTCTTCCCCCTCCCGACGCGCGTCACGTTCACGCGGGAGATTGATTTCGACGAGAACGGGAACCCCTGCGCGAGCAGCTCGAACGTCCCTGCCCTTCATGTCGAGGGGGCCATGCCGAAGGTGATCTGCGTGTACCCGAAGGGGGCCTGAAGGGCGCGCACGCCTGGCGCGGGGGACGGAGAAAGCCCGACGTGCGACATCTCCCGACCCGTTCGCGCTTCACATAGGATCGCCGACCTGATAGCTTTCACGGGCTGAGTACCTTCGATCGCACGGGGAGGGCGCCTTCGAGGGAGCTACCGAGAGGAGGACTGAAATGGGCGATTCGAACAAGTACATTCTCGACGAATCCCGGATCCCGAAAGCCTGGTACAACATCAATGCCGACCTTCCGGTACCGCCGCAACCGGTGTTGCACCCCGCCACCAAGCAACCCGTGACGCCGGATTTCCTCAGCGTGCTCTTCCCCATGAGCCTCATCATGCAGGAGATCAGCACCGAGCGGTGGGTCGAGATTCCCGAACCGGTCCGAGAGGTATACCGGCTGTGGCGGCCCACGCCCATGTACCGGGCGCGCCGATGGGAGAAGGCGCTCGATACGCCGGCACACATCTACTACAAGTACGAGGGCGTCTCACCCGTGGGCTCGCACAAGCCCAACACGGCCGTGGCGCAGGCCTACTTCAACAAAGCGGGCGGCACGAAGGGCCTCACCACCGAGACCGGCGCGGGCCAGTGGGGATCTGCGCTCGCCATGGCCTGCAGCTTCTTCGGCCTCGGGCTCGAGGTCTACATGGTGCGCGTCTCTTACGAGCAGAAACCCTACCGCCGGATCATCATGCAGAACTTCGGGGCCGAGGTGCATCCGAGCCCCACGGACCGGACGACGTTCGGACGCAAAGTGCTCGCGGAGGACCGCCATTGCCCGGGCTCGCTCGGGATCGCCATCTCGGAAGCGGTGGAGGTGGCCGCCACCTCCAACGGCGCGAAGAAATACAGCCTCGGGTCCGTGCTGGGCCACGTGCTCATGCACCAGACGGTCATCGGGCTCGAATCCCTTGAGCAGATGGAGTTGGCCGGCGAGTACCCGGACGTCGTCATCGGGTGCGCCGGTGGCGGCTCCAACTTCGCCGGTTTCTCCTTCCCGTTCCTCTGGAAGAATCTCACGGCCGGGAAGAAGACGCGCATCATCGCCGTGGAACCGGCGGCCTGCCCCAGCATGACCAAAGGGAAATACGCCTTCGACTACGGCGATGCCGCCGCCACAGCACCTATCGTGAAGATGCTCACCCTCGGCCACACGTTCGTTCCGCCCGGGATTCACGCGGGCGGGCTGAGATACCACGGCATGTCCCCCACCGTGAGCGCGCTCGTGGATCACGGCGACATCGAGGCGCGCGCCGTGCGCCAACTCGCCACGTTCGAGGCCGCCGTGCACTTCATGAAATCGGAGGGGATCATCCCCGCTCCCGAGTCCGCTCACGCCATCCGTGCGGCGATGGACGAGGCGCTTGAGTGCAAGACGAACGGCCACCGGCGCACGATCGCCTTCAACCTCTCCGGGCACGGCCACTTCGACATGATGGCGTTCGACGCCTACCACCAGGGCCGGCTCGAAGACTACGACTACCCCGAGGAGCGGGTGAAAGAGGCGATGCAACACCTGCCCGAGGTGGCCCTCCCGGGCTGCTGAGCCCTCGCCTCAGGTACGCTCACTTCGCCCCGAGCCCGCCGACGTCAACCCCGCCGGAGCATCCGCTCCACCGCGTCTGCGTACTCCCGCAGCCTCGCCCGGTCCGCCTCCCCTACCGCCAGGTAGCGAATGTCCTCCGTGCCGGCAGAGCGCACGTAGAATTCCGTCGCCTCCGCCTTGTCGATGAGTTGGATACCCTGCACGGCCCCAACCGGAATGAGGGACGTCTTGATCTCGCCCGACTGGGCCGTGAGGTCTACAACCGCCCGGCCGGTCAACGCCCCGAATTCGAGCACGCGGCTGCCCGCTCCCTCCCCGATCTGGAAGAAGTGGGCGGTCATGTCCGGCTCCCACCGCACGATCGCCCGGAAGACCGCTTCGAGGAACGCTTCATCAAAGTGTCGTCCAGCCGCCTTCCGAATCGAGGCACAGATGAATCCCCCCCGCCCCGCCGACGGCTCGGCCCTCTTCCTCACGCCTTCTCGCCTGTCCCCGGACGCGCCGGCGCGACGACCCGGACATCCGGCTCAAAATTCTCGGCCTCCCCGATCCCTGCCGCTTCCACCGCCCCCCCCCCCGGCGCGACCAAGCCGTGCCGGCGCAACTTGTAGTAGAGGGCCCGCGGACTGATCCCAAGAATCTTGGACGCTTCCTCGCGATTCGATGTCACCTCCGCCAGCACCCCGCGGATGATCTCTTTCTCCGCCTCCTTCAGGGAGACGCCCAACTCGATCTTGATGTGGCGTTTCCTGTCCTTCTGCGCCGCCAGTTCGCGGGCCACGTCCTCTTCCGCTATCGTCTCGGGACCCACCGAAATCACGAGCCGTTCGCAGACGTGCCGCAACTGACGAACATTCCCCGGCCACCCGGACTGCGAAAGCAGCCTCAGCGCGCCCGTGGTGAAGCGCTTCCTATCCTGGCCGTAGTATTCGACGAACTCTCCCAGGAATGCCTGCGCCAGAAGGGGTATGTCCTCCTGGCGTTCCCTCAAGGGGGGCACGTGGATGGAGAAGACATTGAACCGGTAGTACAGGTCTTCCCTGAAACGGCCTGCCGCGACCGATTCCCACAGGTCCCGGTTGGTGGCGGCCACGAACCGCGCGCTGGTGGGGATGACCTTCACGCCCCCTACGCGCCGGAATGTCCGCTGCTCCAACACGCGGAGCAGATCCACCTGAGTCTTTTCGGACATCGCGCCGACCTCGTCGAGGAAGAGCGTGCCCTCGTGGGCCGCGTCCAGCAGGCCCGATTTCGCCGCCGAGGCGCCGGTGAACGCGCCCTTCTCGTGCCCGAAGAGCTCGCTCTCGATCAATGTCTCGGAAAGCGCGCCGCAGTTGAGGGGCACGAAGGGCCCGCCCCTCCTCGGGCTGTTGTCATGGATCAGCCGCGCCACGAGCTCCTTTCCCGACCCGCTCTCGCCCAGGATCAGAACGGTCGCGTTCGTCGGCGCCACCAGCCGAACCTGCTCCAACACCGCGCGGATCGCCGCGCTCTCCCCAAGGAGCTTGCGCTGTTGCTCCCGATACGAAAGGCTCAGGGCCAGACGGCGGTTCTCGCAGACGAGCCGCCGGCGCTCCAAGGCCTTCTTCACAACCAGCAGGAGGCGCTCCTTGTCGATCGGTTTCTCCAGGTAATCGTGCGCGCCGGCCTTGACGGCCTCGACCGCTCCAGCGACAGTCCCGTAGGCCGTGAGGATGATCACCTCCGTGTCCGAGTAGCGGCCCTTGGCCTCGCGCAGAAGCCGGTACCCATCCTCCTGGCCGGTCATCCGAAGGTCGGTGATCACAACCTCGAAAGGGCCTTCCTCAAGGCACCCCAGGGCCGTCGGCATGCCCTCCGCGCAGGTCACGACGTAGCCCTCATTGGACAAAAGCGCCTGGAGCGCGCCGCGGATGTTGACTTCGTCATCTACAACGAGCACGCGGGCGGGGAGATCGACGCCTCGACCCGGTCCGCCGGTGAGCGCAGCTCCCATGTCAGACCTGCCCCACCGCGAGCGGAAAGGAGATCAGGAAGGTCGTACCCTCGCCGGGCGCACTCGCCACCTGGATGGCCCCGCGGTGCTCTTCAATGATCTTGTGTGCGATGAACAGCCCCAGCCCCGTCCCTCGTTCGCGCGTGGTGAAGTAGGGGTCGAAAATTCGATGGAGGTGGGCCGGCGGAATCCCCTCCCCCGTGTCGGCGATCCGAAGCGCCACGCTTCCGGCCGGCTTCCCGTTCGATCCGGAACTTTCCATGTCGATCCGGAGTCTTCCCCCCTTCGGCATCGCCTGCACCCCGTTGAGGATGATGTTGAGAAGCGCCTGGTTGAGAGGGCCCGGATCCCCCATGATCACGGCCGGTGGGCGCTGGGCTGAAAAATAGAGGTGGACTTTCCGCCCGGCCGCCTCTTCGGACACGAGGTCGAGAGTGGACGCCACCAACCGGTTCAGATCCACCGGAGCCAGCGTCAAGCGGGACGGGCGGGAGAAATTGAGGAACTTCTCGACGATGTCCTTGAGCCGCTGGAGCTCGGCGCGGACGACCTCGTGGTACCTGTCCAAGTCGGGCGAAACGCGTCCGTCTCGCACGGCCGTATCGTACAGAAGTTGGAGGTTGAGCTGCAGGGCGCTCAGGGGGTTCTTGATCTCATGGGCCACGCCCGCGGTCAGGGTTCCCAGCGCTGCGAGGCGGTCCGAGCGCCGGAGGTGCTCCTCCAAAGCGGTCAGCTCGGACAGATCCCGCAGCAGCACCAGTGACCCCGACCAATCGTTCGTGTGATCGATCAGCTTGTGAACGGCGACTCGCAGAACGACGGGCGGCTTCGCTTCCGGCAGCCGAACGTCCAGGGGCCGTCCCGACGCGCCCGTTCCCAATGAGGCTCCGATCAGCTCAACGAGCTTCGCGTAGGATCCCAGACCCTCCGGGAAGGGTCGCCCCACGGCGTCTTGCATGGGCAGAGGCAGAAGTCTGCCGGCAGCCCGATTGACCGACGTGATGATCCCCGCCCGATCAAGGGTGATGACGCCGGTCGGAATGTTCTGAAGGACATCCCGGGCCAGCCCCTTCACGTCCTCCAGCGCCAACGCCGTGACCTTCTGATTGTACAGAACGATGAGCAGCACGACGGCGGCCGTTCCGAAAAGAAAGAAGGCGCCCGCCGCGCCGACAAATCGCCACCGAGCCTCCGCGATGGCCTCCGCCACAGCCGGGGCCGCCTTCCCCTGATCGGTGAGCAGGCTCATCACTTCGCGCTCCTCCGTGTACAACTGATGTACGAGCGTGCCGAGAAGGGCGAGCCCGAGGATAAGAACCATCCAGACGCCCGCGCGTGCGGGCACCTTGCTCACCAAGGGTCTCGGAGGCGCAGATCTAAACACCGACCCTCCCCACACGGTGGACACTACCAACTTCGTCCCGCTCGCTCAATCTCGGGCCCGGGGCGCGATGCCCCGCAGCCGACGCGAATCTCATCGCAGAGAGATCGCCAACGCGGCCACCATGGCAATCAGAAAGACAGAGAAAACCGTCCCGCGGTCCATGGCTGGCCAGATGGCTCCACAATAGCGGCACTTCCAACCGAGGAGGTCGTACATCGCAAGGCTGCATTCGACGCAGGGTACTTTCCGCCGCAGCCTTTCTATCATGGTCGTCTCTCAGAAAATCGCCGTGGCCATTGAATCCCCGCTTTCCGCCTTTCGAGAGCAATGCCGGTGCCAATAGCCCGAGCAGCCAGGCGCTCGAAGCGTCACGGGGAGTCCGTGATTGAAATACGTTAGACACGCCACCCGCCATCTTTCCCAAGGCGGATGCTCCGGGACGCCCCCTGCTGACCTCATTTTGCAGTTCATCGGAGATCCACCTAACTGTATGTAAGTCAAGACGATGCTCTGCAAGCGTGCCCGAAATCGCCCGGCTCGACTGCAACTCATGCAGTCCTGCACGGGAAGGAGCTGCCGATTCCAAAGAGCATCTGTTCTCCCAATACGTTGGGCCCCTCGCGGCTGGCCTTCGACTTGCTGTGCCATCTGGAATTGGAATCGCGTTCCCATGCCGCGTCCCAAGAACGACCTTGGCTCGGTGGATCCGACAGACATCGTCGGAAACGGCTTTCTGGGGCGGATCATGGGACCGAAAGGAGGAACCGTCAGCATGGATCTACGTACCACACTTGCCGGTGCCGTCGTCGCCGCCTTTCTGATGGGCCAGGCAGCTTCGGCCGAAGAGAAAGCAGCTTCGCAACCTGAAACCAAGCCCGCCGTTCAAGCGGCCGCTCCCGCCCCGCAGGCTGAGAAGCTGAGCGGGGTCGTCGCCGCAGTCACGGAAGGGAAGTCAGTCACGATCGAGGTCTCGAAGGACAAGAAGGTCGTTGTCAAGGCCAAGCCCGATCAAACCAAGGGCATCAAGGTCGGCGACAATGTTGAAGCCGAAGTGGCCGCAGGGTCACTGACCTCCATCAAGAAAGTCATGGCCGCGAAATCGGACCAACCCCAGGCTCCTGCGCCGGCGGCCACGGCCGGGTCGGCGGCCCCTCCTAAGCAGGAAGAGAAAGCCCCAGCAACCGGGAAGTAGGTTTCACCCCACAGAGTCGTCGTCCGGGGGGGGGACTCTGCGCCACCCCCCCCCCCTCGGCGTGTCCCTGCCGCTCAGACCGCGCCGGGGGCTTCGCCCGGGGCGCTGTGTATCGTGCGGCGGATGATTTCCTCCTTCATCGCGGGGGAGAGGTCGTTGAAGTACGCCGAATAGCCGGAGACGCGCACCAGCAGCCCCGGATATCGGGTCGGGTTGTCCCGTGCCTCGATCAAGACTTTCGGATCGAGGACGTTGACCTGCATCTGCATGCAGCCGGCCGCGAACGCACCATCGATCAGTGCCCGAAGTCTGACCGCCCCATCAGCCCCCTTCACGGCCCACGGATCCATCTGCAAGTTGAAATTGACGCCGTTTCCGGCAAGGTGGAGCGGCAACGCAGCTTGCGAACGCAGAAGGGCCGTGGGACCGTGCCGATCGCGTCCGCTGCCCGCCGAGATTCCCGACGAAAACGACTCCCCGGCTCCTCTGCCACTCGGGAGGGCGCCAACCTTCAAGCCGAAGGCCACGTGGGATGTGACCGAGTAGAACCCCGCCGCGTATTCGCCACCCCGCGTGTTTTGCTTCCCTCGCAAGCAGGACTCGAAAACTTCGATGGCGCGTCCCACACACCTGTCCGCCTGCGCATCATCGTTGCCATACTTTGGCGCGCCGCAGAGCCTCGCGTGGAGATCGTCAAACCCACGGAAGTTGCGCCGACAGGCTCGAGCCACCTCCCCGAGCGTCGCCGCTCTTTTCCGAAAAACAACGTCCTCGATCGCCGCGAGACTGTCGCCCACCTCCACGACGCCCACCCCTTGGATCCCGCTCCCGTTGTAGCGCGCCCCGCCCGCCGTCGAGTCCGTGGCCCCTTCGAGGCACCCCTCGAGGAGCATGGACGTGAGCGGCGTGGGATGCCATCGGGCATTCGCCCTTTCCACACCCCGCAAGTCCTCCAGGAGGCGGGTCACTCCCCACTCGACCTGTAACCGAAACCACTCGACCAGATCCTCCAGAGCCCCGCACCGGGACGGGTCCGGTGTTGCCGCCCCGATCCTCCGCAACGCACCGAAGCGTCGGCCCCGGTTGAGGGCGAGTTCCAGGCAGAGCGGCAGGTTGAAAAGGGCGGCATCCGTCGAGAGAAAGCTCTTCCCCGCCGCCACCGGCTCCACGCAACCGACATTCGCGTAGTCGCGCGCATCCGCCGGGGCAATGCCCCGCCCCTGAAGCAACGGGACGATCACGTCGTCGTTGTACACCGCGGGCGAAACCGCCCCTCGAGCGAGGGCCGACGCGATCCTGGCGCGATATCGGCTCGGGCTGCCGGAATGTACCCGTGCGTGGTAGTTCGGTTGCCGCGTCCTTAACGCATCCATCAATTCCAGCAACAAGAACGTGACGTCGTTGGAGACGTCCCTTCCCTCGCGATCGGTCCCGCCGACAACCACCACCTGACCATTGAACATCCCTCCGTGAAATCGCGTGCCGCGGCGTGAAAACGCGGGCACGATCTCGCACAGCTTCACGGCAAAGCAGCCGAGCAACTCAAGCGCCCCGTCGCGATCCAGCCGCCCTTCCGCGCAATCCTTCTGATAGTAGGGGTTGAGAATCTGATCCAGCCGGCCCGGACAGACCGAATTGTCGAGCGATTCGAGATTCAAGGCGATCTGGGCAAACAGGATCGCCTGAAGGGCCTCGCGGAAGGTCCTGGCCGGCTTCCGGGGAACACGGCCGCAGACCGCGGCGATCGCCTCCAGCTCATCGCGGCGAACCGGATCCTTTTCCTCACCGGCCCTCGCCGTCGCATCGAGACGATAACGATCCGCGAAGAGGTCCAGCGCATCGCAAGCGACGCCGGCGGCATCGAGGAAATGCGCTTCCCCCGAGCCGGTCTCGACCTCACGCTTCCTCTGAGCGATCTCCTGCCGGTAGCCGTCCATCCCCCTCGCCACGAGGCCGGGATAGTCGGGGACGAAATGCGAGATCCCCGCGACCTCGTTGATGAGGTAGTGCGTAGGATCGGCCATCTCGCGCAGGAAGCGGACGGACTCCGGGAACGGCCTGGCCTTGACCATCATGACCCGGGTCGCCCAGAAGGGGAGCACCTCCCGCAGGAGTCGCCGCCGGTCGGCGGGGGCGACGCGGAGCGGGTTCACCGCTCTCCGCGGAAACCGGAAGAGATCCTCCATCATGCCCAGTCCGTGAAGTTCCGGAAAGAGCTGCCCCCCCACGCGGTACGACGTGAAATTCCCCACGAGAAGCTCGCGCGGATGGATCCGCACGGTCTTGTGTACCAGGATGTGCGCCAGCGCCCTCGCCTTCCGGATTGCGAGCGGCACGCCGCCGTCCTTCGCTCCCTTGAAATAGCGCGTAACGAGCAGGGCACGCTCCGCGCAGAGCCCCGGGGCCGAACCGCGGACCTCCTCGTGGAGCGCCCGGACGCGATCGCTCACGTCCAGCGCCGGCTGGGTGGAGAGAAACGCCCCGCTCACGCCGCGACCTCGAATCCCGCCTCCCGGAAGTAGCGCTCGGCCCGGCCCAACGCCTCCCTTCCGTTCGTCGACTCGGGAATCCCCAAGGCCGGCAGCGGATAGCCCAATCGGGGCAGCTTGGCCTCGCCCATCGCATGATAGGGCAGCAGATGAAGGCCGCTCACGCCGAGTTCGCCCAGAAAGGCCGCGACGTCCCGGAGATTCGAGACGGGATCGGTGAATCCCGGCACCACGGGCATGCGGAACACCACCGGGGCCTTCAACTCCACCAGCCGCCGCGCGTTGCCAAGTACCACGCGATTGTCGGCCCCCATCACGGCCCGGTGTTCTTCCGCGTCAATGATCTTGAGATCGAACTGGATGAATTCGAACAGGCCAAGAAGCGGCTCGAACGCCTCCCAACCAAAGAGACCGCAGGTCTGGAGACAGACCCTCACACCCGACTCCCGGCACCGCGCGGCCACCGCCCCGAGGAACTCCATCTGGAGCGTGGGCTCGCCACCGGAGAACGTCACACCCCCCCCGGACGTCTCATAGAACGGCCGGTCACGCAGAATCTCCTCGATGAGCGGCTCAACCCCCATCTCCCGCCCCACCAATTGGTAGGCGTTGTACGGGCATGCGTCCACACAGGCCGAGCAGGCGTCGCATCGGATTCTGTCCACGCGGTCCCCATCCCTGCGAAGCGCCCGTGCCTCGCAATGTGGAAAGCATCCACCGGACCCGCGACAGCGGTCGGCGTAGAAGGCGATCTCTGCGCGCGGCCGCAGCGACTCCGGGTTCTGGCACCACGGGCAGCGGAGGGGACAGCCCTTGAGAAAGACCGTCGTCCGGATCCCCGGCCCATCATGGACCGAAAACCTCTGGATATCGAAAATCAGACCTTTGGGAGCGCCCTCCATCTACTTCCATGCACCTCTCCGGCTGCCGCCACTTCGGCAAGCCAGCATTCGGGAGAAGAGCCGGGGGAGGCCTGGAGGGACATCGGCCTCCCCATTCCAACCAACGTTGACTACTTCGCGATCCCCCCAACCAGCTCGGCCACGTTACCGATCCACTTCGAGGTGCGATCCTTGGCCTGACACAGGCCCCGATCGCGGGCCTCGGACAACGTTCGCACGAACTTCCGGGCGGACTTGCCTTCCACTCCGCTCAGGTCCTCCGCCGTGGAGATCACCCGTTCCGCCGCTTCATCGACGCCATCGGCCACGCGCTCAGCCAATTCGAACGCGCGCTTCGCCACAGAGCGAGCCACTCGCTCGGCCTTTTCGACGCTCTCCGGCCCCTTGGTTTCCGGCGCTTTCGCACCGACGTTCCTTTTTCTCGCAGGCATGGAAATCCTCCTTCAAGAACTCCGGACCACTCCGGCCCCCCGGGGATCAGGCTTCGCCACGTTCCCGGGAGCCGGGCCTCCATCCCGGCCAGTCGCCCGGCCGGTTCTTTTTGCTGCACCGTTGTATGTTGCATTGCGACAATTGTGGCATACCCGGGAAGGCCTGTCAAGGGGGGTATGTTGCAGAGCAACACGCCCTCTTGCGACGCAAGAATCCGGCGCGACCGCCGGCGTCCGCCCGCGCCGATGGCCTACCGGGGGCCCGCGATCGACGAAAGGGAGTCCAGAAGAGACTCGTTCGCGATGGGCAGGAGCAGAAACGATCCGCCCACGAACACCACGTACAGGAGGACCTTCTGGCGCGGAGTGAGCGGGAGGTTCGACCGACGCCGCCCACGGACAAGCCAGAAGACACAGCCGGCCGAGAGGAGCGCCTCGAGGGCCAGCGCCATAACTGGGGCATTGTTGTAGAAGTTGAACCCGATCATCGGCGATCCGATACCCGCGATCTCGTGCTGGAAACCGGCGAGCAGGTCGCATAGGTAGTGACCAACGACGAGCGCCCCACACCACAGGACCGCGCGCGGCTCGCGAGTGGTGAACCACGCGATCCCTCCCATGACGAGGGCTTGGACCAGGATCGAGAATCCGCTGTGGCTGTACGGCATCTCTCCGTGCATGTCTTTCAGGGAGGTCGTCCAGAACTCCACCGGCAGCGGCCGCTCCAGCCCGAACAACGACAGGAGAAAGTAAAGATAGTCGGGCACCATCGCCGCCAGCAGGAAGAGCCACAGCGGGCCGCCGCGCAGGCGGGATGCCGGGACGAGGGCGGTCGCGAAGTGTCCGGCAACCATCAGGACCGGCTGGGGGCCATCAAGGCCCGGTTTCTCCAAAACACGACCAATCCGGCCAGCCCCAGAACCAGATAGGGCCAAACCGCCGAGAGCGTCCAAACGTCTCTCGGGGTCAGGCCGAGGAGCGACTCCACGGCCGCCTGCGCGGCGACGTAGCTCATCGCCCCGAAGCACCCACCACCGGCGAAGAATACCCATCGCTTGGCCCGGCGGACTCCATGGATCGTGAGAACCGCGAGGACTCCCAGCACCGCATCACCGGCCAAGTAGCTCTTGATCCGAAGCAACTGGTCCGGCGAAACGAGTCTCTCGTAATACTCCGAAAACACGAGGCCCCACCAGATGACGATGTGGACACCCGCGAGTGCCACGACTAGCGCGAGAATCTTGAACGACCTCGGCACGGGGAATTCGTCGGCGTTGGGCTTCTCTGCTTGATTCATGCGTCACCTCGCGCCCCGAGCTTGCCACAGATCACGATCCGAATCACGCGGAAGGGACATGCGAGGTGTGACCGTGCGATCATTCGGTCGAAGGTGGACCGCTTCATGCCCCTGTGCGCGCAGCCACTCCACGACACGGATGTCCACACCCATCTCGGCGAGGGACCTCACAAGCCCGGCTCAGGCTCCGACTACCTGCTCCTGCGCCAGCCAAGCGGCGTATTCGAGCGTCTGCTGTATATCCTGGCGCTCAAGGTCGGGATAGCCCTGAAGGATGTCCTGAACACTCGCCCCGTGGGCAACCTGTCCGACAATCAAGGAAACAGGGATACGCATCCCTCTGATACCGGCCCGCCCGCCCACGATTGCGGGGTTGAACGTGGTGCGATCGAAACCGCCCATTCGCCAACTCCACTCTCGCCCTACTCCCTCAGCGATCCCTACCTGCGGTCGAGACACGGCCCGAACTCGGAGGTGAATACTACATGAAAGTCTAGGCCCCTTGCGGAAGATCGCCATTCTTCCCGTCAGCGAGATAGTGACTCGACAACCCAGTCTCTCGCTGGGGGTGAAAAAACTCCAACAGTGGGTCGCTCCGTGGTGTTTCCCATTACTCCTTCTGTGCTTTCATGGGCCGGAGCCTGTCAATGAAAATGAGACAGCCCATGTTCGAGTTTAGTGTTGCGCCTCCTCGTGGCGACGGGCCTGAGTCTTGGGTGGGTTGATCCACACCTGGGTGGGCGGGGCCGAGGGCCGTGGCACGCCGGCGGGGAAGCGTTCGGGGTGTGCGGCGTAGGCCGCGACGAGCACGGTGGCGCGGGCTGCCAGGCGCTCGGCGACGCGGCCGTGGTGGACGTCCTCGGGCGTGAGGAGCCCGAGCCCTGCGTGGTGGTGCGCGGTGTTGTACCAGGCGAAGAAGTCGCGGCAGTGGGCGCGCGCCTGTTCGATGGAGCCGAAGCGCTCCGGGAAGTCGGGCCGGTACTT
>JACPQY010000043.1 GCA_016190245.1 Nitrospirota bacterium | reverse complement strand
TGGCGCTCTTTCCCGTCGCCGGGATGCGGCGAGCCCGTCTCCCAGCTCGTTCCGAAATACACGTTGATCTTCATGCCTCGCTTCTCGGCGATCCGGCAGGCCGTCCGCACCTTCTCGAAGTAGGCCGGCGTGCCGACGGTCATCATCTCCGGGTCATTCTGCCCGAGCGAGGGACCGATGGCCTGGATGTAGGCCCCGCCGATTCCGATCCGATCGAACAGGGCGAGATCGCGTTCCATGCCTTCTTCCGATACTTTTCCACCGGGCCAGTGCCACCAAAACTGGGGTCGGAACTCCTTGGGCGGATCGCTCCAGTGGGAGAGCTCGAAGGCGTCGAGATCCGGACTTCCAGGCTTCGGGGAACCGCAGGAGCTCAGGGCCAAGACTAGCAGGCAGAGACCCGCGGCGGCCCGCGGACGCCCGGACGCCTTCATCGCACCCACAGAACCGTGCATCGGCGGGCCGGGATGCGTACGCGCGCGAGGAGATTCCCTGCACGATCCCGCCCCGGCGTCGAATGCTCCATGTCTCCGCTCAGAGGGTCGAGCACGGCGATCTGAGAACCCTCGACCGACATCGTCACATCCTGTTCGAGGTCCGCCGCACCCTCATTGACCAATACGAGCAGCGTGCCGTTTCCAACCTCCCGACGGACGACGCGAAACGGAACATCGCCCTCGGCGACAGTGGCAGCCGGCAACACCCCTGCCTCGCTCAGCGCGGCACCGAGCCGTCCGGCGGAATCGACCGACCGCACGCGATCGGAGATCGAGCTTGAAATCCGGGCCACCTCTTCGTCGTTCCTCTGGAAGTCCGAATAGCCCGCCGCCCGTCCCGGCAACCCGCCGATCACGAACACCGGCACTCCGCCCCTCACCAACTTCTCGATCGAAGCCATCAACTCGGGGGAGGCCTCTTCGAGATCGGTCAACAGCAGACCTTCGTACTGTGCCGCGCCGATGCTCACGCGCCCGCCACGCGCCGTCGCCTTCTGGAGGTCATAGCGATTGACCCAGTCATACGTGTAGCCGCCCGCGTTCAGTGCGAGAGCCGGCGGCAGCGTATCCTCGGATAGCCGCAGACCCTCCGCCTCGGTGCTCGAGGCCCCCGCGGCAAGCGTGTCGGCTACGCCCCTATCCTGATGTAGCCATGCGATCTCCGCCCGGTCCTTCCCGACAGAGAGGGCATACGCCATTCGCGCGAGATACCGGTTGAAGGCGGGCATGTCCGGCCATGCGGGATGGTTCTCATCGGTCCAACTTGTCCAGCCCAGGCTGCTCAACGCCGGGGAGGGACTCACCATCGCCCACCAACGGCTTCCGTCGGGTAGGAGGTAACGATAGGAGTATCCGTAGTGGACGTACCGGTTCACCCCGGCGGCGACGAGGCGGGCGGCCATCCGATAGAAACCGTCGAGACGCAGGGAACGCGCGTCGCCGTGGACCAGGAAGGACTCCGACGAGACGCGCCGCTTCCCCGCCACGTGCGCCGCAGAACCGGCAAGTTTCATGAACTCGACTCGTCCCCCCGCGTAGAGCTGTTCCGCCTCAGGAATATCCGCCTGCTGATAGGCCTCGATGTAATCCTCGAGGCCGCCGTGTGCCTGGAAGGAGACGCTCAACCCTTTCTCATTCGCCCACGCCACGAGGGGGCCCACGAACTCGTCGCGGAATAGGCGGCTTCGTACTTCCTCGTAATCGTCCCGGACAGGCCGGCCCACGTCACCCGGCGGGAACATCGGAGCCGCCAAGGGGTCCACATACATCCCTTCACCGAAACGCCGGAAAAGGAGCGGGAGGTAGGGTTCGATCTCGTAGCCCATGGCCGTGCGGAAGCCTTCGGACAAACGGGGTGTCCACGGGAACTGGTAGATCAACTCGGGACTCTCGAGCTTGATAAAGCTGAAAGGGTCGCCCACGTAGGGCGCAAGCGCAGCAGCCATGGGCTCGCCGAATCCCCGGATGAATTCTTCGATGCCCGCACGATCGAGGTGATCCACGATGCGCCCGGCGTCGTTGGGCCCCGGATAGGCCGAGAACTTCGTCTTGTGGCCCACGCGGTTCTCGTAGATCGCGAACAAACGCCATCGTCCGGCCGGTGCGTCCCACACAAGACGGTCGTCCGAGACCAGGGCACGCAGGTCCACATACTCCTCAGGCGTACCGTCGCGATCCCTCCAAGCCACGGCCGACACGAGCACAGGATCCGCGTCGAATGGGGCGAGGAGCGCGGGCTCGAGCGCCTGCGCGAACAGCGGCCGCTCGGGGGAAGGAAGAGCCCCTTCAAATCGTGCGGGTCCGTCGACCTCCGTAGAGCCGAGGACGAGTTGCCGAGAGACGGCTTCTCGGACGAACGGCCCTCCCACCGGGTCGCTGCTCCCGAACATGAGTCCCACCTCCAGGCCCAGCTCCCGCGCGAGTCGGCACGCGACCGCCACTCTGTCGAAAAATGCGGGTGTGCCCACCGTGTAGATTTCCGGATCGGAGCCCGATTCGCGCGAAGGGAGCCCCCAAGGAAATGTCGAAATTTCCACGCCGCCGAAACCGGTCACCGCAAAGAGTTGCAGCTCTCTTCTCAGTTCCTCCTCTGTCACGCTGCCGCCCGGCCAGAACCAATTCACGATCGGATGATATTCGGACGATGGATCGAGCCACGCTTCGACGCTGAATGCCTCAAGCTCCGCGCTCCCACGTTCGACTGATCGCGCTGAGCAGCCCACCATGATCGTGACGATGGCAATGAAGGCTTTGGTCATGATGGCCGCTACCGGTATTCAGTGCGTGTAGGCGTTGCATAGAATCCGGTAATGAAGATTCATTACCAGCAGAATACAGGCCCTGCCGACCGCCGTCAAGCCCGACGGGAACACCTTGCCACGACCTCTCGCCATCTGTGCTGGCTTGAGCTCGATCCCCGAGTTCATGTTATCCTCCGCGTTAGTGAATCACCCCGTCCCTGTCGAACCTCAGTTGCCTCGGGCAGCCTCATGACTTCCGCAGCCAGGCCGAGTGGGAAAGCGAAGGCCAGGCGGCCCCTTTCGAGTCCGGCCAGGATGACGCAGCGCTCTCTGGAGCTGCTCGTGCAGGCAGGAAGGTTTACAGCAAGGAAGGCCGCCGAGTGGTACCGGTCCGTGGATCCCGATGTTCCACGTCACCTGCTTCAACTGCCGGTAGCGGCACTTACCATGCTTCCCTCCCCACCCCCCAAGATCCGGCGCGTTGAATCCGACGGTCATGCCCCGATCATCTTCGTTCACGGGTTGGGAGGTGGCCCCGGCAACTTCCTCCCCATGGCGACCTATCTGCGGTTCCACGGCAGAAAACGATCTTATCGGATTTCGTTCGACTCGAAGCAGGGTCTGGAGAAGCGCGCCGATGCGCTTGCACGTTTCATCGGCAGGGTCAGGGCCGCCAACGGCGCCTCGCAGGTCGATCTCGTCGCGCACAGCTTGGGAGGGATCATCGTGCGGATCGCCCTCGCCCGCCCTCGGCTCGCGCGCAGCGTGCGGACCCTTGTCACGCTCGGGACACCCCACCACGGCACGTATCCCGCCCGATACCTGAACAGCCCGATTCTGCGAGACCTCCGGCCAGACGGCCGCATCATCCGCTTGCTGCAACATCGCCCTTGGCCCCGCTCCGTGCGTGGTGTCGCCCTCTGGAGCCGCAACGACCTGATGGTCCTCCCGCCCGAGTCCGCCTGTCTCGAGGGGATGGAATCCGTGGACATGAGCCCCTTCACCCACTACAGCTACCTTATTCACCCGCGGAGCTGGGAAGCGGTGCGCCGGGCGCTCGCCTGAGGAGCGCCGGGGTCAGGTCTTGCGTTCATGCATCGCAGGTCGGGGCTGAGAGAGTGAGTTGCATGAACAAGCGTCCGACGAATGGCCGATGTGTCAATGCAAGACCTGACCCCCATGACCCATGATCCGCATTGGAATTGACCTGGGCGGTACCAAGATCGAAGGCATCGTTCTGGACTCGAGCGGGGCCGAAAGGGCCCGCCAGCGCGTCCCCTCGCCGCGCAATGACTACGACGCGACGCTGAAGACCATCGTGGACCTGGTGGGCTTTCTCGAGAGTCGGTGCGGCCCCTCGGGCACTGTGGGCGTCGGCATTCCCGGGATCGTCTCGCCCGCCACGGGCCTCGTGAAGAACGCCAACTCCACATGGCTCATCGGCCACCCGCTCGACCGTGACTTGACCGCGCGACTCGGCCGACCCGTCCGGCTCGAAAACGACGCCAACTGTTTCGCCCTCTCGGAGGCGACCGATGGAGCCGGCGCCGCGGCCGCCGTCGTGTTCGGGGTCATCCTCGGCACGGGTGTGGGCGGCGGTATCGTGGTCTGCGGACGGCCGCTTGTCGGCGCCAACGCCATTGCGGGCGAATGGGGACACAACCCCCTGCCCTCGCCAAGGGACGAGGAACGTCCCGGTCCGACCTGCTACTGCGGCCGTCGCGGATGCGTCGAGACCTTCTTGTCGGGCCCCGCCATAGAACACGACTACAAGGCCCGTGTCGGCATCACCACCCCTGCGGTTGAGATCGGGCGCCGCGCTGCCGCGGGCGAGGCCGCGGCCGAGTCCGTTCTGGCCGACCACGAGGACCGCCTCGCGCGCGCCTTGTCGGTCGTCATCAACATTCTTGACCCCGATGTCATCGTGCTCGGGGGCGGCGTCTCCAATCTCGACCGCTTGTACGCGAACGTTCCCCGGCTGTGGGCCCCCCACGTGTTTTCGGATCGGGTGGATACGAAGTTGGTGAGGGCCCGCCACGGCGACTCAAGCGGCGTGCGAGGTGCCGCACGGCTCTGGAACGTCTGAGAGGCCGCCTCACGCCCCTCAATTCACCGGGTGAGACTGCGGGTGGTCTGCCGTCGGCGGGTCCGCATCAACCGGCCGCCACGCTCCGGTTTCAGAATCGACAGTCCATTCCCGGCCCGCGCTGAAGGCCCTCTTCCGCCCACCCGACACCCCGGGGGCGAAGAGGGACACGCCGTCGAAGCGCTCCGTCGTCTTGACGCCGGCGACATCCAAGATCGTCGGCACGAGATCAACGTGCTGGTAGTCGTCGCGCGGGACACGATCGAGCGGAAAACCTGTCGGCAGCTTCATGAAGAGCGGTATCCGGGCCACGTGGTCATCCATCTTGCCCAGGCCGCGGCCTCGCGCCCCGCCCGAATGCACCCGTGATTCGCCGTGATCGCTCGTGATCACGAGCAGGGTCTCCTCCAACGCACCCGCCGCTTCCAGGCGATCAAGGGCCTCGCCCACCAACCGATCCGCCCACTCGATCTCGTCGCGGTAGTTCTCCATTGCCCGTGGCCTCAGCGCATCGCCGTACAGCCCCTGAAACGAGTGTGCCTTGCCAGGGTAGGCGCGGCGTCCGTCCGGTGTCACCTCGAACGGCGAGTGGGGGATGTACAAGTGGACGTATCGGACTTCGCCTCTCGGTCGGGCCCGCACAAGATCATCCAGGAAAAGCTTCGCCAAGTGGAGCGATTCGGCCTTCTGCGGTGAGATAGGGTGTGGAAGCGAGTAGTACAGCGACGTGGGGAATTGAAAACGGGCGTAGGTCAGGATCGAATACCGGAGCAACCCCTTCCAGTCTCCGGCCGTGAGGGCAAGCGAGTCGAAGCAGCGGGCCGCCGGTATCCTTTGGCAGTAAGGCAAGTGCGCCCCGTAGACTGACCACTCGTACCCGCCGCCGAGAAGCCCGGCGAGCGATCCGAGAACTTCCCGGACGTCCTTCTCATGTTGGAGGTATCGGCCCGATAGCATCGAGGCGACGGAGGACCCCGTCATGTCATAGTTGGTCGTCGCATTTCGAGCCCAGAAGGCACTCTGTGACAGCCGCCTCAAGTTGGAAAAACGATCGAGAATCCGACCCTGCTCATCCAGCAGCCCATCGAGGGAAAAAGCGTCGAAAAGAAGGAGGACGATCGACGGCCCCGGCCGGCCTCCGGTCAAGGCCGGGCGCACATGGGCCACTGATGTCTGGGTGGGCGGGGCTCCGGCCAAGCCGTAGTAGGCAAAGAACGGGACCGACACGACCCCGAGGGCAGCCGCCCATCGGCCGATCTGCTCGTGATACCGTGCCACGGCCACCGTTGTCGCCGTCACGACCCCGGCCAGGACGATCACACGCACGTGGGGATGGACGCTCAGGTATCCCCAGGCCGAGTTGCGGTAGAAAAAGGCCAGAAATGCCGCGAGAAGGAGCGCGCGATGGTAGTGGGGCAATCCATTCGGAAGAAGGCGGCGAATCACCGCGTCGCCGGCAAGAAGCACGACGGGGGGGACCGCATATACCAGCCCCAGCGCCACGTAGTAGGCCCCCGGAGGCGACCCGAACATTCTCGCGGCCTGCCCCAATATCTCCCAGGCCACGAAGTTCGTTGCGCCCAGGACACTCACCCCCACGCAGTAGGACAGCAGCTTAACGCGGCTCATGGTTCCCGCTCCAGACGGACATGGTAGAGGGTCCTGTGGCCTCCCAGGATGGGGAGTCGCCCCAGAACCTGAAATCGCCCGCTCAACTCGCGCTCAAAGGCCGCCTGGCTGTACGATTCGGTCGTCTCCGGGCGGAGGGCAAGGAGGGCACGGGCGCGCGCGTCATCCAACGACACAAACTCCACGATCCCTTCCGGCGCCAACCCGGCCAGCATCTCGATGATCGACGAGAGAGGAATGTTGCGTCCCAGCGCCAGGTGGTGGGTCAGAGCGAGGGCGAGAAAAAAATGCCCTTGGGACCGCTCGAACCACGATTTCCTCTCACGGAGGCACAGGCCCATGGATGGGGATGGATCGGCCAGGTCCTGCACCACCGGATGCACCCGGCCGCCTCCCTCGCGTTTTTGCCGCGTGTAGACCTCGTTGACGCAAGCGGCATCCGCGTCGGCGGCCACGGCCTCCGCTCCCGACGCGGCCGCCATGAACGCATACTCCCCTGTGTTGCAACCCAGGTCCACCACGCGACCGCCGCGCACCTCCCGCAGGCGGGCCTCAACGAATGCCCGCTTGCTCCCCGCATCCGCTCCCTCTCCGGGCGGTTCGTAGGCCGTCCACCCGCCCGCGGGGCGGTACCGCAGGCCTTCGATGAGCCGCGTCAGGGTCGAGGTCAGACGTTCGGTGCGCTCTCTGCCGTGCTTCACGTCCTTCAAGGCTTCCGCGATCTCCGTCGTAGATGTCCCGAACCTCCGCTCCAATGCCGCCTGGAGGTGGATGTGCCGCCAGAGTGCCGGCCGCCGCCAGACCGCCCAACGTATGAGACGGTGCGCGTCCTGCGCGGTGGGACCTTCGAGCGAGCCGCGCAGCAGGGACTGAAACTCCACGCCGGTGAGAGAAGTGATGACGAGAGGGAAGAGAAAAGAGCGGCAGAACTGCGCATATCCCGTCCAGGGCCTGTCTCCATCGAACGGCTCGAAGGAGGCCACATCGATGAAGACGGGGCGCCCTCCCACGAACTGGATATTGAAGGCCGTCGCGTCCTTCAGAATGATGCCGCATGCCAGCGTCCGGCGGAGGAGCTTCAGCGTAAGGAGCGCCGCATCGCGCAGCATGTCGAACGACCACTCGTACGGGTACGTCACGTAGGGGATGCGCGGATGTTCAAGGACGATCTCGCCCACCGACTCCGACGGCAGGCCTATTTCACCGGCCCGGCGGATCTCGGTCCCGATCAGCAGGCCCTCGCGCGCCCACTCCGCGAGTCGCCCTCTCTTCTCAAGATCCTCGAGCAAAGAGAGCATCCTGCGGGAGAGCGTGCGGAAGACCCTCCCGTCGTGATAGAAGATGCGACCCGCCGGATCCCTGAAGGATCCCGGCTCCCACTCCATCAGGTAGAGCGGAAAAGTCGGATCAGCCCTCCCATCAGTCTTCGTATCCACAGCCGCGACACGACGATCACGCCCGCCAAACCGCCCATCAGAATCTGGACGAGAAGACCCCCCCCCGTGGGATCCACGTACGCGAGCGAGAGCGTCGGCCACGATACGACGATCAGGGCCCCGTAGAGCGCCACCTCAAGGGGCGGTAGTGTCCGTCGGCAGCGCGAGAGGCCTTGAATTCTCACCGTATCGTCCTTCCCCACGCCGGTGGCTGTGCCTTGACAGGGACGTGGCGGGCGCACGCATTCCGAGCTTCTCATTGTAACCTCGCCTTCAACCACACCCGCCACCGAAAAGGGTAGCGCAACATATATGCCAAGAGTTCAGCCGGATTGCAACCGTTCGAGTATTCGTGGGGTTGTACATGGATAGGTTCGAAACAGGGATCATGACAACGCAAGTCTGCAATTCGCGAGGTGGAAACTTTTCACTTTGACTGTCCGGTTTTTCGATAGAGCGGGCAAGGATCGGGGCCCTACTCCATCTCGCGGCAAATCTGCAGCAGGCGATCCACCGGCGTGTTGTCCGCAACGTGGCGGCCGAGGTACGCGTGCGCGACGCGCCCTTTGCGGTCGATCACGAAGTCGCCCGGGAGCTGGAGTTCATGACCCTCGAACCGACCGTGCGCATGACCTCTGGCGAGCGCTTTCATGGTCCCCCACGCGGCCCCGAGCGACAGGAAGGCAGCCACACCGCCACGCTGCACACCGTACTTCAGATACACCCGGCGGTCTGGATCGCCGACGAGGTGGTAGGCCAAGCCGCGATCGCGGCAAAACACCTGCACCTTTTGTTCGGGTGATTCAACAAACACGATCACACGCACATCGGCCCGCTCGAATTCCGCGTGGCGCGCCTGGAGCTGTGAAATCTCCAACCTGCACACCGGGCATCCCAAGTGACGAAGGAACACAAGAAGGACTTTTTCGCCTCTGAGCTTCGCGAGAACGAGTCGCCTCCCGCGCCCATCCTCCACCTCGAAATCAGGCGCCGACGCCCCCACTCCCGGTATTTGTCCCTTGCCCATTACCGGCCTCCCGGCCGTCTTGCGCCTCAACGGGCGGCGCGAACCTGCCCCAAGGCTGCCTGGAACTCATCGAGCCAGGCACGCGGGTAGAGCTTGTCGGCGTGCGTGTTCCACACCTTTTCACCTGTCTTCTGGAACTCCACCATCGCCTCGGGCGTCGGACGGACCACCTCGATCCCCGACCGGATCAGCGCCTTCAGGGCCGTGTCGTCGTCCCGCCTGGCCCGCAGCGTCAGACGAGGGCCATAGCGCGCCAGCGTCGCCAGGATCACCTCGCGCAAATCCGGTGGGATCTCGTAGAAGCGTTTCTTCGTGGTGAGCAAGGCCACCGGGACCAGCGAGAAGTCGAGCCGCGTCATGTACTTCACCTGCTTCTGAACCTGGAAGAGGAGGATAGCCAGCGGATTGGAGAACATGGTATCGAGCATCCCTGTCTGGAACCCCATGAGGACGCTTGGGGCATCCAGCGGCACCGCCTGCATCGGGAAATCACGCACCGCGGCATCGGCCAGCGGCATTCCCGGCCAGATCCACACCTTACGCTTGGCCAGATCGTCCAGGGAGCGAACAGGCTCGGCGGAGAAGAGTTGCGTGAATCCCCCGATGTCGAACCACACCAGCAGGGCAAGCCCCTGCTTCTCGAAGGCCGCCGAGAACCGCTCGAAGAGGCCGTCACGCAGCGCGTCGAACTCGTCGAAGCTCCTGAAGACGAACGGCAACGAGATCACTGTCATCTCGGGAACCAAGGCTCCCAACATGCCGGAGACAACAACCGCATCGATCTGTCCGATCTGGAGCTTGCGGACCATGTCGCGCTCATCGCCGAGAACGCCGCCCGAGTAGAGAACGATCCGCACACGGCCTTGACTCTTTTCGGTGACCTCCCTGAAACCCTCTTTGGCCTCTTGGATCAGAGAAGCCGATTCCGGCGCGAGCGTACCGACCTTGAGTGTGATCTCGGGGCCGCTCCCGTTCTTTTCGGCGCCGGCCGACCACACGGTTTCCCCGAACAGCGCGGCCGCCGCGATCGCCAGGATCGGTGCGGTTGATCGCCGCAGCGCCACGCTCACATCCCCAACTGGCCCATGAAGGCGCCCGAGCCGACCAGAGACTGCCCGCCGTCGCACACGTAGATCGCCCCCGTGATGTAGCCCGCAGCCTCGGAACAGAGGAACAAGGCCAGATCCGCGATTTCATCCTTCGTCGCGTACCGCCGCATGGGAATCGTTGAGCAGAACTTGTCCTTTGCCTCCGGAGAGGGGGTCAGCCTGCGCATGCCCTCCGTGTCGTCCACCGGCCCGGGCGAGATGGCATTCACGCGCACTCCGGCCGCGCCCCACTCCAGCGCCAGGGTCTTGGTAAGGATGTCGATCCCCGCCTTCGCGGCGCAGACGTGGGCTTGCAACGGCGTAGGAATGTAGGCCTGCGTGGCGGAGATGCTCACGATCGAGGCGCCGGGCTTGCGCAGGTGCTCGTAGGCGGCGCGGCAGGTGGAGAAGGTCCCCAGGAGGTCAATGTCCACCACCGCCTTGAAGCCGTTGGCCGAGATGCCGACGGCCGGCGAAGGAAAGTTGCCCGCGGCTCCACAGATGACGATGTCGATCGGGCCGAAGGATTCACGCGTGCGGCGAACGGCCGTCTCGAGCGCGGCGTAGTCGCGCACGTCCGACGCCACGCCCATCGCCTCGCCGCCTCTCGCTTTGAGCGCGGCGACCGCCTGGTCCAGCCGCTCCTGCTTGCGGCCAGTAATCCCGACCTTTGCGCCCTGGTCCACGAACCGTTCTGCGATGCGCAGGTTGATTCCACTGCCGCCCCCCGTGATGAAAGCGGTTTTCCCTGTCAGCAAACCATCTCGAAAAATTCCGGCCATCGGCCCTCCTCTTTGAATCGCCCACAATACGGGCGTGGTGCCCCTCGCGTCAAGTGGTCTCGTTGTGACACCGCCCCGGGCACGCTACACTGGGGCCGGCATGGACCCCGCGCCGCCCCTCCCGCTTGAAGACACACCACGGGTCTATCTGGAGACCTACGGTTGTCAGATGAATGTCTACGACTCGGAGTTGGTCGCCTCGATCCTGCGCGAGGGAGGTTTTGTCACGGCGGCGACGCTCGACTCCGCGGACGTGGCTCTTCTCAACACGTGCGCCATCCGAGAAAGCGCGCAAGAGAAGGTCTGGCAGCGGCTGCAAGCCCTTGCACGGCTGAAGACCGAAGGCCGACTGCGCGCCATCGGCCTCCTGGGCTGCATGGCCCAGAGCCTCCGCCGC